>CP013997.1:673479-1346959 GCA_001534745.1 Pseudomonas monteilii
AGGTGCGGGTGATCTTGAGGATCGGGTAGAGCAGCACCGGGGCCAGCAGGAAGGCGCCGGACACACCCAGGTAGACGGCCAGGAAACCATAGCCGTATTGATAGGCCAGGCCGACCGAGCCATAGAATGCCCAGGCGCTGGCATAGACACCGAGCGACAGGGTGTAGGTCAGAGGGTGGCGGATCACCGCACGCGGGATCAGCCCACGCTCGCTGACCCAGGCCACGCCGAACAGGACCAGCAGGTAGGCGGCGCTGATCAGGATCAGCTGGGTCAGGCTAAAGCTCATCGGCATCTCGCTGGCTCTGCAGAATGAAGGTGACGACGATGAGGATCAGCCAGAGCAGGTAGGGGCGGTACCAGGCGCCGGTCGGCTCGATCCACCAATCCATGATGGCGGGCGAGAACAGGTAGATCCCCACCACCAGAAGCAGGACCAAACGATAGATGTACATGCTGGCCTCGAGGGTTGGGCGCTGCGGGCGTGGACGCTTTATCGGCGCACGTGACCGAGGGGATGCTAGCGGGAATCGCCGGGGTTAGCCAAGAGGTTGATTTGGCGGGGTTTGCTTTTGTACGGGACAAGGCTGTCCGGCTGTTCTCGCGGGTGAGTGCAGCGAGCGTTCAGGCCTCTCGCAAGGATCGTATCTGCCTATGAGGCCGAGATGACGCTACGGGTGTGGGGGCGGGCTTGCCCGCGATACAAGCGGCGCGTGACGGGGCCCTATCGCTGGCAAGCCAGCTCTCATAGAACATAAAATATCTTGTTGATTTTGAAAGGAACAATTTTAGGATTTTGTGGGCCCTGCGGGCCCAATCGCGGCCGGTCCGGCGCCCCGGCTGGGGCCGCTCCCACAGATGACCGTGATAGCCTGCAACCCCGCGGTGGGGCTACGGGTGTAGGAGCGGCCCCTGTGCCGCGATGGGCCGCAAAGCGGCCCTAAAATCGATGAGCAGTAAAGCCCCGGACTCTGCTAACTATCGCCATGTTCTCTGCTCGACAGCGCGGCGCCAAAGCGGCGGGTGGACTCCCACTTAGATCCATGCAGCCTGCCGGGGAAGCATTGATGAGCACAGGAAGGACAAAGCAGAAAAGACAGTTGCCTGAGTGAAGGGCGACGGCGTTCTGGCACATCAGTGTCGGGGAGAGGCCCTTGAGCAGATCGGCAAACGCTCAGCGCAAATCCGCTTCAGGCATCGTCGTCGTCCGGGCAATCGCCTCCGGCCGCCACCGCGTGCGGGCCACGGCCAGGACTTCGGCCGGTGTCGCCTGCACCTGCTGCGGCTCGGTTTCCTGCCCCAGTGCACGCAAGGCCCGCAGCAACAAGGGCGTCGCCTGATCCCCCTGCAACGGCGGCGAGCGGTAGGATTTGCCCAGCTTGTGGCCATCCGGCTGCACGAGCAGGGGGATGTGCAGGTAGCGTGGCTGCGAGAACCCCAGCAGCTCTTGCAGGTACAGCTGACGCGGGGTGTTGTCCAGCAGGTCGGCCCCGCGCACGATGTCGGTCACGCCCTGCCAGGCATCGTCCAGCACCACCGCCAGCTGGTAGGCATACAACCCGTCGCGACGCTGGATGACGAAATCGCCCACCTCGCGCCCCAGGTGCTGCGCGTACTCGCCCTGCACCCGGTCGGTGAAGCGGTAGAGCAGTTCCGGCACCCGCAGGCGGATGGCCGCGCCTTCGCGGGCATGCCCGGCGTTGCGGCAAAAGCCTGGATAGAGGCCGTTGTAACCTTCCAGTTGCTTGCGCGAACAGGTGCAGGCATAGGCCAGGCCCAGGCTGAACAGGCGGTCGACCACGGCGGCATAGGCGTCATGGCGCTGACTCTGGCAGACCACCTCGCCGTCCCAGTGCAGGCCGTAGGACTCGAGGGTCCGCAGGATCGCATCGCGGGCACCAGGCATCTCGCGGGGCGGATCGGTGTCCTCGATGCGCAGGAGCCAGCGGCCGTCGACGGCACGCGCATCCAGCCAGGACGCCAGGGCGGCGACCAGAGAGCCAAAATGCAGAAAGCCGCTGGGGGTAGGGGCGAAGCGTCCGATGTAACGAGAGTCGGTCATGGGCAGGTGGGGTCGGCAAACGAAACGGGGCGCCTTACGCGCCCCGTTCAGGTGGAAGAACGATCAGCCTTTGCCGACCGTCTTTTCCTTCTTCTCGGCAATTTCCTTGCAGTCGAAGCACAGGTCGGCGGTCGGACGGGCTTCCAGACGGCGCAGGCCGATCTCGATGCCGCAGCTGTTGCACCAGCCATAGTCGTCGTCGATGATCAACTGCAGGGTCTTGTCGATCTTCTTGATCAGCTTGCGCTCGCGGTCACGGTTGCGCAATTCCAGAGCGAACTCCTCTTCCTGGCTGGCGCGGTCGGCCGGGTCCGGGAAGTTGGCAGCTTCGTCTTTCATGTGGTCGACCGTGCGATCCACGCTCTGCATCAGATCTTGCTTCCAGGCATTGAGCAGGTTGGTGAAGTGAGCCTTCATGGGCTCGCCCATGTACTCCTCACCTTCGGCGACCTGGTAGGGTCCTATTTCATCGTAGTGCTGACTGCTTTTATGCTTTTCTTGGGTGGACATGGAATAGACCGCCTCTCACTCTTTGATCCAATGCACAGGCTTGCTCCATCTCCGGCACCTGCCGGCCCTGCGACTGTGAGCCGCCGAACTTACCAGATAGAGGGTGCGGTATGCTACCCCGCCTGCATCGTGCTAATGGACAGCGGCGTGCAGTACACGTTCGCCACTTCCTGGCAGAATTATCAGTTCCGTTCGGATTGGAAAAAAACCATGCCTCGACCCTATAGCCAGCGTAGCCGCGCCATCGAACCGTTCCACGTCATGGCCTTGCTGGCGCGGGCCAATGAGCTGCAGGCGGCCGGGCATGATGTGATCCATCTGGAGATCGGCGAGCCGGACTTCACCACCGCCGCGCCCATCGTGCAGGCCGGCCAGGCAGCGCTGGCCGCCGGCCACACCCGCTACACGGCCGCACGCGGGCTGCCCGCCTTGCGCCAGGCCATCGCGCGCTTCTATGGCGAGCGCTACGCCGTGGACGTCGACCCGCAGCGGATCCTGATCACCCCCGGCGGTTCCGGCGCGCTGCTGCTGGCCAGCAGCCTGCTGGTCGACCCTGACAAGCACTGGCTGTTGGCCGACCCCGGCTATCCTTGCAACCGGCATTTCCTGCGCCTGGTCGAAGGGGGCGCGCAGCTGGTACCGGTCGGGCCGGATGACAACTATCAACTGACGCCCGAGCACGTGCGCCGGTGCTGGAACGAGCAGACCGTCGGCGCCCTGGTGGCTTCGCCCGCCAACCCCACCGGCACCGTGCTCGACCGCGAAGCGTTGGCGAGTCTGTCGCAGGCCGTGCGCGCCCAGGATGGTCACCTGGTGGTGGACGAGATCTACCACGGGCTGACCTACGGCATGGACGCGCCCAGTGTGCTGGAAGTGGACCAGGACGCCTTCGTGCTCAACAGCTTCTCCAAGTACTTCGGCATGACCGGCTGGCGGCTGGGGTGGCTGGTCGCGCCACCCGCAGCGGTGGCCGATCTGGAGAAGCTGGCGCAGAACCTCTACATCAGTGCGCCGAGCATGGCCCAGCATGCCGCGCTGGCCTGCTTCGAACCGGACACCCTGGCGATCTTCGAGGCGCGCCGTGCCGAGTTCGCCCGGCGGCGCGACTTCCTCCTGCCAGCGCTGCGTCAACTGGGCTTTCGGATCGAAGTGGAGCCGCAAGGCGCGTTCTACCTGTACGCCGACATCAGTGCGTTCGGCGGCGATGCGTTCGCCTTCTGCCAGCATTTCCTGGAGACCCAGCACGTGGCCTTCACGCCTGGGCTGGATTTCGGCCGGCACCTGGCCGGCCACCATGTGCGCTTCGCCTATACCCAGAACCTGCCTCGCCTCGAAGAAGCGGTGCAGCGCATCGCCCGTGGCTTGCAGGGGTGGCAGGGCTGATGCTGTTTGCTCCCGAACTCGAGCGAGGGCGGCTGCTGCGCCGGTACAAGCGTTTTCTGGCCGATATCGAGCTGCCCACGGGTGAGCAATTGACCATCCACTGCCCCAACACGGGCTCGATGCTCAACTGCATGCGCGAGGGCGGCGATGTCTGGTTCACCCGCTCCAACGACCCCAAGCGCAAGTTGCCCGGCACCTGGGAGTTGAGCGAAACGCCCCAGGGGCGGCTGGCCTGCATCAATACCGGGCGCGCCAACGCGCTGGTGGAAGAGGCGTTGCGCGCCGGGATCATCACCGAACTGGCCGGGTTCCACACTCTGCGCCGCGAAGTCGCCTATGGCGAGGAACGCAGCCGGGTGGACTTCTACCTGGAGTACGCCGAGGGGCCGGCCTACGTCGAGGTCAAGAGCGTGACCCTGGGGTACCCGGACAGTGCCGTGGCGGCGTTCCCGGATGCGGTGACCCAGCGCGGCGCCAAGCACCTGCGCGAGCTGGCCAGCCTGGCCCGGCAAGGCGTGCGTGCCGTGCAGCTGTACTGCGTGAACCTCAGCGGGGTCGAGGCGGTGCGTCCGGCCCAGGAAATCGACGACGCCTACGCCCAGGCCTTGCGTGCGGCGGTGCGCGACGGGGTCGAGGTGCTGGCCTACGGCACGCGGGTGGAGACCTCGGGGATCGTCATCGATCGGCCGTTGCCGGTGAAATGGTAGTCGCTCGCCACAGACTGCCTGCTGCTTCCAGGCACCTGACCGGCTCCAGGCGCTGACCTTCGCACGGACCGGTGACGCATTCGCCGTCCTCGATGAGAAACAGCGCGCCATGCCGAGCGCAACGGATCAGGCTGCCACTGTCGTCGAGAAAGCCGCCGTCCTGCCAGTGCAAGGGCACATGGCGGTGCGGGCAGCGGTTGACGTACACGTAGGCGCGGCCCTGGTGGCGTACTGCGAATACTGTCGTGTCCGGGAGCTCGAACAGGCGGCTGGTGCCTTCGAGGAGTGCATCGGAGCGGCACAGCAGCGTCATGCCGGGCGGCGGCGAACACTCGTCGGTGGCGGACCCAGGGGAAGCAGTGGACGGCATTGGCTCGGTTTCCTGACGATCGACAGCACCATAGTGCGAAGTCTCGTGGTTTCCGGCAAGCACGCGGGCGTCAAAGCGGCGTGGCGCAATGACATGAAGTGTCAGGGCAAGACTGGACAACGCTGCCTGTTGGCCCTCTTCAGGCAACAGCCTGCTGAGCGAGCACGCAAAAAAAGACCCGGCAAAGTGCCGGGTCAATAACCGTGATTAGCCTGATGAGGAGATAATCTGAACGTCCGAACCAAGGTCTTCCAGATTACCCAACCAGTCTCGCGACCAGTTGTGATAATCATAACGATTCTCATTTCACAGTCAATGCCTTTGTGCACTTTATTTTTCTGCCGTCCCTGACGACGTTTCGCCCAGCAGGCGCTGATCCAGCGCACGCTTGTGATCGGCAGGCAGTTCATTCCAGTGGATGTCGAGCAGCGCCCCTTCGAGGGCGTACAGCAACGCCTTGGAAGCCCGGAAGCCACGTGTCTTGACGGCCTGATAAGCGACGACCGCTCCCAGGCGGCGCAAATCCGATTCGTTATGGATGCCGACGGCGTGCAGCCACTGTGCCGACGTCTTCCCCAGGTTCTTCAGGCCTTGCAACTCGTCGTTCATCCAGGCTCCTTGCTGTGGCGGGCGGCGGGTCAGGGAAGGCAGGCGCATCACAGCAGTGTAGCGGGGCGGGGGCAGCCGTGTGGACGCATGCCCCGATGGCCGACGGGTTGCCTGTTGCAGGCGCCGTCGGCCTGGCTCGGCCTTACAGACCTGGCAGGGACTGGCGGATCTGGTCGATCAGGCTGTCCATGCTGGCGCAGACCTGGGTGTCGACGCGTTTGCTGCAGGCCTGCTCTTCGGCTTCCAGCGGTTCGCGCTCGGCCTGTTGCGCCTGGATCACCTCGAGCGTGGCATCGGACGGATCGCGCTGCTCGGCCTGGCGTTGTTGCAGCCAGCTGGCGATCACCGCGTCCGGGGCGTGGCAGTCGAGAATCACGAAGGGCACGCCGGTCTCGCTGGCGACAGCTGCGGCGGCCTGGCGCTGCTCGCGCTTGAGGTAGGTGGCATCGAGCACCACCGGGAACCCGGCGCGCAGGATGACGGCGGCCAGGTGATGCAGACGCTGGTAGGTCTTCTGGCTGGCCTGTGGGTCGTACAGACCGGCATGCAGCGCTTGCTCATCCTGGGCCTGCTCAGGGAACAGGCGCTTGCGCTCGACGTCCGAACGCACGCGAATCGTGCCCAGGGCTTCGACCAGGCGCATCGACACATGGCTCTTGCCCACCGCCGAGACGCCGTGGGTGATGGCCAGCAGGCGCGACGGGATGGCGCTGTAGCTTTCTGCCAGGTTGGCATAGTTGCGGTAGGTGCGCAGCGTGGTGGCGCGTTCCACGCCCGTGGCGTTGGGCGACAGGCCGAACAGGGCGACCTTGGCCCGTACCAGGGCGCGGTAGGCCTTGTAGAAGTTCA
This sequence comes from Pseudomonas monteilii, assembly GCA_001534745.1. Taxonomy (NCBI): domain Bacteria; kingdom Pseudomonadati; phylum Pseudomonadota; class Gammaproteobacteria; order Pseudomonadales; family Pseudomonadaceae; genus Pseudomonas; species Pseudomonas alabamensis. The sequence continues at coordinate 679,970 of CP013997.1, forward strand.
GCAGTTCCAGCCCCTCGTAGTCACCGGTCAGTTCCAGGTACTGGCTGACGAAGCGACGCGACAGGCTTTTCAGGCCGCGGTCTTCCAGGTCCATGGCCAGGAAGGCGATGTCGGCGTACACATCGGTCAGGCGGAACGGCTCGTTGAACTCGATGCAGTCGAAGATCACCACCTGCCCATCGATCAGCGTGGCGTTGCCCAGGTGGATGTCGCCATGGCATTCACGGATGAACCCCTCGGCCTTGCGCGCCTCCAGCAGCGGGCGCAGACGCTCGAAGCTGCTCTGGGCCCAGGATTGCAGGCTGTCGAGTTGCCGCAGGTCGGCCTCATCTGTGAGGAACGGGCGGATCTGCTCGAAGTTTTGTTCGACCGGTTGCAGGACGCTTTCTGGCGTGCCGAGCGGATGGTCGACGGGCACGGTCGGCGCGTGCAGGTGGAAGTCGGCGATCTGCGCCGCCATCTGGTCGATGTGCGCGGCGGTCAGTTCGCCATTGGCCTGCAGGGTGTTGAGCATGTGCGCCTGGGGGAACTGGCGCATCTTCAGGGCATATTCGATCGCCTCGCCCTGGCCGCCCAGCTGCGGCGCGTCTACCGAGCCCGTGATCGGCAGCACGTCGAGGTAGACGTCCTGGGTCAGGCGCTGGTTGAGGCGCAGTTCTTCGTTGCAGAAGTGCGCGCGCTGGCCCAGGTCGGTGAAGTCGAGAAAACCGAAGTTCATCGGCTTCTTGATCTTGTAGGCATAGTCACCGGTCAGCAGGACCCAGGAAATGTGCGTCTCGATCAGCTGGAAGCCGTCGACGGGATGGGGGTAGAGCGCGGGGTTCTGCAGCGCGTTGATCAGAGCTTGGCTCACGGGCGATCCTTCTGGGTCAGGGAATTCGAATCCGTCATTATGGTCAATGGTGCCGCCCCTGCAAACCGCCAGAGGGCGCCTGCCCAGCCTCAGCAAAGTGCGTATAATCCGCCGCCATGACTCGTACCAAGACTTCCCGCACCCCCAAAAAACGCCCGACCGGACGCACTCGCGCCTGGCTGGGCTGGGCTCTCAAGCTCAGCCTGGTCGGCCTGGTGATACTCGCCGGCTTCGCGGTCTATCTCGACGCCGTCGTCCAGGACAAGTTCGCCGGCAAACGCTGGTCGATCCCGGCCAAGGTCTACGCGCGGCCGCTGGAGCTGTTCAATGGCCAGAAGCTCAGCCGCGACGATTTCCTGACCGAGCTCGATGCCCTCGGCTATCGACGCGAAAGCTCGGCCAATGGCCCGGGCGCCGCCTCGGTCAATGGCAACACGGTCGACATCAACACCCGTGGCTTCCAGTTCTACGAAGGGCTGGAGCCCGCGCAGTTCGTGCGCGTGCGCTTCTCCGGCGACTACGTGACCGGGCTCAGCGGGGCCAATGGCGCCAAGCTCGACGTGGTGCGCCTGGAGCCGCTGATGATCGGCGGCATCTACCCGAAGAACCTCGAGGACCGCATCCTGATCAACATCGACCAGGTGCCGCCGTACCTGCTCGAGACCTTGGTCGCGGTCGAGGACCGTGACTTCTACAGCCATATGGGCGTTTCGCCCAAGTCGATCGCCCGGGCGATCTGGGTCAACACCTCGTCCGGTGCCATGCGCCAGGGCGGCAGTACCCTGACCCAGCAGCTGGTGAAGAACTTCTACCTCACCAACGAGCGCAGCCTGAGCCGCAAGCTGACCGAGGCCATGATGGCCGTGCTGCTGGAACTGCACTACGACAAGCGTGAGATCCTCGAGGCTTACCTCAACGAAGTGTTCATCGGCCAGGATGGTCAGCGCGCGGTGCACGGCTTCGGCCTGGCCAGTCAGTTCTTCTTCAGCCAGCCGCTGTCGGAACTCAAGCTGCACCAGGTGGCCTTGCTGGTGGGCATGGTCAAGGGGCCGTCCTACTACAACCCGCGTCGCTACCCTGAACGCGCCCTGAATCGCCGCAACCTGGTGCTCGACCTGCTCGCCGAGCAGGGCGTGGCGACCCAGGAAGCCGTCGATGCAGCCAAGAAGATGCCGCTGGGCGTGACCAAGCGCGGCAGCCTGGCCGACAGCTCCTTCCCGGCCTTCCTCGATCTGGTCAAGCGTCAGCTGCGCCAGGACTACCGTGACGAAGACTTGACCGAAGAAGGCTTGCGCATCTTCACCAGTTTCGACCCGATCCTGCAGATGAAGGCCGAGTCGGCCATGACCGAGACCTTCAAGCGGCTGGCCGGGCGCAAGGGCGCCGACGAGGTCGAGTCGGCGATGGTCGTGACCAACCCGGAAACCGGTGAAGTGCAGGCGCTGATCGGCAGCCGCCAGTCCGGTTTCGCCGGCTTCAACCGGGCCATCGATGCGGTCCGGCCGATCGGCTCGCTGGTCAAGCCGGCGGTCTACCTGACCGCGCTGGAGAAACCCAGCCAGTACACCCTGACCAGCTGGGTGCAGGACGAGCCCTTCTCGGTCAAGGGCGCCGATGGCCAGGTCTGGCGGCCGCAGAACTATGAGCGCAAGCCCCATGGGACCATCTACCTCTACCAGGGGCTGGCGCACTCCTACAACCTGTCCACCGCCAAGATCGGCCTGGAAGTCGGCGTGCCCAATGTGATCAAGACCATCGGGCGGCTCGGGGTCAACGTCGATTGGCCACCGTACCCGGCGATGTTGCTGGGGGCCGGCGGCATGTCGCCAGTGCAGGTGGCGACCATGTACCAGACGCTGGCCAACGGCGGCTTCAACACGCCCATGCGCGGTATCCGCAGCGTGCTGACGGCCGAAGGCGAGCCGCTCAAGCGCTACCCGTTCCAGATCCAGCAGACCTTCGACCCGGGCGCCATCTTCCTGGTACAGAACGCCATGCAGCGGGTCATGCGTGAAGGCACTGGCCGCTCGGTGTACAACACGCTGCCCAGCTCCTTGACCCTGGCAGGCAAGACCGGCACCAGCAACGACTCGCGCGACAGCTGGTTCTCCGGCTTCAGCCAGGACCTGCTGGCCGTGGTCTGGCTGGGCCGCGACGACAATGGCAAGACGCCTTTCACCGGGGCGACCGGTGCCTTGCAGGTGTGGACCAGCTTCATGCGCAAGGCCGACCCGCTGCCGCTGGACATGCCGCAGCCGGACAACATCGTGCAGGCCTGGATCGACCCGTACTCGGGCAAAGGCTCCGATCCCAGCTGTCCGGGAGCCGTGCAGATGCCGTATATTCGCGGCAGCGAACCGCCTGCCGGCGCCGCCTGCAACGCTCAGCCCGAGGCCGAAGATTCGGTCATGGACTGGGTCAAGGGCTGGATGAACTGAATGCGTGGCCTGCCATCAGGGCGGGCCACCTGATGCTTGAGAGGGTGTGACGTGAACAAGTGGTGGTTTCCTGCCTTGACGGCGCTGGCCATGCTGCATGGCTGCTCCAGCGTTCCACGTGGTTCGATCCCGGTGGTGGATTCGAGCACGCGCGTGTCCAACAGCGAGCGGGTCCAGGCCACTCGCACGCCGGCAGCCTCGGTCAACCGAGGCACGGCGCAGGCCCAGTCGATGCCGACCGACACCGGGGTGATGGTCATGGTGCCCCAGGGTGCCGGTGCCGCACCGATCCAGACGTTCCCGGCCTCGACCGCCGCGGCGCCGATCAGCACCGGGCCGATCACGCCAGCGCCTGCCGGCGATGACGAACCGTTCGACATCGCGGCCATGGATGCCGCCGCTGCCAGCAAGGCGGCGGCTGCCAGCACGCCTACCGGCATCCCACGGAGCAACGCAGCGGCCAGTGGCGGCCTGTCGGCCGACGAGCAGCTCGACGGCCCCGTGTTGGCGCTGTTGACCACGGCCCAGCAACAGCAGGGCGGTGGTGACTTCAACGGTGCCTCGTCGAGCCTCGAGCGCGCCCAGCGCATCGCGCCCCGTGAGCCCCAGGTGCTGTTCCGCCTGGCCCAGGTGCGACTGGCCCAGGGCGATGCTGCCCAGGCCGAGCAACTGGCACGCCGTGCGCTGACCTACGCCAACGGACGCCCGAACCTGCAGGCCGAGCTGTGGAACGTGATCGCCCAGGCCCGCGAGAAGCAGGGCGACAGTGCCGGTGCCGCACTGGCCCGGCAGAAAGCCCAGGTCGCTTCGTGATGGAGCCGCGCATCCTGGAGATCGCCGACCACTTGCTGCTGATCGAGCGCGAACTGCGCGTGCAAGGGTGGTGGGACCACACGCCGCCCAGCGAGCAGGCACTGGCCAGCAGCGTGCCTTTTGCACTCGACAGCCTGCGCTTCGAGCAATGGCTGCAATGGATCTTCCTGCCGCGCATGACGCAGATCCTCGAGCACGGTCTGCCGCTGCCTCACGCCTCGGGCATCCTGGTGATGGCCGAAACGGTCTATGTCGACCGTCCCGAGCAAAGTCGCGAGCTACGGCGCCTGCTGGCCGCATTCGACCAATTGATCGCACCATCCGCCTGATTTTTTCGGTTTTACCTCTCAGGGCCGCAGATTGTGGCCCTTTTTTATGGAAATCTTTATTTTCCTGCTGCAAGCGTTCTCGTTTGTGGTGACTGTAATTGAAGTCTTGGAAATATTGGCAATAATTTTTCTTGACTTGTCGCCGCCGAATCACAAGAATCCAGTTTCCGCTGTAGGGGGACTGCCAGAAGCAGACCCGCCAAGCCGAACATGAGGCGCACACCCGCGCCGACCTGTTTTACCCCGCAACGCGTTACCTCGCGCTGGGTGGGAAGGTCCCGAAACACTCAGGGACGCTCCCAATACTTGCTCAGTCAGTGCTGAACGTTCGCTCATGCTCTGCTTGGCAGTAAACCTATCAAGACCCCGCCCCTCGGGCGGTACTCTGGCGTTTTAGAGGTGAACAACGTGGAGCTTTTATCTGGCGGCGAGATGCTTGTCCGCTTCTTGCGTGACGAGGGCATCAAGCACATCTACGGGTACCCTGGCGGTGCTCTCCTTCATGTCTACGATGCCTTGTTCAAGGAACCAGAGATCGAGCACATCCTGGTTCGTCACGAACAGGCCGCGACCCACATGGCCGACGGCTATGCACGCGCCACCGGCAAGGCCGGCGTGGTGCTGGTGACCTCCGGCCCAGGCGCCACCAACGCCATTACCGGTATCGCCACGGCGTACATGGACTCCATCCCGATGGTCATCCTGTCGGGCCAGGTGCCCAGCACCATGGTCGGCACCGATGCCTTCCAGGAAACCGACATGATCGGTATTTCCCGGCCGATCGTGAAACACAGCTTCATGATCAAGCACGCCTCGGAAATCCCGGAAGTCCTGAAGAAGGCCTTCTACCTGGCCGAGTCCGGGCGTCCCGGTCCGGTGGTGGTCGACATTCCGAAGGACATGACCAACCCGGCCGAGAAGTTCGAGTACGTCTATCCGAAGAAGGTCAAGCTGCGCTCCTACAGCCCGGCCGTGCGTGGTCACTCCGGTCAGATCCGCAAGGCGGCCGAGATGCTGCTGGCGGCCAAGCGTCCGATCCTCTATTCCGGTGGCGGCGTCATCCTCGGTGGTGGCTCCGAAACCCTGACCGAGATCGCCCGTGCGCTGAACCTGCCGGTCACCAATACCCTGATGGGCCTGGGTGGCTACCCCGGTACCGACCGCCAGTTCCTCGGCATGCTCGGCATGCATGGCAGCTACCCGGCCAACATGGCGATGCACCATGCCGATGTGATCTTCGCCGTCGGCGCGCGCTTCGACGACCGTGTGATCAACGGCCCGGCCAAGTTCTGCCCGAACGCCAAGATCATCCACATCGACATCGACCCGGCGTCGATCTCCAAGATGATCAAGGCCGACGTGCCGATCGTGGGCCCGGTCGACAGCGTGCTCGCCGACATGCAGGCCATCCTCAAGGAAATCGGTGGCAAGCCCGATCAGGCGGCCATGGATACCTGGTGGAAGCAGATCGACGAGTGGCGCGGTAACCGTGGGCTGTTCCCGTACGACCAGGGCGATGGCGAAGTGATCAAGCCGCAGAAGGTCATCGAGACCCTGTGCGAAGTCACCCAGGGCGATGCCTTCGTCACCTCCGACGTCGGCCAGCACCAGATGTTCGCGGCGCAGTACTACCGCTTCAACAAGCCCAACCGCTGGATCAACTCCGGTGGCCTGGGCACCATGGGCTTCGGTTTCCCGGCGGCCATGGGCGTGAAGCTGAACTTCCCGGACGACGACGTGGCCTGCGTCACCGGCGAGGGCAGCATCCAGATGAACATCCAGGAGCTGTCGACCTGCCTGCAGTACGGCTTGCCGGTGAAGATCGTCAACCTGAACAACGGCGTGCTGGGCATGGTGCGCCAGTGGCAGGACATGTCCTACAACAGCCGCCACTCGCACTCCTACATGGAATCGCTGCCCGATTTCATCAAGCTGGTCGAAGCCTATGGTCACGTCGGCATCCGGATCACCAGCCTGAAGGACCTCAAGCCCAAGCTCGAGGAAGCCTTCGCGCTGAAGAACCGCCTGGTCTTCATCGACATCCAGGTCGACAGGAGCGAGCACGTCTATCCGATGCAGATCAAGGATGGCTCGATGCGTGACATGTGGCTGAGCAAGACGGAGCGTACCTGATATGCGGCACATCATTTCCCTGCTGCTGGAAAACGAACCCGGTGCCTTGTCTCGCGTGGTCGGGCTGTTTTCCCAGCGCAACTACAACATCGAAAGCCTGACCGTGGCACCGACCGAGGACCCGAGCGTTTCGCGTCTGACGTTGACCACCATCGGCCACGATGAGGTGATCGAGCAGATCACCAAGAACCTGAACAAGCTCGTCGAAGTGGTCAAGCTGGTCGACCTGTCGGAAAGCGCGCACATCGAGCGTGAAATGATGCTGGTCAAGGTCAAGGCCACCGGTGCCCAGCGCGCCGAGATCAAGCGCACCACCGACATCTTCCGTGGGCAGATCGTCGACGTCACCGCCAGCGTGTACACCGTGCAACTGAGTGGGACCAGCGACAAGCTCGACAGCTTCATCCAGGCGATCGGCACCACGTCGATCCTTGAAACCGTTCGCAGTGGCGTCACCGGCATCGCCCGGGGCGACAAAGTGCTCAGTATCTAACTTCAACAATTAGCGTTGGCTCCCGTGAGCCAGGATATAACAGGGGTAGTTCATGAAAGTTTTCTACGATAAAGATTGCGACCTTTCCATCATCCAGGGCAAGAAAGTCGCCATCATCGGTTACGGCTCCCAGGGTCACGCCCAGGCGTGCAACCTGAAGGACTCCGGCGTCGACGTCACCGTCGGCCTGCGCAAAGGCTCGGCCACCGTCGCCAAGGCAGAAGCCCACGGCCTGAAAGTCGCTGACGTCGCTTCCGCCGTCGCCGCTGCCGACCTGGTCATGATCCTGACCCCGGACGAGTTCCAGGGCGCGCTGTACAAGAACGAAATCGAGCCGAACATCAAGCAGGGCGCGACCCTGGCGTTCTCCCACGGCTTCTCGATCCACTACAACCAGGTCGTGCCGCGTGCCGACCTGGACGTGATCATGATCGCGCCGAAGGCCCCAGGCCACACGGTACGTTCCGAGTTCGTCAAGGGCGGTGGTATCCCTGACCTGATCGCCATCTACCAGGACGCCTCGGGCAACGCCAAGAACGTCGCACTGTCCTACGCCGCAGGCGTCGGCGGTGGCCGTACCGGCATCATCGAGACCACCTTCAAGGACGAGACCGAAACCGACCTGTTCGGTGAGCAGGCCGTTCTGTGCGGCGGTACCGTCGAGCTGGTCAAGGCCGGTTTCGAAACCCTGGTCGAAGCCGGTTACGCGCCGGAAATGGCCTACTTCGAGTGCCTGCACGAGCTGAAGCTGATCGTCGACCTCATGTACGAAGGCGGTATCGCCAACATGAACTACTCGATCTCCAACAACGCCGAGTACGGCGAGTACGTGACCGGTCCTGAAGTCATCAACGAAGAATCCCGCAAGGCCATGCGCAATGCACTCAAGCGCATCCAGGACGGTGAGTACGCGAAGATGTTCATCAGCGAAGGCGCCACCAACTACCCTTCGATGACCGCCAAGCGTCGCAACAACGCTTCCCATGGCATCGAAATCATCGGCGAGCAGCTGCGTTCGATGATGCCGTGGATCTCGGCCAACAAGATCGTCGACAAGAGCAAGAACTGATCCTGTCCTGACGTGACGAAGAACGCGGCCTCGGCCGCGTTTTTTCGTTCAGGCGCCCGCATCTGGTATAAAGCGACCAGGGGCAGGCGTCGAACCTCCGTCGCCTGCCCGCGTCGAATACTTTCCATCCTGTTGCAAGGTAATCTCCATGAGCGAACGTCCCGAAGAGCCGCACACGCCCTCCGACGCCGAAAGCCTGCTACCTGTCGATGAGCACATTGAAGAGGGGCATGACGCCGAAGGGCGCAAGGTTCGGCATCGCGGCATCTATCTGTTGCCCAACCTGTTCACCACCGCCAACCTGTTTGCCGGGTTCTACGCGATCATCAGCGCCATCAGCGCGCACGGCTACCTCAGCGCCGGTGACCCCCACGAAGGCAGCAAGTACCTGGCGTTCGCCGCCATCGCGATCTTCGTGGCCATGGTGCTCGACAGCCTCGATGGCCGTGTGGCGCGCATGACCAATACCCAGAGCGCCTTCGGCGCCGAGTACGACTCCTTGTCGGACATGGTGGCCTTCGGTGTGGCGCCGGCATTGCTGGCCTTCGTCTGGGCGCTGGGGGACATGGGCAAGGTCGGCTGGATGGTGGCCTTCATCTATGTCGCTGGCGCGGCACTGCGCCTGGCGCGCTTCAACACCCAGGTCGGTACCGCCGACAAGCGTTACTTCATCGGTCTGGCCAGCCCGGCGGCTGCCGGTGTGGTAGCCGGTACCGTGTGGGCGTTCAGCGACTACGGTATCCAGGGCTCCAAGCTGTCGTTCCTGGTGGCCTTGCTGGTCGCGGCGGCCGGCATGCTGATGGTCAGCAACGTCAAGTACAACAGCTTCAAGGAGCTGGACCTCAAGGGCCGCGTGCCCTTCGTCGCCATCCTGGCGGTGGTGCTGGTGTTCGCCGTGGTCTTCAGCGATCCACCGCGCATCCTGCTGCTGATCTTCCTCGCCTATGCGGCTTCCGGCCCCGTGCAGTACCTGCTGCGCAAGCGCCGCCGTAAAGTGTGAAATCGATTTAATGGCGGAATAACCCCGCGGCCCTACAGTCTATTGGTACATCCTTGTCCAATGCTGTGGGGTCCACATGCTCATCCAGCTTCCCAGATCGTCCGATTGCAAGCTGTCGGACGTCACACCCGAATCCCTCTATCTCTCGCGTCGACGCATGCTCGGTGGTGCAATGGCCGGGCTGGCGCTCGGTGCCTTGCCTGCCGTCGGCCGCGCGGCTGACGCTGCGCGCTACCCGGATGTCGAACCCGGCAAGCCCGCCGGGTGGTTCACCGACAAGCTCGCGGCCACGCGCTGGCAGGCGGTGACCGTGAAGGACGAAGCCATCACCCCGTTTCGCGATGCGACCCACTACAACAACTTCTATGAGTTCGGGCCTGGCAAAGGCGACCCGGCCGACAGCGCCGGCAGCCTGCCCACCGAGCCCTGGCGCCTGGTGATCGATGGCGAGGTCGACAAGCCGGGCAACTATGCGCTGGAAGACTTCGTCAAACCCTACCAGCTGGAAGAGCGCATCTACCGGCTGCGCTGCGTCGAGGCTTGGTCGATGGTGATCCCGTGGCTGGGCTTTCCGCTGGCAGACATCCTCAAGCGCGTCCAGCCGACGTCCAAGGCGCGCTATGTACGCTTCGAGACGTTGCGTGATCCTGAGCACATGCCCGGGCAGCGCTCGGGGTTCGCGCTGATCGACTGGCCCTATGTGGAAGGCCTGCGCCTGGACGAGGCGATGAACCCGCTGACCCTGATGGCCGTCGGCATGTACGGGCGCGAGCTGCCGAATCAGAACGGGGCGCCACTGCGGCTGGTGGTGCCTTGGAAGTATGGTTTCAAGAGCATCAAGTCGATCGTGCGCATGAGCCTGGTCGCCGAGCAACCCAAGACCACCTGGCAGGGCCTGGCGCCCGAGGAGTACGGCTTCTATGCCAACGTCAATCCACAGGTCGATCATCCACGCTGGACGCAGGCGCGTGAGCGACGGCTACCGAGTGGGCTGTTCAGCCCGAATGTACGTGACACGCTGATGTTCAACGGCTATGCCGAGCAGGTCAGTGGTCTGTACGCGGGGCTGGACCTGCGGAAGAACTACTGATGCGTTATCCAGGGTTGCGTCTGGCGCTGTTTCTGTTCGGCTGTCTGTTGCCGGCCTGGTGGCTGTACGAGGCAATGAGCAACCAGCTGGGGCCCGACCCTGGCAAGGTGCTTGTCACGCGTCTGGGCCTGGGCGGCTTGATCTACCTGCTGGTCGGTCTGTGCATGAGCCCGCTCCAGCGCATGACCGGGTGGGCCGGCTGGATCGTGGTGCGCAGGCAGATCGGCTTGTGGAGCTTTGCCTACATCCTGCTGCACCTGCTCGGCTATCTGGTCTTCATGTTGGGCCTGGACATCGGGCAGCTGGGCGTCGAGTTGCGACGACGGCCCTATATCATCGTCGGTACGCTGGGGTTCCTGGGCCTGCTCGTGCTGGCGGTGACCTCGAACAGGGCCAGTCAACGACGACTGGGCGCGCGCTGGCGGTCCCTGCACCGGCTCGTCTATGCCGTATTGGGGTTGGGGCTGCTGCATTTTCTGTGGGTCGTGCGTTCTGACCTGGGGGAGTGGACCCTGTATGCGGGGGCAGGGTTGGCAGTGATGGTCATGCGCATCCCGGCTGTCTGGAGGCGGCTGCCACGGTTCAACCAGAAAAAGCGAAATGAATTGAAATAAAGGGTTGACGGGGTTTCAGATCCCCTTATAATGCGCACCACTTCCAACGCAGTCGGAACGATAAACGCCTTGTTAATCAACAGGTTGCGTGAATCGAGATGAAGCTGGAAGGGCTTCGGTCCCGACCGGAAGCGGTGAAAAAAGGCAGTTGACAGCAGGTTGTAACGCTGTATGATTCGCCTCCCGCTTCGAGAGATCGCAGCGAGTCAAGTGGTTGAAGTTGTTAGGGTTTCCCGAAAAAAACTTCAAAATAAACGCTTGACACACAACGAGGACAGCGTAGAATGCGCGCCTCGGTTGAGGCGAAAGCTTCTCAGCCAAACGCTCTTTAACAAATTGAATCAAGCAATTCGTGTGGGTGCTTGTGAGTTTGGACTGATAGTCACATAGATTATCAGCATCACAAGTGACACATGAGTAATCATAGTAGTCATTTGAGATTGCTGAGCCAAGTTTAGGGTTTCTTAAAAACCCAAGCAGTATTGAACTGAAGAGTTTGATCATGGCTCAGATTGAACGCTGGCGGCAGGCCTAACACATGCAAGTCGAGCGGATGACGGGAGCTTGCTCCTGGATTCAGCGGCGGACGGGTGAGTAATGCCTAGGAATCTGCCTGGTAGTGGGGGACAACGTTTCGAAAGGAACGCTAATACCGCATACGTCCTACGGGAGAAAGCAGGGGACCTTCGGGCCTTGCGCTATCAGATGAGCCTAGGTCGGATTAGCTAGTTGGTGAGGTAATGGCTCACCAAGGCGACGATCCGTAACTGGTCTGAGAGGATGATCAGTCACACTGGAACTGAGACACGGTCCAGACTCCTACGGGAGGCAGCAGTGGGGAATATTGGACAATGGGCGAAAGCCTGATCCAGCCATGCCGCGTGTGTGAAGAAGGTCTTCGGATTGTAAAGCACTTTAAGTTGGGAGGAAGGGTTGTAGATTAATACTCTGCAATTTTGACGTTACCGACAGAATAAGCACCGGCTAACTCTGTGCCAGCAGCCGCGGTAATACAGAGGGTGCAAGCGTTAATCGGAATTACTGGGCGTAAAGCGCGCGTAGGTGGTTTGTTAAGTTGGATGTGAAAGCCCCGGGCTCAACCTGGGAACTGCATCCAAAACTGGCAGGCTAGAGTACGGTAGAGGGTGGTGGAATTTCCTGTGTAGCGGTGAAATGCGTAGATATAGGAAGGAACACCAGTGGCGAAGGCGACCACCTGGACTGATACTGACACTGAGGTGCGAAAGCGTGGGGAGCAAACAGGATTAGATACCCTGGTAGTCCACGCCGTAAACGATGTCAACTAGCCGTTGGAATCCTTGAGATTTTAGTGGCGCAGCTAACGCATTAAGTTGACCGCCTGGGGAGTACGGCCGCAAGGTTAAAACTCAAATGAATTGACGGGGGCCCGCACAAGCGGTGGAGCATGTGGTTTAATTCGAAGCAACGCGAAGAACCTTACCAGGCCTTGACATGCAGAGAACTTTCCAGAGATGGATCGGTGCCTTCGGGAACTCTGACACAGGTGCTGCATGGCTGTCGTCAGCTCGTGTCGTGAGATGTTGGGTTAAGTCCCGTAACGAGCGCAACCCTTGTCCTTAGTTACCAGCACGTTATGGTGGGCACTCTAAGGAGACTGCCGGTGACAAACCGGAGGAAGGTGGGGATGACGTCAAGTCATCATGGCCCTTACGGCCTGGGCTACACACGTGCTACAATGGTCGGTACAGAGGGTTGCCAAACCGCGAGGTGGAGCTAATCTCACAAAACCGATCGTAGTCCGGATCGCAGTCTGCAACTCGACTGCGTGAAGTCGGAATCGCTAGTAATCGCGAATCAGAATGTCGCGGTGAATACGTTCCCGGGCCTTGTACACACCGCCCGTCACACCATGGGAGTGGGTTGCACCAGAAGTAGCTAGTCTAACCCTCGGGAGGACGGTTACCACGGTGTGATTCATGACTGGGGTGAAGTCGTAACAAGGTAGCCGTAGGGGAACCTGCGGCTGGATCACCTCCTTAATCGACGACATCAGCCAGCTGATGAGCCCCCACACGAATTGCTTGATTCTTTGTAAAAGACGATCAAGACCCTGTTATAGGTCTGTAGCTCAGTTGGTTAGAGCGCACCCCTGATAAGGGTGAGGTCGGCAGTTCAAATCTGCCCAGACCTACCACTTCTCTGTAAAAAGAGCATGGGGCCATAGCTCAGCTGGGAGAGCGCCTGCCTTGCACGCAGGAGGTCAGCGGTTCGATCCCGCTTGGCTCCACCACCTTCGTGGTACCTGTTCAGTGTGCTGTTCCTTGATCAGAACCTAGAAATGAGCATTCCTCGCTGAATGTTGATTTCTGGCTTTTGTCAGATCGTTCTTTAAAAATTCGGATATGTGATAGAAATAGACTGATGGCCACTTTCACTGGTGGTGATCAGGCTAAGGTAAAATTTGTGAGTTCTGCGCGAGAGCGCAACATGCGAATTTTCGGCGAATGTCGTCTTCACAGTATAACCAGATTGCTTGGGGTTATATGGTCAAGTGAAGAAGCGCATACGGTGGATGCCTTGGCAGTCAGAGGCGATGAAAGACGTGGTAGCCTGCGATAAGCTTTGGGGAGTCGGCAAACAGACTGTGATCCAGAGATCTCTGAATGGGGGAACCCACTCAGCACAAGCTGAGTATCCTGCACTGAATACATAGGTGCATGAGGCGAACCAGGGGAACTGAAACATCTAAGTACCCTGAGGAATAGAAATCAACCGAGATTCCCTTAGTAGTGGCGAGCGAACGGGGACCAGCCCTTAAGTTGGTTGAAGATTAGTGGAACGCTCTGGAAAGTGCGGCCATAGTGGGTGATAGCCCCGTACACGAAAATCTTCTTCCAATGAAATCGAGTAGGACGGAGCACGAGAAACTTTGTCTGAATATGGGGGGACCATCCTCCAAGGCTAAATACTACTGACTGACCGATAGTGAACCAGTACCGTGAGGGAAAGGCGAAAAGAACCCCGGAGAGGGGAGTGAAATAGAACCTGAAACCGTATGCGTACAAGCAGTGGGAGCCTACTTGTTAGGTGACTGCGTACCTTTTGTATAATGGGTCAGCGACTTATATTCAGTGGCGAGCTTAACCGAATAGGGGAGGCGTAGCGAAAGCGAGTCTTAATAGGGCGAACAGTCGCTGGGTATAGACCCGAAACCGGGCGATCTATCCATGGGCAGGTTGAAGGTTAGGTAACACTGACTGGAGGACCGAACCGACTACCGTTGAAAAGTTAGCGGATGACCTGTGGATCGGAGTGAAAGGCTAATCAAGCTCGGAGATAGCTGGTTCTCCTCGAAAGCTATTTAGGTAGCGCCTCATGTATCACTGCTGGGGGTAGAGCACTGTTTCGGCTAGGGGGTCATCCCGACTTACCAAACCGATGCAAACTCCGAATACCAGCAAGTGCCGAGCATGGGAGACACACGGCGGGTGCTAACGTCCGTCGTGAAAAGGGAAACAACCCAGACCGTCAGCTAAGGTCCCAAAGTCATGGTTAAGTGGGAAACGATGTGGGAAGGCTTAGACAGCTAGGAGGTTGGCTTAGAAGCAGCCACCCTTTAAAGAAAGCGTAATAGCTCACTAGTCGAGTCGGCCTGCGCGGAAGATGTAACGGGGCTCAAACCATGCACCGAAGCTACGGGTATCACCACTAGGTGATGCGGTAGAGGAGCGTTCTGTAAGCCTGTGAAGGTCAGTTGAGAAGCTGGCTGGAGGTATCAGAAGTGCGAATGCTGACATGAGTAACGACAATGGGAGTGAAAAACTCCCACGCCGAAAGACCAAGGTTTCCTGCGCAACGTTAATCGACGCAGGGTTAGTCGGTCCCTAAGGCGAGGCTGAAAAGCGTAGTCGATGGAAAACAGGTTAATATTCCTGTACTTCCGGTTATTGCGATGGAGGGACGGAGAAGGCTAGGCCAGCTTGGCGTTGGTTGTCCAAGTTTAAGGTGGTAGGCTGAGATCTTAGGCAAATCCGGGATCTCAAGGCCGAGAGCTGATGACGAGTTGCCTTTAGGCGACGAAGTGGTTGATGCCATGCTTCCAAGAAAAGCTCCTAAGCTTCAGATAATCGGGAACCGTACCCCAAACCGACACAGGTGGTTAGGTAGAGAATACCAAGGCGCTTGAGAGAACTCGGGTGAAGGAACTAGGCAAAATGGCACCGTAACTTCGGGAGAAGGTGCGCCGGCGAGGGTCAAGGACTTGCTCCGTAAGCCCATGCCGGTCGAAGATACCAGGCCGCTGCGACTGTTTATTAAAAACACAGCACTCTGCAAACACGAAAGTGGACGTATAGGGTGTGACGCCTGCCCGGTGCCGGAAGGTTAATTGATGGGGTTAGCGCAAGCGAAGCTCTTGATCGAAGCCCCGGTAAACGGCGGCCGTAACTATAACGGTCCTAAGGTAGCGAAATTCCTTGTCGGGTAAGTTCCGACCTGCACGAATGGCGTAACGATGGCGGCGCTGTCTCCACCCGAGACTCAGTGAAATTGAAATCGCTGTGAAGATGCAGTGTATCCGCGGCTAGACGGAAAGACCCCGTGAACCTTTACTATAGCTTTGCACTGGACTTTGAATTTGCTTGTGTAGGATAGGTGGGAGGCTTTGAAGCGTGGACGCCAGTCTGCGTGGAGCCATCCTTGAAATACCACCCTGGCAACTTTGAGGTTCTAACTCAGGTCCGTCATCCGGATCGAGGACAGTGTATGGTGGGTAGTTTGACTGGGGCGGTCTCCTCCCAAAGAGTAACGGAGGAGTACGAAGGTGCGCTCAGACCGGTCGGAAATCGGTCGTAGAGTATAAAGGCAAAAGCGCGCTTGACTGCGAGACCCACACGTCGAGCAGGTACGAAAGTAGGTCTTAGTGATCCGGTGGTTCTGTATGGAAGGGCCATCGCTCAACGGATAAAAGGTACTCCGGGGATAACAGGCTGATACCGCCCAAGAGTTCATATCGACGGCGGTGTTTGGCACCTCGATGTCGGCTCATCACATCCTGGGGCTGAAGCCGGTCCCAAGGGTATGGCTGTTCGCCATTTAAAGTGGTACGCGAGCTGGGTTTAGAACGTCGTGAGACAGTTCGGTCCCTATCTGCCGTGGACGTTTGAGATTTGAGAGGGGCTGCTCCTAGTACGAGAGGACCGGAGTGGACGAACCTCTGGTGTTCCGGTTGTCACGCCAGTGGCATTGCCGGGTAGCTATGTTCGGAAGAGATAACCGCTGAAAGCATCTAAGCGGGAAACTTGCCTCAAGATGAGATCTCACTGGGATCTTGAATCCCCTAAAGGGCCGTCGAAGACTACGACGTTGATAGGTTGGGTGTGTAAGCGCTGTGAGGCGTTGAGCTAACCAATACTAATTGCCCGTGAGGCTTGACCATATAACACCCAAGCAATCTGCCGAGCGCAGGTTGGGTGCGAAGACACACGAACCGAAAGTTCGCAAACACACAAAGATCACATATCCGAATCTGCTGGCCTGTCGATACGACAGTCCGGCTACCGAATTTCTTGGCGACCATAGAGCATTGGAACCACCTGATCCCTTCCCGAACTCAGCAGTGAAACGATGCATCGCCGATGGTAGTGTGGGGTTTCCCCATGTGAGAGTAGGTCATCGCCAAGATTCATTTCGCAAAACCCCTATCTGCGTATGCAGGTAGGGGTTTTGTCTTTGCGCGCCTGGAAAAAATCGCGTAGCCCCCATGGTAAGGTTTCTCTTTCGACCGTCTGCTTCACCAGGATGACCCGATGCCCACCAATGTCCGTCCCCAGCCCGGCTTCATGATCGTCCACGGCAATCGGCTGGACGACTTGCGCAGCCTGGTCGTCAGCTGGATGCGTCGGATGCCGCTGGCCCCTCTGGAGAACGAGATCGCCCTGGTGCAAAGCAACGGGATCGCCCAATGGCTGAAGCTGGCCCTGGCCGAAGATCCCCTGGACGACGACCAGGGCGGCTGCGGCATCGCCGCCGCCATCGACGTCCAACTGCCGGGCAGCTTCATCTGGCAGCTGTACCGCAAGGTCATGGGTCGCGAAGAGATCCCCGAAGTCTCGATGCTCGACAAGGCCCCGCTCACCTGGCGGCTCATGCGCCTGTTGCCTGCGTTGATCGAGCGACCGCATTTCGAGCCGCTGCGACGTTTCCTGACCGACGACGATGACCTGCGCAAGCGCTATCAACTGGCCGAACGACTGGCCGACCTGTTCGACCAGTACCAGGTGTACCGCGCCGACTGGCTCGACGACTGGTCCAAAGGCAACCATGTGCTGCACACCGCACGTGACGAGCGCAAACCCTTGCCTCCCGGCAACTGCTGGCAGGCCGAGCTCTGGAAAGCCTTGCTCGACGATGTCGGCGAACAGGGCATGGCGCAGAGCCGGGCCGGGGTCCATCTGCGGTTCATGCGACGCATGGAGGCCCTGGAAGATCGCCCCAAAGGCCTGCCTTCACGGGTCATCGTGTTCGGCATTTCCTCCTTGCCCGCCCAGGTGCTCGAAGCGCTTGCCGCACTTTCGCGGTTCAGCCAGGTGCTGCTGTGCGTGCACAACCCATGTCGCCATCACTGGGCCGACATCGTCGCCGACAAGGACCTGCTGCGTCACCACTACAAACGCCAGCAGCGCAAGCAGGGCATGCCCCAGGACCTCGACCCCGAGGTCATGCACCAGCACGCGCACCCGTTGCTCGCGGCCTGGGGCAAGCAGGGGCGTGACTACATCAGCCTGCTCGACAGCCATGATGACCCCAGCGTCTACCAAGGCATCTTCAGCGAGGGCCGCATCGACCTGTTCAGCGAAGCGGACACCCAGACACTGCTGAACCAGCTGCAGGACGACATTCTCGAACTGCGCCCCTTGGCAGAGACGCGAACGCTCTGGCCAGCCGTCGACCCGCGCACGGATGCGTCCATTCGCTTTCACGTGGCCCACAGCCCCCAGCGCGAAGTGGAGATCCTGCACGATCAATTGCTGGACGCCTTCAGCCACGACTCCACGCTGCGTCCGCGTGACATCATCGTCATGCTGCCGGACATCAACACCTATGCGCCCCACGTCCGTGCAGTCTTCGGCCAGATCGACCGTCAGGACCCGCGCTACATTCCCTTTACCTTGACCGACCAAGGGCAGCGTGGCCGCGATCCGCTGCTGATCGCCCTCGAACACCTGCTCAAGTTGCCCGACAGCCGCTTTGCCGTCAGTGAAGTGCTGGACCTGCTGGACGTACCGGCGCTGCGTGCGCGCTTCGGCATCCAAGAGGCCGACCTGCCGACCTTGCACCGTTGGATCGAAGGGGCCGGCATCCGCTGGGGGTTGGACGCCCCGCAGCGAGCCTCGCTCGGCCTGCCGGAAGGGCTGGAGCAGAACAGCTGGCGCTTCGGCCTGCGGCGCATGCTGCTGGGCTATGCGGTGGGTAACGGCGAGGGGTGGGACGATATCGAGCCGTTCGATGAGATCGGCGGGCTCGACGCCACCCTGATCGGCCCGCTGGTGGCCTTGCTCGAAGCCCTGGACGTGGCCCTGTATAGCCTGTCGCAGCCTGCCACCGCCGCCGAGTGGGGCGAACGCTTGAACGCACTGCTGCAGGTGTTCTTCCTGGCCCAGGACGAGCATGACGACTACCTCCTGGTGCAGTTGCAGACCCTGCGTGAAACCTGGCTGCAGACCTGCGAGTCGGTCGGTCTGCAGGAGGAACTGCCATTGACTGTCGTGCGCGAAGCCTGGCTGGCCGGGCTCGACGACGGCAAGCTGTCGCAGCGATTCCTGGCCGGGTCGGTGAATTTCTGCACGCTCATGCCCATGCGTGCCATTCCGTTCCGCATCGTCTGCCTGTTGGGCATGAACGATGGCGACTACCCGCGCGCGCAGCCGCCCCTGGATTTCGACCTGATGGCCTCGGACTACCGGCCTGGGGACCGTTCACGCCGTGAAGACGATCGCTACCTGCTGCTCGAAGCCCTGCTCTCGGCCCAGGAGCGCCTGTACGTCAGCTGGGTCGGTCGCAGCATCCGCGACAACAGCGAGCGTCCGTCTTCGGTGCTGATCGGCCAGCTGCGCGACCACCTGGCCAGTGGTTGGCGACTGGCGTCGTCCGCGTCGGACGCGCTCGAGGACAGCGGTCGACAGCTGGTCGAGGCGCTCACCCAGGAGCACCCGCTGCAGCCGTTCAGTCGACGCTATTACCAGAAGGACAGTGCGCTGTTCAGCTTCGCCCAGGAATGGCATGCCCTGCATCAATCGGAGGCTGTCGTCCCGGCCCTGGCAAGCGCACTCGAAGCCCACGTCAGCGACGAACCTTTGAGTTTGGCTCAATTGCAGGATTTCCTGCGCCACCCGGTCCGGCATTTCTTCAGTCAACGTCTGAAAGTGTTCTTCGAGACCTTTGAAGACCCTGTCGCCGACGAAGAACCCTTCACCCTGGATGGCCTGCAACGCTACCTGCTCAGCGAAAGCCTGCTGAACGCGGCGCTGGTCGAGCCCGACCGTGCCGAGCAGGTGCTCGAGCGTGGCGCCAGACGGCTACAGGCCAGCGGCCAGTTGCCCTTGGCTGGTTTCGGCGAGTGCCTGCAAGCCGAACTGGTCGAGCCGCTGCCTGGCATCCTGCACCGCTATCGGCAGTTGCTGAAGCGGTGGCCGCAGGAGATCCAACAGGCCCTGCCGCTGCGCTTCACCCATGCGGGGCTGCGGCTCGAAGGCTGGTTGGGGCGCGCCTACCAGGCAGTGGATGGCAGTCTGCTGAGCATCGGCACGGTGCCCAATACCTTGCAGGCGGGCAAGGCCGGCCTGAAGTGGCATCGCCTGATCGCCACCTGGACGCTGCACCTGGCCGCCGCGGCATCGGGGCTACGCTTGCACAGTGCCCTGGTGGCCGCCGACGTGACCTTGCTGCTGGCGCCCTTGCCGGTCGACGAAGCCCGCGAGCGGCTCGGTGAACTGCTGCTGGCGCGCCAGGCCGGCATGAGCGCACCGCTGCCGGTCGCCGCCAAGACCGCGTTCGCCTGGCTGGCCCAGGACGACCCGGACAAGGCCTGGGCGGCCGCCGCCAAGGCCTACGAAGGCGATGGCCAGAACAGCGCAGGCGAGCGCGCCGAGCACCTGGCGCTGTCACGGCAGTTCCCGGATTTCGCCGCGCTGGGTGAGGACGAGACCTTCACCGGCTGGTGCGAAACCTTGTACCGACCCCTCTACGCGGCGGATTGGCAGACCTTCGGCAAGGACGATATGGCATGACTCAAGCGCGTCCCCTGGCCCTGCGCTTTCCCCTGCACGGCAGCCAACTGATCGAAGCGAGCGCCGGGACCGGCAAGACCTTCACCATTTCCGCGCTCTACCTGCGCCTGGTCCTGGGCCATGGCGACGCGCAAGGCTTTACCGGCGAGCTGTTGCCGCCGCAGATCCTCGTGGTGACCTTCACCGACGCGGCGACCAAGGAGCTGCGCGAACGCATCCGCACGCGCCTGGCCGAAGCGGCGCGGTTCTTCCGCGGTGACGTGCAGGAGGCCGACCCGCTGCTGCGCCAGCTGCGTGACGATTACCCGGCCGAGGCCTGGCCGCGCTGCGCCAGCCGGTTGGAGATCGCCGTGCAATGGATGGACGAGGCCGCCATCTCGACGATTCACGGTTGGTGCCAGCGCATGCTGCGCGAGCATGCCTTCGACAGCGGCAGCCTGTTCACCCAGAACCTGGAGACTGACCACAGCGAACTGCTGGCGCACGTCATGCGCGACTACTGGCGCCGCTTCTGCTACGCCCTGAGTGGCGAAGCCCTGGCGTGGGTGCGCAGTCATTGGGTCAGCCCCGATGCCCTGTTAGGCAAGGTCCGTCCGCTGTTCGGTCGACGCAGCATCGACAGCGGCGAAGAGGAACCGCAGCAACTGATCGACGCCGTCCTGCGCCAGCGTGCCGAGCAGCTGGTGGCGCTCAAGGCGCCCTGGCGGCAGTGGGCCGACGAACTGCTACAGATCTGCCGCGACGCCACTGCCGCCAAGCAGGTCAACGGCAAGCTGCAGGCCCGCTACTTCGAGCCCTGGTTCGCCACGCTCAAGCAATGGGCCGAGGATGAGCAGGCCGTGGCGCTGGACCTCAAGACCGGCTTTACCCGCCTGACCCGCGACGGCCTGGCCGAAGCCTGGAAGAGTGGCGCTCCCCCGGAGCACCCGGGGCTGGAGGCCATGGAAACCTTGGCCGCGAAGCTCGAGCGCCTGCCCGCGCCCGATGCCTGCCTGCTGGAGCATGCCGCCGCCTGGGTCATCCAGCGGTTCGAGGCGGAGAAGCGTCGACGCGCGGAGATGGGCTTCGACGACATGCTGCTGCGCTTGCGCCAGGCCTTGCAGGGCGAGGCGGGCGAACGCCTGGCGGCGCTGATCCGCGAGCAGTTCCCGGTGGCCATGATCGACGAGTTCCAGGACACCGACCCGGTGCAGTACGGCATCTTCGAGCGCATTTACCACATCGCCGACAACCGTCCGGCCACCGGTCTGTTCATGATCGGCGACCCCAAGCAGGCGATCTATGCCTTCCGCGGCGCCGACATCCACACCTACCTGGCCGCACGCCTGGCCACGGCCGGCCGGCTGCACAGCCTGGACACCAACTTCCGCTCCAGCCAGGCGATGGTCAGCGCGGTCAACCGGGTGTTCCAGCAGGCCGAGCAGCGCGAGCAGGGGCGGGGCGCCTTTCTGTTCCGCCGTGGCACGTACAACCCGTTGCCGTTCATCGAGGTCAACGCCAAGGGGCGCGACGAGCGCTTGCTGATCGACGGCGAGGGCACGCCGGCTTTGCAGCTCTGGCACCTCGACAGCGACGAGCCGGTGTCGGGCACCCATTACCGTCAGGCCATGGCCGCCAGTTGCGCCAGCCATGTCGTGTCGTTGCTCACGGGCGCCTTGGCCGGGCATACCGGCTTCGAGACAGCCGATGGCACATTCAGGCCCTGCCAGCCTTCGGACATCGCCATCCTGGTGCGCGACGGCCGCGAAGCACAGATCGTGCGCGAACAACTGGCCGCGCGCGATGTGCGCAGCGTCTACCTGTCGGACAAGGACTCGGTGTTCGCCGCCCAGGAGGCCCGTGACCTGCTGGCCTGGCTCAAGGCCTGCGCCGAGCCGGATGTGGAGCGTCTGCTCAAGGCCGCTCTCGCCAGCCCGACCCTGAACCTGGGCCTGGATGCTTTGGAAGCGCTCAACCGCGACGAGCGGATCTGGGAGCGCTGGGTCATGCAGTTCCGTCAGTACCGTCACCTGTGGCGCCTGCAAGGCGTGCTGCCGATGCTGCGCCGCCTGCTGCACGACTTCGCCTTGCCGCGCACGCTGTTCGGGCGCAGCGACGGTGAGCGGGTGCTGACCAACCTGCTGCACTTGGCCGAGCTGTTGCAGCAGGCCGCCACCGAACTGGATGGCGAGCAGGCGCTGATTCGTCATCTCGCCGAACAGCTGGCCAGTTCGGGTCAAGCGGGTGAAGAGCAGATCCTGCGGCTGGAGAGCGACGAACAGCTGGTCAAGGTGGTGACCATCCACAAGTCCAAGGGGCTGGAATACCCGCTGGTCTACCTGCCCTTCATCTGCACCAGCAAGCCGGTGGATGGCCAGCGCCTGCCGCTGGTCTGGCACGACGATGACGGCCAGGCCCACCTGACCCTGACGCCGGACCGCGAGCAGATCGCCCGGGCCGACGACGAGCGCCTGGCCGAAGACCTGCGCCTGCTCTACGTGGCGCTGACCCGTGCCCAGCACGCCTGCTGGCTGGGGATCGCCGACCTCAAGCGCGGCGCCAGCAAGGCATCGCGCCTGCACCTGTCGGGCATCGGTTACCTGCTGGGCGGTGGCGAGCTATTGCCGTCCTCCGCTGCGCTGAGCGACTGGCTGGCGCAGCTGCGTGGCGAGACCGAGGCGATCGCCATCGTGGCGCCGCCCGACGCGGACGCACGGCGCTATGCCGGACGGGCCCAGCGCAGCGAAGTGACCGCCGCGCGTCGCCCGCGCCGGTATGCGGCCGAGGCTTGGTGGATCGCCTCCTACAGTGCCTTGCGCGTCGGTACCCAGGCGCTCGAACTGACCGCCGATACCTCGCTCGCCCAGCAGCTACTCGACGACGAGCGCGCTGACGTGCAGCCTCGTAGCGTGGCTGCCGACAGTGGCGACATCCACCGTTTCCCACGGGGCCCTAACCCCGGCACCTTCCTCCACGGCTTGCTGGAGTGGGCCGGTCGGCAGGGCTTCGCCGAGGTCAGTGCCGATCCCGAGCAGATCGAGCGCACCGTCGGCCAGCGCTGCAACCGTCGCGACTGGACGGGGTGGATCCCGACCCTGACCCAGTGGCTGCATCGCCTGCTGGTGCAGCCCATGCCGCTGGCGCCCGACCAGCCGCCCGTGACCCTGAGCGCGCTGACCCAATACCAGATCGAAATGGAGTTCTGGTTCGCCAGCCACCAGGTCGAGGTGTCCACCCTGGACTACCTGGTCGGCCAGCACGTGCATGCCGGCAGGCCGCGCCTGGCCATCGAGTCGTCACGGCTCAACGGCATGTTCAAGGGCTTCATCGACCTGGCCTTCGAGCATGAAGGCCAGTACTACGTGGTCGACTACAAGTCCAACTGGCTCGGCCCCGACGTCGGCGCCTACAGCCAGGCGGCCATGGAGCAGGCCGTGCTCGAGCACCGCTACGACCTGCAGTACGTGCTCTACCTGTTGGCCTTGCACCGCCAGCTGCGCGCCCGACTGCCGGACTACGACTACGATCGTGACGTGGGTGGCGCGATCTTCCTGTTCGTCCGCGGCCTGGACGCCCCGAGCCAGGGCGTGTATTTCGTCAAACCGCCGCGCGCCTTGATCGAGCAGTTGGACGCCTTGTTCCAAGGGATCTACCGCCCGCACCAGACCGATCTGTTCCAGGATGAGTTGCCATGAAGCGCACCTTGAGCGACCTGCTCCCCACCCCGCTGCAGGCCACGCACCTGGCCGCGCTGGCACCGTTGCAGCGCAGCCAGGACCTGATGGTGCTGCTCGATCGCTGGGTCGAGCGCAACTGGCTGCGGCCCCTGGACCGCGCCTTCGTCGCCTTTCTCGCCACCTTGGAGCCCGGCTGCGACCCGTTGGTGCTGCTGGCCGCCGCGCTGGCCAGTCACCAGCTGGGCCATGGGCATGTCTGCCTGGACCTGCCCCAGACCCTGCTGGAACCCGATTTCGCCCTGTCGCTCCCACCGGAAGGGGACGCCCTGGCCGGCCCCTTGCTGCTGCCGTCGCAACTGCTCGGCACCCTGGACGCGACGACCTGGCTGCAGCGCTTGCGCGACAGCGTCCTGGTGGCCGAAGGCGACGCGCCCACGCAGCGTGAGCGTCCGCTGGTCGTACGCCACCAGCGCTTGTACCTGCGTCGCTACTGGCGCTACGAGCGACGCATCGACCAGGCCCTACGTGAGCGCCTGCGCGTGGAAGAACACCTGCCGCCGGGGCTGGCGGCGGACCTGGCGCGGCTGTTCGCCGACGGTGCGCCACCGGGGCAGATCGACTGGCAGAAGCTGGCCTGTGCCCTGGCCACCCGGGCTGCGTTCAGCATCATCACCGGCGGCCCCGGTACCGGCAAGACCACCACGGTGGTGCGACTGCTGGCGCTGTTGCAAACCCCCGCGGTCGAGCAGGGTCACCCATTGCGCATCCGTCTGGCCGCCCCCACGGGCAAGGCGGCCGCACGCCTGACCGAGTCCATCGGCCAGCAGGTCGAACGCTTGGACGTCGACGCCGCGGTCCGCGAGCATATTCCCACCGACGTCAGCACCGTGCACCGGCTGCTGGGCAGTCGGCCAGGGTCGCGGCATTTCCGGCACCATGCCGGGAATCGCTTGCCGCTCGACGTGCTGGTGGTCGACGAAGCCTCAATGATCGACCTGGAAATGATGGCCAACCTGCTCGAGGCCATGCCGCCCCAGGCGCGCCTGGTGCTGCTCGGCGACAAGGACCAGCTCGCCTCGGTGGAAGCCGGCGCGGTACTGGGCGACCTGTGCCGCGAGGCCGAGGAGGGGTTCTATTCGCCCGACACCCTCGACTGGCTGCAACGGGTCAGTGGCGAGGCCCTGGGCGAAGCGGGCCTGCAGGTCGGCAGCGTCGAGCGGCATCCGTTGGCGCAGCAACTGGTCATGCTGCGCCACTCCCGGCGCTTCGGCGAAGGCAGCGGGATCGGCCAACTGGCCCGCTGCGTCAATCGTCAGCAGGCCGAGGCCGCGCGCGCGCTGCTCGCCCAGGGCGCACACGACCTGTTCTGCCTGACCATGCGCGGTGAGCAGGACCGCGCCTTTGATCGCCTGCTGCTCGACGGCCTCGAGCAAGGCCCGGACGGACCGCAAGGCTACCGCCTGTACCTGAACCAGCTGGGCCGCCGTCGCCCACCACCGGACACGCCCTGGGACGACCCACGCTGGACCGCCTGGGCGGGCGAGGTGCTGCGCCAGTTCGAGCGCTTCCAGCTGCTGTGCGCGGTACGGCGCGGGCCCTGGGGCGTCGAAGGCCTCAATCAGCGGGTCGCTGCCGTGCTGCACCGTGCTGGCCTGATCGACAACCAGCAGCAGTGGTACGAGGGCCGGCCCGTGCTGGTGACCCGTAACGACTACGGCCTGGGCCTGATGAACGGCGACATCGGCATCGCCCTGCGCCTGCCTGACGAGCAGGGCGAGCCCACCCTGCGCGTGGCTTTTGCCCGCAACGACGGGCAGGGCGGCATTCGCTTCGTGCTGCCCAGCCGCCTCAACGACGTCGAGACCGTATTCGCCATGACCGTGCACAAGTCCCAGGGCTCGGAATTCGCCCACACCGCCCTGGTGCTGCCCGACGTGCTCAACCCGGTGCTGACCAAGGAGCTGGTCTATACCGGCATCACCCGGGCCAAACAGTGCTTCAGCCTGATCGAACCCCGCCAGGGTATCTTCGAAGAGGCCGTGACCCGCAAGGTCCGGCGCATTTCCGGGTTGATGCTGGAGCAGTGCTGACGCCATGACCCAGGAGCCACAGACGATGACCGAACACCTTCATCCCTACGACCCGGCCGACGCGCTGGACACTCTCGAGGCTTTGGCTGCGTTTCTGTCCGACGCGTTGGACGCACAGGATACGGGCCACCTGATCCAGGCCCTGGCGGTGGCGGCGCGGGCCAAGGCTCGCCAGGGCGACACCTCGGCGGCCGAGGCCGTGGCAGCGGCCCTGGCAGAGGTGCCGGCTCACGCCGAGCTGCCGCTGGACACCTTCCGAACCGTGCTACGTCATTTGGGCCTGACCCTGACGGTTGCCGCGTGCGAGGTCGAGCAAGGCCCGGCGTGAGTGCCGATGCCCTCGCTTCTCGACTGAAATACTCTCGCGGACTCTGTGGCAAGTGGTCAGCGTTCTTGATGGATGGATGCTCACTCAGCTACCATCCAGCGGTCTGACTGCTCCATTTCGAAGGAAATAGCTTTGTCTCGCTCCAACTGGCTGCCTACGCCGCCATAGCGCTACGCCCCCTCGCAATGCCCTGATCGCCTCCTAGCTGCGGTCGCCCTTTGCTGCGCCTGATTTTTGGCCGCGGCCACTCCATCACTCAATGAAGATAGAAGCACATGCATCGCTCAGCGCTGGCCGCTGTGCGTCATGCCGTGCCTGCTATGGGTAGACTATGATCGAAACCATTAAAACCGCTTGGCTATCCAATGTCCGAGCAGACCTCCTCGCGGGTCTGGTCGTTGCGTTGGCTCTCATTCCCGAAGCTATTGCCTTTTCCATCATTGCCGGGCTCGACCCCAAGGTCGGCCTCTACGCATCGTTCTGCATCTGCACGGTCATCGCCTTCGTAGGAGGGCGCCCTGCAATGATCTCAGCTGCCACCGGCGCCATGGCATTGCTCATGGTGGACCTGGTCAAGGATCATGGCCTCCAGTATCTGCTCGCCGCTTCGTTGCTATGCGGTGTGCTGCAGATAATCGCGGGGTATCTGCGCCTGGGCGAGTTGATGCGCTTCGTGTCACGTTCGGTGGTAACGGGGTTCGTCAACGCCCTGGCAATCCTGATCTTCATGGCCCAGTTACCCGAACTGACGGGGGTAAACTGGCCCGTGTACGCCATGACGGCGGCCGGTCTGGCAATCATCTATCTCTTTCCTCGACTGCCGATGCTGGGCAAGCTTCTGCCTTCGCCCTTGGTGTGCATCATCGTACTCACCGCGATCTCGATCTACATGGGCTTGGAAATCCGTACCGTGGGCGACATGGGCGCGCTCCCGGACAGCCTTCCGATCTTCATGTGGCCAAGCGTGCCGCTGAACCTCGAAACACTGCTGATCATCCTTCCTTACTCAGCCGCGTTGGCAGTGGTAGGGCTGCTGGAATCCATGATGACCGCGACCATCGTGGATGACCTGACGGACACGGGCAGTGACAAGAACCGAGAGTGCAAAGGTCAAGGCGTCGCCAATATCGCGGCCAGCCTTATAGGAGGAATGGCGGGGTGTGCGATGATTGGCCAGTCGATGATCAATGTTAAATCCGGCGGGCGTACTCGGCTTTCTACCCTGTTTGCCGGGGTCTCTCTGCTGATCATGGTGGTGTTTCTGGGCGATTGGCTGGCTCGCATTCCAATGGCAGCCTTGGTGGCCGTGATGATCATGGTGTCCATCAGTACCTTTAGCTGGGGATCCATTCGCATGCTCAAGACGTATCCGCTCTCGACCAACATCGTGATGCTGGTCACCGTGGTGGTGGTCGTGGCGACGCATAATCTGGCGTTCGGCGTGGTCGCGGGGACTTTGCTGGCCGCGATGTTCTTTGCCAACAAGATCGGGCATTACCTGGATGTGACCTCCAGGCGTGATGCTGAGCATGCCCACCGTACGTACGAGGTGACGGGCCAAGTGTTCTTTGGCTCGGCAGACAGGTTCTTGAACGCTTTCGATCTCAAGGAGCCACTGGACACCCTGACGATTGACCTGCGTGGGGCCCATTTCTGGGACATCACTGCTGTGGCCGCGCTGGACAAGGTCGTGCTCAAGCTGCGTCGCGAGGGCATCCATGTGGATGTGATCGGGATGAATCAGGCGACCTCGACGTTGGTCGATCGCTTCGGTGTACATGACAAGCCTGACGGTATCGACACGCTGATGGGACATTGACAGCGCGCCTGGGGACAAGGCTTTGTCCCCGCTCCTGATTACGCACCTCGACCCAAGGACGGGCTAGACAGAGGCTGGATCGATTCTTCAGCCTTGCCGATCCCGGCTACGTAACGCGCATCTCACGCGTTTCCCCCCGCAACAGCGGCGCATTCAACTCCGTCACCTGCCGGATGTACTCCCACAACAACGTGATCCGCTTGAGCTTCCTCAAGTCCTCCCGACAGTACATCCAGAACTGCCGATCGATCACCACCTCCTCCGGCAACAGCGCCACCAGCCGTGGATCTTGCGCCGCCAGGAAGCACGGCAGGATCGCCAGGCCATGCCCCTGCAGCGTCGCGGTGTACTGGGCCACCACGCTGGTGCTGCGCAGGTGCACGTTGGCATCGGGAATCAGGTGGTTCAGGTACAGCAGCTCGGCGCTGAAGGCCAGGTCGTCGACGTAGCTGATGAAGCGGTGGCGGGCCAGGTCGGCGACGGATTCGATCGGTGCGTGGGCGTCCAGGTAGGCCTGGGTCGCGTACAGCCGCAGTCGGTAGTCGCACAGCCGACAGCAGACATAGGGGCCGTGCTCCGGGCGTTCGAGGGCGATGACCAGGTCGGCCTCGCGCTTGGACAGGCTGATGAAGTGCGGCAGCGGCAGGATGTCCACCGAGATGGCCGGGTACCGCTCGACGAAGTGGCTCAGTTGCGGGGTGATGAAGAAACTGCCGAAGCCTTCGGTGCAGCCCATGCGGATGTGCCCGGACAACGCCATGCCGGAGCCTGAGACTTGCTCGCAGGCCGCATGCAGCGTGCTTTCCAGGGTTTCGGCGAAGCCCAGTAGGCGTTGCCCCTCGGCGGTCAGGGTAAAGCCGTTGGCGCGGGACTTCTCAAACAGCAAGGTGCCCAGGCTGCGCTCCAGCGAGGCGATACGCCGGGAGACGGTGGTGTAGTCCACTCCCAGACGCTGGGCTGCGCGGCTGGCCTTGCGCGTGCGCGCCACTTCGAGGAAGAACTTCAGGTCGTCCCAGTTCAGGGTGCTGAGGGCAGTAAGGTCTTTTTGCATGATCGACCGGCTTTTTTATCAGGGCGTGTCGGATATTTGCCTATCTATACTCCAAACCACCCCCAGGCCCAAGCGTTCGTGCAATGCCCGACGCTGGCCGTTTCGCGCCCATAACAAGTCCAAGGAGAGCGCACATGAATGCACCCCTGACCGCCGAGCGGACCCAGGTCCAACAGGCCCGCCTGCTGATCGAGGGCCGCTGGGTCGAGTCCCAGTCGAGCGAATGGCACGATGTGATCAACCCCGCCACCCAGCAAGTCCTGGCGCGGGTGCCCTTCGCCACGCCCGACGAGGTCGATGCAGCCATCGACGCCGCCCAGCGCGCCTACGCCAGCTGGCGCGACACACCGCTCGGCGCCCGCATGCGCATCATGCTCAAGCTGCAGGCGCTGATCCGCGAACACAGCACGCGCATCGCCGCGACCCTCAGCGCCGAGCAGGGCAAGACCCTGGCCGATGCCGAGGGCGACATCTTCCGCGGGCTGGAGGTGGTGGAGCATGCCGCCTCGATCGGCTCGCTGCAGATGGGCGAATTCGCCGAGAACGTTGCCGGTGGCGTGGACACCTACACCTTGCGCCAGCCCATCGGCGTCTGTGTCGGCATCACGCCGTTCAACTTCCCGGCGATGATTCCGCTGTGGATGTTCCCGATGGCGATCGTCTGCGGCAACACCTTCGTGCTCAAGCCCTCCGAGCAGGATCCGCTGTCGACGCTCATGCTGGTCGAGCTGGCGCTGGAAGCCGGGGTGCCGCCGGGCGTGCTCAACGTGGTGCAGGGCGGCAAACAGGTGGTGGACCGGCTGTGCACCCACCCCAGCGTCAAGGCGGTGTCGTTCGTCGGCTCCACCGCCGTCGGGACCCATGTGTACGAGCTGGCCAGCCGTCATGGCAAGCGGGTGCAGTCGATGATGGGCGCGAAGAACCACGCCGTGGTGCTGCCCGATGCCAACCGCCAGCAGACCGTCAATGCGCTGGTCGGCGCGGCCTTCGGTGCCGCCGGGCAACGCTGCATGGCCACCTCGGTGGCGGTGCTGGTCGGCGCGGCCCGGGACTGGCTGCCGGACCTGGTAGCGGCGGCCCGCCAGCTCACGGTCAATGCCGGCAGTGAGCCGGGCACCGATGTCGGCCCGCTGATCTCGCGCAAGGCCAAGGCCCGTGTGCTGAGCCTCATCGAAAGTGGCCTGGACGAAGGCGCCGTGCTCGAACTCGACGGGCGCCACGTCGAGGTGCCGGGCTACGAAGACGGCAACTTCGTCGGCCCGACGCTGTTCTCCGGCGTGACCACCGACATGCGCATCTACACGGAGGAGATCTTCGGCCCGGTGCTGGTGGTGCTGGAAGTCGACACCCTCGAGGAGGCCATCGCTCTGGTCAACCGCAACCCGTTCGGCAACGGCACCGGGCTGTTCACCCAGAGCGGCGCGGCGGCGCGGACGTTCCAGAACCGTATCGACGTCGGCCAGGTGGGGATCAACATCCCGATCCCCGTGCCGGTGCCGTTCTTCAGCTTCACCGGCTCGCGGGGTTCGAAGCTGGGCGACCTGGGCCCGTACGGCAAGCAGGTCGTGCAGTTCTACACCCAGACCAAGACGGTTACCGCCCGCTGGTTCGACGACGACAGCGTCGGCGGCGTCAACACCACCATCAGCCTGCGTTGAGGAGTTCGCCATGCGTATCGCATTCATCGGCCTGGGCAACATGGGCGCGCCCATGGCCCGCAACCTACTGGCCGCAGGGCATGAGCTGACGCTGTTCGACCTCAACCAGCAGGTGCTGAGCGAACTGGCCGAACGCGGCGGGCAGGTGCGCACCTCCCCCAAGGCCGCGGCCGCGGACGTCGAGCTGGTCATCACCATGTTGCCGGCCGCGGCGCACGTGCGCAGCGTCTACCTGGGCGACGACGGCGTGCTGGCCGGTATCCGTCCGGGCACACCGGCGCTCGATTGCAGCACCATCGACCCACAGACCGCCCGTGAAGTGTCCCAGGCCGCGGCTGCCCAAGGCGTCGACCTGGGCGATGCGCCGGTGTCCGGCGGCACCGGCGGGGCCGCGGCGGGCACCTTGACCTTCATGGTCGGTGCCAGCCCGGCCTTGTTCGACACCCTCAAGCCGGTGCTGGCGGTGATGGGGCGCAACGTGGTGCATTGCGGCGAGGTCGGCACCGGCCAGATCGCCAAGATCTGCAACAACCTGCTGCTGGGCATTTCCATGATCGGCGTCTCGGAAGCCATGGCGCTGGGCAGTGCGCTGGGGATCGACCTGCAGGTGCTGGCCGGCATCATCAACAGCTCCACCGGGCGTTGCTGGAGCTCCGAGGCGTACAACCCGTGGCCCGGCATCGTCGAGACCGCGCCGGCATCGCGTGGCTATACCGGAGGGTTCGGGGCCGACCTGATGCTCAAGGACCTGGGCCTGGCGACCGAGGCGGCCCGGCAGGTTCGGCAACCGGTGATGATGGGGGCGCTGGCGCAGCAGCTGTATCAGGCTATGAGCCAGCGCGGGGAGGGCGGCAAGGACTTTTCCGCGATCATCGAGAGCTATCGCGCCTCGTCCTGAGCCCGAGCGGGTCGCCCGTGTGGGCGACCCGTCGCGTCGATCAGGCGAAGACGAAGTACTTGCGCACGGTCTCGACCACTTCCCAGGTGCCTTTCATGCCCGGTTCGATGACGAACACGTCACCGGCCTTGAGGTGCTTGGGGGCCTCGCCTTCGGGGGTGATGATGCAGTAGCCGTCGAGGAAGTGGCAGAACTCCCACTTGTCGTAGTTGACTTCGAACGTGCCTGGCGTGCAGATCCAGGTGCCCATGATCTTGCTGCCGTCCTGGGACTGGTAGGCGTTGAGGTTGACGGTGTGCGGGTCGCCGCCGATGCGCTTCCACTTGGTGGCGTCGACCACGGGCGTCGGGCAGGTTTCACGCAGAACGGTGATGAAGTCGGACATGCAAGGCTCCAGGGAAAGGTTCGAAGAAGCCGCCACCATAGGCCGAACCTGCTCGCCGCGATTGTCCA
Organism: Pseudomonas monteilii; assembly: GCA_001534745.1. Classification (NCBI taxonomy): domain Bacteria; kingdom Pseudomonadati; phylum Pseudomonadota; class Gammaproteobacteria; order Pseudomonadales; family Pseudomonadaceae; genus Pseudomonas; species Pseudomonas alabamensis. Next base: position 712,024 of record CP013997.1, read on the forward strand.
GACTCGACCCTAAGCTGTCTGTACGCGCTAAGCGCCCAGTCGCTTCGACGTTCAGGAACTGCCACCATGGAGGCCTCTCACTGCCCGAGGCAACGGATGGCCATGTCGACGTTCACACTGCTGTACCAGAACCTGGGCGTTGCCCTGACGTTGTTGGTGGTCGGCACGTTCCTGCTGGCCGGCATGGTCAAGGGCGTCATCGGGCTCGGCCTGCCCACCGTCGCCATGGGGCTGCTGGGCCTGGCCATGCCACCGGCTCAGGCCGCGGCGCTGCTGATCGTGCCCGCCACCCTCACCAACCTGTGGCAGCTCGCCCTGGGCGGGCACCTGCGTGCGTTGCTGGGCCGGCTCTGGCCCATGCTGGCGATGATCTTTTTCGGCACCTTGCTCGGCAGCGTCTGGCTGGGCATCGACAGCGGTCCCTGGGCGGCGCATGCCCTGGGCGGTGCGTTGCTGGTGTACGCGCTGTATGGCCTGTTGGGCCCGGCCTTGCACATCGCCCCACGGCATCAGGGGTGGGCCGGGCCCATGGTGGGTGGGGTCACTGGGCTGATCACCGCGGCGACCGGGGTGTTCGTGATGCCGGCCGTGCCCTACCTGCAGGCGCTGAACCTGCAGCGGGACGAACTGGTGCAGGCGCTGGGGCTGTCGTTCACCGTCTCGACCGTGGCCCTGGCCATCGGGCTGGCCGGGCAGTCGGCGCTCGACGTGCAGGCCCTCGGCGCCTCGATGCTGCTGCTGGCGCCCGCCGTGCTCGGCCTGTTCGTCGGGCAGTGGCTGCGTCAGCGCATCCGCGCCGCCGTGTTCCGACGTTGCTTCTTCATCGGGCTGGGGATGCTGGGCATCCACCTGTTGATCAACGGTTAGGGGTGTCAGGCAGCGGGTTTGAAAGAATCCTTTGTCATAAAGCTAGGAAATTTCCTACGCTGTAGATCGGTACTAGCTGATGCCTGTGCCCACACACGGTCCAACAAGAACGAGAACAAGGAAACCCAGATGCGAATCGTCATGTTCCAGTCCTTGGCCTTCGGCGCCGCGATCCTGGCCAGCCCCGGATTGTTCGCCGCGACGCTGGAAGGCGGTGCGGTCGCCGCGCCCGATGAGTACGCGGCCAAGGTTGCCGCCGAGATCCTCAAGAAGGGCGGTAACGCGGTGGATGCCGCGGTCGCCACGGCCTTCACCCTTGCCGTGACCTACCCGGAGGCCGGTAACATCGGCGGCGGTGGTTTCATGACCCTCTACGTCGACGGCAAGCCGTATTTCCTCGATTACCGCGAGGTTGCCCCCAAGGCCGCCACTCGGGACATGTACCTGGACGAGAAGGGCGAAGTGGTCGAGAACCTGAGCCTGGTCGGCCCACGCGCCGCCGGCGTGCCGGGCACCGTCATGGGGCTGTGGGAGGCGCATCACAAGTTCGGCAAGCTGCCCTGGAGCGAGCTGCTCACGCCGGCCATCGGCTATGCCAAGGACGGTTTCACGATCGCCGCCAAGCAGTACCAGTACCGCGACGACGTGCAGTCGCTGTTCAAGGGCGCGACCAACTTCAATGACTATTTCGGCAGCATGAAAGTCGGTCAGCGCTTCAAGCAACCCGAGCTGGCGCAGACGCTGGAGCGCATTGCCGACAAGGGCGTGAGCGAGTTCTACACAGGCAAGACCGCCGACCTGCTGGTGGCGCAGATGCAGGCCGACAAGGGCCTGATCACCAAGCAGGACCTGGCCGACTACACGGCCGTGTGGCGCAACCCGATCGCCATCGCCTGGCGCGGCAACACCGTCTACACCGCGCCGCCGCCCAGCTCCGGTGGCGTCGCCCTGGCGCAGCTGCTCGGCATCAAGGAAGACCGCGCCGCCGATTTCAAAGGGGTGGCGCACAACTCCGCACGCTACATCCACCTGCTGGCCGAGATCGAGAAACGCGTGTTCGCCGACCGTGCCGACTACCTGGGCGATCCGGGCTTCACCAAGGTGCCGGTGGACAAGCTGATCGACAAGGCCTATCTGGCCAGCCGCGCCGCGCAGGTCAACCCGACGGCCATCTCGGCGACCGAGGGCGTTCGTCCAGGGCTTGAGTCGCACCAGACCACGCACTTCTCGATCGTCGACAAGGACGGCAACGCGGTGAGCAACACCTACACCCTGAACCTCGACTACGGCAACGGCGTGGTGGTGAAAGGGGCCGGGTTCCTGCTCAACAACGAGATGGACGACTTCAGCGCCAAGCCAGGCATGGCCAATGCCTTCGGCGTGGTGGGCGGCAATGCCAATGCCATCGCACCGGGCAAGCGCATGCTGTCTTCCATGAGCCCGACCCTGGTGACCCGCGACGGCAAGGTGACCCTGGTGCTCGGTACGCCGGGCGGCTCGCGGATCTTCACCTCGATCTTCCAGGTGATGAACAACCTGTACGACTACGACATGCCTCTGGAGAAGGCCGTGGGCGCGCAGCGCGTGCACCATCAGTTGCTGCCCAAGGACACGATCTACTTCGACAGCTACGCGCCGCTCACCGGCAAGGTGGCGGATGAGTTGAAGGCGATGGGGTACGTGCTGGAGGATCAGGGCTGGGAAATGGGCGATGTCCAGGCCATCCGCGTGACCGGCGAGACGCTGGAAACGGCCTCCGACCCCCGTGGTCGCGGGGTAGGGATGGTGGTCAAGTAACCGGCAGTCGGGTGTAAGGCCCGCACGGCGGTGAAGGCGGGGTGGTCGATGCGACCGCCATCGCCGGCAAGCCGGCTCCCATACCCGTAGCCATGCCGCAGTCGCGGGCCCCTGGGGACATTTCAGGGTTTTTGCCGAGTGCTTTGCAGGCCCAATTGCGGCCGGTCCCACACCCGTAGTCACACCGCGGCGATGTCAGGACATCGCGGTCCCTGTGGGAGCGGCCCCCGTGCCGCGATCGGGCCCGTAGGGCCCGCATGACCGGCACCTTCAACCTATCAGGACCCCGCTACGTGTGGGAGCCGGCTTGCCGGCGATGGCGGCGGCACCGGCCCGGCCGGGGGTGACTACACCCGGAACTCGCTGACCAACGTCTGCAAACGTGCGCCCAGTCGGGCCAGCTCGATGCTGGAGGCGGCCGTCTCGTTGCTGGCCGTGGCCGTCTGCTCCGACACGTCGCGCACGTTCAGCACGCTGCGGCTGATCTCTTCGGCCACCACGCCCTGCTGCTCGGCGGCAGCGGCGATCTGCTGGTTCATCGCCTGGATGCTCGCCACGGTCCCGGTGATGCTGCTCAGCGACACACCGGCCTTGCGCGCCAGTTCGACGCTGCTGTCGGTCAGACGCGTGCTGTCGAGCATCACCGTGGCCACTTCCTGGGTGCCGTCCTGCAGGCTGGCGATCAGCGCCTCGATCTCTTCGGTCGATTGCTGGGTGCGCTGGGCCAGCGCACGCACTTCATCGGCCACCACCGCGAACCCACGCCCGGCTTCGCCTGCGCGGGCCGCCTCGATGGCCGCGTTGAGGGCCAGCAGGTTGGTCTGCTGGGCCACCGACTTGATCACGTCCATCACGCTGCCGATGCGCTGGCTTTCCTGCTGCAGGCTGCCCATGGCCGCGCTGGAGCGGTGCACTTCTTCGGCCAGGCGCTCGATCTGGGCGATGGCCTCGTTGACCACGCGGTCGCCGCTCTTGGCCTCGTCGTCGGCCTGGGTCGCCGCGCGCGACGCTTCTTCGGCGTTGCGCGCGACTTCCTGGACCGTGGCCGCCATTTCATGCATGGCCGTGGCCACCTGGTCGGTCTCGATCTTCTGGCTGTTGGCGCCGCTGCTGGTCTGCTCGGTCACCGCCGACAGCTCTTCCGCTGCGCTGGTCAGCTGGGACACCCCTTCACGGATACCGCCGATCAGCTCGCGCAGCGTCGTGCCCATCCGTGCGATGCCTTGTTGCAACTCACCCAGTTCGTCGCGACGGGTGATCCGCACGTTGTGGGTCAGGTCGCCTTGGGCGATGCGTTCGACCACCTGCAAGGTCTCGCGCAGCGGGCGGGTGATCTGGCGGGTGATGATCACGGCCGCGGCGATGCCGACCAGTAGGGCCAGCAAGGTTGCGGTGAGCTGCCAGGTGCGCGCGGTGGTGCTTTCGGCGTCGCGGCGGTCGAGCTGGATCTGGTACAGCGCGTCGCTGGCCTTGACGATGTCCGCCCCCTGTACGGTCATCTCCTGGCGAGCTTCCTTGACCTGGGCCATTGCATCACGCCACTGGCGAACCGCCTCACGATAGGCCGTCGCCGCGGTCTCCAGCGTCTGGAAGCGGGCCGCATCGCCCGGCACGCGTGCGCCCAGGGTGCCGACCTGCGCCAGCAACGCCTCGATCTGACGCAGCGCGGTCTGTTCGCTGGCGTCGGTGGGGTTGGCTACATAGCCTCGGGTATCGACCTGCGACTGCAGCAGTTGCTGTTCGGTCGTGCTGACGGCCTGGTAGTACGCCAGGCGGGTGCCGTCATCCACGGCACGGGCCAGGACCTGGGCGCGCATCGCTTCCAGCGTGTCACGGGCCTGGCCAATGGTGCGGAGCATGTCCCCACGCGCAGCCGTAGCCTGCTTGTAGCCTGCACGCATCTTGTCCAGCGAGACACGGTAGTCGCTGATCGACTGCGCCTGCTGACGCAGCAGCGCCAGGTTTTCCGGGCTCTTGAAGGTCGACAGCAGTTTTTGCTGCTGGGCACTGAACGCATCGAGCTTGGGCACGATGGCTTGGGCGGCGGCATCGTCGCCATTGGTCAGCATGTACTGCAGGCGCACGACCCGTAGATTGGTCAGGTCACTGTTGAGCTGGGTGATGTCGCTCATCCAGTTGCTGCGGTCGATCAGGCCGGACAAGCTCATCCAGCCGGTCAGGGCCAGCAGGCCCGTCAGTAGAAGCACCAGGCCGAAACCCAGTCCAAGTTTGAGGTTGATGCCGATATTGGCAAACCAAGCGTTCATGCACGCGCTCCCGAGAGATCCTTTGGGGTAAAAAGTCCACGGGTTTTGTTTTTCTGCTTGGTCACCCGCCGTTTGTGCAGGCTGTATCGGCCAGACCGGCCAGAGCTGAAACGCTTTTTCAGCGTCGTTTCGCTCAAGCCGGCCTGGTGGAGGGAGGGCGCGTGAGGAGGGGTGTTACAGCTGTCGCGCGTTGAAGGTGTCGCAGCGCTCTACCTCGCCGTTTTCGAAGCCTGCCTTGAACCAGCGGACCCGCTGCGCCGAGGTGCCGTGGGTGAAGGAGTCCGGCACGACACGGCCTTGGCCTTGCTGCTGCAGGCGGTCGTCACCGATGGCGTTGGCGGCGTTGAGGGCTTCTTCCACATCCCCCGGCTCCAGCCAGTTCAGGCGTTTCTGTGCCTGATAGGCCCAGACCCCGGCAAAGCAGTCGGCTTGCAGTTCCTGGCGAACCAGCAGGCCGTTGGCGCCTTCGAGCTTCTGTCCACGCTGACGCGCGGCATCGACCTGATCCGAAATGCCCATCAAGGTCTGCACATGGTGGCCGATCTCGTGCGCGATCACGTAGGCCTGGGCGAAATCACCGGCGGCAGCGAAGCGGGTTTCCATCTCGCGGAAGAAGCTGGTGTCCAGGTAGACGCGCTGGTCGGCGGGGCAATAGAAGGGGCCGACCGCCGAGGAGGCGAAGCCGCAGGCCGACTGGATCTGGCCGTTGAACAGCACCAGCTTGGGTTCGCGGTACTGGCTGCCATTCTGGGCGAACAGGGCTTTCCAGGTGTCCTCGGTATCGCCGAGGATGGAGCTGACGAAGGCGGCCTGCTGGTCGTTGGCCGGTGGCGCCTTGGTGTCGCCCTGGGTCGCGACCGGCGCCTGGCTGCCCTGGCCGGTCAGTTGGCCGAGCAGGCGCAGCGGATCCTGGCCGGTGAGCCAGCCGATGCCCACGATCAGCAGGATGGCGCCGAGCCCGAGGCCCTTGCCGCCTCCGAAGCGCATGCCACCACCACCGCCGCTGCCGCGTGCGTCCACCACGTTGTCACTGCGTCGGCCTTTTCGCCAATCCATGTCGGTTCTCCAGGGCGTTTCGATCGTATCGAGGAAGGTAGTTCAAGGAATGTAGTCTGCGTGCAGTGCCCGTGGGCATAACACTGTAGTGATGGACAACCGAACGGTTGTGGCTATCCATTGGTACCTGCACAAAACATCGACTGACCTCGAACCGATCCGACCGGGCGCCCTGGCACCCGGTCGGACGGCTCACCGCCGGACCAGCAGGACGCCGCTTTCCATGTGGTGCGTGTAGGGGAACTGGTCGAACACCGCACAGCGCTCGATGCGGTGCGTGTCGTGCAACTGGGCGATGTTCGCCGCGAGGGTCTCGGGGTTGCACGAGATGTACAGGATGCGCTCGAACCGCCGCGTCAGCTCGCAGGTGTCCGGGTCCATGCCGGCACGGGGCGGGTCGACGAACACGGTGCCGAAGTCGTATTGCTTCAGGTCGATGCCTTCCAGGCGACGGAACGGACGGACCTCGTTCAGGGCCTGGGTGAGTTCTTCGGCCGACAGGCGCACCAGGCGCACGTTGTCCACGCCGTTCTCGTCGAGGTTGCTCAGGGCAGCGTTCACCGAGGTCTTGCTGATCTCGGTGGCCAGTACCTGGCGCACCCGGGTGGCCAAGGGCAGGGTGAAGTTGCCGTTGCCGCAGTACAGCTCGAGCAGGTCATCGTCACGCTCGCCGAGCGCCTCGAAGGCCCAGCTCAGCATCTTCTGGTTGACCGTGCCGTTGGGCTGGGTGAAGGCACCTTCCGGCTGGCGGTAGCTGAACGTGCGCCCGGCAACGTCGAGGCGCTCCCGTGCATAGTCGCGGCCGATCACCGTACGCTTGCCTTTGGAGCGGCCGATCACGCTGACGTCGAGGTCGGCGCTCAACTGGCGCGCGGCGGCTTCCCAGGCTTCGTCCAGCGGGCGGTGGTAGCACAGGGTGATCATTGCGTCGCCCGCCAGCGTGGTCAGGAACTCCACCTGGAACAGCTTGTGGCCCAGGGCCTCGCTGGCCTGCCAGGCCGCCTTCAGGCGTGGCATCAGCGCGTTGATGCGCAGGCTGGCGATGGGGAAGTCGTCGATCAGGATCGGCGTGTGCTTTTCCCCCGGTGCGAACATCGCGTAGTGCCGCTGGCCGTCCTCGCGCCACAGGCGGAATTCGGCGCGCAGGCGGTAGTGCTCGCGCGGCGAGTCGAACACGGCGGGCGCCGGCGCGTCGAACGGGGCCAGCAGCGCGTTCAGGCGCTGGACCTTGCCGTCCAGCTGCGCGTCGTAGGAGGCGGTATCCAGAACGGTCGTCATGCTTGCAGCCACCCCAGCTTGATCACGAACAGGATGGACAGGATCACCAAGGCAGCGTTCAGGTCGCGGTGGCGGCCGGAAATCAGCTTGATGGCGGTCCAGGAAATGAAGCCGAAGGCGATGCCGTTGGCGATCGAGTAGGTCAGCGGCATGGCCAGCGCGGTGATGACCACCGGCGCGGCTTCGGTCACGTCGTCCCAGTTGATCTCGGCCAGGCCCGAGGCCATCAGCACGGCGACGAACAGCAGCGCCGGGGCCGTGGCGAAGGCCGGCACGCTACCGGCCAGCGGGGCGAAGAACAGCGCCAGCAGGAACAGCACGGCCACCACGATGGCGGTCAGGCCGGTACGGCCGCCGGCGCTGACGCCAGCCGCCGATTCGATGTAGCTGGTGGTGGTGGAGGTGCCCAGCAGCGAACCGGCCATGGCGGCGGTGCTGTCGGCGATCAAGGCACGGCCCATCTTCGGCATGTGCCCGTCCTTGTCCATCAGGCCGGCGCGCTTGGCCACGCCGATCAGCGTGCCGGAGTTGTCGAACAGGTCGACGAACAGGAAGGCGAAGATCACACTGATCAGGCCGACGTCCAGGGCGCCCTTGATGTCCAGCTGCAGGAAGGTCGGTGCCAGCGACGGCGGCATCGAGACCACGCCGGCGAAGGGCGTCACGCCCAGCACGATCGCCACCACGGTAACCGCCATGATGCCGATCAGGACGGCGCCGCGCACCTTCAGCGCTTCCAGGCCGACGATCAGGAAGAAGCCCAGGGTCGCCAGGATCGGGGCCGGCTCGCGCAGGTCGCCCAGCCCTACCAGAGTGGCCGGGTTGTCGACCACGATGCCGGCGTTGTGCAGGGCGATCAGCGCCAGGAACAGCCCGATACCGGCGGCGATCGCCGAGCGCAGGGGCAAGGGGATGCTGTTGACGATCCACTCGCGCACCCGCAGGATCGACAGCAGGAAGAACAGCACCGCCGAGATGAACACCGCGCCCAGCGCCACCTGCCAGGTATGGCCCATGTGCAGGACCACGGTGTAGGTGAAGAACGCGTTCAGGCCCATGCCCGGCGCCAGGGCGATCGGGTAGTTGGCGATCAGGCCCATGGTCACCGAGCCGATGGCCGCGGCCAGGCAGGTGGCGACGAACAGCGCGCCCTTGTCCATGCCGGTTTCGCCGAGGATGCTCGGGTTGACGAACAGGATGTAGGCCATGGCCAGGAAAGTCGTGATGCCCGCGAGTATCTCGGTGCGCACGTTGGTGTTGTGTGCTCTCAGTTGAAACAGCCGTTCCAGCATGCCCGCTCCTCAAGACGCCGGGGCGTCGTGAAATGATCGACCCCGACAGGCGCACGCGGGCCGTGGTGGCCTCGCATTTCGTTCAGGGTGAAAAAAGCCGCGCATCATACCAGCATGCGGCGCGGGGGCCTATGACCGTTGAGAGGTGGGTGGGCAGGGGGCCAGGAATGCCCAGGGCCGTCGACGAAGGCGCCCACGACGGGCCGCCGGCGTCCGCGCTCACTCGCCCCCGTGCAACCGATCCCGCCCCGCCAGCCCAGGGAACAGCTTGATCCACACGCCCGTCACCACCAGCGTCCCCACGCCCCCCAGCACCACCGCCGGTACCGTGCCCAACCAGTGCGCGGTCACGCCCGATTCGAACTCGCCCAGCTGGTTCGAGGCGCCGATGAACAGCCCGTTGACCGCGCTGACCCGTCCGCGCATGTCGTCGGGGGTCTGCAACTGCACGAAGGCACTGCGGATCACCATGCTGATCATGTCCGCCGCGCCCAGCACCACCAGTACCGCCAGGGAGAACCAGAACGAGGTGGACAAGCCGAAGGCGATGGTGGCCACGCCGAACAGCCCGACCGCCGTGAACATCACCCGGCCGACGCGTCGCTCGATCGGAAAGCGTGCCAGCCACAGCGACATCCCCAGCGCGCCCAGCGCCGGTGCCGACCGCAGCAGGCCCAGGCCCAGCGGGCCGGTCAGCAGGATGTCCCGGGCGAACACCGGCAGCAACGCCGTGGCGCCGCCGAGCAGGACGGCGAACAGGTCGAGCGAGATGGCCCCCAGCACGTCCCGACGGCTGCGGATGAAGCGAATGCCGGCCAGCAGCGAATCCAGGGTCGCACGCCCACGCTGCATGACCTGTTCGCGCACCTTCAGGCTGAGCGTCAGCGTGCAGGCGATGGCGTACAGAGCCACTGTCGGGCCATACACCCACAGGCTGCCGAAGGCATAGAGCAGGCCGCCCACGGCGGGTGCGACCAGGGTGGCCGATTGCGTCGCCGAAGCCGAGGCGGCGACCGCCCGCGGAAACAGACCCGGTGGCACCAGGTTGGGCAGCAGGGCCTGGGTCGCCGGCATCTCGAACGCCCGCGTCGCCCCCAGCAGGAAGGCCAGCACGAAGATCAGCGTGCGGCTGACCTCGTCGGTGGCGCTGCCCACGGCCAGGGTCAGGGCGATCAGGCCCTGCAGGCTCTGGCACAGGGCCGCGACCTTGCGCCGGTCGTAGCGGTCGGCCACATGGCCGGTGTGCAGCATGAACAGCACCCGTGGGGTGAACTCCACCAGCCCGACCAAGCCGAGGTCCAGCACATTGCCGGTCAACTGGTAGAGGTGCCAGCCAATGGCCACGGTCAGCATCTGGAAGCCGCTGGCGGTGAAGACGCGGGCGAACCAGAAGGCGACGAAGGAACGGTGGTGTCGCAACAAGGGGGATGTGGAAGCAGGCATGAGACGGGGTCCTGATGAGACACGCACAGAGCGACACGCCCTGGAGTGTAACAAAGGATTGCAAAATACCGGGCCCGGGAAGGGTTGCAAGAAGGGCAACCGACCTGTGGCAACGCACCGCATCTATTCAGGCCCCAGATGGGACTATGCTCTTGGCAAGCATTGACGTGTATCAAAGAATGTCCCCACGGAATCTGATCGTTCGGCCCAGGCAACGAAGCCCGATCGAACAATCCGTAGAGATGCGTACTCGATAGACGTGGACGGCAGGGCACAGGCCCATGCCAAGGTTCATCCGTCAGGAGGCAGCATGTTCGGTCTCGAAGCACTCGATCTGGCCCGTATCCAGTTCGCCTTCACCGTCTCGTTCCATATCCTGTTCCCGGCCATCACCATCGGCCTGGCGAGTTACCTGGCGGTGCTCGAAGGCCTCTGGCTGAAGACCGATCGCCAGGTCTATCGCGACCTCTACACCTTCTGGTCGAAGATCTTCGCAGTCAACTTCGGCATGGGCGTGGTCTCCGGCCTGGTCATGGCCTACCAGTTCGGCACCAACTGGAGCCGCTTCTCGGACTTCGCCGGTGCCATCACCGGCCCGTTGCTGACCTACGAGGTGCTGACCGCATTCTTCCTCGAGGCAGGCTTCCTGGGCGTGATGCTGTTCGGCTGGAACCGCGTCGGACGCGGTCTGCACTTCTTTGCCACGCTCATGGTGGCCTTGGGAACCCTGGTCTCGACCTTCTGGATCCTGGCCTCCAACAGCTGGATGCACACCCCCCAGGGTCACGCGATCATCGATGGCCGGGTAGTCCCGATGGACTGGCTGGCGGTGATCTTCAACCCCTCGTTCCCCTTCCGCCTGATGCACATGGCCGTCGCCGCCTTCGTCGCCACCGCGTTCTTCGTCGGTGCCTCGGCGGCCTGGCACCTGCTGCGCGGACGTGACAACCCGGCGGTGCGCACGATGCTGTCGATGGCCATGTGGATGGCATTGATCGTGGCGCCGATCCAGGCCGTGATCGGCGACTTCCATGGCCTCAACACCCTCGAGCATCAGCCGGCAAAGATCGCGGCCATCGAAGGCCATTGGGAAAACCCGCCTGGCGAGCCGACGCCCCTGATTCTCTTCGGGCTGCCCGACATGCAGGCCGAAACCACACGCTACGCGCTGGAGATCCCGGTGCTCGGCAGCCTGATCCTGACCCACAGCCTGGACAAGCAGGTCCCGGCGCTGAAGGACTTCCCGCCCGAGGACCGGCCCAATTCGACCATCATCTTCTGGTCGTTCCGGGTCATGGTCGGGCTGGGCATGCTGATGATCGCCACGGGCCTGTGGAGCCTCTGGCTGCGCAAGCGCGGCACCTTGTACAGCTCGCGTCCGTTCCTGTACCTGGCGCTGTGGATGGGGCCGGCCGGGTTGATCGCGATCCTCGCCGGGTGGTTCACCACCGAGATCGGCCGACAGCCCTGGGTGGTCTACGGCCTGATGCGCACCGCCGATGGCGTGTCCAATCACAGCTACGCCCAGCTGGGCTTCACCCTGGTGATGTTCGTGCTGGTGTACTTCGCCGTGTTCGGCGTCGGCTTCGCCTACATGATGCGTCTGGTGCGCAAGGGGCCCCACAGTGGCGAAGGGCACGAGCGCAAACCAGGCGGCCCGGGTCGCCCACGTACGCCGGCGCGGCCCCTGTCGGCCGCCGTCGAAGGCCAGGACGGCACGTCCGCTACCCCGACCGAGAGGACTTGAGCCATGGATATCGATCTTCCGCTGATCTGGGCCGTGATCATCATCTTCGGCATCATGATGTACGTGGTGATGGACGGCTTCGACCTGGGTATCGGCATGCTCTTCCCCTTCGTCAAGGCCGAGCACGACCGCGACGTGATGATGAACACGGTCGCTCCGGTCTGGGACGGCAACGAAACCTGGCTGGTGCTGGGCGGCGCCGGATTGTTCGGCGCCTTTCCCATGGCGTACTCGGTGGTGCTGTCGGCGCTCTACCTGCCCCTGATGCTGATGCTGGTCGGCCTGATCTTCCGCGGCGTGGCCTTCGAGTTCCGCTTCAAGGCCAAGGCCGACCGACGTCACGTCTGGGACAAGGCCTTCATCGGCGGTTCGCTGGTGGCAACGTTCTTCCAGGGTGTCGCGCTCGGCGCGTTCATCGAAGGCTTCAAGGTGGTCGATCGCAGCTATGCCGGTGGTGCCTTCGACTGGCTGACACCGTTCAGCCTGTTCTGCGGTGCCGGGCTGATCGTCGCCTATACGTTGCTGGGGTGCACCTGGCTGATCATGAAGACCGAAGGCCCGTTGCAACGGCAGATGCACGTGCTGGCGCGGCCGCTGGCCATTGCCTTGCTGGCGGTCATCGCCATCGTCAGCCTGTGGACACCGCTGGCCTATCCGCAGATCGCCGGCCGCTGGTTCGCGATGCCCAACCTGCTGTGGTTCCTGCCCGTGCCGCTGCTGGTGCTGGCAACCTTGTACGGGTTGATCCGTGCGGTGGCCCGGGAGGCGCACTACGCGCCCTTCCTGCTGACGCTGATGCTGATCTTCCTGGGCTACAGCGGGCTGGGCATCAGCCTGTGGCCGAACATCATCCCGCCCTCCGTGTCGATCTGGGAAGCCGCGGCACCGCCGCAGAGCCAGAGCTTCATGCTGGTGGGCACGCTGTTCATCATCCCGCTGATCCTGGGGTACACCTTCTGGAGCTACTACGTGTTCCGCGGCAAGGTGACCCACGAAGATGGCTACCATTGATCCAGGGAGGCCCCTCATGGACAAGCGTGAACAGGAAGGCGAACGATCACCGCTCTGGCAGCGTCTGGGGTGGCTGGCCCTGATCTGGACGCTCAGCGTGGCGGCCCTGGGTGTAGCCGCCTACGGCATGCGCCTGTTCATGAGCGCGGCCGGGCTGACCACGCACTGAAGGTCACTTGCGGGCCTTGAGCACCACGAACTTCGGTGTGGCCGCGACTTGCTCGACCCCTCGGAACAGACGGGCCAGCTTGCTGTGGTAGCCCAGGTGGCGATTGCCGACCATGTACAAGGCGCCACCGACCACCAGGGCCTCGCGGGCCTGCTGGAACATCCGCCAGGCCAGGAAGTCGCCGACCACCTGTTGCTGATGGAAGGGTGGGTTGCACAGCACCACGTCCAGCGACTGCCGCTCGATCATGTCCAGGCCGTCGGCGGCCTCGATGACCGCCGGGCGCTCGCCCAGAGCTGCCTGCCAGTTTTCCTGCGCTGACTGCACCGCCATGTAGGACTCGTCGACCAGGGTATAGTGCGCGTCCGGGTTGTTCAGGGCGCTGGCGATCGCCAGAACGCCGTTGCCGCACCCCAGGTCGGCGACCCGGGCCGCCCCCAGGTTGGCGGGCAGGTGAGGCAGAAAGGCGCGCGTGCCGATATCCAGGCCCTCGCGACAGAACACGTTGGCATGGTTGATCAGTTCCAGGGCAGGGGCCTCCAGTCGGTAGCGCGACGGGTAGGGCGAGCGAGCCAGCGGTCGTTCGGCCGGGGTGGACGTCAGCAGCCGCGCCTTGCGCGAGGCCAGCGACGCCTGCACCGGGCCGATGTAGCGCTCCAGCAGGTCACCGGCCGCTCGCGGCAGGTGCTTGACCATGGCGCCGGCGATGACCTGGGCGCCTGGCGCCAGATGGCCGTGCAGTCGGATCAGTTGCTCTTCCAACAGGGCAAGGGTCTTGGGCACGCGGATCAGCACACGGTCGAACACGCCGTGGAAGGGTGCGCTGGCGGGCACGAACGGCACGCTGTCGAAGGCCTTGCCATGGCGTACCAGATTCTTCTCCAAGGCCAGTCGACCCAGGTGCGAGTCGCCGCTGCTGGTCACCTGCACCTGGCCTGCCAAGCTGACCGCCAGGGCACCGAAGCTGTCGTTGAGCACCAGCACACGGCAGGCGTTGTCCGGTTGCTGCTGGGCAAGCTGCTCGAGCAGGTACTGGTCGGCGGCGTCGAAGGCCTGGAGAGGATCGTTGGCCTGCTCCGGCTGGCGGATCAGGTCGAGTTCGGCGAAAGGGCTGTTCAGCAAGGGCATGGCAATACACTCTGGTGCGGGGGCGCCTGATCCCGCGTGGGACCGGTCATGGGACGCAATTCTACAGAGGTTTGCCCAAGGGCGTGGCGCGTGCGTCAGATCAGGCCATAGGTGACTCCGATGGCGATGGCGGCAGCCTTGTTGGTGGCGTTGGTCTTGCCGATGATGCTGCGGATATGGAAATTGACCGTGCTCAGCGAGAGCGACAGGATCATGGCGATGTCGCCTGCCGTCTTGCCCGCCGCCGACCAGCGCAGGATCTCCAGCTCACGGTTGCTCAACTTGGGCAGCGGCTGGCGCTGGGCAAGCAGGTGTTCGGTGAGCGCGCGGTGCAAGGTCGTGCCCAGCCAGCCGATCTGTACGCTCTTGTCGTAGAACTCGGTGATTGAGATCTTGCGTTCCGGCCGGGCGACGCTGATCTGGCTTTCGTTATGGTGCAGATCGTGCACCGCCTGCGTCCAGCCATGGCGCAAACCATGGGCGCTGGCCTGCTCGCGCAGGTCAGGGACGCTTTCGAACAGCGCGTCGTCCCAGAGCACGGCGCTGGTCGTGTGGCGGCAGACATGGGCGACCGGATCGGTCGCCAGGAACTTCTTTTCGTAGAGCAGGCCCCAGGCCTCGGGGAAATTGTTGTAGAAGGTGATCTGCTGCTTGGTGCCCGGCGTGTTCGAAAAGAACGTCCAGCTGATGTAGGGCATGCCCAGCGACCGAGACAGGCTGACGGCCTGCTCGAACAAGCGGGCGGGATCACGCTCCTCAAGCAAGCGCCGTATCTGCTCCGTGCTCCAGTGTTGCATGGTGAGGCTCCCTCCACGTGTCCGATAGGATCCAAGTTTTACAAAGGGTCTGAGCAGTGTAGGAAAAGACTATCGCTTTAGCAGGAAAAATTTGCGATTACGCGACGTGTTCTAATTCCGTTTGGCATCCGGGAGATATCCTGTCGGTGTTCATCACGCACTGATTACGCGACACTACGCCTCCGACCGATGGAGACCCCCATGACTGCCAGTGCCGACAAGTTCACCTGCCAGACGCTGCTCGACGTGCAGACGTTGACGCCCAGCCTCTTCAGCCTGCGAATGACCCGCGATCCTGGCTTCCGGTTTCGCGCCGGTCAGTTCGCACGGCTGGGCGTGACCAAGGCGGACGGCAGCGTCGTCTGGCGCGCCTACTCGATGGTATCGGCGCCACATGACGAATTTCTGGATTTCTTTTCAATTGTCGTGCCAGGCGGCGAATTCACCAGCGAACTGAGCCGCCTCGGGGTAGGGGACACGGTCATGGTCGATCGCCAGGCCTTCGGTTATCTCACTCTGGACCGCTTCAGCGGCGGTCGCGATCTGTGGCTGTTGGCCACGGGAACGGGCATCGCGCCGTTCGTCTCGATCCTGCAGGATTTCGAGGCCTGGGAGCGGTTCGAGTCGATCAAACTGGTGTATTCGGTGCGTGAGGCACAGGAGCTGGCGTATCGAGAGATCATCGACGGGCTCGAGCAGCGCGATTACCTGGCCGAGTACGCGGGCAAGCTGCAATTCATCCCGGTGGTGACGCGCGAGCCCCATCCAGGTGCACTGAACGCTCGCATCACCACGCTGATCGAAAACGGCGAGCTGGAGCGCGTGGCCGGCGTGGCACTGAGCCCGGAGCATTCGCGTATCATGCTCTGCGGCAACCCCGAGATGATCGACGACACACGCCAGGTGCTCAAGACACGTGACCTGCAGCTGGCGCTGAGCCGTCGGCCCGGACAGGTCGCGGTCGAAACCTACTGGTGAAACGCCTGGCCGGCCTCTGAGGGAGCCGGCCAGAGACGCATCGTTCAGGGCAGGCGGTTCTGGTTCTGCGCCTTGAGCAGGTCACGGATTTCCGTGAGCAGCGTTTCCTGCGGGGTCGGGGTGGGCGGCGCGCTCGGGGCGACGGCTTCTTCGCGCTTGAGGCGGTTGATCGCCTTGACCCCCATGAAGATGGCGAAGGCGATGATGATGAAGTCGATCACCGTCTGGATGAACTTGCCATAGGCCAGGACCACGGCGGGCACGTCGCCTTGGGCGGCCTTGAGCGTGATGGCCAGATCGCTGAAGTCGACCCCGCCGATCAGCAGGCCCAGTGGCGGCATGATCACATCGCCCACGAAGGATGAAACGATCTTGCCGAAGGCGGCGCCGATGATGATACCGACGGCCATGTCCACGACGTTGCCTTTGACCGCGAAGGCCTTGAATTCCTTGAGCATGCCCATGGTGTGTTCCTTGTGACGAGTGAAAAGGGTAAGGCGGTTCAGACGGACTGCACGCGCGTCATGCGCCGCTGAGCAGTTAATGACTGCACACAGACCGAATAGTTTTGTCGCCTTCTGGCGCATTCACGGCACATCGGCTCGGTTATCATGGCGGTTTTCCCGGGAGATCGACCATGGCCAAGGCCAAGCGTTTGTACGGCTGCACGGAATGCGGCGCGACCTTTCCCAAATGGGCCGGCCAATGCGGCGAATGCGGGGCCTGGAACACCCTGGTGGAAACCATGCTCGAAAGCGGGGCAGCGGCGGCGCCCAGCGGGCGTGCCGGCTGGACCGGCCAGCAAGCCCAGATCAAGACCCTTGCAGAAGTCAGCGTAGAAGAAATCCCGCGCTTCACCACCAGCAGCACCGAGCTGGACCGTGTGCTCGGCGGCGGCCTGGTCGACGGCTCGGTGGTGCTGATCGGTGGCGACCCCGGCATCGGCAAGTCGACGATTCTGCTGCAGACCCTGTGCAACATCGCCACGCACATGCCTGCGCTCTACGTCACCGGCGAAGAGTCCCAGCAGCAGGTGGCGATGCGCTCGCGGCGCCTGGGCCTGCCCCAGGACCAGCTCAAGGTGATGACCGAAACCTGCATCGAGACGATCATCGCCACGGCCCGCCAGGAAAAGCCGCGGGTCATGGTCATCGACTCGATCCAGACGATCTTCACCGAGCAGCTGCAGTCGGCGCCGGGCGGCGTGGCCCAGGTCCGTGAAAGCACCGCCCTGCTGGTGCGCTATGCCAAGCAGAGCGGCACGGCGATCTTCCTGGTCGGCCACGTCACCAAGGAAGGCTCGCTGGCCGGCCCGCGGGTCCTCGAACACATGGTCGACACGGTGCTGTACTTCGAAGGCGAGTCCGACGGGCGCCTGCGCCTGTTGCGCGCGGTGAAGAACCGTTTTGGTGCGGTCAACGAGCTGGGCGTGTTCGGCATGACCGATCGCGGGCTCAAGGAAGTCTCCAACCCCTCGGCGATCTTCCTCAACCGCACCCAGGAAGAAGTGGCGGGCAGCGTGGTGATGGCGACCTGGGAAGGCACCCGGCCGATGCTGGTCGAGGTGCAGGCGCTGGTGGACGACAGCCACCTGGCCAACCCCCGGCGGGTGACCCTGGGTCTGGACCCGAACCGCCTGGCCATGTTGCTGGCGGTGCTGCACCGCCATGGCGGCATCCCGACCCATGACCAGGACGTCTTTCTCAACGTGGTCGGCGGCGTCAAGGTGCTCGAGACCGCCTCGGACCTGGCCTTGCTCGCCGCAGTGATGTCCAGCCTGCGCAACCGGCCGCTGGCCCACGGCCTGCTGGTGTTCGGCGAGATCGGCCTCTCGGGCGAAGTCCGGCCCGTTCCCAGCGGGCAGGAGCGTCTCAAGGAAGCGGCCAAGCATGGTTTCAAGCGCGCCATCGTGCCCAAGGCCAATGCTCCGAAGGAAGCGCCTGCCGGCTTGCAGGTGATCGCCGTGACGCGGCTGGAGCAGGCGTTGGATGCGTTGTTCGAGGAGTGAGCTGCAAGCCACAAGCTGCAAGCTGCAAGCTACAAGCTACAAGCTGATGTGCTGGGCTGAGGGTCAGCAAAACGGGCGACGCAACAGGCGCTGAACCAGAAGCGCTGCCGGTCGCCTTGCTTGTAGCTTGTAGCTTGTAGCTTGTAGCTTGTAGCTTGTAGCTTGTAGCTTGTAGCTCAACGCCCCCGATGCTCTTCGATCAACGCCTGCCATTCCCGCCTCATCGCTTCCTGATCCGCCAGGTTCAGCTCCACCAATCGGTGCAGGTGCGTCATCGAGTCCACGTCGATCGTCTCGCAGGCGAACCCCAGGTGGTTGGACTCCTCGTGGCGCAGCTCGACCTGCATCACCACCTGCGCCTTGTCGCTGAGTTCGATCACCGCCTCGAGCGCACGCGTCGTGTCCGCGTCCCACTGCGCCGGACGCTCGACCAGCAGGCCATGGAGCGACAGGTCCAGCAGATGCACGTCCCAGGTCAGGCCATCCTGGCGCAGGTGGGTGGTAGCATCGAAGGCGATGCGTTGGAAGCGGCGGCGTTCGTCGTGGGATGACATGGAGCGGACCCTCCGAAGGGTTTCCTGCAGGAATGAACGGATCGGCCCCAGGGGCGCTCGATAGAGCGGCGCACGGCTTTGACCAAAGCAGGTGTGGCAATGCGCCAAGTCTCGCCCTAGACTCGCTGGGCGGTCTTTTCCAATCCATCAGTGGAAGTAAACCATGAACAACAATAATAGCCTGCTACGCCATCTGCCATGGCTACTGCTGGCGGTCCTCGGGGCCGGTGCGCTGGGCGTGGTCGCCCTGCGCCGTGGCGAAGCGATCAATGCCTTGTGGATCGTCGTCGCGGCAGTGGCCATCTACCTCGTTGCCTACCGTTACTACAGCCTGTTCATCGCCACCAAGGTCATGCAGCTCGACCCGCGTCGTGCGACCCCGGCGGTCCTCAACAACGACGGTCTGGACTATGTGCCGACCAACAAACACATTCTCTTCGGCCACCACTTCGCGGCCATCGCCGGTGCCGGCCCCCTGGTCGGTCCGGTGTTGGCCGCGCAGATGGGTTATCTGCCGGGCACCTTGTGGCTGATCGCCGGTGTGGTCCTGGCCGGTGCGGTCCAGGACTTCATGGTGCTGTTCATGTCCACCCGCCGCAACGGTCGCTCGCTGGGCGACATGGTGCGCGAGGAAATGGGGCGCATCCCGGGCACCATCGCGCTGTTCGGCTGCTTCCTGATCATGATCATCATCCTGGCGGTGCTGGCGCTGATCGTGGTCAAGGCACTGGCGGAAAGCCCCTGGGGCATGTTCACGGTGATGGCGACCATCCCGATCGCCATGTTCATGGGCATCTACATGCGCTATATCCGGCCAGGCCGCATCGGCGAGATCTCGCTGATCGGTGTGGTCCTGCTGCTGCTGTCGATCTGGCTGGGCGGTGTCGTCGCCGCCGACCCGACCTGGGGGCCGGCCTTTACCTTCACCGGCGTGCAGATCACCTGGATGCTGGTCGGCTATGGCTTCGTCGCCGCCGTGCTGCCGGTCTGGCTGGTGCTGGCACCGCGTGACTACCTCTCGACCTTCCTCAAGATCGGCACCATCGTGGCCCTGGCCATCGGCATCCTGATCCTCGCGCCGGAACTGAAGATGCCGGCCCTGACGCAGTTCACCGACGGCACCGGCCCGGTGTGGAAGGGCACGCTGTTCCCGTTCCTGTTCATCACCATCGCCTGTGGCGCGGTCTCCGGCTTCCACGCGCTGATCTCCTCGGGCACCACGCCCAAGCTGCTGGACAACGAGACCAACGCCCGCTACATCGGCTACGGCGGCATGCTGATGGAGTCGTTCGTCGCCATCATGGCCATGGTCGCCGCGTCGGTCATCGAGCCGGGTGTGTACTTCGCCATGAACAGCCCGGCGGCCGTGGTCGGCGCCGATGTCGTGTCGGTGGCGCAGACGGTCAGCAGCTGGGGCTTCCTGATCACGCCTGAGCAACTGGAAGCCACCGCCCGCGACATCGGCGAGCACACCGTGCTGGCCCGCGCCGGTGGCGCACCGACCCTGGCCGTGGGCATCGCCCAGATCCTGCACCAGGTGCTGCCGGGCGAGAACACCATGGCCTTCTGGTACCACTTCGCGATCCTGTTCGAGGCGCTGTTCATCCTCACCGCAGTCGATGCCGGTACCCGTGCCGGTCGCTTCATGCTGCAGGACTTGCTGGGCAGCTTCGTGCCGGCGCTCAAGCGCACCGACTCGTGGCCGGCCAACCTGATCGCCACCGCAGGCTGCGTGGCGTTGTGGGGCTACCTGCTGTACCAGGGCGTGATCGACCCGCTGGGCGGCATCAACACCTTGTGGCCACTGTTCGGCATCTCCAACCAGATGCTCGCCGGCATCGCCCTGATGCTGGGTACGGTCGTGCTGATCAAGATGAAGCGCCAGCGCTATGTGTGGGTCACCTTGCTGCCTGCCGTCTGGCTGCTGATCTGCACCACCACCGCCGGCCTGATCAAGCTGTTCGATCCGAACCCGGCCGTGGGCTTCCTGGCCCTGGCCAACAAGTACAGCACCGCGCTGGAAGCCGGTCAGGTCCTGGCCCCGGCCAAGGACATCGGCCAGATGCAGCACGTGATCTTCAACGCCTACACCAACGCCGGTCTGACCGTGCTGTTCCTGGTCGTGGTGTTCAGTATCCTGTTCTTCGCCCTCAAGGTCGGCTACGCCGCCCTGGGCCGTTCGGAGCGCAGCGACAAGGAAACCCCGTTCCAGGCCTTGCCTGATGCATAACGCCAGAGGTGGCTACTGATGTTCAACGATCTCGGTCGACTGGGTAAGTACCTGGGGCAGGCAGCCCGCCTGATGGTCGGCATGCCCGACTACGACACTTATGTGGAGCACATGCAGACCAAGCACCCGGACAAGCCGGTGATGAGTTACGAAGTGTTCTTCCGTGAACGTCAGGAAGCGCGTTACGGCGGCGGCAACGGTTCGACCCGCTGCTGCTGAGTCCACCGCCACACCACGCGCCACGCTTGTCGTGGCGCGTTCATTTCAGGAGTCGCAATGTCCATGGCAAACCCTATCCCGGTGACCGTGCTGACCGGTTTTCTCGGCGCCGGCAAGACCACCTTGCTCAAGCACATGCTCAAGGCCGAGCACGGCCTGAAGCTGGCGGTCATCGAGAACGAATTCAGCGAGGCAGGCATCGACAGCCAGCTGCTCGGGGACGAACCCGTGCAGGTGATGACCTTGGCCAACGGCTGCGTCTGCTGCAGCATCCATGGTGACCTGACGCGCGCGCTGTACCTGCTGCTGGAGCGGCTGGACGCTGGCGAGATCGCCTTCGACCGCCTGGTCATCGAGTGTACCGGCCTGGCCGATCCTGCCCCGGTGGCCCAGACGTTCTTCATCGACGAAGACCTGCGCGAGCGCTATTTGCTCGATGGCATCATCACGCTGGTGGACGCGGCGCATGCCGACACGCACCTGGCCCAGACCATCGCCCAGGCCCAGGTCGGTTTCGCCGACCGCCTGCTGCTGAGCAAGACCGACCTGGTCACGCCCGAAGCCGTGGAGACACTGCGCGAGCGGCTGGGCCGCATCAACGGTCGTGCGCCGATCCGTGTGGTCGAGCAGGGACGCATCGACCTGGCCGAGCTGCTCGATGTGCGCGGCTTCAACCTCAACACCGACGTGGAGGGCAGCCTCAAGCCGGTCTTGCGACCTTTGCTCAAGCCTGCGACCCCTGACCGTATCGCGACCTTGGTGTTGCGCACCGAGGCCCCGTTGGACATCGACCGGCTCAGCGACTTCATGAACGCGTTGCTGGAAGACCATGGCAAGCAGTTGCTGCGCTACAAGGGTGTCCTGAACATCGCGGGCGATGAGCGGCGGCTGGTGTTCCAGGGGGTGCTGAAGCTGTATGGCTTCGACTGGGACACGGAGTGGCCGGCCGACCAGCCCCGGGAAAGCGTGATGGTGTTCATCGGCGATGACCTGCCCGAAGCGCAGATTCAGGCAGGTTTCAAGGCCCTGAGCGAGACCTGAGGCGCGTACCCTGTCATCGCTCGTCAGGCGTGCTCAACCAGGGCACGTTG
The DNA here is from genome assembly GCA_001534745.1 of Pseudomonas monteilii. NCBI lineage: Bacteria > Pseudomonadati > Pseudomonadota > Gammaproteobacteria > Pseudomonadales > Pseudomonadaceae > Pseudomonas > Pseudomonas alabamensis. The sequence goes on from CP013997.1 coordinate 733,956, forward strand.
CGCTCTTGGATCGTCAGCGTCCAGTGAGGGGCCGCACCTGGCGCGAACGACAGGTACAGGTTGGCGGTGTTTCGCCGGGCCACTGGAGCGAGGTACCGGCCGTTCAGCGCCAGACGAACCGCTTGCGTGTCGACGGACAGGTCCGGCAGGCCGATCGGAGCACCGGCAACGGTCTCGAGTGTCAGCACGCTGGGTGACCTGTCCGCCGTTGCGCCCAGCCCCAGGTAGTCGCCAAACAGGCAGACCCCCTTGCCGAAGTGGCGACCAGGCTCGCGCACGTACAGTGCGTAGCCCGACTCGGTATGGCGGAAGTACAACGCGATGGGGGTATCGGTCACGCCTGGCTGACAGCTGAGAAAGTGCGAGTCGTTCCTGACGGTACTGACCAGGCCGGGCAGGATACCGCCGCCGCCGAGCCAGTTGACCCAGGCGGGCTTGCCCAACAAGGTGTCCAGTGTATGAAGGGGCGTCCCCTGCAGGGTCAAAGTGCCGATGAAGGATTGTTGGCGATGGGTGGGCATGTTCGTGGCTCCTGTAGTCGACGAGGCGTGCGGATACACGCGACGGCATGCTGCGCCACAGGGTGCGAGGGCGGAACGAGGACGGTCTTCCGCTGGCGAGGCGCCTGGAACAGGCGGCCATGAAAAAACCCCAAGGCCACGACGACCTTGGGGTTTGGCGAGGCTTACAAGCCTCGAGGCACTACACGGTGCGAATTACTGGCCGTACACCGGCAGTCGCTTGCAGATCGCCTTGACCTTCTCACGCACGCTGTCGATGACCGCTTCGTTGTTCAGGTCGGCCAGGATATCGCAGATCCAGCCGGCCAGTTCACGGCACTCGGCTTCCTTGAAACCGCGTGTGGTGACGGCGGGGGTGCCGAAACGCAGGCCGGAGGTGACGAACGGCGAGCGCGGGTCGTTCGGGACCGAGTTCTTGTTCACGGTGATGAACGCCTTGCCCAGGGCCGCATCGGCGTCTTTGCCCGAGATGTCCTGCTTGATCAGCGACAGCAGGAACAGGTGGTTCTGGGTGCCGCCGGAGACGATGTCGAAACCACGCTCGATGAACACTTCGGCCATGACCTGGGCGTTCTTCACCACTTGCTGCTGGTAAGCCTTGAACTCAGGCTGCAGGGCTTCCTTGAAGCAGATCGCCTTGGCGGCGATGACGTGCTCCAGCGGGCCACCCTGGGCGCCTGGGAACACGGCGGAGTTGAGCTTCTTCTCGATGTCGGCGTTGGCACGGGCCAGGATCAGGCCGCCACGTGGACCGCGCAGGGTCTTGTGGGTGGTGGTGGTGACCACATCGGCGAACGGCACCGGGTTGGGGTAGACGCCGGCAGCGACCAGGCCTGCGACGTGGGCCATGTCGACGAACAGGTAGGCACCGACCTTGTCGGCGATGGCACGGAAGCGTGCGAAGTCCAGCACCTGGGAGTAGGCGGAGAAGCCGGCGACGATCATCTTCGGCTTGTGCTCGTCGGCCAGGCGCTCGACCTCGTCGTAGTCGATCAGGCCATTGCCGTCGATGCCGTACTGAACGGCGTTGTACAGCTTGCCCGAGGCGCTGACGCTGGCGCCGTGGGTCAGGTGACCACCGTGAGCCAGGCTCATGCCCAGGATGGTGTCGCCTGCCGACAGCAGGGCCAGGTAGACCGCGGCGTTGGCCTGGGAACCGGCATGGGGCTGGACGTTGGCGTAGTCGGCACCGAACAGCTGCTTGGCGCGGTCGATGGCCAGTTGCTCGACCACGTCGACGTACTCGCAACCGCCGTAGTAGCGCTTGCCCGGGTAGCCTTCGGCGTACTTGTTGGTCAGGACCGAACCCTGCGCTTCCATGACAGCCGGGCTGGTGTAGTTTTCCGAAGCGATCAGCTCGATGTGCTCTTCCTGGCGCAGAGCTTCTTGCTCCATGGCGTTGGAGAGCTCGGCGTCGTACTTGGCAATGGTCAAATCACGGCTGAACATGGCGGTCCTCAAGGATCGGGCTGGATTGGGCGGGCATTCTACCCCATTGCTTCCCGGGTGGCATATGAATGGGATTCATGTTTCGGGTGAGCGGCGGGGCAGGAGTGAACTCCAGGCTGCAAGCGGACGGTCGTGCGGTGCGTCGGGTGTCGACAGGACGTTGAGGCGCCACTGACGCTCTGGCTTTACCCCAGCATGAACAACGTCTCATTGCTGAACTGCGACTCGAACTGCACGGCCGGCATGGGGCGGCCGAACAGATAACCCTGCACTTCGTCGCAGTCATGCTCGCGCAGGAACTCGAGCTGCTCGTGCGTCTCCACGCCTTCGGCGATCACCGCCAGGTTCAGGCTATGGGCCATGGCGATGATGGCGCGGGCGATCTGGGCGTCCTGTTCGCCCTCGGGCAGGCCATCGACGAAGGTACGATCGATCTTCAGCACGTCGATCGGGAACTGCTTGAGGTAGTTGAGCGAGGAATAGCCCGTGCCGAAGTCGTCCACCGCGATGCTCAGTCCGAGCTGCTTGAGGCTGTCGAGGATCAGCATGGCCTCGTTGACCTCGCGCATCAGGATGCTTTCGGTCAGCTCCAGCTCCAGGCAGCCGGGCGGCACCCCGGTCTCTTCGAGGATATGGGCGATCCGCGTCCCCAGCTGGCCGTCGGAGAACTGCCGCGCGGAAATGTTCACCGACACCTTCGGCACGCGCACGTTGGCCTGGCGCCAGGCCTTGAGCTGGCGCGTCGCTTCGCGCAGCACCCAGTCGCCGACGTCCACCACCAGGCCCAGCTCTTCGATGACCGGGATGAAGTCGCCGGGCGGCACCAGGCCGCGCCGAGGATGGCGCCAGCGCAGCAAAGCTTCGGCGCCGGTCAGGCGCTTGCCGTCGCCGCTGAACTGCGGCTGGTAGAACAGCACGAATTCATCCTGCTCCAGCGCGTGGCGCAGGTCGCTTTCCAGCTCCAGCCGCTCGAGCGCGCTGGCATTCATGTCGGCCTGGTAGAACTGGAAGTTGTTCTTGCCACGTTCCTTGGCGTGGTACATGGCCGTGTCGGCGTTCTTCATCAGCTGGCTCAGCTCGCTGCCGTCCTGCGGACTGAGGGCGATGCCGATGCTGGCGGTGACGAAGAACTCGCGGTTCTCCAGCACGAACGGGCGCACCAGGCTGCCCAGGATGTGCTCGGCCACGTGAATCGCACGGGTCAGGGCCATCTGCCGCGTCGCGCGCGGTTGCAGCAGCAGAGTGAATTCATCGCCCCCCATCCGCGCCACGGTGTCATCGTCGTCCACGCAGCCCAGCAGGCGCTCGGCCATGTCCTTGAGCATGCGATCGCCGGCGGCATGGCCGAGCGAGTCGTTGATCGGTTTGAAACGGTCCAGGTCGAGAAACATCAGCACTACCCACGACTTGTGCCGCTCGGCCTGCTGCAAGGCGGTGTACAAGCGATCCTGGAACAAGGTGCGGTTGGGCAGGTGCGTCAGGGCATCGTAGTAGGCCAGGCGATGGATGCGCTGTTCGCTGGCCTTGCGCTCGCTGATGTCGGTGAAGAAGCAGACGTAGCTGGCCAGGTCGCCTTCCTCGTCGAACACGGCCGTGATACCGACCCAGGCCGGATAGTGCTCGCCGCTGCGGCGCTTGAGCCACACCTCGCCCTCCCAGCTGCCGCGCTGGTGCAATTGCTTGAGCACGTAGCCCAGGTGGGCCTGTTGCTGATCGTCCACGGTCAGCATGCTCGGGCGCTGGTCCAGCACGTCGTCCACCGTGTAGCCGCTGACCCGGCTGAACGCTTCGTTGGCCTGGACGATGTAGCCGGCCGGATCGGTGATCAGGATCGCCGAGGTGGAATGCTCGAAGACCGTGGCGGCCATGCGCAGGTCTTTCTCGGCGCGCCGCTGTTGGCTGATGTCGCGGCCGACCCCGAGGATGCCCTCGAACCGTTCCTGATCGTCCCAGACCAGGACCAGGCGCAGCTCGATCGGGATCTTGCGACCGTCGGCGCGCAGGCAGTCGAACAGGTACAGCGGCGTCGGCAGCTGCGCGCGCAATTGGCTCAACTGCGCGGCGTCGTCCAGCGCGGCATGCACCTGCGCCATGAAGGTGAAGATCCCGGTCAGCTGGGACGGGTTGGCGATGGTCGATTGCCAGCCATGCTCGAAGATCCATTCCGGCGAGTACCCCAGCACCGTCGTGGCCGATGGACTGACGTAGTTGAGCTGCAAGGCCGGGTCGGTGGAGAAGATCACGTCGCTGATGCTTTCGGCGAGCATCCGGTAGCGACGCTCGCTGTGGCGCAGCGACTCGCTGGCTTCCAGTTGCACCGTGACGTCCTTGCCCACGCCGATGATCCGCGTGGCCAGGCCGGCGCCATCGCGGGTGAGCACGTGCTCGCGAATGTCGTAGCAGCGCCATTTGCCGTCCCGGTGGCGGAAGCGCAACTGGCAGTGCAGTGCCTCGTCGTGGCCGCTGTCATGCTGGCGCTGACGCAGCAGCCTGAAGTCGGTGGCATCGTCCGGGTGCAGCAGCAGTTCCCAGAAACGGTCGCCCATCTGGGTCAGTTCGGCGCGGTCATAACCCAGCGTGTGGCCCAGGTGACGGTTGCTGAAGATCATCGCCTGGGTGTGCACATCCTGGACGTACAACTGGTCCGGCACCGTGCGCACCACGTTGGACCAGAAGCTTTCGCGCTCGAGCAAGGACAGCTCCACCTGCTTGCGGCTGGTGATGTCGCTGATGCTGAGGATCACCGCCGTATGGTCGGTGCGCGTCTGCGGCAGGCGGACCGTGAGCCACAGGTGCAGGTCGCCGTCGCGGGGCGTGGTCAGGCGCACTTCGAGTTCCAGCTGGGCCCGCTGGTCGATCAGCGCTTCGAGCAGTTGCGCCCCGACGCTGCCGCGCCCTTCGCCACCGCCATCGATCAGGCGTCTCCAGGCGCCTTCGGGGCTGCCGACATTGAGCAACTGCCGAGCTACCTCATTGATCTCGGTGACCTTCAGTTCGCGCAGCAAGGTGTGGCGCAGCTCGGGGTCCAACGCCAGGCTCTGTTTGAGGGCCTGTGGGTTACGCACATGATGGCGTTCGAGCAGGCCGGGCAGGCTGGACAGATCCAGGACACACAGCGCGACCCCCGTGCCTTCGAAGATCGCCTGATAGCGGCGCCGGTCTTCGTGCAGCGCCAGTTGGCGCTGGCGCATCTTGATCAGTGCCAGCAGGGGCAACAATGCACAGCACAGTACCAGCAGGCACTTGGCGATCAGGGCCGGTAACAGCTGCTGGCGAACGGCTGCCGCATCGTACAGGCCGCGCAACTGCCAGGCGCTGTTGTCGATGAACGCCAGCATCACGCTCTGCAGCGGCTCGCTCGCCTGCGCGTCGGCTGCGCGACCGTCCAGCACCTGCCCGGTCCGACCGTTCTCGAGCTGCCAGGCCGGTTGCCCAGGGCTTTCCAGGGGACGGGTCAGCTCCTGGTAGTACGCTTTTTCGAAGCGCAGCAGCCAATAGCCATGACCGCGACCGGTCGGCTGGCGCAGCAGCAGGTAGACCAGGCCATTGTCCTGGGCATTGCCATAGAAGTACTGCCGTCCCTGAAGCCGCGAAAAGTACTCGCGTACCTGTTGCTGATCATCGCCCGTGCCCAGGCTGTCGTTCTGGATGCGACCGTTGCTGTCCAGCCAGGCCATGTGGCGCAGCTGCGGCAGGCGTGTCTGCAGGCCGCGCAACAGCGTGGGCAGCGTCGTGGAGGTGGGCGCCTGGCTGTAGGGTTGGATCAGGTTGATGACCTGCTGGGCCTTGAGCGCCAGGTTCAGGCTCATGTGATCGGCCAGTTCCGAGGTCTCGGTCACGATCTGCTCGCGCAGCGCCTGCTGGGTCTGCTGGAACTGGCTGAACAGTTGCCACATGAGCAGCCCGAGCAGGATCAGCGCCAGTGCCGCCAGCGCGCTTTTCAGCGAGCCACGCAACGGCATGACGGCCAGGGGGGTGGTCGATCGCGGTGGAAGCGGTTGATTGAGGTTGGTCACGCGTCGATCCTGCGATTGGCGAGCGGGGCAGGGAAAGATCGGGCAAGGCGGGTTTCACGGACGGACGACTGCCGGCCCGGCCGGGGCGCTAGCATGCCCGCAATTGTGGCAAAGTGCCAGTGGCTGGCCTGCGTCGACGCGTGGCATTCGTCGGGTATGGGTTTCGGCATGGGGCGCGACCTGTGCGAAAATGCGCGCGCTTTCGGTGCTGCGGCCCGTCTGGAGGGTAACGGGCATCGCTCCGCTCTCCGACGTCGCCGCCTCACCTGCTTTGATCATGAATGCTTGGAGATGCACGGTTTGGTGACTCATTACTCCCTCAATGGCCTCGACGCCGCCTGCGGCCGCAGCAGCGCAACCTTGCTCGGCACGGCCGACGCGGCCTCGGTTTCCTGCAAGTCGTGCCAGCGCAGCCTGGCACGACCGGCCGCTGCCGGCGCCAGCGTGCGCAAGTCGCCTTCGCTGGCCGACCTGCGCAAGTCCGTGGGCCGTGAGGCGCCCTCGGTTGCGCCGACCGTCGTACGGTCCCCCGCCGTGTCAGGCCGTGCCACGTCGATCGCCACCGCCTCCAGCCCTGTCGTCCAGGCACCTGCGGCCGACTCGGCGCGTCCGGCCTCGGCTGCCGGTCTGAGCGTCAAGGCGGCCTGGGCACAGAAACTGGCGGCCCAGAGCGACCGCTGCCGCCTGCCACGCGGCAAGGCAGGTCAGCGCCAGGTCTGACCACCGCGCCCGACGCGCCCACCTGTGCAACGGCGCGTCTTGGCGTAGAATGGACGACTTTGTCCATCGATATTTCGTACACGACCTTTCCCGCTGGCCCGTTGCCGGGCCGGGATCGTCGTCGATGTCTTCACCCATCTGAGAGAGGGCTTGGTTTTGGCTCAATACGTCTACACCATGCATCGGCTGAGCAAGGTCGTGCCGCCGAAGCGGGAAATCCTGAAAAACATCTCCCTGTCGTTTTTCCCGGGCGCCAAGATCGGCGTGCTGGGCCTGAACGGCGCGGGTAAATCCACGCTGCTGCGCATCATGGCCGGTGTCGACAAGGAGTTCGATGGCGAAGCCCGTCCGATGCCCGAGCTGAACGTCGGCTACCTGCCCCAGGAGCCCCAGCTGGACCCGAGCAAGACCGTGCGCGAAGTGGTCGAGGAAGCCGTCAGCGTGATCAAGGACGCCCAGGCGCGCCTGGACGAGGTCTATGCCGCCTACGCCGAGCCGGATGCCGATTTCGACAAGCTCGCCGCCGAACAGGCCAAGCTCGAGTCGATCCTGCAGGCGGCCGATGGCCACAACCTCGAGCGTCAGCTCGAAGTGGCCGCCGACGCCCTGCGTCTGCCTGCCTGGGAGGCCAAGATCGAACACCTGTCCGGTGGCGAGAAGCGCCGTGTGGCGCTGTGCCGCCTGCTGCTGTCGGCTCCCGACATGCTGCTGCTCGATGAACCGACCAACCACCTGGACGCCGACTCGGTCGCTTGGCTCGAGCGCTTCCTGCACGACTTCCCCGGCACCGTGGTGGCCATCACCCACGACCGTTACTTCCTCGACAACGTCGCGGGCTGGATCCTCGAACTGGACCGCGGCGCCGGCATTCCGTACGAAGGCAACTACTCGGGCTGGCTGGAAGCCAAGTCCGATCGTCTGGCGCAGGAGTCCAAGCAGCAGAGCGCCCACGAGAAGGCCATGAAGGAAGAGCTGGAATGGGTGCGCAAAGGCGCCAAGGCCCGCCAGTCCAAGTCCAAGGCACGTCTGGCACGCTTCGAGGAAATGCAGTCGCAGGAATTCCAGAAGCGCAGCGAAACCAACGAGATCTACATCCCGGCCGGTCCGCGCCTGGGCGACAAGGTCATCGAGTTCAAGAACGTCAGCAAGGGCTACGGCGATCGCGTGCTGATCGAGAACCTGTCCTTCGCCATGCCCAAGGGTGCCATCGTCGGCGTCATCGGCGGCAACGGCGCGGGTAAGTCGACCCTGTTCCGCATGCTGATGGGCAAGGAGCAACCGGACTCCGGCAGCATCGAGATCGGCGAAACCGTGCAGCTGGCCTGCGTCGACCAGAGCCGCGAGGACCTGGACGGCAGCAAGACCGTGTTCCAGCAGATCTCCGACGGCTCCGACCAGATCCGCATCGGCAACTACGAGATCCCGTCGCGTACCTACGTCGGCCGCTTCAACTTCAAGGGCGGTGACCAGCAGAAGTTCGTCAAGGACCTCTCCGGCGGTGAGCGTGGCCGTCTGCACCTGGCCCTGACCCTGAAGGAGGGCGGCAACGTCCTGCTGCTCGACGAACCGTCCAACGACCTCGACGTCGAGACCCTGCGTTCGCTGGAGGAAGCCCTGCTGGACTTCCCGGGCGCGGCCATCGTGATTTCCCACGACCGTTGGTTCCTCGACCGTGTGGCTACCCACATCCTGGCGTACGAAGACGACTCCAACGTGGTCTTCTTCGAAGGTAACTACACCGAGTACGAAGCCGATCGCAAGAAGCGCCTGGGCGATGCTGCGGCCCAACCGCACCGCGTTCGCCACAAGAAACTGGCGCAGTAAAGGCAGCATTGTCTGCACGGGAATGGGGCCTTGATGGCCCCATTTTTGTGCCTGAAAGCGACGTAATACGGCACTTTAGGCGCCCCTTCTGGCATACAGTTATATAAATGCACCAGAAAATTTCATAAAAACGACATCGCGCCCTGTTGCGGTGCAAAAGGTTCTTGCTACAGTCGAGGAAACCAACAACTACAATCCCGACGTGGTGAGATGCATCCATGACTGAATCTGTCGACGATTTCCTGGCCCGCCTCAAGCAGCGCGATCCTGCCCAGCCCGAATTCCATCAGGCGGTCGAAGAGGTGCTGCGCACCCTGTGGCCGTTTCTAGAAGCCAACCCTCATTACCTGGACGCTAGTATTCTCGAGCGCATGGTCGAGCCCGAGCGGGCCGTGCTGTTCCGGGTGTCCTGGGTCGACGACCAGGGCAAGGTCCAGGTCAACCGCGGCTACCGTATCCAGATGAACAGCGCCATCGGTCCCTACAAGGGCGGCTTGCGCTTCCACCCCTCGGTGGACCTGAGCGTGCTCAAGTTCCTGGCGTTCGAGCAGGTCTTCAAGAACTCGCTGACCTCGTTGCCGATGGGCGGTGGTAAAGGTGGCTCGGACTTCGATCCGAAAGGCAAGAGCGATGGCGAAGTCATGCGTTTCTGCCAGGCGTTCATGAGCGAGCTGTACCGCCACATCGGCGCGGACCTGGACGTCCCGGCCGGGGACATCGGGGTCGGCGCGCGTGAAATCGGCTTCCTGTTCGGCCAGTACAAGCGCCTGGCCAACCAGTTCACCTCGGTGCTGACGGGCAAGGGCATGAGCTATGGCGGCAGCCTGATCCGTCCGGAAGCCACGGGCTATGGCTGCGTGTACTTCGCCGAGGAGATGCTCAAGCGCAAGCAGCTGAGCGTCGAGGGCCAGCGCGTGGCTATTTCCGGTTCAGGCAACGTGGCCCAGTACGCCGCACGCAAGGTCATGGACCTGGGCGGCAAGGTGATCTCGCTGTCCGACTCCGAAGGCACGCTGTACTGCGAGTCGGGCCTGACCGAGGCGCAATGGGAAGCGGTGATGACGTTGAAGAACGTCAAGCGCGGACGCCTGAGCGCACTGGCCGCAGAGCTGGGCCTGGAGTTCCGCCCGGGGCAGGCGCCGTGGTCGCTGCCGTGCACCATCGCCTTGCCGTGTGCCACGCAGAACGAGCTCGATGCCGAGGCCGCCCGTACCCTGCTTGCCAATGGCTGCCTGTGCGTCGCCGAAGGGGCGAACATGCCGACGACCCTCGAGGCCGTGGACCTGTTCATCGACGCCGGCATCCTGTTCGCGCCGGGCAAGGCGTCGAATGCGGGGGGCGTGGCCGTCTCGGGCCTGGAGATGTCGCAGAATGCCATGCGGTTGCTGTGGACCGCAGGCGAGGTGGACAGCAAGCTGCACGGCATCATGCAGTCGATCCACCACGCATGCGTGCATTATGGTGAAGAGGCCGATGGCCGCGTGAACTACGTCAAGGGCGCCAACATCGCCGGGTTCGTCAAGGTGGCCGACGCCATGCTGGCGCAGGGTGTGGTCTGACCCCATAGGCGATGCCTGCAAGACCCAGGGGCCGCTCCGCGGCCCCATCGCGGGCAAGCCCGCTCCCACAGGCTGCTTGCGCAGCCAGGCTGGCACTGAACTGACAGGTTGCCAAGGTTTGGGTGGCACTGAATTGAATGGCTTGCCTCACCGCGGTGGGGCTACGGGTGTAGGAGCGGCCCCAGTGCCGCGATTGGGCCCGCCAGGGCCCACATTAGCACTTGGCAGAAACCATAGAGTCTCCCATAGGTTGCGGCTCAAGGTCTCTAAAGATTCGAGGATGGCCTCTCTGTGGGGGCTTGCCCGCGATGAAGCCGACGCCGTTCTCGCCTGAACCCAGGACGCCGACGCCTCGGCTACTCGCTTTGCAAGACCTGCCCTCTATTCGATGGCGACGATCTCGATCGTCTGATCACCCGCCGGCCTGCGCCATATCACTTCATCCCCCTCGGCCGCGCCCAGCAGCGCCCGCCCCAGGGGCGACCCCCAGTTCACCTGTCCATGCGCGGCGTCGGCTTCATCCTCGCCCACCAACTGCACCCTATGCTCCACGTCCTGCTCATCGACGAAACGCACCCGGTTGCCGATCTGCACCTTGCCACCTGGTGCCGGTGCAGGGACGACCTGAGCGCTCTGCAGGCGTGCCGTGAAATAACGCAGGTCGCGCTCGCTGTCGGCCACCCGCTGCTTGTCCACCGCATCCCCTTGCGCCAGCAGTTCGCTACGCTGCGCCGACAGCTCGGCCACGCGCTGCTGCAACTGGGCGTATCCGCTGGGGGTCACGTGGTTGGGCTGATCGCTGACGCGTCGCTCCACGGGCGGGCTGGCCTGGGCGGCCGCCTGGTCTTCGTTGACGAATGCGCGACTCATGATGATCTCCTGGTCCTTCGAACGACGGGGCGCACCCCCTGACGTGGGTGGTGCGCTTCGTTCGTTGGACACCCCGGCACGGTCGTGTGCTTCAGTAGTGATACCACTTCATTTCCAGCATCACCTCGTTCTGCGCCGACGCCAGGTGGCTGAACTCGCGCTTGGCGCTCAGGCGCAGGCCCAGGTTACGGGAAATTTCCCACTGCTGGTTCAGGCTCAGGCTGCGACGCACCTCGCCATTGGTGAAGAAATCGCCCTTGGCTTCCAGGCTCAGGTTGCCCAGGCCGTTGCGCCACAGCACGCCTCCATTGAAGCCCGCAGCGGGTGAGACGAATTCGGCGAAGTCGTTATGGTGCTCGATGCGTACCGTGCCCAGGGCAAAGCCCAGGACATCCTCGCCCAGCTGCCAGGTGCCCCCGGCGCCGCCGTTGACGTGGCTGACCAGCACCTCGTCGTCGTGCTTGCCCGGTACCCGCTCCAGCCCACCGGCCACTTGCCAGGACCAGGGCTTGAGCAGGTCGTTGCGCGGCGTCAGCGAGCGGATCGTGGCCAGATCCAGCCGCTGCACTTGCCATTCGTTGCCTTCGTACTGGCGCACCTTGAGCTGCAAAATCTCGATCTGCGCACCCAGGGGGAAGCCGTAGGCGTTGTCGTTGAGGTCGTGATAGGCCATGCGCAGACCGTATTCGGCATAGGCGCGGTCACCACGGGTACCGGCGCCCAGCTGCCAGGTGCGTGACTGATGGCCTTCTTCCGGCAGTCCGGGTTTCTCGACCTCCAGCGGCGGTGGCGGGTTGCGGTTGATCGCCCGTAGCAGCTCGAAGCTGCGCGCCGCCTGGGCCGGGTCGCGCGCCTGGCCATTGGCGCGGTAGCGCTCCAGGCGATAGGCCGTGTCCTGGATCAGGGCTTGGCGCTCCTTCGGCAGGGCCGTGAAGGCAGGCGCCTGCAAGTGCTGGGTGTCAGCACTGAGGGCCAGCACCTGCTGGGTCTCGTCGGCATCCAGCGGCTCGGCGCGCGCCAGCAGCTCGCGCTCGCGGGACGGTCGATAGCGGGTGTCGGCCACCAGCCCGGCCTGCTTCACCGCCTTGACGGTATCGGTCGGGATGGCGGTCAGCGGGAACTGCGAGGTCAGGTCCAGGCTGGGGCGCGCCACCTGTAGCAGCTCCAGCAGCCGGTAGGAGCAGTTCTCGTCGAAGAAGAAATAGTCGAACTGCACCTGCCGCAGTTCCCAGACGTGCTCGACCATGCGCCCGGTCTCTTCGGGCGTCAGGTTCAGCTGGTACTCCCACAGGTCACGGTTTTCCAGGCTGCGGTACTCGGACAGCTTGGCCTGGTAGGGCATCAGGGCGAACAGGCCGGGGTAGCCACCGGCCAGGCCTTTCCAGGCGTACAGGATGCTGTTGTCATTGCCTTCGATGTAGGCGCCGAAGTTGATGGCATAGCTGAGCAGCGAGGTCTTGTTGCTGTGGGTGTCGGCCTGGTCGATGCGCAGCAGCGTGTGACCGAACATCGACGACGGGCTGTTCAGGTAGGCCGCCGGAAAGATCAGCGCGGCGCTGTGGGGGGCCACATCGTCGTACCAGGTCCGGTAGTCGCTGCACACCGGCTGCGGCAGGTCGCGCAGGTCGAGCTGCTCGCGCAGCCAGCGGGTGCGCGCCGGAAACACGCACTGGGCGTGCCGGTTGCCCAGGTCCGCCGGGGCATAGAGGGCCTGGACCGTGGCCGCGAGTTCACGCTCAGGGTGATGAGCGCCATCCTCGGCCAGGAAGAATTTGGGGTCATCGACATAGCTGCGCCAACCGCCGAACGTGCCGCTCTCGTAATGGCCCAGGGCAACCCAGTAGGGCAGGGCAGCGAGCTGTTGCAGGCGAGCGTGGTCGAGGGAAGGTGCGGCATGCAGCGAGGGGCTGACGCTGAGCGCCAGCAGGCAAAGGCGTTTGAGCATGTCGGGCAACTAGTCAGGAAAGTGCCGATAGAATGCACGAACCCGCCCTGTCGTGCAGGGCGGGTTGGGCAGGACTCAGGCCTCGGTCGCGTACTTGGCCAGTTGCGGGTCGTTTTTCAGCACAGCCAGGGTGTTGGTGTGAACGGTTTCAGCGGTCGCATCGGCGCTGCTGAAGATCTGCTGGAAGTGGTCGTGGGTCACGGCCGCGAAACGCTCACGGTCCTGAGGCGCCACGCCCATGACCACGGCGTAGGTGGTCAGGGCTTCGCCCTGGCCCTGGGCCATGTCTTCGGACAGTTCGTTCATCATGCCATTCATGGCCAGCCACGACTTGCCGCCGTAGGTCAGCGCGGAATTGGTCGAGCAGCCGTTGGTGCCGGAGGTCATGCCGAAGGTGGCGTTGCCCGAGGTACCGTTGGTGGTGGAAGCCAGGAAGTGGGCAGGGGTGCCACGCTGGCCTTCGAACAACATGTTGCCCCAACCGCAGTTCGGACCACCAGGCGCTTCGGCCATGGCGTTGATCGAAACGACGGTGAACAGCGTACCCAGAAGAATCCGTTTCATAGCTTTGTTCTCTTTATCAGTAAACATGCCAAAGGTCATGGTCCCGACAACATCGGCTGCCGGATGGGGCAAGCATTCGCCTTCCCGCGCAAGTTGGAGTTTAGGCACGTTCCAAAGGTTGCGTGGCGGGATGTGAAAATTTCCTTGAGCGCACCGTCCTGACGCAGATGACATAAAGCGTCTCGCCACCTTGCAAGGCGCGCGCAAGCGGCGCCAGAATGCCGTCATCTGCCCGAGAACCAAGGAAGCCCAATGCCCGATTCCGTCGCTGCGAGTCTGCGTCTTGAACCTCATGCCCTGACCCGGCGTTTTTCCGCCGACCAGTTTGCCTTTTCGAGTACCGATGACCTGGAGCCGTTTCGGGGTGTGCTGGGCCAGGAGCGCGCGGTTGAAGCCTTGCAGTTCGGCGTGGCCATGCCGCGTCCTGGGTACAACGTCTACGTGATGGGCGAGCCGGGCACCGGTCGCTTCTCGTTCGTCAAACGCTACTTGAACGCCGAAGGCAAGCGCCAGCAGACGCCCGCCGACCGGGTCTACGTCAACAACTTCGACGACCTGCGCGAGCCGCGTGCGCTGGAGTTGCCGGCAGGCAGCGCCCATGCGTTCATCGCCGACATCAACGCGCTGATCGGCAACCTGGTGGCGACCTTCCCGGCCGTCTTTGAACACCCGTCGTACCAGCAGAAGAAGGGCGCCATCGACCGCGCCTTCAACCAGCGCTACGACCGTGCCCTGGACATCATCGAGCGTGCGTCGCTGGAAAAGGACGTGGCTTTGTACCGCGACGCTAGCAATGTCGCCTTCACGCCGATGAGCGAGGGCAAGGCGCTGGACGAGGCCGAGTTCGCCCAGTTGCCCGAGGCGGTGCGCGAACAGTTTCACCAGGACATCGCAGCCCTCGAAGAGCGGCTGAACGAAGAACTGGCCAGCCTGCCGCAGTGGAAACGCGAATCGAACAACCGGCTGCGCGAACTCAACGAAGAGACCATCACCCTGGCCCTGCAGCCGTTGCTGGCGCCGCTGTCCGAGAAGTACGCGGAAAACGCCGCCGTGTGCGCCTACCTGCAGGCCATGCAACTGAACCTGCTGCGCACCGTTGTCGAGCAACTGGTCGACGACAGCAAGACCGACGCCGAGGCGCGCAAGCTGCTCGAAGAGCAGTACGCCCCGAGCCTGGTGGTTGGCCATCCGGCCAAGGGCGGCGCGCCGGTGGTGTTCGAGCCTCATCCGACCTACGACAACCTGTTCGGGCGTATCGAATACAGCACCGATCAGGGCGCGCTGTCGACCTCCTACCGGCAACTGCGGCCGGGTGCCCTGCACCGGGCCAACGGTGGCTTTCTGGTGCTGGAAGCCGAGAAGATGCTCGGCGAGCCCTTCGTCTGGGACGCGCTCAAGCGTGCCCTGCAATCGCGCAAGCTGAAGATGGAATCGCCCCTGGGCGAGCTGGGCCGGGTCGCCACGGTGACGCTGGCGCCGCAGGTGATCCCGCTGAGCGTGAAGGTGGTGATCATCGGCTCGCGGCAGCTGTACTACGCCTTGCAGGACCACGATCCGGAGTTCCAGGAGATGTTCCGGGTACTGGTCGACTTCGACGAAGACATGCCCATGCTCGATGAGAACCTCGAGCAGTTCGCCCAGCTGCTGCGCACGCGCACCAACGAGGAAGGCATGGCGCCGCTGACCGCCGATGCGGTCGCGCGCCTGGCGACCTACAGCGCGCGCCTGGCGGAGAACCAGAAGCGGCTGTCGGCGCGCATCGGCGACCTGTTCCAGCTGGTCAGCGAAGCGGACTTCATTCGCCAGCTGGCCAACGACGCCACCACCGACGCCGGACACATCGACCGTGCCCTGCGCGCCAAGGCCACGCGCACGGGGCGGGTGTCGGCACGCATTCTCGACGACATGCTCGCCGGCATCATCCTGATCGATACCGATGGTGCGGCCATCGGCAAGTGCAACGGCCTGACCGTGCTCGAAGTCGGTGACTCGGCCTTCGGTGTCCCAGCGCGGATCTCGGCCACCGTCTACCCCGGCGGCAGCGGTATCGTCGACATCGAGCGCGAGGTCAACCTGGGGCAACCGATCCACTCCAAGGGCGTGATGATCCTCACCGGCTACATGGGCAGCCGCTATGCCCAGGAATTCCCGCTGGCGATCTCCGCCAGCATCGCGCTGGAGCAGTCCTATGGCTATGTGGACGGCGACAGCGCCTCGCTGGGTGAGGTCTGCACGCTGATCTCGGCCTTGTCCAAGACGCCGCTCAAGCAGTGCTTCGCCATCACCGGCTCGATCAACCAGTTCGGCGAAGTGCAGGCGGTCGGCGGCGTCAACGAGAAGATCGAAGGCTTCTTCCGTCTGTGCGAGGCCCGCGGCCTGACCGGTGAGCAGGGCGTCATCATCCCGCGTGCCAACGTCGCCACGCTGATGCTCGACGAGCGCGTGCTGCAGGCAGTGGAAGAGGGGCGCTTCCATGTCTACGCGGTCAGCCAGGCCGACGAGGCCCTCAGCCTGCTGGTGGGCGAGCCGGCCGGGGCACCGGACGAGCAGGGCGAGTTCCCCGAGGGCAGCATCAACGCCCGCGTGGTCGAGCGCCTGCGTGTCATCGCCGAGATGGTCAGCGAGGAAGACATCAAGGAAGCCGAGAAGGACCGGCTCGAGGAAGCCCTGGCGCAGGCCCAGCCCCGGTAATCCCGCGCCGCGCGCGCTGGCGCCGACGGCCCGACCGTCTGGCGCCGGGGTCGCGGCCTTGCCGGGTGTCTTCTATGCTCAGGTCAGGATGTCCTCGGCCTTCAGGAAGGAGGCCGCCTGCCCCTGCCCTGGACACGGGGCCTGAACGAGGGAGACGCGACCATGCGCAACCTCAGCCTGACCCGCCAGTGCCTCGGCCTGGTGACCCGCATCGAATGCAGCATCCGTCCCTTGGCGGGTGACACCGGCCTGTGGACGTTGCTGTTCGCCGCAGGCATGGCCGGGGAGCAACCTTCGGCGATCAAGGCCCAAGGGCCGTTCCACGGTCCCCAGGTGGCCGAATCGGTCCTCGACGCCATTCTCGAGAGCCTGACCGTGCATGGCTATGAGGTCGCCGAGGGGCCGCAGATCTGGTGCACGCACCTGCAAGCCCAGTTGCGCCGCATCAACGGCGAGCGCTGCCGGCACCTGGGCGATTACCAGTTTCATCCCGATGCGTGAGCCTCGACGGCTGCGGCACAGCAGCGCAGGCTTTCTCTGAGGCGGACGGGGTGGCTATACTCGCGCTCGTTTTTCGCCCTCCGACGAGTATGACGCTGCAATGGAACGTATCCTCGAAAACGCGATGTATGCCTCGCGCTGGCTGCTCGCACCGATCTATTTCGGTCTTTCCCTGGGCCTGCTGGCCCTGGCGCTGAAGTTCTTCCAGGAAGTGATCCACGTCCTGCCCAATGTGTTCGCCCTGAGCGAGGCCGACCTGATCCTGGTGATCCTGTCGCTGATCGACATGTCGCTGGTCGGCGGCCTGCTGGTGATGGTCATGATCTCCGGTTACGAGAACTTCGTCTCGCAACTGGACATCGACGAGAGCAAGGAAAAGCTCAACTGGCTGGGCAAGATGGACTCGTCCTCGCTGAAGATGAAGGTCGCGGCCTCGATCGTGGCCATCTCCTCGATCCACCTGCTGCGGGTGTTCATGGACGCCCAGAACATCACCACCGACTACCTGATGTGGTACGTGATCATCCACATGACGTTCGTGATCTCGGCTTTCGTGATGGGCTACCTGGACAAGCTGACCAAACACTGAGAAACCGCTGCGCAGCCGTGGCCATACCGGCAGGCTGCACATGTCTGGGTGGGAGCTGGCTTGCCAGCGATAGGGCCCTGCCAGGCGCCGCCTGCATCGCGGGCAAGCCCGCTCCCACAAGCTGCTTGCGCAGCCATGTCGACATCGACAGGTCGCAGAGGTCTAGGTGGGAGCTGGCTTTCCAGCGATAGGGTCCTGCCAGGCGCCGCGATGCATCACGGGCAAGCCCCACAAGGTCTGCGACAGCTGGCCTCACTGTGTTGTGGTCATGGGGGAGCGATCCCGGGCGGACTCCCACCGCCACACGCACGCCCGTTGTCCTTTCCCCCGAATCCTGGCAACAATGGTCCTCTTAATCCAGCGAGGGCGTCCCATGAACCTTCAGCAACTCGACCTCGAGATCCAGGCCGGCCGTGTCCAGGAACTGAACGTGATCTCCATCGAGGGTGGCGACTACCTGCTCGAGGCCCTGATCGGCGAGCGTGTCTGTCCGATCAAGGACACGGACGGCACACGCCTGCGCGCGCGCTCGGTCGAGCACATCCGCCAACAGGTGCAGACGCTTCCCGATGTCCCCATGCACCTGATCCACCCGTCGGCCTACGACGAGATGTGCGGCCTGGGCGAACATCCGCGCAACGTGCTCAAGGTGCCGATCTCCCAGCGCTCGGCCTGGTAGCTGATGCGCCTGGCGCAGTGTGCTAGGCTGCGGACCCATTTCATCAGGGGCGCAGCGTGCTGACGCCCCGCAGCGGAGCACGTTCATGTCCGAAATCAACCTGTCCACCGACGAATCCCGCGTCAGCTACGGCATCGGCCGTCAGCTGGGTGGCCAGCTGCGCGACAACCCGCCACCAGGCGTGAGCCTCGAGGCGATCCTCCTGGGCCTGACCGATGCGTTCAATGGCCAGGACAGCCGCGTCAGCGAAGCCGATCTGTCGGCCAGCTTCAAGGTCATCCGCGAAGTCATGCAGGCCGAAGCCGCTGCCAAGGCCGAAGCCGCAGCTGCCGTGGGCAAGCAGTACCTGACCGACAACGCCACCCGTGAAGGCGTGATCACCCTGCCATCGGGCCTGCAGTACGAAGTGCTGGCCACCGGCGACGGCGCCAAGCCAGGCCGCGAAGCCACCGTGCGCACCCACTACCACGGCACCCTGATCGACGGCACCGTGTTCGACAGCTCTTACGAGCGCGGTCAGCCGATCGAATTCCCGGTCACGGGCGTGATCGCGGGCTGGACCGAAGCGCTGCAACTGATGAACGCCGGCAGCAAATGGCGCCTGCACGTGCCGAGCGAGCTGGCCTACGGCGCCCAGGGCGCGGGCAGCATCCCGCCGCACAGCGTGCTGGTCTTCGACGTCGAGCTGCTCGACGTTCTGTAAGCGATAAGCGGCAAGCTTCAAGCAAAAGCAGCGTGCAGTGCGTTATCGAGCGAGCACGCACAGTCCGCGCGGACTCGCTTTGGCTTGTAGCTTGTAGCTTGTAGCTTGTAGCTTGCAACTGACGGCTCGCCACCGCCGTCAGTGCCATTCATGCCCACCCGGTCGCAATGCCCGGGCATAGCAGAACAGGAACAGGTTCCTGACCATTTCCTTGAGCACACTCGGTTCGCTGGAATTCAGACAGCCCAGGTCCAGGTCGCCCTGGTCACGCAGTTCGTCGAGTGCTTCCTCTTCGAGCACGGCGCACACGCGACCGGTCTCTCGGTGCAGAATGCGCAGGTAAGGGTGAGGGCGGTCCAGCCAGGCGTCGATCAGGTACGTCATGAGCGTCTCCTCGAAAAACATTTCGATGAGAATAATTCTTATTATCAGAATAGCAAGTACCTATTGGCGGTTTTCATCTCGCCATGCCCGGTGCCCGTTGCAGGCAGGCCAAGGGCCACCGTGTGGCGGCCCTGGTAGGCAGGCCTCAGACCTTGCGCACGAACTCCGATTTCAGCTTCATCGCACCGATGCCGTCGATCTTGCAGTCGATGTCGTGGTCGCCGTCGCACAGGCGGATGTTCTTGACCTTGGTGCCGACCTTGACCACCAGGGACGAGCCCTTGACCTTGAGGTCCTTGATCACCGTGACGGTGTCGCCATCCTGCAGGACATTGCCGACCGAGTCTTTCTTCACCACCTCGTCGGAGGCCTCATCGGACGCGACAGTGGACCATTCGTGGGCGCATTCGGGGCAGATCAGCTGCGTGCCATCCTCGTAGGTGTATTCGGAATTGCAGCGGGGGCAGGGTGGCAAGGTGCTCACAAGGGTTCCTCAAGGGTGGGCGAAAAGGCGCAAATTATATGAGGTTTTGCCCCCGGAGGGATACGCCCGTCGCGATCGCGCGGGCGCATGACGTCATTTCAGGCAGGCCGGGAGGCCCGGCGCTCAGTGCGTGCGGGCGACGGCGAACTCGCTCAGTTCCACCAGGGCATCACGGCATTCGCTGGCCGGCAGCACTTCGAGGCAGGCGATGGCGCGGGCGACGTAGTCGCGTGCCATGCGCGCGGTGTAGTCCAGGGCGCCCGAGGCCTCGACCGCGGCGCGGATGCTTTCGAGGTTCTCGATGCCACCCTTCTGGATGGCCTGGCGGACCAGGGCTGCCTGTTCGGCCGTGCCTTCGCGCATGGTGTAGATGAGCGGCAAGGTCGGCTTGCCCTCGGCCAGGTCGTCGCCGACGTTCTTGCCCAGGGTGTCGGAGTCGCCCTTGTAGTCCAGCAGGTCATCGACCAGCTGGAAGGCCACGCCCAGGTGGTCGCCGAAGGTGCGCAAGGCTTCGCACTGCTCGGCGCTGGCGCCGGCCAGCGCGGCGGCACTGTGGGTGGAGGCCTCGAACAGCATCGCGGTCTTGCCGCGGATGACCTCCATGTAGACCTCTTCGGTGGTGCTGGCATCGCGTACCCGCGACAACTGCAGCACTTCACCCTCGGCGATCACCCGGGTCGCCCGGGACAGGATCTGCATGACCGGCATGGAGCCCAGCTGGACCATCATCTCGAACGAGCGCGAATAGAGGAAGTCGCCGACCAGCACGCTGGGTGCGTTGCCCCACAGGGCGTTGGCGGTGGAGCGGCCACGGCGCATGCCGGACATGTCGACCACGTCGTCGTGCAGCAGGGTTGCGGTGTGCAGGAACTCGATGGTCGCCGCCAGCAGGCGCAGGTCGTCGCCTTCGCGGCCCAGGGCCTTGCCGCAGAGCAGCACCAGCAAGGGCCGCAGACGCTTGCCCCCGGCCGACGTGATGTAGTCGCCGATCTTCGATACCAGCGGCACACGCGACGTCAGCTGCTGCTTGATGATCTCATCGACGGCGCTGAAATCTTCGGCCACCGCGCGATAGAAGGTCTGGGGTTGCATCGGTTGCTCCATTGAGGTTGCGCGGCATGCTAGGTCGCGGGTCCCGGTGTGTCAAGGCACGCGGGGCAGGCGGGCGGGGCGAGGCTTGCGTGCCGCTCGCCGGTTGCGTACAATCGCGCACCCTAACTTTCCTGGGCAGCACCTGCCTTACGCAATTGCACCGGGTCGTTCCAGCCCTGTGCAGCCATGCCAGCCAATACTTATCCTATAAAGCGCTGGGTGAGCAGGATTATCGGAGAAATACCATGTCTTACGCAGTAATTGTTACCGGTGGCAAGCAATACAAAGTCGCCGAAGGTGAATACCTGAAGATCGAGAAGCTCGAGATCGCCACCGGCGAATCCGTGACCTTCGATCGCGTTCTGCTGGTTGCCAACGGTGACGACGTCACCATCGGTGCACCCGTTGTCGCCGGTGCCAAGGTCGTTGCCGAAGTCATTTCGCAAGGCCGTCACGACAAGGTTCGCATCATCAAGTTCCGTCGTCGTAAGCACCACATGAAGCGCATGGGCCACCGCCAGTGGTTCACCGAGATCAAAATCACCGGTATTCAGGCTTAATCGCCTCGAACCCTGAATTTTTTGGAGAATTGAACCATGGCACACAAAAAAGCTGGTGGTAGTACCCGTAACGGTCGCGACTCAGAATCGAAACGCCTTGGCGTGAAGATGTACGGCGGCCAGGTCATCAAGGCCGGCAACATCATCGTGCGTCAGCGCGGCACCCAGTTCCACGCCGGCTACGGCGTTGGCATGGGCAAGGATCACACCCTGTTCGCCAAGATCGAAGGCGTGATCAAGTTCGAGAAGAAAGGCGAGTTCAATCGTCGTTACGTGAGCGTCGTCGCGGCCTGATCGCGTTGTCGCTGGAAAAGCCCCGTCACGCGACGGGGCTTTTTCGTTTCTGCGGAGCCTCTTGCAAAGCTGTTTGTATGGGCTGCCGGCGCTGAGTGTGACCACACAGGCCACCACGGTCGTTGACGGGGGTCGCCGCGCTCATTTTTGCAAGAGCCTCATGTTCTTGAGTCATTTCACCTCGTCCACCGACGAGAGGCGGTTTTTATGAAGTTTGTTGACGAAGTATCGATTCGGGTCAAAGCCGGCGACGGCGGTAATGGGTGCATGAGCTTCCGTCGGGAGAAGTTCATCGAGAACGGCGGCCCCAACGGGGGCGACGGCGGTGATGGTGGGTCGGTCTACATGGTCGCCGACGAAAACCTCAACACCCTGGTCGACTACCGTTACACCCGTCACCACGAGGCCCAGCGCGGCTCCAATGGCGGCAGCACCGACTGCACCGGCAAGAAGGGCGAGGACCTGTTCCTGCGCGTGCCGGTCGGCACCACGGTGATCGACGCCACCACCCAGGAAGTGATCGGTGACCTGGTCGCGCCGGGGCAGAAGCTGATGGTCGCCCAGGGCGGCTGGCACGGCCTGGGCAACACCC
The DNA here is from genome assembly GCA_001534745.1 of Pseudomonas monteilii. NCBI lineage: Bacteria > Pseudomonadati > Pseudomonadota > Gammaproteobacteria > Pseudomonadales > Pseudomonadaceae > Pseudomonas > Pseudomonas alabamensis. Next base: position 755,993 of record CP013997.1, read on the forward strand.
GCTTCAAGTCCAGCACCAACCGTGCGCCGCGCCAGACCACGCCGGGCAAGCCGGGCGATCAGCGCGACCTGAAGATGGAGCTCAAGGTACTGGCCGACGTCGGCCTGCTGGGCCTGCCCAATGCCGGCAAGAGCACCTTCATCCGGTCCGTCTCGGCCGCCAAGCCGAAGGTCGCCGACTACCCGTTCACCACCTTGGTGCCGAACCTGGGCGTGGTCAGCGTCGACCGTTGGAAGAGCTTCGTCATCGCCGACATTCCGGGCCTGATCGAAGGCGCCTCGGACGGTGCCGGCCTGGGGATCCGCTTCCTCAAGCACCTGGCCCGTACCCGCGTGCTGCTGCACCTGGTCGACCTAGCGCCGCTGGACGAGAGCAGCCCGGCCGATGCCGCCGAAGTCATCGTCAACGAACTGACCCGCTTCAGCCCGTCGCTGGCCGAGCGCGAACGCTGGCTGGTGCTGAACAAGACCGACATGCTCATGGACGACGAGCGCGACGAGCGCGTCAAGGACGTGGTCGAGCGTCTGCAGTGGGAAGGTCCGGTCTACGTGATCTCGGCCATCGCCAAGCAGGGCACCGAGCAGCTCAGCCACGACCTGATGCGCTACCTCGAAGACCGTGCCGATCGCCTGGCCAACGACCCGGCCTATGCCGAGGAGATGGCCGAGCTGGATCAGCGCATCGAAGACGAGGCCCGCGCCCAGCTGCAGGCCCTGGACGATGCCCGCACCCTGCGCCGTACGGGCGTGAAGAGCGTGCACGACATCGGCGACGATGACGATTGGGATGACTTCGAAGACGACGAGGACGGTCCGGAAATCATTTACGTGCGCGACTGACCGGTTGCAGTACACTGAACGCCGCGCCTTGGTGCGTGGTGCTCGGTCGAGGTGGGCTGGCCCTGCGGGAGATTTCCGCGAGGGTGGGCCGTTCGAATCCTCCTCCGACACCATGCCCAGGCGCGGCGTTTTGGTATCTACAGATCGACATAGGTTGGAAGAAGATGCGAGACAAGGTGACGGGCGCGCGGCGCTGGGTCGTGAAGATCGGCAGTGCCCTGCTGACCGCCGATGGCAAGGGGCTGGACCGCGGCGCCATGGCCGTCTGGGTCGAACAGATGGTCGCGCTGCGTGAAGCGGGCGTCGAACTGGTGCTGGTGTCCTCCGGGGCCGTGGCTGCCGGCATGAGCCAGCTGGGCTGGGCCCAGCGACCGAGCGCGATGAATGAGCTGCAGGCCGCCGCCGCGCTGGGCCAGATGCGTCTGGTGCAGGCCTGGGAGTCGAGCTTCGGCGAGCACGGCAAGCACACCGCGCAGATCCTGCTGACCCATGACGACCTGTCCGACCGCAAGCGCTACCTCAATGCGCGCAGCACCTTGCGCACGTTGGTGGAGCTGGGCGTGGTGCCGGTGATCAACGAGAACGACACCGTGGTCACCGACGAGATCCGCTTCGGCGACAACGACACCCTGGCGGCGCTGGTGGCCAACCTGGTCGAGGCCGACCTGCTGGTGATCCTCACCGACCGCGACGGCATGTTCACCGCCGATCCGCGGCACAACCCCGATGCCCAGCTGATCCACGAAGCCCGCGCCGACGACCCGAGCCTGGACGCGGTGGCAGGCAGCACGGGCGGCGCCCTGGGCCGCGGCGGCATGCAGACCAAGCTGCGCGCGGCGCGCCTGGCCGCCCGTTCGGGTGCCCACACCCTCATCGTCGGCGGACGGATCGAGCGCGTGCTCGATCGCCTCAAGGCCGGCGAACGCCTGGGCACGTTGCTGTCACCCGAGCGCGGCATGCTCGCCGCGCGCAAGCAGTGGCTCGCCGGGCACTTGCAGACGCGCGGTACCCTGATGCTCGACGCCGGCGCCGTGCAGGCCCTGCGTCAAGCCAACAAGAGCCTGCTGCCAGTGGGCGTCAAGGGCGTGCAGGGCAGCTTCCGCCGGGGCGAGATGGTGGTGTGCGTCGATCCCGATGGCCAGGAGGTGGCTCGTGGCCTGGCCAACTACAGTGCCGTCGAGGCGCAGAAGATCATCGGGCAGGCGTCGGATGCCATCCAGACGGTGCTCGGCTATGCGGCCGAACCAGAGCTGGTGCACCGCGATAACCTGGTACTGGTCTGAGGAGGCCATCATGTTGAAACCACTGCTTGCCCTGGCGCTGCTGGCCAGCGTGTCGTCGATGGCCGGTGCCGAGGAAATCGGCCGGGTGTCGACGGTGTTCAAGATGGTCGGTCCGAACGACCGGATCGTGGTCGAAGCGTTCGATGACCCCAAGGTGGAGGGGGTGACCTGCTACCTGTCACGGGCCAAGACCGGGGGCGTCAAAGGCGGGCTGGGCCTGGCCGAGGACCGTGCCGAGGCATCCATCGCCTGCCGTCAGGTCGGGCCGATCCGTTTCAAGGGTGAGTTGAAGGACGGCGACGAAGTCTTCAAGCAACGCACCTCGCTGGTGTTCAAGACCATGCAGGTGGTGCGCTTCCTCGACAAGAAACGCAATACGCTGGTGTACCTGGTCTACAGCGACCGCGTCGTCGAAGGCAGCCCGCAGAACGCCGTGACGGCAATCCCGATCGCGCCATGGCCGCAGCAGTGAGCGTACCGGGCTAGGCCAAGGTAGCGGATTCCACGGCCCCAGCGGGGCCGATGCCGCACGGCGGCGCCGCTTTGCCTATGCGTCAGCGCTGCATCCTCGCCAGCGCCGGAAAGGCTGACAGTCTGCATTGGCACCTGTGGGAGCTGGCTTGCCAGCGATAGGGCCCCTGCATCCTCCTCAAGTCGACAGGACGGCGCTCGACCTGTTGACGAAGCGGTGACGCTACCGCCGCCATCGCGGGCAAGCCCGCTCCCACACCCGTAGTCACGCCGCAGTACCCGTAGTGACGCCACAGTAGTACAGCTGATTGCGATCTCCATATGGGAGCAGAAGCCTGTCGGGGCAGACGGTGGCGGCTGATTCCACGACCCCGGCAGGGCCGTACGCGTCCGGTCAGGCGCTACTTTGCATCGTCGCCAGCGCTGAAAGGCTGGCAGGCTGCACTGGCACCTGTGGGAGCTGGCTTGCCAGCGATAGGGCCCTTACATCCTCCTCAAGTCGACAGGACAGCGCTCGACCTGTTGACGAAGCGGCGACGCTACCGCCGCTATCGCGGGCAAGCCCGCTCCCACAGGTGACTGAGCGATGGTCTGCAACGCCGTGGTGCGATCGCTCTGAAGAATGGCGCCTTCTCAGGCGCCTGCTTCCCATCAGCCCGGCATCGCCTCTTCTTCGACGTCCCGCACGTCCTCTGCCTCACCCGCCCGCACGTCCTCTGCCTCACCCGCCTGCACGTCCAGGCGGCTGATGTACTTCCAGTCCGCCTCGTCGAGGTAGATCCCGTTCGGCCCGCTACCGCCTTCCAAGTCGATCGCCACCCGTGCCGACACCTGCGGCTTCACGCTGGCCAGGATCGGCACGAAGCCCAGCTGCTGGCTGGTCTCGAGCAGGGCCGTCTGGTTGCGCTCGTCGATGTCCGCCGCTTCGTCCAGGTAGTAGGGCAGGCGCACGCGTCCGGCCAGGTCGCGGTCCATCAGGTGCAGCAACAGGTACATGTTGGTCAGCGCCTTGATGGTCATGGTGGTGCCGTTGGACGCTGCGCCATCGATGTCGGCATGGATCACCGGCTGGCCGTTGACCTTGGTGATCTCGAAGGCCAGCTCGAACAGGTCCCTGAGCCCCAGCTGGTTGTGGTTAGCGGCGACCAGGCGGGCCAGGTACTCCTTGGCTTCCTCGTTCTTGTGGTCCTGCTCGGCCGTCTGGCTCAGGTCGAACACCGACAACGTCTCGCCTTCCTCGTACTGGCCGGCGCTGTGGATGATCTGGTCGATGTGCTTGAGCGCCTCCTTGTTCGGCGCCAGCACCACGCGGAAGCTCTGCAGGTTGGACACCTGTCGCTTGTTGATCTCGCGGTTGAACAGCGCCAGTTGGTGCTCGAGGCTGTCATAGTCGCTGCGGATGTTGCGCAGGGTCCGGGCGATGTCGGTGACCGCCGCACGGCGGGCCTTGGCCAGGGTCAGCGCCTCGTCGCCGCGGTGGGCGTAGGCGTTGATCAGCAGGGTCAGGCGACGCTCCATGTCGTCCTCGCTGTCGAACTTGGCCACGCCTTTGAGGCGCACCTGCGCGTACAACGCCTCGATCTGGTTGTCGACCCGCTGCAGCCCCTGCCAGCTGTCCTGGTAGTCGTTGAGCAACGGCAGCAGGTTGTCCAGGCTGTCGTCGACCGGCTCCATGAACGGCGTGCCTAGGGGCAGGCCGGCCGGCAGCAGGTGACGGCGGCGCAGGGCGTCGTCGAGAGTGCGCTGGCGCGCCTCGAGGTCCGCCAGCTGTCGGCCGACCAGTTGCAACTTGGCCGACAGCTGCTGGACGCGCTCGGTGAAGGCGTCGCTGGAGCGCTTGAGCTCGTCCTGGGCCGCCTCGAGCTGGGCCAGCTGTTCCAGCTTCTGGGCTTCCTCGGCGCCCAGGGTCTGGGCGCGGCGATAGTCTTCCAGGGCCTTCTGCGCATCCAGCACCGCCTGGTACAGGGCTTCGCTCTGGGTCTTGCTGGCGGTGCGGTCGGCGCTCACCGACTGCTGGGTCTGCAGCTGGTGCAGTTCTTTTTCCAGACGATCCTTCTGCTCGCGCAGGGCCGCGCGATCGACCAGCGCCCGTAACGCCGGTGGATCGATGTGCGACAGGTCGATCGACAGGCCAGGTGCCTCGAAGCGCTCGCCGTTGAATCCTTCCAGCACGCGCTCGAGAGTCTTGACCCATTGCTCGCCGTCATCCAGCGCAAGGCCTGCCTGGCCCAGCGGCAGACTGAACAAGGCGCCGTTGAACAGGCGCATCAACCGCTCCAGGTCCTGCTGGGAGAATTCCTCGCGCAGACGGGCATAACTGTTGTTGTCGGCATGGTCGAGCTGCTGGCGGACCGACTTGAGCCGCGCCTGCACATCCTGCACCCGTTGATCCAGGTCCTCGGCACTGAACTGGCGCGATTGCGCCAGGGCGCCGGCCAGTTCGTCGTGGGCATCCTTGGCGGCCAGCAACTGCTGCTCCAGTACCCTGACGTCGTCCACCAGCGCGAAGCGGTGCTTGAGCACGGACAGCTCGCCCAGCCAGCGCTGTATGCCGGTCAGTTCCCGCTCCAGGCGCATCAGTTCCTGGGTGCTGTTGCGTTGGGTGTTCTGCAGGTTGTCCTGCTCGTGCTGATAGTGCTCGGCCTGGATGACCAGTTCTTCCTTGCGGGCGACGGCATAGTCCTGCCAGGTGCCGAGCAGGTGGTCGAGCAGCGGCGAGAGCCGGTGCAGCTTGCCGCGCAGCACGTCGCGCTGGGCGACGCCATTGGCCAGCGACTCGACGAGCGGCCCGGCGACGACCAGGGCGTTGTAGTCCTGCTCCATGCGCCGCACGTCGCGGAACGCTTCTTCGCAGGCGGCGATGTAGTCGATGCTGCCCGAACGCAGGCTGTGCTCGAACGCGTCCAGGAACAGCTGCTTGAGCTTGGCGGCGGTGATCTCGCGCATGTGCAGCAGGTTGATGAACAGCGCGCGGAAGGTCTTGAGGCTGTGCTCGCTGGTCGAGCGCAGCGGGATCAGCGTCAGGTCGAGCGGCACCGAGGTATGCCCGCCCACCAGCAGGCGGCGCAGCTCGTCGGGCTTGAGCTCGTAGGCTTTCAGGCCGTGGCGGTCGAGGTTGGCGAACAGCTCCTTCTGCCGCAGGCAGGTGTCGTCGCGCTGGTAGTGGGCCAGGTCCAGCTCGCCGGCGTAGGCGAAGAACTGATGGCCGAACCCGCCGCCCGGCCCACGCCCGACCACGCCGATCACATGGGGGCCATGGGGCAGGTTGAGCTCGCAGAGGATGTAGCTGGTGTCGCTGGCGAAGTAGAAGCGGCGCGACTGCTCCAGGCTGTACTTGCCGAAGCTCATGTCGGACATGCGCGCCAGGATCGGGAACTGCAGCGCATTGATCGAGGCCGACTTGCCCAGGTTGTTGGCGCCGTACACCGACAGCGGTTCCTCCAGCGGGAACACCCCCAGGCTGTAGCCGGCCGTGTTGAGCAGGGCGAAGCGGCGGATCCCGTAGCGTTCCTGGCTCATGGGTAGACCTCCTGCTGTTCTTCGGCAATGGCGCGGGCCAAGGCGTCGTCTTCATTGTCATCGAGGGCGTCGAAGCCGGTCGGCCCGTCGTCCTCGGCCAGGACCGGCGTCGGCAGCGGCAGGTCGCTGTGCAGCGTGGCCGCCAGGTCGCGGTCCTGCTGCACCGACAGGCAGACGTCGAGGAAACGGTGCATCGGCGGCAGGAAGCGGTAGAGGCCACCTTCCTCATGGGCGAACCCCAGCTGGGTCATGCGCCGCAGGATCTTTTCCTCCAGGTCCTCGACGCTCTGCACCTCGGCCTGGACGAACAGGTCGCGGTACTTGTCCAGCAGGGCGGGCAGTTCGTCACGGCCCAGGCTGCCGCCGTCGAGCACGGCGATGGGGTCGCGCCCCTGGTCGGCCAGGTGCTCCACCAGAATGAAAGTCATCAGCGACAGGCGCTGGGCCGTCTTGTTGACGTGGGCGGCGGCCTGTTCCGGGACGAAGTAGTAGAAACCGCGGGTGTCGCAGACCAGCTCGAAGCCCAGGGCCTTGAACAGGGTCCGGTAGGCGTCCTGGAACGTCGACAGCTGGGCGTACAGCTCCGGGTCGCGGCGGCTGATGTGGAAGCCTTTGTACAGCTCGCGGAACAGAGGCGCGAGCTGGGACAGTTCGGAAAGATCAAGATGCATGGACAGGGCCTGGCGTGGCGTCGGGCAAAGGCGCGCGACGGGAGGTCAGGGCGAACGAGCGCAGACTGACCTTGTGTTCATGGGTAAAGTAGTCGCGGCGCTCGAGCCGCTCGCGCTGAAAGCGCTTTTCGCGCGACAGGCGCGAGAACCAGTACAGCAGCTCGTCGGTCTCGCCTTCCGGCTCCTGCTCGAGCAGCCAGCTCATCAGGTCGGGCAGCGGCAGGGCCTGCTCGCAACGGTCGAGCATTTCCTTGACCGTGCGCGGTGCCTTGGCCGGGGCGTCCTTGTCGGTCTTGTGCGCCTTGGGAAAGCGCGCCGGCTTGGGCTCGAAACGCGCCAGGGCATAGACGTAGGCCTCGACTTGGCTGGCGCTGCCGAGAAAGGTGCTCTGCGGCCGGGTGAACAACGGCAGGGCGGCGTGGGGCAGGGCGTCGAGCCCCTTGCGCCGGATCACCGCCAAGGCCAGCGCCGCGCCCCGGGTCACGGTGTTGTGCCGGCGGGCTTCCTCGCGCAGGGGCAGCAGCAGCTCGCGGGCATGACGCAGGGTCAGCTGCGCGCTGGTCTGCATCTCCAGGATCCGCGCATGGGTGCGCAGCAATCGGTCATCGTCGACCAGCTGACCCAGGCGCGCCTGTTCGCTCAGCAGGTGCAGCAGCACTGTCTCGACCTTGCGCACGCCCTGCTCGAAGGCGCCGTCGGCGTTGACCAGCTGGATCATCGGCTCGACGTACTCGTCCCAGGTCGCCAGCACCTCGGCATACCGCTGGCGCAGCGGGATCTGCCGGTCGCGGGTCTTGGCACGCTCGGCCACCGCCACCAGCGCCTGCTCGTCGTTGTCGAGCTTCTTCAGCACGTCGCGCACGCGCATGTCGAGCAGGCGCAGTTGCCGGGCCAGGTCATCGCGATCGCGGGTTTCGAAGGCGTCCTGGATGTGCCCGGCCAAGCGTTCGAGGTGACGCAGGTAGGCCTCGATCTCTAGGCACAGGCCCAGCCGGTGCTCGCGGCGCAGGTAGGCCAGGAAGTCATGGATCTGCGCGTTCAGCTCGAAGCGATTGGGGCTTTTCGCCACGGGCACCAGGATGTCCAGGCGGATCCACAGGTCCAGCAGGTGGGTGACGTCCTGTGGCGTCGCCTCGCCGGGCTGGCGGGCCAGGTGCTGGCGCAGTTCCACCAGGCTCAGGGTGCCCTGGTCGAAGCGGGCGCACAGCGGTTCGAGCAGGGCCCAGTGTTCGGCGAGGGCGCGCAGGACGCGCTTGGGTTCGATCATCGACGGTCGGCTCGCTGCCAGGTCAAAAGCGCCAATTGTACTGTATCGCAGGGGCAGGATTTCACCCCCTGGTCGTTACGGCGGGTTTCCCATCGATCCAGTGCGGCGCGCACGCGGCAACGGCGGTAGAATGGCCGACCGTTCGCTGACCCTGGATGACCCGTGCCGTGCTGACCGAGTCTCGCCGCCGCGCTTATTTGAACGCCATGCAGGTGGTGCACTGGCTGCCGCGCGCCGAACTGCCGTTCGCGGCGCCCTCGCGGCCCGAGTTGCTGATGCCGGTGGCGCCACCGAGCGTGCCCGACAGGCCGAGCGTCGAGCCGGTGCCCCTGGCGGCACCCGGGCCGCGCCCGAGCGCTGCGCCACAGGCCCGCAGCGGCGAGCGCCCGAAGATCGAGATCCCGCGGCCTGCCGCGCTCGCCAAGCCGGCGGCGGTAGCGCCTGCCGAGGCCCCCAGCCCCGCGCCGCGCCCGGTGCAGACACCACCCCCGCGCTTTGCCCTGCAACTGCTGCGTGCAGGGCGTTGCCTGCTGCTGGTGGAGCTGGCCACCGGCCAGCCGTTCCAGAGTCGCGACCCGTCCTACCTGCTGCTCAAGGACATGCTGCGCGCCGCCGGCCTGTCGGACGCGCCACAGATCATCGGCGAGCCGGTGCGCTGGCCGCTGCTGATGCGCGGCAACCTCGACCAGGGGCCGGAGGCGGCGCAGGATTTCGTCCAGGGATTCATCCAGGCACGCCTCGAAGAGTCGCCCTGCGCATGCCTGTGGCTGATCGGCCTGCCAGCGATCCGGTTCGCCGGGCAGGCCGACGAGCAGGCGTATTACCGTGAACTACCGATCGACGGCCTGGGCGATGCCTGGGCCTTGCCGGGTCTTGAACTGTTGATGGACGAGCCGCAGCGCAAGGCGGACGTCTGGAAAGCCATGCGCCAGCTGATGGCGCGCTGGAACGCAATGAATGAGTGAATCGATCAGTTTCCGCCCGATGACCGAGGCGGATCTGGATGCCGTGCTGAAGATCGAGTATGCCGCGTTCAGCCATCCCTGGACCCGCGGCATCTTCCAGGATGCGCTCAAGTCGTACGAGGTCTGGTTGATGTTCGATGGCCAGCAGCAGGTGGGGCACGGCGTGATCAACGTGATCATCGACGAGGCGCACCTGCTGAACATCACCGTCAAGCCGGAGAACCAGGGGCGCGGGCTCGGCCTGCGCCTGCTCGAGCATCTGATGGCCCGGGCCTGGGCATTGAACGGGCGTGAGTGCTTTCTCGAAGTCCGGGCCAGCAACCAGTCGGCCTATCGCCTGTACGAACGCTATGGCTTCAACGAGATCGGTCGCCGCCGCGACTACTATCCCGCGCCAGGTGGCCGCGAGGATGCGCTGGTGATGGCCTGCACCTTGCTCGAAGCCTGATCCGATGACGCTGCTGCACTGACGAGGCACGACCATGCATGACCTGCAGGAACTGATCGACAACAACGCCCGCTGGGCCGACGAGATCAACGCGCGCGACCCCGAGTTCTTCGCCAAACTGGCGCGCCAGCAGACCCCGGAGTTTCTCTGGATCGGCTGCTCCGATGCCCGGGTGCCGGCCAACGAGATCGTCGGCATGCTGCCGGGCGATCTGTTCGTGCACCGCAATGTCGCCAACGTGGTGCTGCACACCGACCTCAACTGCCTGTCGGTGATCCAGTACGCGGTGGACGTGCTCAAGGTCCGGCACATCCTGGTGACCGGGCATTACGGCTGCGGGGGCGTGCGCGCGGCGATGCAGGATCGCCAGTTCGGCCTGATCGATGGCTGGCTGCGCTCGATCCGCGACCTGTACTACGAGAAGCGTGGCGAACTGGCGGTGCTCGAGGACGAGGAAGCCCGCGTCGACCGCCTGTGCGAGCTGAACGTGATCCGGCAGGTGGCCAACGTGGCGCACACCAGCATCGTCCAGAACGCCTGGCACCGGGGTCAGCCGCTGTCGATCCATGGCTGCATCTACGGCATCAAGGATGGCCGCTGGAAGAGCCTGGACACCACCCTCGAAGGGATCGACCAAGTGCCTGCGCAGTACCGGTTGCGGCCGGTGGAGGCAGGCACGAAGGCTTGACGTGTCTCGGTCAGGCCTCGCTGTCCACAGGGCGATTGGACGCTAGATCGGCTCGCGCAGATCGCGCAGGCGTCGCGTCATCTCGCCCGTGTTGCACTTGGCCGCCGCCTGCTCGGGCGTGTAGGTGCGCACCGTGCGGAAGAACAGCTCGCACGTCTGTTTTCTCTGCGTGACCTGCCAGCGGGTCGAGCAGGCCTCCAGCGTCTGCCTGGCATCGGCTTGGAGGTCGCGCCCCATGCCCGCCTGCCAGCAAGCCGCCGTCAGGTCCTGCCCCATCATCTTCAGGCCCGCCACGTCGGCTGCGTCCTGATCGCCGCCATGGCTGTTCTTGTTCGCCGCGTACCAGATCGCACTGGGGTGGTTGGCCCCCAGCACCGGCACGTGTGCACCGGGTTGCGGACTGATGCTGACCAGGTCCAGCACGCCGACCTTGGGGCCATACTGCTGCTCGATCCAGGTGTGCACGGGAGCACCGAAGGCGACCATCGGCAACGGGCTGGCAGCGCTCTGCAGGGTCATCTCGCGGACCATGCGCACCTGGTAGTCCTTGAAGTAGCCGTAGGTGTCCGCCAGGGCGGCACCTGCGCTGGCGGGTGCCGCGATCGGGGCGATGTCGACGATGGTCTGGTACGCCGGCGTCTGGTCGGCCTCCACGCCATTGAAGGTCAACAGCTCGGCCCAGCGGTCGGTGGTGCTGGAGCGCAGGTAGTCCTGGGCCTGGGTCAGCGAATAGTCGGGCGGGAAATGCAGCAGTTCGATGCTGCGGCGATTTTGCAGGGCCATGCCTAGCGGCAGGAACAGGTACCAGTCATAGGACCATTTGCCGTCCTTGTTCAGCCGGGTGGCGCCGTCGTAGGCCAGCTCACCGCTGTCGAGCAGCCTGCGCAGCGGTTCGGCATAGTGGGCGGGCACCTCGCTGAAGGTGGCGTGCAGGTGATCGTGGTCGCGGCGGACCTGCACCTGGGCGTTGGCATAGCCGTCGCGGCGTACGCTCTGGGTCAGGTAATGCTCGACGGTCTGTTCCAGCGTCCAGTCGCGGTAGCAGATCACATGGCAATTGTTGGGAAAGCCGAACAGGCGCGTGACACGCTGGGCGTCGCCCAGGTCGATGTGCGCGTCGGCCATGGCCAGGCCGCAGAAGGCGAGGGCGGCGAGGCCCGGTAAAGCGGATTTCGTCATGCTCGATTCCTTGTCAGGACCGCACGGTTGGGCGGCCGCGCGCATAGTGCGACAGGGCGCCTATCCGTGAGAAGCGTGAGAGCATGGCATAGGATGAGGAGTGCGCTGGGTGACGTCGAGTCCGTGTCACTTTTTTCCAGGCAAAAGAAAAGGGCCTACCTTGCGGTAAGCCCTTTTCGGATTTGGTGGCTACACAGGGACTTGAACCCCGGACCCCAGCATTATGAATGCTATGCTCTAACCAACTGAGCTATGTAGCCAATGGCGCGCATTATTCCCTCGTGCGGGGCCTGTGTCAACACTCCTCTCAAAAAAATTTGCACGGTTTCAACCGCTTAGCCGCCTGGACAAGGGTTGTCCGACGAGTAGCACGGGGCTAGACATCCTTAAGAGGAGGGCAAGCGCTGCTGCCCGGGCGCCACGCACGCAAGAAAACAGTAGCGATGTTCCGGACCGATTCCCGATAATCCGCTTCCCTACCTGCGCCGGGAATCCACGCCAATGGCCACCAGCAGCACCTCCACCGCCAGCACCGGTACGGCGAATTCCGCCCAGCCGCTGGTGATGCGCATCATCACCTTCTGTGCCCTGGCGCACCTGATCAACGACCTCATCCAGTCGGTGCTGCCGGCGATCTACCCGATGCTCAAGGCCAGCTACGACCTGAGCTTCGCCCAGATCGGCCTGATCACGCTGACGTTCCAGATCACCGCTTCGCTGCTGCAGCCCTGGGTCGGCTTCTACACCGACCGGCGCCCCAACCCCAACCTACTGCCCCTGGGCACGCTGTGCACCCTGGTGGGCATCGTCATGCTGGCCTTCGTCGGCAGTTTCCCCATGATCCTGCTGGCCTCGGCCCTGGTCGGCATCGGTTCCTCGACCTTCCACCCGGAAACCTCGCGCATCGCCCGGCTGGCTTCCGGGGGCCGCTTCGGCCTGGCGCAGTCCAGCTTCCAGGTCGGTGGCAACGCGGGTTCGGCGTTCGGCCCCTTGCTGGCCGCCGCCATCGTGATTCCGTTCGGGCAGACCCACGTGGCCTGGTTCGGCCTGGCCGGGCTGTTCTTCTTCGGCGTGACCCTGCTGCTGCGCCGCTGGTACAAGGATCACCTCAATCAGTTCAAGGCCCGTCAGGGGCAGCAGGCCAGCCATGGTCTGTCGCGCCAGCGGGTCGTGCTCGCCTTGGGCGTGCTCGGGCTACTGGTGTTCTCCAAGTACTTCTACATGGCCAGCCTGACCAGCTACTACACCTTCTACCTGATCGAGAAGTTCGGCGTGACGGTGGCCAGCTCGCAGTTGCACCTGTTCCTGTTCCTCGGCGCGGTGGCCGCCGGAACCTTCTTCGGCGGGCCTATCGGCGACCGTATCGGGCGCAAGGCGGTGATCTGGTTCTCGATCCTCGGCGTGGCGCCGTTCACCCTGGCATTGCCCTACGCGGACCTGTTCTGGACCACGGTGCTCAGCCTGATCATCGGCTTCATCCTCGCCTCGGCGTTCTCGGCGATCGTGGTCTATGCCCAGGAACTGGTGCCGGGCAATGTCGGCATGGTCGCCGGGATTTTCTTCGGGCTGATGTTCGGTTTCGGCGGGATCGGCGCGGCGCTGCTGGGCTACCTGGCCGACCTGCGGGGTATCGAGTACGTCTACAGCCTGTGTTCGTTCCTGCCGCTGTTCGGCGTGCTGGCGGTATTTCTGCCGTCCACCGATAAGCGCTGAGCGGTCGATTGACGAGGCCAAGGGACTGGCTTAGGGTCCTGCCGGTCGCAGGATCACGGTCGAGCAGGCGCCAGGGCGCCCCGACCTTCAGGAGTGGACATGAACACACGTTTGCTGGCGGGCCTGCTGTTCGCCGTCTCGGTCGTCGGCTTCAGCCTGGGCGCCAGCCTGCCGCTGGTGTCGCTGCGCCTGCTTGATGCCGGCGCCAGTACCTTGCAGATCGGCATCGTCTCGGCGATCCCGGCAGCAGGCATGATGCTGTCGGCCTTTCTGGTCGATGCCTGCTGCCGACACCTGAGCCGTCGGGTCATCTACCTGGGCTGCTTCAGCCTGTGCGCGGCGAGCATCGCCCTGCTGGAGTGGGGCTTCGCCTCCTTCGCCTGGCTGGCGGCCTTGCGCCTGGCGCTCGGGCTCGGCATGGGCATCGCCATCATCCTGGGCGAATCGTGGGTCAACGAACTGAGCCCGGAGCACAACCGCGGCAAGATCATGGCGCTGTACGCCACCAGCTTCACCGGTTTCCAGGTGCTCGGCCCGGCCCTGCTGGCGCTGCTCGGTGCCCACGGCCCCTGGCTGATCGCGATCGTCTCGGTGGCCTACCTGCTGGCGCTGGTGTGCATCGTGTTCACCGTGCCGAATGATCGGGTGCGCCACGAGGGCGACGACACCAGGACCTTTACCCTGGGCGGTTTCCTACGGGTGGCGCCGGCCTTGTGCATCGGCGTGCTGTTCTTCTCCTTCTTCGACGCCGTGGTGCTGTCGCTGCTGCCGGTGTATGCCACCGGCCTGGGCTTTGCGGTCGGCGTGGCAGCCCTGATGGTCACCGTGGTCTTCGCCGGCGACATGCTGTTCCAGTTGCCATTGGGCTGGCTGGCCGACCGCGTGGAACGCACGGGCCTGCACCTGGCTTGTGGCCTGGTGGTGCTGGCGATCGGCCTGGGCCTGCCGTGGCTGATGCAGGCCCAGGCACTGCTCTGGCCACTGCTGGTCCTGCTCGGCGCCGTGGCCGGGGGCATCTATACCTTGGCCCTGGTCTTGATCGGGCAGCGCTTCAAGGGTCGCGACCTGGTGACCGCCAATGCCAGCGTCGGTCTGCTCTGGGGAGTGGGCAGCCTGATCGGCCCGTTGGTCAGCGGCATGGCCATGGGCATGGCCCCTCATGGGTTGCCCATGGCCCTGGCCGCGATGGCCGGCCTGTTCGTGTGCGCGGCGTGGCCTGCCTATCGACGGGCCGACAGGCGCTCGAACCTGGCGCGTGGAGCCGGGGAGGGCAGCGATGCCTGAGCACGACAACGAGCTGACGGCGAACAGGCCCGACGACCATCGCCAGGCCAGCCTGCACCTGACCGCACAGGATGCCGACTGGGCCCGGCACATCGCCGCCATCGGCCCCTGCCAGCACCGCGCGACCCTGCACCGCGAGCCCTTCGAAGCCCTGGTCAGGTCGGTGGCCTATCAGCAGCTCCATGCGCGTGCGGCCGAGGCGATTCTCGGTCGGCTGCTGGTCTTGTTTCCCGGTGTCGAGTTCCCCAGCGCCGAAGCCTTGCTCGCCATCGACCCCCAGTGCATCCGTGCCTGCGGTTTTTCGGCGCGCAAGCTGGCGACCGTGCAGGCTCTTGCCCAGGCGCGGCTGACGGGGCAGGTGCCGACCCAGCAGGAAGCCAAGGCCTTGACTGACGAGGCGCTGATCACGCGCCTGACCGCCTTGCCGGGCATCGGCCGCTGGACGGTGGAGATGCTGCTGATCTACGGGCTGGGGCGTCTGGACGTGCTGCCGGTCGACGACTATGGCGTGCGCGAGGGCTATCGCCGGCTCAAGGGCCTGGACAAGGCCCCGACCCCGGCGCAGATGCGGACGCTGGGCCAGGCCTGGAGCCCTCATCGGACCGTGGCGGCCTGGTACCTGTGGCGGGCGTGAGCCCGTGAGCGAGGGCGCAGCGTTCCTCGATTACCGCGCAAGAACCGGAGTGTTCGCCCCGCCAGGGCCTGTCAGACTGGCGCCATCCCCTTGTGGAGTACCTGCGCATGTCATCCCCACCGGCCTACGTCACCGATAGCCAACGCTGGCACGCGATCGTCACCCGCGATCACGCCGCCGCCGGCCAGTTCGTCTATGCCGTGCTCAGCACCGGCATCTTCTGCCTGCCCGGTTGCGCGGCCCGGACACCCCGGCGTGACAACGTGGTGTTCTTCGAGGGGCCTGCCGCCGCCGCCCAGGCAGGTTACCGGGCGTGCCAGCGCTGCTGGCCGAAGCAGGCACGGGCGCAATGGATCGCCGATGCCTGCCGGCTGCTCGAGGCCGACGAGGCGGCGCTCGACCTGCAGGCGCTGAGCGAACGGTTCGGCCTCAGCGCGGGTTACCTGCAACGGTGCTTCAAGGCCGAGACCGGGCTGACGCCCAAAGCCTACGCCGATGCCTGCCGAGCCCGGCGCCTGCAGCAGGCGCTGGCAGCCGGGCAAGGGTCGGTCACCGAGGCCATCCACGCGGCCGGTTACGGCTCCAGCAGCCGCGTCTACGAGCGTGCCCAGCAGCGCCTGGGCATGCGTCCACGGCAACTCCAGGGCCAGGGGGCGGGCACGACCGTGCGTTTTGCCATTGGCCAGTGCAGCCTGGGCGCCATTCTGGTGGCGCAGAGCGAGCGCGGCATCTGCGCCATCTGGCTGGACGACGATGCCGACGTGCTGCTCCGGCAGGTGCAGGACTGCTTCGCCCAGGCCGAGTTGATCGGGGGCGATGCGGGGTTCGAGCGGGTGGTGGCCGAGGTGGTGGGGTTCGTCGAACAACCGGCGCTCGGCCTGCACTTGCCCCTGGACATCCGCGGCACGGCGTTCCAAGAGCGCGTCTGGCAGGCACTGCGTACGCTGCAGGTCGGCGAGCGGGCCAGCTACCGCGACATCGCCACGCGCATCGGCGCCCCCCGTGCCGTACGCGCGGTGGCCAAGGCCTGCGCCGCCAATCGGCTGGCCGTGGTCATTCCCTGTCACCGCGTGGTGCGCAGCGACGGCGCGCTCAGCGGTTATCGCTGGGGGCTGGAACGCAAGCGCGCCCTGCTCGAACGTGAAGCCGAGGCACCCTGAGCCGGGCAAGCAGCGTAGAATCGGTCGATCGAATGACGATGGACAGAGAGGACACTTCGATGAGGCGCCTACGCCTTGACCGTTTTTGCGCAGGGTTGCTGGCCCTGCTGTTGTGGGTCGCGGTACCGGCCTGGTCGGCCCCCGAGGCACCGGCACGGGTTGCCAGCGGCGAACTGCCGGTGCTGGCCGAAGACGCCAGCCTGGCTCAGTTGAACGACCGGCTCGACCTGATTCGCCAAGGGGTGTCGAGCAACGCCAACGATGACCTGCTGACCCAGTTGCGTCAGGCGAGCCTGCAAGTGCAGCGCCAGGCCAGCGCGCTGGCTGCGCAGCGCACCACCGACATCGCCCGGCTGGACGACCAGCTCAACGTGCTGGGGCCCGTGCAGGCCGACGAAGCCGACACCCTGACGCGCCAGCGCCGCGACCTCACCGCCGAGCGCAAAGGGCTGGTGGCCGAACAGACCCAGGCCACGCAACTGGCCCAGTCGGCGACCGACCTGTCGACGCAGATCGTCAACCTGCGCCGCAGCCAGTTCAACTCGCAGGTCAGCAGCCGTGCCGCCAGCCCCTTGAGCCCGGCGTTCTGGTCCAGTCTGATCCGCCCGACCGACGAAGACCTCACGCGCCTGCGCACGTTGCGCAGCGAGGCGGCCGATGCCCTGGCCAGCGCCTGGAGCCCGGAGCACCGGACGCTGTTCATCGTCAGCCTGGTGGCCGCGCTCCTGGTCTGGACCCTGGTAAGACGGGTGCTCGAGCGCCTGCTCGCGGCCGCCATGCTGCGCTGGATCCCCGAAGGGCGGCTGCGGCGCAGTGCCCTGGCCTTGAGCGTGGCCGTGGCCACCCTGACCACCATCGGCGGCTCGGTCTCGCTGGTGCGCTGGGGCCTGGAAAACAGCGCCACACTGGGTGACAACACCTCGACGCTGATCGACCACATCCTCACCCTGGTGGTGCTCACCGCCTTCATCGCCGGCCTGGGCCGCGCCATGCTGATGCTGCAGCGGCCGTCCTGGCGCCTGCCGCCGATCCCGGACCCGGTCGCCCGTGCGCTGGCCTGGTTCCCCCAGGTGCTGGCATTGGTGCTGATGCTGTTGCTGACCCAGGAACGGATCAACAGCGTGATCGGCACCAGCCTGGCCTTGACGGTGGCCACCAATGGCCTGACCGCGCTGGCCTTGGCGGTCCTGTACGGCGCGGCGCTGATCGGTTACCGGCGTGCCCGCCGCCAGCATCAGTTGCAACGTCCGAGCGGGCTGGCCGGCCTGGTGCCGTTCGTGCTGACGGTCTGGGTGGCGGTGATCGTCGCCGCGCTGCTCACCGGCTACCTGGCGCTGGCCTATTTCCTCGCGACCAAGCTGTTGTGGATCAGCCTCGTGGCCACCTGCGCCTACCTGCTGACCTGCGTCTTCGTCGACCTGTGCGAAACCCTGCTGTCGCCGCGTCATCCAGGCGGGTTGGCGCTGGCGTCGGCCCTGGGCCTGGCGCAGCGTCACCAGGCGCAGGCCAGCACGCTGCTCATGGGCGTGGGCAAGACTCTGCTGCTGTTCACCGCGCTGCTCTTCGCCTTCCTGCCGTCGGGCACCAGCCCCGGCGAGCTGGTCATGAGCCTGGCCGAATGGGACGGCAGCGGCGGGCGCATCCTCGGCAACCTGAACCTGGTGCCTGGCGACATCTTCCTGGCCGTGGCGATGTTCTTCATCGGCCTGTTCGCCATCCGGGTACTCAAGCGCTGGCTGGGCGAGCGTCTGTTGCCGGAGACCGAAATGGACGCCGGCATGCGCGCCTCGCTGGTGACGCTGGTCGGCTACCTGGGCTTCCTGTTCCTGGCCAGCCTCGTGATGTCGGTCCTGCACATCAACCTCAGCAGCCTGACCTGGGTGGTCAGCGCGCTGTCGGTGGGGATCGGTTTCGGCCTGCAGGCCATCGTGCAGAACTTCATCTCGGGCCTGATCCTGCTGACCGAGCGCCCGGTGAAGGTCGGCGACTGGGTCAGCCTGGCTGGCGTGGAGGGGGACATCCGGCGGATCAACGTGCGCGCCACCGAGATCCAGATGTCCGACCGCTCGACGGTGATCGTGCCCAACTCGCAGTTCATCTCGCAGAACGTGCGCAACGTGACCATGGCCAACGCCCTGGGCGTGGTCGGCATCACCCTGACGCTGCCGCTGGACACCGACGCCCAGCAGGTGCGCGAGCTGCTGCTCCAGGCCTACGCCGAACACGACGCGATCCTCGATACACCAGCGCCCTCGGTGTCGTTCAAGGACCTCACCAATACCGGCATGGTGCTGGCGGTCAGCGGATACGTGGCCGGGCCACGAGTGGTGGGCGGCACCCGCAGCGACCTGCTGTTCACCATTCTGGGGCGCCTGCGCGAGCAGGGCATCGCCTTGTCGGCGCCGCAGAGCATGGTCTTGCTCAGCGATGGTACGCAGGCCGTCGGGCCGGCGCCTGCACCCACGACGACGCCTGCGCCAACGCAAGGCTGAGTCAGGCGACCCGTACGGGTTTCACGACCGGTGCGGGTCGCCAGGTGCCGATTCGGGTTCGGGCACGCCGAACAGGCGCTCGGCCACTTGACGGCCAAGCGCCTCGCCTTCTTCCGTCAGATGGATCGATTTACGCTTGCCTGCCGGCTGGGTGATCAGGCCGCGCTCGTGCAGGCGGTCCATCACGCCCCAGTCATAGCCTTTCCAACTGCGGCCCCCGTCGAACGAAAACGTCTCCAGCAGGGCCAGGACTGCGTCGTCGATACGTGCTTTGTCGTATTTCATGACATGCTCCCTGGGTGGTTCGTGCAGGGGGGAGTATAGGGGCAGACTGAGCATCGCCCAAGAAGCGGACAGGCCCACGGGGACAACGCAGGCATGAGCACGTGAGCATTCCCGCCGCAGCCGTGGTCCCATGCCCGCTGCACGCTTGACGCCCGCCCCGGCGAGCCTCACTGTGCGCTACGTGGCGCCCGCAGCGTGAGCCGGCTCGCCAGCGGCAACCTTGATGTGCAGAGAGGACAGACCCTGAAAGACCTTACCCGTGAAGCGCTCGAGCTCGAGGTCGCGCACCTGCGTGCCCTGCTCGAACAGGCGGGAATCGACCCGCAGCACCCTTCGCTCCTGCCCAGCCCCTGTCGCAAAGGTCCGATGGCCTGCGTCCGCGATGCCGCCCGGCAGCGCGCGGTGTTCGACAGCGCCATCGACTTCGCCATCGTCCTCACCGACCCCGACGGCATCATCACCGACTGGAACGCGGGCGCCGAGCAGGTGATGGGCTGGAGCGCCGCGCAGATGCGTGGGCAGCACATCGCCCGCATCTTCACGACCGAGGACCGTACCCAGGGCCAGGTTGAACAGGACATGCAGGTGGCCTTGCAGGAGGGGCGCACCAGCGACGAACGTTGGCTTCTGGGCGAGGGCGACCGTCACCTGTGGGGCTCGTGCGAGATGATGCCGCTGCATGACGAGGCCGGTACGCACCTGGGCTTCATGAAGATCCTGCGCGACCGCACCCGCGAGCACCTGGCCGGCCGTGCCATGGCGCAGACCCGCGAGCGTTACCGACTGGCCGCCAAGGCGACCAACGACGCCATCTGGGACTGGGACCTGGTGGGCAACCACGTGCTCTGGAACGATGCGCTCGAGCAGGCCTACGGGCATCCGCTCGCGCAGATCGAGACCACCGGGCAATGGTGGCTCTCGCAGATCCATCCCGAGGACCGGCAACGCATCCACGACTCGATCCACGGCGTGATCGATGACCAGGGCAGCGCCTGGAGCGATGAATACCGTTTCCGGCGCCAGGACGGCTCCTATGCCGAGATCCTCGACCGTGGCCACGTCATCCGCGATGGCGAAGGCCGGGCCATCCGCATGATCGGCGCGATGCTCGACCTGACCAGCATGCGCCATGCCCAGACCGCCCTGCGCAAGAGCGAGGAGCGTTTTCGCACCGTCGTCGACACCATCGACGCGGCCTTCGCCATCGTACAGGTCAAGTTCGACAGCGACGACAAACCGATCGACTACCGTTTCATCGAGGTCAACCCCGCCTTCGCCCGTGAGTCCGGCGTGGACCTGCGCGGCAAATGGGTGACCGAGTTCGCGCCGGATCTGGAGCCCTTCTGGTTCGAGACCTACGGTCACGTGGCCAAGACGGGGGAGCCGGCCAACTTCGAAAACTACGCCGAAGCCTTCGGCCGCTGGTTCGACGTGCGCGCCACGCGGGTGGGCGATCCGGCCGAGCGCCAGATCGGGATCGTCTTCAACGACGTCACCGCCCGGCGCAATGCCCAGGAGCGCCTGCGTGCCAGCGAGGCCCTGGCCCGCGAGAACGTCGAGCGTGTGCAACTGGCCCTGGCCGCCGGTGCGATCATCGGCACCTGGCACTGGCACTTGCCCACCGACTGCTTCACCGTCGACGAGGCCTTCGCCATCGCTTTCGGCCTCGATCCGGCCCTGGGCCGAAGCGGCCTCAGCCTGGAGCAGGTGATCTCTACCGTGCATCCCGACGATCGCCAGGGCCTGATCGATGCCATCGACGATGCCATCGCACGGGGCGGTGCCTACGCGCATCAGTACCGTGTGCGTCGCGCCGACGGTCACTACTACTGGATCGAGGCCAATGGCCGGATCGATCATGCCGAGGACGGCACCCCCACGGATTTCCCAGGCGTCTTGATCAACGTGCAGGAGCGCCGTGCCATCGAGGCCGAGCGCGACCGGGCCACCAACGCTTTGCGCGCGCTCAACGACACCCTCGAACAACGGGTCGCCGAGCGCACCACGGCCCTGATGCAGGCCGAAGAAAAGCTGCGCCAGTCGCAGAAGATGGAGGCGGTAGGGCAGTTGACCGGCGGGCTGGCCCACGACTTCAACAACCTGCTGGCGGGCATTTCCGGCTCCCTGGAGCTGATCGGCGCGCGAATCGCCAAGGGCCGCGCCAACGAGGTGGACCGTTACCTGCACGCGGCCCAGGGCGCCGTGAAGCGTGCCGCTTCGCTGACCCACCGCCTGCTGGCCTTCTCCCGGCGGCAGACCCTCGATCCACGGCCCACCGACGTGAACATCCTGGTGGCGGGCATGAGCGAGCTGATCCAGCGTTCGGTAGGGCCGGGGATCCAGGTCGAGACCGCGCCGACGGCCGGGCTGTGGCCGGCTCGGGTCGATGCCAGCCAGCTGGAGAACGCCTTGCTCAACCTGGCGATCAACGCCCGCGACGCCATGCCCGAGGGCGGGCGCATCATCATCGAGACCAGCAATCGACGCATCGGCGACGAGCTGGCCATGGCCCTCGACCTGGCCAGCGGGCACTACCTGTGCCTGTCGGTGGCGGACACCGGCACGGGCATGAGCGAGGACGTCATCGCCAAGGCCTTCGACCCCTTCTTCACCACCAAGCCGCTGGGGCAGGGGACGGGCCTGGGGCTGTCGATGATCTACGGCTTCGCCAAGCAGTCCGGCGGCCAGGTGCGCATCCACTCCCTGGTCGGGCAAGGGACGACGGTGTCGATCTACCTGCCGCGGCATCTGGGCGACGTGGTGCGCGACGAAGATCAGGACGGCGATTTCCCGGCCGCGTCCACCGAGTCGGGCGAGACCATTCTGGTGGTGGACGACGAGCCGACCGTGCGCATGCTGCTCACCGACGTGCTGGGCGATCTGGGCTACACCGTGCTCGAAGCGGGCGACAGCCTGTCAGGGCTGCAGCTGCTGCGCTCTGACCTGCACATCGACCTGCTGGTCACCGACGTCGGGCTGCCCGGCGGCATGAACGGACGGCAACTGGCCGACGCCGGGCGCGAACTGCGGCCTGGCATGCGCACGCTGTTCATCACCGGCTATGCCGAAAGCGCGGCGCTCGACGACAACGACCTTGGCCCCGGCATGCAGGTGCTGACCAAGCCGTTCGCGGTGGATGCCCTGGCCATGCGGGTCAAGGAACTGATGAGCCATTGACCCGGCGTCGGGCGCCTGCACGGCGCCCGGTGCGGCCCGGGATCAGGCGTTGACCCTGAAGCGATCCACTTCCCGGCGCAGCTGCGCGGCCAGCCCTTCGAGTTCCTTGGCCGTCGCGGCCAAATCGTTGGCCACCTCGTGCTGCTGCCCGTTGGCCTGAGCGATGCTCTGCAGGTTGCGACTGAGCACGGTCGCCGTGCTGCTCTGCTCCTGGGTGGCGGTGTTGATCAAGGCGAACTGCTCTCCGGCGGCGCGGCTCTGTTCGTCGATCTGGGCCAGTGACTGGGCGACCTGGTCGTTGCGAGCCAGGCCTTCGTGCATCAGCTGATTGCCGTGCGCCAAGGTACCGATTGCCTGTTCGGTCTGCTGCTGGATGCTGGCGATCATGCCTGAAATCTCGTCGGTCGCCTGCCGCGTGCGCCCAGCCAGACTGCGGACCTCATCGGCCACCACGGCGAAACCACGGCCCTGCTCACCCGCGCGCGCAGCCTCGATGGCCGCGTTGAGCGCCAGCAGGTTGGTCTGGTCGGCGATGGCGGTGATCACCCCGACGATGCCACCGATCTCCTGGGAGCGCGCACCCAGCGTGTCCATTGCCGCCGCCGTGCCACCCAGGGCTTCGGCGATCTGCCGCAGCGAGGTCGAGGCTTCGTCCATGGCGCTGCGTCCGACGCGGGTCTGCTGGGCGTTGTCCCGCGCGGTACGCTCAGTGCCCGCCATGTTGTCGGCGATGTCCAGCGAGGTGGCGCTGAACTCTTCCACGGCGCCCGCCATGCTGGTGATCTCGCCCGACTGCCGCTCCATGCCATCGCACGCCGCGGCAGAGAGACCGGCCAAGGCATGGGCCCGCTCGCTGACCTGCCCGGACGCCTGGCGAATGTGCTCGACCATGGTGGTCAGGGCATCGGCCATCTGGTTGAAGCTGCCGGCCAGTTGCCCGATCTCGTCCTGGCTGGTCACCGGCAAGCGTGCGCCGAGATCACCCGCCCCCAGCGCCTGGGCCTGGGTCACCAGCCCGGCCAGTGGCCGCAGCTTGCGTCGCAACAGCCAGAGCGTGGCGGCGATGGCGAGCGCCATGGCCAGCAAGCTGCCGATGGCCAGGCGCAGGCCGACGCTCCAGGTCACTTCCTCCAGCTCCGCCTCGGGCATGCTCGCGACCACCGTCCAGGGGCCTTCGGCGAAGGGCGTGGTGACACTGAACAGGGTGCGCTGGCCGTCCTGCCAGAAGCGTCCCGGCTGGCTGGCCGTCCCCGCGAACGCCTGGCTGGCGGCCGCCGTGTCGCTCACCTCGGCCGGGGCGACCAGCCAGGTGCCGTGCTCGTCGAGCAAGGCCAAAGAGCCGGTCTGACCGATACGGAACCGCGTCAGGTTGGCGAACTGGGTGTTCTGCGCGTCGGTGTAATCGAAACCGACGAACAGGACGGCGATGACCTGACCGCTGCCATCGCGCACAGGGACGTAACGGGTCATGTAGTTGCGCTCGAACAGCACGGCGCGACCGACATAGGGCTGGCCTGACAACAGGCGCGCGTAGGCGGGGTGCTGACGGTCGAGCCGGGTGCCCAGGGCACGGCTGCCATCCTGTTTGGTCAGCGACGTGCTGATGCGCACGAAGTCATCGCCACTGCGCACGAACACGGTGGCCACGCCCGCCGTCATGTCCTTGAAGTCGTCGACCTGCTGCACGTCGTTGTTCAGCAACCGATCGTTCAGGTAGAGCGCGGG
This sequence comes from Pseudomonas monteilii, assembly GCA_001534745.1. Taxonomy (NCBI): domain Bacteria; kingdom Pseudomonadati; phylum Pseudomonadota; class Gammaproteobacteria; order Pseudomonadales; family Pseudomonadaceae; genus Pseudomonas; species Pseudomonas alabamensis. The sequence goes on from CP013997.1 coordinate 779,793, forward strand.
CGTGGCTTCCCCGGCCACAGCCACCGTCTCGCCGCCCCGCAAGGCCAGGCCCGTGGCGAAGCGCCGCTCGAACAATCCGCTCAGGCGCTGGGTATTGTCCTTGAGCGAGCCATGGAAGGTATCGAGCTGGTCGGCCAGCAGGCGTGCTTCGCTGAGCAAGTGCTCCTGGCGGGTCTCGAGGTTGGCATCGTTCAACGCATGCAAGGCGAAGAGGGTGCTGCCGGTGATCACGACGGCCAGCACGGCGGCGAGGGCGACGCCGAGCTGGGAGGCGATGTGGGTACGGGGGCTGGGCATGCAAGGCTCCTGGCGAAAAGGCAAAGTGACCGGACTGTGTCGAGCGGTCTTTTCTTGTCCAGGCCGTCCATGTCCAGTTCTGGGGCGCTGGTGTTACTGGATCGACATCGGGTGGGATTTCTTGAGCGGGGCAGGATGTGCGGCACGTGACCAGGCAGAGCGCGAAGCGCTTCGTGACGTGACCCGTAGTGCCAAGGTGCGAGGTGATCGCCCAATGAAAAGGCCCCCCGATCGGAGATCGTGGGGGCCTTCATGTGGCGAGCCGCACGGAGGCGGCTGCCGTCAGACGTTGAAGCGGAAGTGCATCACGTCACCGTCCTTGACGATGTAGTCCTTGCCTTCCAAACGCCACTTGCCCGCTTCCTTGGCGCCGCTTTCACCCTTGTACTGGATGAAGTCGTCATAGGCGACCACTTCGGCACGGATGAAGCCTTTCTCGAAGTCGGTGTGGATGACGCCGGCCGCCTGGGGGGCGGTGGCACCGATGCGCACGGTCCAGGCACGGACTTCCTGCACGCCGGCGGTGAAGTAGGTCTGCAGGTTGAGCAGGCCGTACCCAGCGCGGATCACACGGTTCAGGCCAGGTTCTTCGAGGCCCAGGGCTTCGAGGAACATGTCTTTCTCTTCGCCTTCGTCGAGTTCGGCGATCTCGGCTTCGATCTTGTTGCACACCGGCACCACGACCGCGCCTTCTTCCTCGGCGATGGCCTTGACCACGTCCAGGTGCGGGTTGTTCTCGAAGCCGTCTTCGGCCACGTTGGCGATGTACATGACCGGCTTGCTGGTCAGCAGGTGGAAGCCGCGGATGACGGCCTTCTCGTCGGCGCCCATGTCCTTCATCAGGCTGCGCGCGGGCTTGCCTTCGGTGAAGTGGGGGATGAGCTTCTCGAGGATGGCTTTCTGTGCCAGGGCCTCCTTGTCACCGCCCTTGGCGTTGCGGGTGACCTTCTGCAATTGCTTCTCGCAGCTGTCGAGGTCGGCGAAGATCAGCTCGAGGTCGATGATCTCGATGTCGCGCTTGGGGTCGACGCTGTTGGAGACGTGGATCACGTTCTCGTCTTCGAAGCAGCGCACCACGTGGGCGATGGCGTCGGTCTCACGGATGTTGGCCAAAAACTTGTTGCCCAGGCCTTCACCTTTGGACGCACCGGCCACCAGGCCGGCGATGTCGACGAATTCCATGGTGGTCGGCAGCACGCGGTTGGGCTTGACGATGGCCGCCAGGGCATCCAGGCGGGCATCGGGCATCGGCACGATGCCGCTGTTCGGCTCGATGGTGCAGAAGGGGAAGTTTTCCGCCGCAATGCCCGACTTGGTCAGGGCATTGAACAGGGTGGATTTGCCCACGTTGGGCAGGCCGACGATGCCGCAGTTGAAACCCATGGGTATTCCCCTCTTGGTGAATTCAGGCCTTCTGGCTGTGCAGTTCGCGCATGGCCTTGGCGAAATCGCCGGCCAGGACGTCCGGCAGCACGCCGAGGGCAAAATCGATGCTGGCGTCGAGCTTGTCCTGTTCGGCGCGTGGCGCACGACCCAGGACGAAGTTGGACACCAGCTTGGCGTCACCCGGGTGGCCGATGCCGAGCCGCAGGCGGTGGAAGTCGTTCTGGTTGCCGAGCTGGGCGATGATGTCGCGCAGCCCGTTGTGCCCGCCGTGCCCGCCGCCGCGCTTGAGCTTGGCGACGCCGGGAGGCAGGTCGAGTTCGTCGTGGGCCACCAGGATCGCTTCCGGCTTGATGCGGAAGAAATTCGCCAAGGCCGCCACGGACTGGCCGCTACGGTTCATGTAGGTGGTGGGGATCAACAGACGAATGTCTTGGCCTTGATGGCTGAATTTAGCCGTCAGGCCGAAATACTTGCGGTCAGCGGTCAAGGTGACGCGCTGGGCGCTGGCAATGCGTTCAACGAAAAGAGCCCCTGCGTTATGCCGGGTCTGTTCGTATTCGGGGCCGGGGTTACCCAGGCCGACGATCAACTGGATGGCGGTCACGTCAGGGGCTCTTCCTTGGAGTTGGTGGGTCACCGTGCGTAGGGCAGGGTGACCCGGTCAACGCCGGCGTGCGAGTGATTACTCGGCAGCGCCTTCTGCTTCGTCTGCGGCTTCGACGCGTGGCGCGTGAACGTTGGCAACAGCCTTGTCGTCGCCGTGGGCCAGGGCCACGAACTCGACGCCCTGAGGAGCCTTGAGGTCCGACAGGTGGATGATGGTGCCGATTTCAGCGTTGCCCAGGTCCACTTCGATGAACTCAGGCAGGTCCTTGGCTTCGCAGGAGACTTCGATTTCGTTCTCGGTGTGCGAGATTTCGCCGCCTTTCTTGACCGGTGCTTCTTCGTTGATGAAGTGAACCGGAACCTTGGCGGTCAGCTTCTGGCCAGCGACGACGCGAACGAAGTCGGCGTGCATGATGAAGCCCTTGGACGGGTGACGCTGCATCGCCTTGACGATGACGTTCTGCTTGGCGCCGTCGACGTTCAGTTCGATCACGTGGCTGAAAGCCGCTTCGTTTTCGAACAGCTTGGCGATTTCCTTGGCCACGACGGTCAGGGATTCGGCTTCTTTGTTACCACCGTAGACAACGGCAGGGACGTTGGCGGCGTGACGCAGGCGGCGGCTCGCACCTTTCCCCAGGTCAGTACGCGCTTGGGCGTTCAGGATGAAATCGGTCATGTTGTTTCTCCAAATGAGCCTTCCGGGGGTGCTTGCGACCAGCACGTGACCGGAGAGGGCAAAAAAGCCCCGCCCCGGCGCGAACGTCGGGGCGGGGCGTATGTATCAGCGTGACGTCCGCGTTAGCGGAACATCGCGCTGATCGATTCTTCGTTGCTGATGCGGCGGACCGCCTCGGCAACCACCGGCGCGATATCCAGCTGGCGGATACGGTCGCAGGCTTGAGCAGCGGCCGACAGCGGGATGGTGTTGGTCACCACCAGCTCGTCGAGCACGGACTTCTCGATGTTCTCGATCGCGCGACCCGACAGGACAGGGTGCGTGCAATAGGCATAGACCCGTGCAGCGCCGTGTTCTTTCAGGGCCTTGGCCGCGTGGCACAGGGTACCGGCGGTGTCGACCATGTCGTCTACCAGGATGCAGGTGCGTCCTTCGACGTCGCCGATGATGTGCATCACTTCGGAGTGATTGGCCTTTTCACGGCGCTTGTCGATGATACCCAGGTCGACGCCCAGGGACTTGGCGACAGCGCGTGCACGCACGACGCCACCGATGTCCGGGGACACGATCATGAGGTTCTCGAAGCGCTGGTCTTCGATGTCGTCGACCAGTACGGGCGAGCCGTAGATGTTGTCGACGGGGATATCGAAGAAGCCTTGGATCTGGTCTGCGTGCAGGTCGACGGTGAGTACACGGTCGATACCCACGACCGTGAGCATGTCAGCGACCACTTTGGCACTGATGGCAACACGAGCCGAACGCGGACGGCGGTCCTGGCGGGCGTATCCGAAGTAGGGAATCACGGCGGTGATTCGGGAGGCTGAGGAGCGGCGGAAGGCATCAGCCATCACGACCAGTTCCATCAGGTTATCGTTGGTTGGCGCGCACGTAGGCTGAATGATGAAGACATCCTTACCGCGGACGTTTTCATTGATTTCAGTGCTGATTTCGCCGTCGGAGAACTTGCCGACAGAAACATCACCCAGAGGGATGTGCAGCTGACGTACGACACGCCGAGCCAGATCGGGGTTGGCATTCCCCGTAAAGACCATCATCTTGGACACGCGCAGTACCTGAAGGCTGAGGGTATACCTGGATGAGTATAAGGAAAATGGCAGGGGCGGCTGGATTCGAACCAACGCATGGCAGGATCAAAACCTGCTGCCTTACCGCTTGGCGACGCCCCTGTATCTGTTGCTTTCGAGTGCGATACTCGATACCTAGAGCAGGCTTTGAAGCGTTCGGTGCAACATCGAAACGTTGCTGCCCTTGGCGACGAACCCTGTTTGGGTCTCTGAAAGGAGGGCCAGAACTCTATCAGCTTCGGCTTTGCTTGGGAAGGACCCAAACACGCAACTTCCAGTCCCGGTGAGTCGAGCCTCAGTGTATTTACCCAGGTCATTCAGTGCTTCGCGAATGGCTGGATAACTGTGCTCTACCACAAGTTGGCAGTCATTTCGACTGTTTCCCTCGGGAACGGGGCGCATCTTAAGGGGGAGGGAATCACGTGTCAACTGCGGATGTGAAAAAATTTCCGCAGTGCTGACAGACACTTGCGGCACCAGCACCACATACCAGGGCTCGGCAGGATCGACCGGGGTCAGCCGCTCGCCGACCCCTTGGGCGAACGCCGCGTGCCCGCGCACGAACACCGGCACGTCGGCGCCCAGTGTCAGCCCCAGTTCGGCCAGGCGATCGTGGCTCCAGTCCAGCTGCCAGAGATGATCGAGCGCCAGCAGGGTGGTCGCAGCGTCCGAGCTGCCGCCGCCGATGCCGCCGCCCATGGGCAGGACCTTGTCCAGCCAGATGTCCGCGCCCAGCGTGCAACCCGACGCCTGCTGCAGGGCGCGCGCGGCGCGCACGATCAGGTTGCTGTCGTGGGCCACCGAGGCCAGGGTGTCGTGCAGGCGGATCTCACCGTCCTGGCGAACCTCGAAGCTCAGCTGGTCGGCATGCTCGAGAAACTGAAACACGGTTTCCAACTCATGGTAGCCGTCGGCCCGGCGGCCAAGGATGTGCAGCCACAGATTGAGCTTGGCCGGGGCGGGCAAGGTCAGGCGCGCCACGGATCAGTGTCCCAGCTGGCGCGGTTGCCAGTCCTTGATCACCAGCGTGACGTCCAGGTCCTGGCCATGCAGCTTGATGCGCTCGGGCACGGTGAAGCCGTTCTGCTCGGTGTAGCTCAGGTACTGCACCTGCCAGCCGTCCTGGTTCAGGCTCGCCAGGTGGCTGTCGCCATCGAGCGTCAGCTGGCTCTTGCTGTCCGGTGCCGGCAGGCCGCGGACCCACCACACCAGATTGGAGACTGGCAGCTTCCAGCCCAGCTGTTCTTCCAGCAGGGCCTCGGGGGAGGGTGACTCGTAGCGGCCCTGGTTGGCCACTTCCAGCACCACGCCGCCCGGGCGACCGGTCAGGCGCGCTGCACCGCGACCGAGCGGGCCGGACAGGCGAATGTCGTAGTAGTCCTGGCGTTGCAGCCAGAACAAGGTGCCGCTGCCCGAGTCCTTCGGAGCGCGGATGCCGATCTTGCCATTGATCTGCCAGCCGTCGAGGTTCGACAGCTGCTGTTTGTGGGCTTGCCACTGCTGTGGATTGCCGTGCCCTTGCAGGGCTTCGCGCGAACCGGTGCCGGCACAGCCGGCGAGCAGGGCGATCAGGAGGAAGGTGGTGCAGTGGCGCAGCATGGACATGGTCAAAGGCTCTCGGATCCGGTCAGGCGCAGGACGGTCTTGCGCAGGAGGGGGCTGTCGGGCTGGGCGGCGAAGCCCTTGGCCCAGAACTGGCGCGCTTCGCGGCGCTTGCCATTGGCCCACAGCACTTCGCCCAGGTGGGCCGCGACTTCGGGGTCGGGGAATTGCTGGAAGGCCTGGCGCAGCAGGCGTTCGGCCTCGTCCAGGTGACCCAGGCGGTAGTTCACCCAGCCTAGGCTGTCGAGCACGGCCGGATCGTCCGGGGTCAGCTGGTGGGCCTGCTCGATCAGCGCCTTGGCTTCGGCATAGCGGGTGGTACGGTCGGCCAGGGTGTAGCCCAGGGCGTTCAAGGCCATGGCGTTCTGTGGCTCGCGGGCCAGGATGGCGCGCAGGTCGCGCTCCAGGCGCGGGATATCGCCGCGTTTCTCAGCCAGCATGGCATGGCTGTAGAGCAGGTTGAGGTCGTCCGGGTAATGCGTGAGGGCCTGGGTCAGCACGGCCTCGGCCTGGGCGTCCTTGCCATCGTTGCTGAAGGCCTCGGCCTCCACCAGGTACAGCTGCACCGCCAGGTCCGGCTGGGCCTCGCGCGCCTGGTCGAGCAGGCGCGAGGCTTCCTTGTCGCGGCCCTGGGTGATCATGATGGCCGCCTGGCGCAGGCGGGCGGCGAGGTACTGCTCGCCCGGACCGACCAGGGCGTATTCACGCAGAGCACCGGTGGCGTCGCCCCGGTCTTCGCGGATGCGGCCCAGGTTGAGGTGGGCGGCATCGACGTTGCTGTCGCGGTCGATCAATTCTTGCAGGTAGCCTTCGGCCTCCTGCCAGTCCTGGGTCTCGATGCTCACCAGCGCCAGGGAATAACGCAGTTCGTCGTCGTCCGGGTACTGCTGCAGCAGGCTGGCGAACTCGGCCTTCGCTTCGGCCAGGCGGTCCTGTTCGACCAGGGTGCGCGCATAGGTCAGGCGCAGGCGCTTGTCGTCGGGGTTCTCGCGGATTGCCTTCTGCAGCAGGGGCAGTGCCTCGGGCCCGCGATCGAGCGCCTGCAGCAGCCGGGTGCGCAGCAACAGCGGGGCGATGTCGTCGTCCTGAGCCGGGTGCGCCTCGAGCAGGTCGAGGGCCTCCTGCGTCTTGCCGTCCTGGTTCAGCAGCAGGGCCTTGCCGAACAGCAACTGGCCGTTGTCGGGGTGCTTGACCAGCAGCCGGTCGAAACTCTTGAGCAGGCCGTCGCGGGTGGCCTGGTCGGTCTCGGCCGCCGACAAGGCGAGAAAATCGAAATGCGTGTCGCCCTGGCCCTGCAGCACGCGTTCCATGTACGTCATGGCATCGTCGTAGCGCCCGGCACGGGCCAGCTGGATGGCCGCGGCGCGTTGGGCGTCCAGGCTGTCGGGGGCATGCCGCGCCCAGATCAAGGCGGTGTCCAGCGCCGGCTGATCGGCGCCCAGGTACTCGGCGATGCGGTAGGCCCGCTCGGAGACGGCTGGGTCCTGGGTCTTCTCGGCCTGGTCGACGTAGTTGTCCAGCGCGATGTCGAAGCGGTTGCGCTGACCGGCCAGTTCGGCCACCAGCAGGCTGTACAGCGTGTCGGGCGCGAAGGAGCCGTACACCACCGGCTTGGCCGGTTCGGCAGGCGCCGCCTCGGGCGCGGGCGCAGCGGTCTGCGGCGTCTGCGACGGCAGGCTCTGGCAGCCCTGGAGCAGGGCGAAGGCGAGTAGCAGGGCGTGGGGTCTGGTCATAGAAGAGGCTTTGGAGGGCTCACCGGCAGTCGTGGCAATCATGACACAAGCGCTGGGGCAAACCCACCTGCGATGGCCAAGGTCTATTGAGACAATAGTGAACGGTGGTTGTTCTGGAACCTGCGAAGTAGGACAATTATCGGCTTCCTGTCATCACCAGCGATTTTGCATGGCCTTTCTCGCACTTGGCATCAACCACAAGACCGCTTCGGTGGACGTCCGCGAGCGCGTGGCGTTCACGCCCGAGCAGTTGGTCGATGCCCTGCAGCAACTGTGTCGCCTGACCGCCAGCCGTGAAGCCGCGATCCTCTCGACCTGCAACCGCAGCGAGCTGTACCTGGAGCAGGAGCACCTGTCGGCCGACGACGTGCTGCTGTGGCTGGCCGACTACCACCGCCTGAGCCTGGACGAACTGCGCGCCAGCGCCTACGTGCACGAAGAGCACGATGCCGTGCGCCACATGATGCGCGTGGCCTCGGGTCTCGACTCGCTGGTGCTGGGCGAGCCGCAGATCCTCGGCCAGATGAAGTCGGCCTATGCCGTGGCGCGCGAAGCCGGTACCGTCGGCCCGCTGCTGGGTCGGCTGTTCCAGGCCACGTTCAGCGCCGCCAAGCAGGTGCGCACCGACACCGCGATCGGCGAAAACCCGGTCTCGGTGGCCTTCGCCGCCGTCAGCCTGGCCCGGCAGATCTTCAGCGACCTGGGTCGCAGCCAGGCGCTGTTGATCGGCGCCGGCGAAACCATCACCCTGGTCGCCCGTCACCTGCACGAGCAGGGCGTGCGTCGGATCGTGGTGGCCAACCGGACCCTCGAGCGCGCCAGCCTGCTGGCCGAGCAGTTCGGCGCCCATGCCGTCCTGCTGGCCGACATCCCTCAGGAGCTGGCCAATAGCGACATCGTCATCAGCTCCACGGCCAGCCAGTTGCCGATCCTTGGCAAGGGCGCGGTGGAAAGCGCGCTCAAGCAACGGCGGCACAAGCCGATCTTCATGGTCGACATCGCCGTGCCCCGCGACATCGAGCCGGAGGTCGGCGAACTCGAAGACGTCTACCTGTATACCGTCGACGACCTGCACGACGTGGTGGCGGAAAACCTCAAGAGCCGCCAGGGCGCGGCACAGGCGGCCGAAGAGCTGGTCGGCGCCGGCGCCGAGGACTTCATGGTGCGCCTGCGCGAGCTGGCGGCCGTGGACGTGCTCAAGGCCTACCGGCAGCAGAGCGAGCGCCTGCGTGACGAAGAACTGCAGAAGGCCCAGCGATCGCTGGCCAACGGCGGCAGCCCGGAAGAAGTGCTGGCCCAGCTTGCCCGGGGGCTGACCAACAAGCTGCTGCACGCGCCGAGCGTGCAATTGAAGAAGCTGTCCGCCGAAGGTCGCGTCGATGCGCTGGCCATGGCTCAGGAATTGTTTGCCCTCAACGAAGGCCCCACGGACAAGACTCCGCAATGAAAGCGTCGCTGCTCAATAAACTGGACACGCTCCAGGACCGTTTCGAAGAACTGACCGCCCTGCTGGGCGATGCGCAGACGATTGCCGACCAGGCACGCTTCCGGACCTATTCGCGCGAATACGCCGAGGTCGAGCCGGTGATCGCCGCCTACCGCCAGTGGTGCAAGGTGCAGGACGACCTCAAGGGCGCCGAGGCACTGCTCAAGGACAGCGATCCGGACCTGCGTGAAATGGCCGTCGAGGAGGTCAGCGAGGCCAAGCAGCAGTTGCAGGCGCTCGAAGGCGGCCTGCAGCGCATGCTGTTGCCCAAGGACCCCAACGACGGGCGCAACGTGTTCCTGGAGATTCGCGCCGGCACCGGTGGGGACGAGGCGGCGATCTTCTCCGGCGACCTGTTCCGCATGTATTCGCGGTACGCCGAAAAGCGCGGCTGGCGCCTGGAAATCCTCTCGGAAAACGAGGGCGAGCATGGCGGCTACAAGGAGATCATCGCCCGGGTCGAAGGCGACAATGTCTACGCCAAGCTCAAGTTCGAGTCCGGCGCGCACCGCGTGCAGCGCGTCCCGGAAACCGAATCCCAGGGGCGCATCCATACCTCGGCGTGCACCGTCGCGGTACTGCCCGAACCCGATGAGCAGGCCGCGATCGAGATCAACCCGGCCGACCTGCGGGTGGACACCTACCGTGCCTCCGGCGCCGGGGGCCAGCACGTCAACAAGACCGATTCGGCGATCCGCATCACCCACTTGCCCACCGGCATCGTGGTCGAGTGCCAGGAAGAGCGTTCGCAGCACAAGAACCGCGCCCGCGCCATGGCCTGGCTGTCGGCCAAGCTCAACGACATGCAGACCAGCGCCGCGCAGAACGCCATGGCCAGCGAGCGCAAGCTGCTGGTCGGCTCGGGCGACCGCTCCGAGCGCATCCGCACCTACAACTACCCACAGGGGCGGGTGACCGATCATCGGGTCAACCTGACCCTGTATTCGCTCGACGAGATCCTGGCCGGCGGCGTCGATGCCGTGATCGAGCCGCTGTTGGCCGAATACCAGGCCGACCAACTGGCCGCCCTGGGGGACTGAATGACCATCATCGCCAGCCTGCTGCGCGGCGCGCAGTTGCCGGACTCGCCCACCGAACGCCTGGATGCCGAGCTGCTGCTCGCCCATGCCCTGGGCAAGTCACGCAGCTACCTGCACACCTGGCCCGAGCGCATTGTGCCCAGCGAGGCGGCGCAGGCCTTTGCCGACTACCTGGCGCGTCGCCGGGCCGGCGAACCCATCGCCTATATCCTCGGGCAGCAAGGGTTCTGGAAACTGGACCTGGAAGTCGCGCCCCATACGTTGATTCCTCGCCCGGAAACCGAGCTGCTGGTCGAAGCCGCGCTGCAGCGCCTGCCCGCAGGTCCGGCACGCGTGCTGGACCTGGGCACGGGCACCGGCGCCATCGCCCTGGCCCTGGCCAGCGAGCGCCCTGCCTGGCAAGTCATGGCCGTGGACCGTGTCGAGGCGGCCGTGGCCCTGGCCGAGCGCAACCGTCAGCGACTGCGCCTGGACAATGTCCATATCCTGGCCAGCCACTGGTTCGAGGCGCTGGCCGACCAGCGCTTCGACGTGATCCTGAGCAATCCGCCCTACATCGCCAGCGCCGATCCGCACCTGGCCGCAGGCGACGTACGCTTCGAGCCCAGCAGTGCCCTGGTCGCCGGCCCCGATGGCCTGGACGACCTGCGCACGATCATCACCCAGGCCCCGGCGCACCTGTCCCCTGGCGGGTGGCTGCTGCTCGAGCATGGCTTCGATCAGGCCGAAGCGGTGCGTGAACTGTTGGTGCGCCAAGGCTTCGGCGACGTCGCCAGCGTGGCCGATCTGGCCGGGCACCCGCGTATTAGCCTGGGCCGCCTGCCATGCTGAGCGACCAGGCGCTGCTGCGCTACAGCCGTCAGATCCTGCTGCCGCAGGTCGACATCGAAGGTCAGTTGCGCCTGCAGCGCAGCCGTGTCCTGATCGTCGGTCTGGGTGGGCTGGGGTCGCCGGTTGCGCTGTACCTGGCGGGCGCCGGCGTCGGCGAGCTGCACCTGGCCGACTTCGACGAGGTGGACGTGACCAACCTGCAGCGCCAGATCCTGCATGACACGGTCAGCGTCGGCGCGAGCAAGGTCGATTCCGCGCTCCAGCGCCTGAGCGCGCTCAACCCCGAGGTGCGCCTGGTCGCCCATCGACAGGCCCTGGACGACGAGGCGTTGGTCGAGGCCGTGGGCGCTGTCGATCTGGTGCTGGACTGCTCCGATAATTTCGCCACCCGCGAAGCGGTCAACCGAGCCTGTGTGCGCCAGGAAAAGCCCTTGGTCAGCGGTGCGGCGATTCGCCTGGAAGGGCAGTTGACGGTCTTCGACACCCGCCAGGCCCATAGCCCGTGCTACCACTGCCTGTACGGGCATGGCAGCGAGGCGGAGCTGACGTGCAGCGAGGCCGGGGTGCTTGGCCCGCTGGTAGGGCTGGTGGGCAGCCTGCAGGCACTCGAAGCGCTGAAGGTGCTGGCCGGCTTCGGTGAAACCCTGGTCGGCCGGCTGCTGCTGATCGACGCCCTCGGTACGCGCCTGCGCGAGCTTCGCGTCAAACGTGACCCGGCCTGTGCCATCTGCGGACATCGCCATGGATGAGCGCAACGCACCGATCGGTGTGATGGATTCGGGCGTGGGCGGGTTGTCCGTGCTCGCCGAGATCCGGCGCTCATTGCCTTCGGAGAGCCTGCTGTACGTGGCCGATGGTGGGCATGTGCCCTATGGGGACAAGTCGCCCGAGGTGATCCGCCAACGCTGCCGGGTGATCGCCGATTTCTTTCGCGAGCAGGGTGCCAAGGCCCTGGTCCTGGCGTGCAACACGGCGACGGCCGCCGCGGTGTCCGACCTGCGCGAGGCGTACCCAGGCTGGCCGCTGGTGGGCATGGAGCCGGCGGTCAAGCCTGCGGCCTCGGCCACGCGCAGCGGCGTGGTGGGGGTACTGGCGACCACCGGCACCTTGCAGAGCGCCAAGTTCGCCGCCTTGCTCGATCGCTTCGCCAGCGACGTCCGTGTGATCACCCAGCCCTGCCCAGGGCTGGTCGAGCTGATCGAAGAAGGAAATCTGCACAGTCCGGCGTTACGCACCCTGCTGGCAGGCTACGTGCAGCCGCTGATCGCAGCCGGTTGCGATACCGTGATCCTGGGCTGTACCCATTACCCGTTCCTGAAACCATTGCTGGCCGAGCTGCTGCCGCCTTCGGTCATTCTCATCGACACGGGAGCGGCCGTCGCACGGCAGTTGCGTCGATTGCTGGAAGACCGTGGGCAGTTGGCCACGGGGCCGGCGAAAGCCGCCCGCTTCTGGACCAGCGGTGATCCGGCTGCCTTTGCGCGAACGCTGCCGGTGTTGTGGGGCGACTGTGATGAGGTGCAGCGCCTGGCACGCTGAAGAAGCGGCAAGCCAGGCGTCGACTAGAGCGGCCAGAGCGCGTCCATGTTCAGCGCTTCCAGGACCAGCTCAGGGTGTCGGCCTGGCAGGGTCTCGACGATCCGGTGGGCGGCCTTGTCAGCGGTCCACTCGCCTGGCGGCAGGGGTTTGCCGAATACCGGCAGCTTGATGGACGACGGTGCGATCAGCGATAGCGCGACGCCCTGGGCCTGAAGGGGCTGGCGTTGCTCCCTGAACCATTGCGCAAGGCTGTTGCTGCCGCAGAGGGGCAGGGTGGGGTCGCCTTGCTGGGCCGCCGAGGCTTGGCTGAACAGGCCGAGCACCAGGGGCTTGCGTGCCTTGACCAGCAAAGGCGTCGCTGCCTCGAGCACATGCCTGGCGGTTTGCCAGTTGGTCTGGACCAAGCTGGCGAACAACGTATTGGCCGTGACATCGGCAGGCAGATAGTCGCAGGTGCCGGTGTTGAGGATGCAGAGGTTCAGGCCACCCCAGCGTGCCTCGATCGCAGCGCTGGCCTCGAGCGCCGCCTGAGCGTCAGTCAACTGGCCAGGCAGCTGCAACAGATTGGGCAGATCCTGATGATCCGGGAATGCCGTCGCCGGCGTATCGGGCCGAACGCTCGCCGCTACACGATGGCCATTGCACAACAAATAGCGCACCAACGCGTGTCCAAGGCCACTGGACGCGCCCGTTATCCATACAACCAGCGACTCCCCCACACCGACTCCTTACCCTTTACTACGAGGCAACCCTTTGAAGGCCTCCAAGGCACGTTCTCGGCTCCTGCTCAGATCCACGATCGGTCGCGGGTAAACATTGTTTTTGAATATGTCAGAATCGGGCGGCGGCAGATGGATATTTTTGAACAGGTGATCAATTTCCGGTATCCATTGGCCGATAAAGCGTCCTTCTGGGTCGAATCGGCGTGATTGCGTGACCGGATTGAAGATGCGGAAGTACGGCACCGAGTCCGTACCCGTGGAGGCGCTCCACTGCCAGCCGCCGTTGTTGGACGCAAAATCGCCGTCGATCAGGTGACGCATGAAATGGCGTTCGCCTTCACGCCAGTCGATCAACAGGTTCTTGGTCAGGAACATGGCCGTGATCATGCGCAGCCGATTGTGCATCCAGCCGGTGGCGAGCAGCTGGCGCATCGCAGCGTCGATCAACGGAAAGCCCGTACGGCCTTCCTGCCACGCCTTCAGCTCTTCAGGTGCATGGCGCCAGGGCAGGGCTTCGGTGTGCGGACGGAATGCACGATGGCGGGAGACACGCGGGTAACCGGTCATGATGTGCTTGTAGAACTCGCGCCAGATCAGTTCGGTGATCCAGGTCTGCACACCTTTGTTGCCACTGTCGAGGTCACCCCGGTTGCGGTGGAGGGCTGCATGCAGACACTGGCGAACGGAAATCACGCCCGCGGCCAGGTAGGCCGAGAGCTGGCTGGTACCCGGTTTCGCGGGCAGATCACGCAGGCGATCGTAGTCTTCGGCCGTCTCGTCCAGGAAGCGCTCCAGTCGGCGCTGCGCTTCGGCCTCGCCGGCCGGCCAGTGTGCGCGTAACGATTCGGGTGGGGTCTCGAACCCTTCGACATGCGTGGGCAACTGACTGCTGCGAATGGACAGGGGCGCCTGCTTGCGGATCTTCGGCACGAGGGGCGGCATGCTGTTCAGCAGGCGCTCCATGCAGGTCCTGCGGAACTGGCCGAAGACCTGGAAGTAATGCCCGCTACGGGTCAGGACCGAGCCGGGCTTGAACAGCAATTGGTCGAGGTGGTTGCGCGCCCCGAGACCGGCTTCTTCCAGCGCGGCCCGTACCGCAGCATCGCGCGCCTCTTCGTTGATGCCGTACTCATCGTTCCAGTGGACGGTCTCGACCTTGTGCTGGCGGCATACGCTCAGCACGGCCTCCGTGGCCTCATCCCATGTATCGATACGCCGGATCAGCAAGGGGATGTTGACCGCATCCAGCCGCTCGCGCAGCGCGTGCAGGTTGCGTAGCCAGAAATCGACCTTGCACGCGGCTTCGTCGTGGGCCTGCCACTGGCCAGGCGTGACCAGCCAGAGCGCGATACTCGGGCCGCGCTCGCAGGCGGCATGCAGGGCAGTGTTATCGTCAAGGCGCAGGTCGTTGCGCAACCAGGTCAGGTGCATGCAGGGTCTTCGTCAGGAGGGGAGAGATAGGTGCTGGCGTGCTTGATGGCCTGGAAACGACGCAGCGCGGCGTGAGGCGTGTCGAACAGAAGGCGACCGGCCTGAACGAGGTCCTGCAAGTCCGCCTGATGCGTGGTGACTGAGGGCCCTCCGAGGAGCACGGGCACGTGGATGCCCTCGAGCGTCCGGCGCAGGGTTGCCAGATCCAGAGAGCGTCCCAGGTGCAGCACGACCGCACAGGGCGCCAGGCGCAGCACGGCCTGTTGCAACTGTCGGCCGGTCACGGGTTGCTCGAGGGTTTCCACCGCCTGCCCACTGCTGCTGAGCAGCCAGGCCGTCAGCCAGAAGTGGGCATCGAACGGCTCACGGTTGTCCGTGGCCAGCAACACGGCGGGGCCTTCCAGGGACTGGACGTCGTGGTATACCCGTGCGCCCAACTTGCTGCGCAGCCAGCCGTGGAAGAAGACCGTCTCCAGTTCGGCTTCGAACGGTGGCTGCCAGCGGTGCGCCAGGTGCTCGAGTACCGGCAGCAGCAAATGCTCGCACAAGGTGATGGCGGGGTAGAGCGCCATGGCCTGGTTGAGCTGCTGGTCGAGGGCGCGCTGTGACAGGCGGCCGATGGCTTCGATCAATTGCTTGGCACGTACCTGCCACTCACCCTGAAGCTCAGGCAGGGCCGTCGACTGCTGCTCGAGCAGGGCGCGTACCTGACCGACCGAAGCACCTCGGTCGAGCCAGCCGAGGATGACGCGCACGCGGCCGAGCTGTTCCTGGGAGTAGAGGCGGTGCCCCTTGGCGGTGCGCTGTGGAACGATCAGCCCGTAGCGCCGTTCCCAGGCCCGCAACGTGACGGGATTGACGCCTGTCAGGCGAGCAACGTCGCGAATGGGCAGCAGCGTTTCAGATGACATTACGCAGTCCGAGCTTTTCTGGATGAGGGTTGAGGTACGTCTGTTGCAGCAGATAAGGGTCAGGGTGATTGTGCAGGTGATGCTTGAGCAGGGTCATGGGCACGACCAGCGGGACGATGCCTTGCTGGTACTGGGTGATCAGCCGCTGCAACTCGACCTTGTCATCACTGCAGATGACGGGACGCAGGTAGCCGACCAGGTGCTGCAGCACATTGCTGTGGGTGCCTCGGTTGGCACAGCGGCGCAGCGCTGCCATGAGCTGACTGAAGTAATGCGCGCCGATCACCTGCGGGTCATCGTCGCGGGTCATGGTGCCCAGCAGACGGCCCAGTTCGCGATAGGCCTGAGGGTTGTGCGCCATCAGCAGGTACTTGTAGCGCGAGTGGAAGGCGATCAGCGCACCGCGGTCCAGGCCTTGCGCCAGCTGCGCTTGCCAGTCGGCATAGGCGTAGACGCGGCTGACGAAGTTCTCGCGCAGCACGGCGTCATGCAGGCGGCCTTCCTCTTCCACCGGCAGGTCGGGCTTCTCGGCACAGAACGCGGCCGCATAGGCGCCTCGACCGCCCTTGAGGGAAGGATGGCCGTTTTCCTGGTAGACCTTGACGCGCTCCAGGCCACAGGAAGGCGATTTCTGCATGAAAATGTAGCCACAGATGTCGCCCAGTTCCTTGGCCATCCGCGTGCCGTAGTCGCGCAGCGCAGGGCCGTAGTCCTCGTCAGGATCACGGGTAGTGACCACGTTCGGCGCCTCGGGATCGCCGATCAGGCGGATGGGCTCGCGCGGCACGCCCAAGCCGATGGCCATCTCGGGGCACAGGGTGACCCAATCGAAATGCTCGTCGAACAGCTTGTGGCACAGCGAGGACGACTTGTGCCCACCGTTGTAGCGGACTTCATCGCCCGCGAGGCAGGCACTGACCCCAATGCGGGGCTTGCTGGAAGGCACGGACGTGTTCATCGTCATCTCCGGAAAATACCTGTACAGAGGACAGCGCGTGTACAGGGCAATTCCATTGCAAAAACCGGCTTCGTGCAACCTGTACAGGCGCGCGGTTCAGTCCAGGTGCTCCAGCAACCGACGCGCTGCCTCCAGCCCACTGAGCCAGGCACCTTCCACACGACCTGACAGGCACCAGTCGCCGCAGGCGTACAGCCCTTGGTCGGCGTCGGCCAGTGCACCCCATTCATGGTGGCCGGCCGGTCGTGCATACAGCCAGCGATGGGCGACGCTGAAGGCCGGTGCAGGCACCGCGCAGTGGAGCAGCTCGGCGAATTCACCTCGCAACTGTTCGATCACGGCGTCCTTCGACAGGTCGATGTGCTGCTTGCTCCAGGGCGAGCCCGCATGCAGAACCCAGGTATCGAGCGGTTCGTCACGGCCGGGCTTGCTGCGGTTGCGTGCCACCCAATCCAGGGCGCTGTCCTGCACGAAGCAGCCTTGCATGGGCGTGTCCAGCGACTGTTCGAAGGCCAGGGCAATCGCCCAGACCGGCTCCATCTGCACATTGGCGGCCACGGCGGCCAGCTTCGGTGTCGCGGCCAACAGAGGCGTGGCTTGCGGCGCGGGCACCGCGATCACCACACGGCTGTAAGGGCCATGATTGTTGCCCTCGGCATCCTGCAGGTGCCAATACGCCTGGCCACGGAACACTTCGGTGATTCGGCAGCCAAAGTTGACGGTATGTCCGTCGAGCAGTCCACGAGTGATGGCGCTCATGCGCGGCACGCCGACCCAGCGCAGCTGTTCGTCCGGAGAGGGACTCAACTGACCACTGCGGCACTGGAACAACTGGGGCGACCAGGGCTTGGCCCAGCCGGCATTGGCCCACTGCTGAACTTCGTCGACGAAGCGACGGTCACGAGCGGTGAAGTACTGAGCGCCCAGGTCGAGCGCGCCGACGTCGCTGCGCTTGCTGGCCATGCGGCCACCGCTGCCGTGACCCTTGTCGAACAGGTGGACGGAATGCCCGGCCTTTTTCAGGGCCTGGGCAGCGGACAAGCCGGCGATGCCGGCGCCGATGATGGCGATGGGTAAGGTCATGTTGGCCTCTTCGAACCGTGCGTGAGGGCGGTCGGTGCCGCCAAGGCATACCTGTACAATCCTGCGGAGTTGTATAAGGTTTGGTCCGCTCGATGCAACAGGGTGTCCTATGTTTATCCGAGAGCGTATGCCCCGAAAAGTGCCTTGGTCTTGACGATAGACCATGGCTGAACCCAAGAGGATGCAAACCATGCATATCGTGCTGACTGGTGGCACCGGTCTGATCGGCCGCCATCTCTGCCGCCACTGGTTGGCGCAGGGCCATCGCCTGACGGTCTGGAGCCGTACGCCCGATCAGGTGTCGCGGGCGTGCGGTCAGGCCGTGCGCGGCGTTGCCCGGCTCGACGACATCGCGTCCGACGACCCCGTCGATGCGGTGATCAATCTGGCCGGCGCGCCCATCGCCGATCGCCCCTGGAGCGCGGCGCGACGGCAACTGCTCTGGGCCAGTCGCATCGGTGTCACCGAGCAACTGCTGGCCTGGTTCGAGCATCGCCGCCAGACGGGCGGTAGCCTGCCGGCGGTCCTGGTTTCCGGCTCGGCAGTAGGGTGGTATGGCGACGGCGGCGAACGGGAGCTGACCGAGGGGTCGCCGCCGGTCAAGTCGGATTTCGCCAGCCAGCTGTGCATCGCCTGGGAAGAGACCGCGCAGCGCGCCGAGGCGCTGGGCATTCGTGTGGCGCGGGTGCGCACCGGGCTGGTGCTGGCCTCGGACGGCGGTATGCTGGCGCGTCTGCGCGTGCCCTTCAAGCTGGGCCTGGGTGGGCGGATCGGCAATGGCCGGCAATGGATGCCGTGGGTGCACATCGACGATCAGATCGCCTTGATTGATTTTCTTGTGCAGCACGGCGAATGCAGCGGTCCCTATAATGCGTGCGCCCCGGCGCCGGTGCGCAATCGTGAGTTCACCCAGGCCCTGGCGCGCGCGCTGCATCGACCGGCCTGCCTGCCGGTGCCGGCGTTTCTGCTCAAGGCTGGCCTGGGCGAGATGTCGAACCTGCTGCTGGGTGGGCAACGCGCACTGCCGCAGCGCCTGCGCGAAGCGGGCTTCGTGTTTCGCTTCACTGACTTGAAATCGGCGCTGGACGCACTGTCCGAGCGCCTCTGACATAGGATGCGGCATGACCGATCATGCGTTGTTGTTGGTCAATCTGGGTTCGCCGGACTCCACGTCGGTGGCAGACGTGCGGCGCTACCTCGACCAGTTCCTGATGGACCCTTACGTGGTCGACCTGCCCTGGCCCCTGCGACGGCTGCTGGTGTCGCTGATCCTGATCAAGCGTCCCGAGCAGTCGGCCCATGCCTATGCGTCGATCTGGTGGGAGGAGGGCTCGCCCCTGGTCGTGCTGACTCGTCGCCTGCGGGCGGCGATGGTCGAGCACTGGCCGCACGGGCCGGTCGAGTTCGCCATGCGGTACGGCCAGCCGGCCCTGCCGGACGTACTCCAACGCTTGGCCGCGCAGGGCGTGCGTCAGGTGACGCTGGCTCCGCTGTACCCGCAGTTCGCCGACAGCACCGTGACCACGGTGGTGGAGCTGGCGCGCCAGACCGTCGAGGCCAAGCAGTTGCCCTTGAGCCTGCGCGTGCTGCAGCCGTTCTACGATTCACCGGTGTACATCGAGGCGCTGGCGGCCAGTGCACGGCCTCATCTGGAGCAGCCTTACGATCACCTGCTGCTCAGCTTCCACGGCCTGCCGGAGCGGCACCTCAAGAAGCTGTTCGCCAAGGGCGTCAAGCATGACCTGCGCGCCGCCGACTGCTGCCGGGATGCCGACGCGCAGACGCGAGCGGTGTGCTACCGCGGTCAGTGCCTGGCGACCGCCAAGGCCTTCGCGCGCCAAGCCGGCATACCCGATGGCAAATGGTCGGTATCGTTCCAGTCGCGCCTGGGCAAGGACAAGTGGATCGAGCCCTACACCGAGCCCTGCCTGGATGCGCTGGCCAAGGCCGGGGTCAAGCGCCTGCTGGTGATGTGCCCGGCGTTCGTCGCCGACTGCATCGAGACGCTGGAAGAGATCGGTGATCGCGGGCGCGAGCAGTTCCTCGAGGCTGGCGGCGAGGAGCTGGTGCTGGTGCCGTGCCTGAACGATGATCCGGCGTGGGCCAGGACGCTGGCCGGGATGTGCCAGGCGGTGTGAAACGAAAACGCCCTGGTCGCAAGGGCCAGGGCGTTGGGGATGTCGTCCGTGTACGAGGCGCCGATCAGTCGTCGGCGGCCTTGTGCTTCCAGCTGTCATTGCCTGGCAACAGCAGGTTCAGGGCAATGGCCACCACCGCGCACAATGCGATGCCTTTCAGGCCCCAGTCGTCCGGACCATCGCCGCTGCCGATCAAGACCCCGCCGATGCCGAAGACCAGCGTCACCGACACGATGACCAGGTTGCGCGCCTCGGCGAGGTCGACCTTGTGGCGGATCATGGTGTTGAGGCCGACCGCTGCGATCGAACCGAACAGCAGGCAGAGAATGCCGCCCATGACCGGCACGGGAATGCTCTGCAGCAGCGCACCGAACTTGCCGATGAAGGCCAGGACGAGGGCGAACACGGCCGCCCAGGTCATGATCTTCGGGTTGTAGTTCTTGGTCAGCATCACCGCGCCGGTGACTTCGGCGTAGGTGGTGTTGGGCGGGCCACCGAACAGGCCGGCTGCCGTGGTGGCGATGCCGTCACCGAGCAGGGTACGGTGCAGGCCGGGCGTCTTCAGGTAGTCGCGTCCGGTCACGCTGCCCACGGCGATCACGCCGCCAATGTGCTCGATCGCAGGCGCCAGGGCGACAGGCACGATGAACAGGATGGCCTGCCAGTTGAAGGCCGGTGCGGTGAAGTTCGGCAGTTCCAGCCAGGGCGCTGCGGCGATCTTGGCCGTATCGACCACGCCGAAGGCGAACGACAGGGCGAACCCGACCAGCACGCCGGCGATGATCGGTACCAGGCGGAAAATGCCCTTGCCGAACACGGCCACGATCAGCGTGGTGAGCAGCGCGGGCATGGAGATCAGCATGGCGGTCTGGTAGGGCAGCAGGACACTGCCGTCGCCCGACTTGCCCATGGCCATGTTCGCGGCGATGGGGGCCATGGCCAGGCCGATGGAAATGATCACCGGGCCGATCACCACGGGCGGCAGCAGCCGGTCGATGAAACCGGTGCCCTTGATCTTCACCGCCAGGCCCATGAAGGTGTAGACGAACCCGGCCGCCATCACGCCGCCCATGGTCTCGGCCAGGCCGAACTGGCCCTTGGCGAGGATGATGGGGGTGATGAAGGCGAAGCTCGACGCCAGGAAGACGGGCACCTGACGACCGGTCACCACCTGGAACAGCAGCGTGCCCAGGCCTGCGGTGAACAGGGCCACGTTAGGGTCCAGGCCCGTGATCAGGGGCATCAGCACCAGTGCGCCGAAAGCCACGAAGAGCATCTGCGCGCCGGAGACGACCTGACGCCAGAGCGGGTCGTTGAAACCCTCCTGCATGTCAGGCGTCCTTCTGCTTGGTGCCGAAGATCTTGTCGCCCGCATCGCCCAGTCCAGGGATGATGTAGCCGTCCTCGTTCAGGCACTGATCGATGGAGGCGGTGTAGAGACGCACGTCCGGGTGCGCGGTTTCGACGGCGGCGATGCCTTCCGGCGCGGCCACCAGGACCATGGCGCGGATGTCACGGCAACCGGCTTTCTTCAGCAGGTCGATGGTGGCGACCATCGAGGCGCCGGTGGCCAGCATCGGGTCGATGATCAGGGCCAGGCGCTGGTCGATCTCCGGGGCCAGCTTTTCCAGGTAGGTGTGCGCCTCGAGGGTTTCCTCGTTGCGGGCCACGCCCACGGCGCTGACCTTGGCGCCCGGAATCAGGCTGAGCACGCCGTCGAGCATGCCGATGCCGGCACGCAGGATCGGCACGACGGTGATCTTCTTGCCGGCGATCTTCTCGACCGACACCTTGCTGTGCCAGCCGTCGATCTCGTAGGTTTCGAGCAGCAGGTCCTGGGTGGCTTCATAGGTCAGCAGCGCGCCGACTTCCTGGGCGAGTTCGCGGAAGTTCTTGGTGCTGATGTCGGCACGGCGCATGAGGCCGAGCTTGTGGCGGATCAGCGGATGGCGGATCTCACGAATGGGCATAAAAGGTAAGCTCCGGAAGGCGGGCAAAAAAACCGCGCTAGATTAATCTATTCAGCACGGCATGTCGCAGTCATTCTGCACGTTAGTCCATAAACGCTTGATCTGGCGTCGACGGGTGCGTACCTTTGCCCGCTTTTCTCATCCGCGCCCCCTGGAGTCCGTCATGTCCGTCGACCTCGAGCACATCAATCACGTCATGCGCGAAGCTGACTGCCTGTACACCGAAGCCCAGGTCGAGGCGGCGATAGCCCAGGTCGGCCGGCAGGTCAGCCAGGTCATGGCCGACAAGAATCCCGTGGTCTTCTGCGTGATGAACGGTGGTCTCATCTTTGCCGGCAAACTGCTGACGCATCTGCAGTTTCCGCTGGAAGTCTCCTACCTGCACGCCTCGCGCTACCGTAACCAGACCAGCGGCGGCGAGCTGTTCTGGAAGGCCAAGCCTGAAATCTCGCTCATCGACCGCGACGTGCTGATCGTCGACGACATTCTCGACGAAGGGCATACCCTCAGCGCGATCATCGATTTCTGCCGACATGCCGGCGCACGCGACGTGCAGACCGCGGTGCTGATCGACAAGGACCACGACCGCAAGGCCAGCCCGGACCTGAAGGCCAACTACGCCGGCCTGCCCTGCGTGGACCGCTACATCTTCGGCTATGGCATGGACTACAAGGGCTACTGGCGCAATGCCAATGGCATCTTCGCCGTCAAGGGGCTCTGAACGGGCCTCGCTTCAAGGCGCCTGCTCGGCCCTGTGTCCCTGCCGCTGCAACGACGTGGTGGCAGAGCATATCCAGGCAAACGGTTCCAAGGCCATCGGCCGCGTACGCGCATGCTAGAGTGCGGCTCTCTGCCAAGGAGTCCTTCATGCGCGTCGTTCTTCCTCTGTTGATGGCCATGGCACTGCCCGTGTCCGCCGCCCCCCTGCACAGCCAGTTTCTTCCCCCGGACGAGTCGAACGTGCGCCAGGAGGCACCCGAGCACCAGCAACTGCTGCAGGTCACCGACTACTCGGTGGTCGTCGGCACGCAGCGTCAGTCCGACCAGCAGCCGATTCCCATCACCTCGTCGGTGACGCTGCGCCTCAAAGGCAAGCCCCTGAGCAAGGGTGCGACCGTCACCCAGGTACTGCTGAGCTTCGATGGCGAAGGCGGCAAGAGCCTGAAGAAGCCTGTCTACGACGACAAGACGCGGACCCTCAGCCTCAATTACCCGATCAGCGCCTACCGGGTGATCATGGACCTGCTGCGCCACGACACGCTCTACGTGCAGTTCCTCAGCTACGCCAATGGCCACGTCTGGGCCGACGTGCACACAGGCACCGTAAACGCGCGTTGAGCAGGGCCGCCGGCCACGGGTAAACTGCCGGGCTTCGTGATACCCCGACGGTCCAAGTGGAGCCCGCAATGCGTAAAGACAAGAAACAGGTGATTGGCGACGAGATCAGCGATGACTACGTGAAGTCGTTCCTGGTGTTCGAGCCGGCCGATGGCGTGACCTCGCCGTCGTTGCACAAGCTGATCAAGGCCTATCGCGGGCTGCGAATCGACGACTTCGAACGTTTCGTGGGCTTCTTCGTCGAGGCCGGGCTGGACCTGGACGGCAAGGACGAGAAGGGCAGGACCTTTGTCGAGGCCATCGCCGACCAGCGCAATGCCCCCGAGTACATCCAGGTCATCGAGCGCGCGCGCGGCTGATGGGCTAGGGCGCGCCCTCCCTGGCATCCGACCCTTCGCCAGCGCGACAGGACGGATGCCGGGCAGGCACGTCGTCAGGCCGGCTGGACGACCTGGTCCTGTGGGGTCAGTTGCAGGGCCTGGTCGTTGTAGGCGCTGACCTTGCGATACAGCTCAGCATCCGTGGCCAGGGCTTTCTCACGCGCCGGGAAGATCTCGTCGAGCTTGCCCTTCCAGGCGCCGTTGGCCTGCTCCGGGAAGCAGCGCTGCAACAGGTCGAGCATGATCGACACGGTGACCGAGGCACCCGGCGAGGCCCCCAGCAGGGCTGCCAGGCTGCCGTCGGCGGCCGAGACCAGCTCGGTGCCGAACTGCAGTACGCCGCCTTTCTTCGGGTCCTTCTTGATGATCTGCACACGCTGGCCCGCCACTTCCAGGCGCCAGTCCTCGGCCTTGGCTTCGGGGTAGAAGCGACGCAGGGCTTCCAGGCGTTGCTCCATGGACTGCATCACTTCGCTGACCAGGTACTTGGTCAGGTCCATGTTGTCGCGCGCCACGGCCAGCATCGGGCCGATGTTGCCCAGGCGTACCGACAGCGGCAGGTCGAGGAGCGAGCCATGCTTGAGGAACTTGGTGGTGAAGCCTGCGTAGGGGCCGAACAGCAGCGATTTCTTGCCATCGACCACGCGGGTGTCGAGGTGGGGCACCGACATGGGCGGCGCGCCCACGGCCGCCTGGCTGTAGACCTTGGCCTGGTGCTGACGGACGATTTCGGGGTTGTCGCAGCGCAGCCACTGGCCGCTGACCGGGAAACCGCCGAAGCCTTTGCTCTCGGGAATGCCCGAGGCCTGCAGCAAGGGCAGGGCGGCACCGCCGGCGCCGAGGAAGACGAAGCGGGCGTCGACCTGGCGGCTGCTGCCGCTGTTGACGTCCTTGATGGCCACGGTCCAGCCGCTGCCGTTGCGGTGCAGGCCGACCACTTTCTTGCTGTACTTGACCTGGGCATCGGGCTTGCCGCTCAGCAGGGTGAGCAGCTTGTTGGTCAAGGCGCCGAAGTTGACGTCGGTACCGCGTGCCACGCGGGTGGCGGCGATGTGCTGATCGGCCGGGCGGCCGGGCATCATCAGCGGCATCCAGGCGTTCATCTTCGCCTTGTCTTCGGTGTATTCCATGTCGGCGAAGGCATGATGCTGGCTCAGCAGCTCGAAGCGCTTGCGCAGGAACGCCACGCCCTTGTCACCCTCGACGTAGCTCAGGTGCGGGACGGGGTTGATGAAGTCACGGGGCGAGCCGAAGTGGCCCTGCTGGCTCAGGTAGGCCCAGAACTGCCGGGACACCTCGAACTGGGCATTGATGTGCACGGCCTTCTTGATGTCGATGCTGCCATCGGCCGCCTGCGGCGTGTAGTTCAGCTCGCACAGGCCTGCGTGACCCGTGCCCGCGTTGTTCCAGGGGTTGGAGCTCTCCGCCGCGCCGGAGTCCATCGCCTCGACGACCTCCAGTCGGATCGAGGGATCGAGTTCCTTGAGCAGCACGGCCAGGGTGGCACTCATGATGCCCGCGCCTACCAGTACCACATCAACCGATTCGTTCTGCGACATTCCGCGTCTCCACACTCTACAGCCTAATTGACAGCACAGGATCCCTGGGGTGCCTGGGATCGCCATGTCCGATTGTTCGCAATGCCTGCCATTGCCACGGACACTCGCCAATCAGTCACAGCGTCTTCGCATTGAACGCTGGCTGCCGCCCTGCGGCAATTCGACCAATGGTCAAGATGTCCGGAATGCGTCATGGTCCGCCCTCAGGCGGCACCACCGGACGCGCTGGTGCATCGGTCGAAAAAGGCGTTACTGCGGACTTCGACAGCTATTGCACTTGCCAGACTGTTCATTCTGCTCGCCACACTCTTGTGAAGTTGTGAATTACCCGTTCTTTCACGCTCTTCTGGATGCGTGAACCTCTGAAAGTGGGCCGTGCGATGACGACCCGCAGTGTCGAGCGGGGCCGAACGCGTGAAAACGCGCGCGAGGGCCGATGCAAGACCTGTCGTGGAAGGCTCTCTGTGGGCGAAGTCAGGAGGTGCCGTTCGTAGGAAGCGGCGTACTGCGGGGCCCGATCAGGAGACGTCCTTGTAATCGGGGGGAGATTATAACGATGTCGCAGGCAGAAAGGTCGTTATTCGCGGTTTAATTGTCGTTTTCCACAAGCTCAGGCGGGCAGCCCGCGCCTCGGCCAGTTCGCCTGCACCTGCACGCACGCCCGTGCGCTGGCCGGCAACGGCAGGCCCAGCCAGCCCAGGCGTGTTTCCGTGACCTCCACCCAACCGGCACCGGCCGGCCGCTCGGCGCAGTGCTTGAAGGCCTGGCAGCAGCCTTCGGTATCCAGGTACGCATAGGCGCGCAGGGTCGGACGGCGAAGCAGCAGGTTCCAGAAAGCGAGCATGAGGGTCGGTCCTTGAGCGAGCGGGTGTGCCTACACGGTAACCGTCGGACCATGAAGCCTGTATGACAGCCCTTGCAGGCCGATGGCCGCTCATCGGGCGGCTGGGTATACTGCGGCCTTTGCGGCCTTTTCTGGAGAAACGCCCATGTTGCAACGTCTGTTGTTCGGTTTGATCGCGGTGGCCAGCGTGAGCCTGGTCGGGTGTGCCCACAGTCCACAACAGCTCAGCCCGCAGCCCACCCTCACGGCGCAGCTGGCCGCCGTCGGTCGTGGCCAGCCGGTGGTCGTGCGCGTGGTGGACGGGCGTCAGAGCCAGTCCCTGGGCACCCGTGGTGGCCTGTACCCGGAAACCAGCACCATCAGCGTCAGTGGCAACGAGGTCGTGCCCAAGCTGCAGGCCCAGGCCGAGGCAGCCGTGCGCCTGCTAGGCTTCACCCCGACCGCCAACGCCTACAACGCGCCTCAGCTGACCGTCACCCTGGCTGAGCTGAAGTACCAGTCGCCCAAGGACAAGATGTACGTCACCGAGGCCACCATCGGCGCCACCTTCCGGGCGGACGTGAACAACGCTGGCCGTCGCTACAACGGTCGTTACGGCGCGTCGCTGGACCAGCGCTTCGGCATGGCGCCGAACCAGGAAACCAACACCAAGCTGGTCAGCGATGTGCTGAGCGACGCACTGACGCGCCTGTTCAAGGATCCGACCATCGGCCAGGTGCTGGCGCAGTAACGACCAAGCCCGCCTAGTGTCGATCGCCGCCTAGTCTCATGGCGGTGATCGACACGCTTCTCATGGCCTTGCGGGCCAGTCGCAGTCGGTCTGGCAGAGGTTGCATATGTTGAACTGCCTTGCGAGTCCGACAGCCCGACGCGACCTGTTGTAGGAGCGGGCTTGCCCGCGATGCAGGCGGGGGCGGACCAGGCGCTATCGCGGGCAAGCCCGCTCCCACAGGGTCCGCGACAGCAGGTCCTGCTGTGGCGTGGTCATGGGTGAGCGACCTTGGAAATCGATCAGCGATAAAGCCTCTAGCGTGCTCGTTACTGCCCCGTTCTCCGCGCGACAGCAGGGCGGCGGGCAGACGCTCGCCAATCCCGTCAGGCCGCTTCGAAGGACCAGTCCAGCACGCTGATGCCCGTCTGCGCATCGACATCCGGCAGATCATGATGGGCATGCCCCCCCAGCGCGCAGTACGTCAGCCAGCGACGATCCTGCACGTTGATGGAAAAGCCATCGATCAGCGCGGCCTGCTCGTCGCTGTGCGCGACCCTGTACAGATGATCCTGGTTTTCAGCGTGCAACATGATGGGCTCCCATGCGAAGAAGGCCGACAGCGTGGCCTCTTTGCATGACGAGCGTGTGACACTGGCGTTTACCCCCGCAGCGAACCGCGAGTCGGCCACGTCACCGGCCTGTGTCGGGAGGCAGCCGCACGCTGCCCCCGCGATCTGCTCAGCGCCCGAGGGCGGCCTTGACCTGGTACTGGTTGCGTACCGGCGTTGCGTACTGCTCGATGAGGTAGGGCCGATGCTCGGGGGGACACGCGTCCAGGCGGCGCTGCCACTCGGCCTGGGCCGTCGCCAGTTCTTCCTTGGCGAACAGGCTCTCGGCCGTCGGTACGGCCAGTGCCGGGTCGGCTTCGGACCACATCCCGTAGGCCAGGTAGTGCGCTGGGAACAGCCGGTACCCGGCCAGGACCTGGCGGTCGACTTCCTGCGCCAATTGCTTGGTGTCCTCGAAGGCCGCGGCGATCGGCGTGGCGAAGTGGATGTGCACCCGCCCTTTGTAGCCGGTGATGCCCTTGGCGATGCTCGAGTCGTCCTCGCCAGGCGCCTTGGCATAGGTGCCGGTGGTCGCGCGGATGTACAGCTCGCGGGCCTTGTCCAGGTCGCACGGGTCGTATTCGTAGCTGATCGAGACCGGGGTGAGGTGCAGGCTCTGGATCACCTCGCCAAAGGGTTCATCCTTGCGGCTCATGTGGAACATCTTGAGGATCGCCGAGTCGGTCCGGTCGTCCCCGTCCTTGGCGCGCCCCTCGGCCTGGGCGATCCAGATCGACACGCAATCGTGGCGGATCGAATGGTTGATGTAGGCCGACAGCAACTGGTAGGCCGCCAGCTTTTCACGCCGGCCCGTGAGCGAACGGTGCACGATGAAGCTCTTGTTCAGGCGCATCATGTCGCTGACGAAGGGCTTCTGCAGCAGGTTGTCGCCGATCGCGATGCGCGGCGTCGGCAGGCCGGCATGGTAGACGGCGTAGTTGACGAACGCCGGATCCATCACGATATCGCGGTGGTTGGCCAGGAACAGGTAGGCTGTGCCGGACTTGAGCTGCTCGACGCCGGTATAGGTCACGCCGTCGGTCGCGCGCTCGATGGTCTTGTCGACATAGTGCTCGACCTTGTCCTGCAAGGTGGCCACGCTGTCGACGCCTGCGAATTCCTTACGCAGACGGCGGGCGATCAGGGGTTTGAGCAACCAGCCCAAAGCGCCCGCCGCACGCGGGAAGCGGAAGTGGGTGAGGATGTCGAGGAAGGCCGCGTCGCTGAACAACCGTGCCAGCACGGCAGGGACCTCGGCGTCGTCGTAGGGTCGGATGGCATCGAATTCGCCCATCATGCTCTCTTGTTGGAAACGACTAAGGTAAAAGGTGATCACCGCCGCCTGCAAACGGATGCGAAATGGCGCGGTCTACAGGCAGACCGGCAATTATACGCACAAGTCTTCCCGGAGGCCGCGATGCTTGAAGAAGCGTTCTACGATTGCCCTTACTGCGGCGAGACGGTGGACACCTCGGTCGACCTGTCTGGCGGCGATCAGACGTACATCGAAGACTGCCAGGTCTGCTGCCGGCCGATCGTCTTCACCCTGCACGTGCAGGACGACGAATGGACCCTGCAGACGCGCAGCGAGGATGAGGCCTGATGCGGCGGATCTACGACCCGGAAAACCTCATGGAAGCCCAGTTGCTGACCGACATGCTGGCCAGCGAGGGCGTGGTCGCGCACCTGGCCGGACGGCATCTGACCGGTGCGCTCGGTGAGCTGCCGGTGCAGGGGCTGCTGGCCCTGGCAGTCGCCGATGAGGACGCCGAACGCGCGCGCGAGCTGATCGCCGCGTACACTAGCGCTCAGCCACTGGCCGGTGACGAGCCGGAGAGTTTTTCTGCCATCTTGATCTGTTAGGCCCTTTACGCCCCATGTCTGGACGTTATGCACTGTTTCGCTGGCCGCCGACCTTTACGGCACTGCCCGGCTTTCCTGACGGGCAGCCGCCGCGCTGGAACATTGCGCCCGGGGCCCGGGTGCTCATCCAGCGACAGGTCGACGGCCAATTGCACGTGGCCCAGGCGCGCTGGGGCCTGACGCCGGCCTGGCTCACCGACCTGACGCGAACGCCGGCCCATGCCCGTGCCGAAACCCTGGCCGATCAGCCGATGTTCCGCGACGCCTTCGTCCAGCGCCGTTGCCTGATGCCGGCCAATGGGTTCTACGAATGGCGCGGCACCGCACGCAAGCGGCCCTATTGGCTGACCGACGGGCAGGGCGGCCTGTTGGCCTTCGCGGCGGTCTGGGAGGCTTATCCGGTACAGGATCAGGTCTGGTTGAGCTGCGCGATGGTCACCCAGGCCGCCATGAATCAGCGTCGGCCGCTGCTGCTCGATGCCGCCGCACAAGCGGCCTGGCTCGACCCCCAGACGCCGATGCCACGGCTGCACGAACTGCTCGCCCAGCCGCCGGCGAGCCTGCGCGAGCGCCTGCTCGCCAATTTCGTCAACGACCCGGCGCTGGACGCGCCCGAGTGCCTGACCCCGGCTTCGTGATGCAGGTCGCACTGGCGAGGCAAACCGCCGCGTGGCGCTGGCTTGGAGCGGGCGTTACGCCTAGGATACGCGGCACGTAAAAAGGGAGTGTTTTCATGCGCAAGTCATTCGTCGCCAGCGCCTTGGGCGCCAGCATCCTGCTCGCCGGCTGCCAGGCCGTGAACACCACCAGCGGCGGAGCCGTGGGGGTAGAGCGCAAACAGTACATGTTCAGCATGCTGTCGACCGACGAGGTCAACCAGATGTACGCCCAGTCCTACCAGCAGACCTTGAGCGAAGCCTCGAGCAAGGGTGTGCTGGAGAAGAGCGGCGTCAACGCCAAGCGGGTCCAGGCGATCGCCGATCGCTTGATCGCCCAGGCGCCGCTGTTCCGCCCCGACGCGGCGCAGTGGAAGTGGGAGGTCAACCTGATCGACAGCGACGAACTCAACGCCAACTGCGGCCCAGGCGGCAAGATCATCGTCTACAGCGGCCTGATCGAACAGCTCAAGCTCACCGACGATGAGCTGGCCGCGGTCATGGGTCACGAGATCGCCCACGCCTTGCGCGAACACGGCCGCGAAGCCATGTCCAAGGCCTATGGCGTGCAGATGGCCCGCCAGGGCGCCGGCGCGATCTTCGGGTTGGGCGACACCAGCCTGGCACTGGCCGACAAGGTCGTCGAGTACTCCCTGACCCTGCCCAACAGCCGCTCCAACGAGAACGAAGCCGACCTCATCGGCCTGGAGCTGTCGGCACGCGCGGGCTACAACCCGAATGCCGCCATCACCTTGTGGAACAAGATGACCCAGGCCTCCAATGGCGCGCCGCCCGAGTTCATGAGCACCCACCCGGCCTCGAGCAGCCGGATCGCTTCGCTTCAGGCCGCGATTCCGAAAGTCATGCCGCTTTATCAGGCGGCGAAGAAGTAGGCGAGTGGCACGCTAGAAGCTGAGCGTGGCGCCTGGGCGTCTTCGAGCATGAGCTGCTCGGGTTGCCCGGGTGTGGCGTGCCGCCTCTAGCATACGGCGTGCCGCTATACCCACCCGCTGCTTTGCATCGCCGCGTAGACCGCCACCGCAGCCAGGACGAAGAAGGCGGCGGCGGCCAGGCGGCGAATCAGCGCCAGCGGCAGTCGGTCGGCGGCGAAGTTGCCGGCCAGCACCACTGGAACGTTGGCGATCAGCATGCCGACGGTGGTCCCGATGATGACCATGATCAGCGATGGATACTGCGCGGCCAGCATGACCGTGGCCACCTGGGTCTTATCGCCGATTTCGGCGAGGAAAAAGGCGATCAGCGTGGTGAGGAAGGGGCCGAAGCGACGCGCAGTGGAGGCTTCGTCGTCGTCGAGCGTGTCCGGCACCAGCGTCCACAAGGCCGTGGCGGCGAAGCTGGCTGCCAGGATCCAGTGCAGCACGGTATCGCTGAAGAAGTCCCCGACCCATGCGCCTACCGCGCCTGCCGCTGCATGGTTGGCCAAGGTCGCGGCGACGATGCCGGCGATGATCGGCCAGGGCTTGCGAAAGCGGGCCGCGAGCACGAGCGCGAGCAACTGTGTCTTGTCGCCGATTTCGGCGAGCGCCACGATGGCGGTGGGGACGAGCAACGATTCCAGCATCAGGATTCCTACAGGGGCGGGTCGACACGGCTATGACACGTACGACCTCCCCGCCCCGGGTAAGGTGTGCGTGTCATAGGTCTTGTCAAACCCCGGATCCGTCTGCGCGGACCGTGGGTCGCATGCGCCATGGCCTGAGGGCCAAGTATGTTGACGCATGCCGGGCGAGCAGGGCGCTCGCGGGAGACTACTCCCCTAGGACGGGGCGGATTCTGCCTAGCCGGGCGCCGTTGGGCAAGTGTTGTTTTCAGCCACGTCGCGCGCTGTAGATCCTGAACCCCTGGCCTTCGCCCAGCACCTGACACGACCCCAACGCCTGTTCGATCAACGGTTGATAGCGCAGGAAGCTATTGGCAACCAGGCGCAGTTCGCCGCCTTTTCTCAAGTATTCGCCGGATTTTCGCAGCAAGTTCTCCGCCGCTTCGTAATGGGTATGGACGCCGGTGTGGAAGGGCGGATTGCTGAGGATCACGGTCAGCTCACGCGGTGCAGCCTCGATGCCGTCGCCACTGAGCACCTCGCCCTGCAGGCCATTGGCGGCCAGGGTCAGACGGCTGCTGGCCACGGCGAATGCATCGACGTCCAGCAAGGTGACGTCGCTGGCCGGAGAACGCCGCTTCACGACCGCGCCCAGCACGCCAGCGCCGCAGCCGAAATCGAGTACCTTGCCTTCGGGCAGCGCATCGAGGTGATCCAGCAACAGGGCCGTGCCCTTGTCCAGGCGGCCATGGCTGAAGACGCCTGGCAAGCTGACGACCTGCAGCGGACCGTCTGCCAGGGCCAGCTCGAAGTGCTCGGCCAGCGCTTCCACAGGCCGTGCAGGCGGCGCGTCCTGCACGCTCACCTGCCAGAGCTGGCAATGCCGGGCGCTGTCGAGCTTGCGCGGCGCGCCAAAGCGTTGCAGCTGCTTGGCCGCGCCTTCGATGCCGCCGCGCTTCTCGCCGACCAGGTAGAGCGTGCCGGTGGTCATCTGACCCGCCAGGGCCTCGAGCAGGTAGGCCGCCAGGTCGCGTGACTTGGGCAGGAACAGCACGGCGGCTTCGAAGGCATGCTCGGCAGGTGCGACACCGTGATGGACGCGGCCGGCGAAGCGCTGCTCGAGACGGGCCAGGTCGCCTGCGTGCCAGGTCCAGCCCCGGGCCTGTGGCAGGCGTCCGAGCAGATCGTCCGGCGGCAGGCCGGCCAACAGGACCTGACCCTGGAAAAGCTCGGCCTGACGAAGCAACACTTCACTGCGCGGGTCCATGGGGGAGTGTCTCCTGGCAAAAAGGGCGCAGTTTAGCAGAGCCGTCGGGCTAGACGACGCGGCGGGGTTGTCCGGCAAGGAACGCTTGGGCGTTTTCGGCGAGCTGACCGACGATGCGCTGGCGGGCCTCAACGGCGCCCCAGGCGCTGTGCGGCGTGACGATCAGGCGCGGCACATCCGTCGCCAGCAACGGGTTGCCTGCCACCGGCGGTTCGGTGCTCAGCACGTCGGTCGCCGCACCCCCCAGGTGCCCGCTGCGCAGGGCATCGGCCAAGGCCTGCTCGTCGATCAGCCCGCCGCGCGCTGTGTTCACCACCAACGCACCGGGTTTGAGCAGCGCCAGTTCACGGGCGCCGAGCATGTGCCGGGTGCGCTCGTTCAAAGGGCAATGCAAGGTCAGCGCATCGACCTGTGGCAGCAGCTCGTCCAGCGGCAGGCGGTCCGCGCGCGCCGGACGGCCTGGCACCTGGCCGCTGAGCACGCGCATGCCGAACGCTTCGGCCAGCCGTGCCACCGCACCGCCCAGCTCGCCGTGGCCGAGCAGGCCCAGTGTCTTGCCTTCCAGCTCGACGATGGGGAAATCCAGCAGGCAGAACTGACTGGCCTGCGCCCAGCGACCCTCGGCGACCGCCTGGCGGTAGTCGCACAGGCGCGTGGCCAGGGCCAGCAGCAGGGCCAGGGTGTGTTGCGCGACCGAAGGTGTGCCGTAGCCCTGGCAGTTGCACACCGTGATGCCCTGGGCACGCGCAGCGGGCAGGTCGACGTTGTTGGTGCCGGTGGCGGCCACCAGGATCAGGTCGATGTGCGGGTTGGCCTGAAGAATGGCGGCGTCGAGCACGACCTTGTTGGTGATCACCACCGAGGCGCCCCGCAGGTGCTCGGCAATCTGGTCGGGAGACGTGGCGTCGTACAAGGTGAACGTATCGAACAGGCGTTGCAGGGGCGACAGGTCGAGATCCCCCAGGTCGAGCGAGTGATGGTCGAGAAACACGGCATGACGTGGGCTGGGCATGAAGACTCCACTGGCGAGAGGGCAGAGGTGGACAGTGGCCCAGCGGAGGGTCGGTTGACAAGCCTGACGTCTGGCGCGCGCTGGCACTGGCCTTATCCATCCGATCACGACCCAGGCCAAAATGGCCGAGCCAGTCTGACGATGCTCCCGCTACACTGCGTCCGGCAACGTCCGCCGCCTGCCGTGGTCAGACCTCTGCCTGCGGCGACCCGGCCGCGCCGTTCTGCGTGCCTACCTTGATCTGGAGAACCGTCGATGACCTCTGCCCGCGCCTGTTGGCGACGTGCCCGCCTGCCACTGGCCATCAGCCTGGCATCCTCGCTCGCCCCACCTGCGTTCGGCGTCAGCTTCAACATCGGCGAAGTGGAAGCGCAACTGGACACCACGCTGTCGATCGGCGCTGGCTGGTCCACCGCCAAGCCCGACAAGGGATTGATCGGCGCCAACAACGGTGGTCGGGGGCTGGCGCCGATCAGTGATGACGGGCGGCAGAACTTCAAGCGCGGCGAGACCTTCTCCAAGGTCTTCACCGGGCTACATGGTCTGGAGCTGAAGTATGGCGACAGCGGGGTATACCTGCGGGGCCGCTACTGGTACGACTTCGAACTCAAGGACGAAGGCCGTCCGTTCAAGGACATCGACGATTCGCACCGCGCGCGCAGTGCGCGGTCCTCCGGTGGCGAACTGCTCGAGGCATTCGCCTACCACCATTACACCCTCGGCGCGCAGCCCGGCACGGTCCGCCTGGGACGGCAGGTGGTGAACTGGGGCGAGGGCCTGTTTATCGGCGGCGGCATCAATGCCATCAACCGCACAGACGTCAGCGCCTTCCGGCGGCCTGGCACCGCGCTCAAGGACGGGCAGGCGCCCGTCAATCTGTTCTACGTGTCCCAGCAACTGACCGATGCCGTGTCGGCCGAGGCGTTCTATCAGCTCGAGTGGGCGCAAACCGATGGCGAGAACTGCGGCACGTTCTTTTCACAGTCCGATGTCCTGGGCAACGGCTGCACCGACAACCTGCGCCTGCTCGACAGCCGTCGCACCGTGTCGGCGGCCGACCAGGCGCTCCTGGCCGGGCAGGGGGTGGCCATGGACGACGAAGGCGTCAAGGTCGGGCGAGGCGTGGACCGCGACGCCCGGGACGGCGGTCAGTTCGGGCTGGCCTTGCACTACCGCTTCGAGCCGCTGGACACCGAGTTCGGTGCCTACGTCATGAACTACCACAGCCGGCTGCCGTTCCTGAACGCCCGAGGCGCCTCGGCATCGGCGCTGGCCGCGAGTCAGACGCTGCCCGAGGCACTGCGCCCCCTGGCCTTGGGCGGCAACAGCCGCTATGCCGTGGCGTACCCGGAAGACATCCGCCTGTACGGGGTGAGCTTCGCC
This sequence comes from Pseudomonas monteilii, assembly GCA_001534745.1. NCBI lineage: Bacteria > Pseudomonadati > Pseudomonadota > Gammaproteobacteria > Pseudomonadales > Pseudomonadaceae > Pseudomonas > Pseudomonas alabamensis. The sequence continues at coordinate 814,470 of CP013997.1, forward strand.
ACGACGCTGCCCACGGGCATGGCCTGGCGTGGTGAACTGAGCTACCGGCCCAACGCGCCCGTGCAGCTCAATACCCACGATGTCCTGTACGCCAGCCTGCGCCCTGCCGGTGGCGCCTGGGCCGAGGCCTCGTTGCTCGACGGGGCCGTCGGCGAGGCGATACCCGGCTACCGGCGCAAGGACGTCACGCAGTTCCAGACCTCGTTGACCCAGGTGTTCGACCAGCTCATGGGCGCTCGTCGCTTCACCGTGATGGGGGAGCTGGGCATGACCTACGTGGGCGGCCTGGACAGCACCCACCAGGCGCGCTACGGCCGCGATGCCGTGTTTGGTCCCGGGCCTTTGCCCCAGGCCGATGGCGGGAACGGCTGCGCCCGACTGAATGCCAGCACCTACGCAGGTTCAGGCCTCGGCAACGGCGCCGATCCTGGCCGTCACTGCGAAAACGACGGTTATACCACCCGTCTGGCGTGGGGCTATCGTGCGCGTGCGGCCTGGGAGTACGACAACGTCTTCGCCGGTGTCGACCTCACGCCGAGCATCGCCTGGTCCCACGACGTTTCGGGCTATTCGCCAGGCCCGCAGTCGACGTTCGAAGAGGGCCGCAAGGCCGTGAGCCTGGGGCTGGACGCCGAGTACCAGAACACGTACATGGCCAGCGTGGCCTACACCAACTTCTTCGGCGGCGCCTACAGCACGATGAGCGATCGCGACTTCCTGACGCTGAGCGTGGGCGTGAAGTTCTAGCCGTTCTTCACGTCGGGAAATGATGGCTCGACGCCATCGGACGCCTGTGATGAAATCCGGCTCATCTTTTCCCGATGGCGGTCGATAGCCTGCATGGCGTCTGGCAACGGCATGCGCCATTTCCCTTCTACACCAGGACAGGTCGCGTAGATGCTGCAGTACGGGCAAAAATCCTTTCTGATCGTCGACGACTACACCGACTTCCGGACGTCGACGCGTTCCATGCTGCGCGAGCTCGGTGCTCGCGATGTGGACACCGCCGACAGTGGCGAGCAGGCGCTGCGCCTGTGCGCGCAGAAGCGCTACGATTTCGTGCTCCAGGACTTCCACCTGGGCGATGGCAAGAAGAACGGCCAGCAGGTGCTCGAGGACCTGATCATCGACAAGTTGATCAGCCATGAATGCGTGTTCCTGATGGTCACGGCCGAAAGCAGCCAGGCGATCGTGCTCAGCGCCATCGAGCACGAGCCCGATGCCTACCTCACCAAGCCCTTCAACCGTGTCGGGCTGGCGCAGCGTCTGGAGAAACTGACCCAGCGCAAGGCCTTGCTCAAGCCGATCCTGCAGGCCCTGGACCGGGGTCGCCCTGGCGAAGTGCTGGCGGCCTGCGCGGAGCTGTGCAAGAAGGACCCACGGTTCGCACCGTTGTGCCTGCGCTACCGCGCCGACGCCATGCGCGACCTGAACCGCTTCGAGGAGCTGGAGAAGTTCCTCAAGGCGATCCTGGCCAGCCGTCCACAGCCCTGGGCCTACGCGGCGCTGGGCAACCTCATGCACAAGCGCGGCAAGTACGGCCAGGCCCAGGGCGTCTTCGAGCAGGCGCTCAAGGCCTTCCCGATCATGCCCAACCTGTACGACGGCATGGCCGAGGCGCTGGTGGCGCAGGGCGACACCCAGCGCGCGCAGACCCTGCTCGAGGAGGCCGTACGCCTGTCGCCCCTGGCGGTGCGCCGTCAATCGCTGCTGGGCAAGCTGGCGATGGAGAACGGCGACTTCGACGGTGCGGCCAGGGCTTTCCGCCAGGCGGTCAACCAGGGCAAGAGTTCGCGCTACAAGGACCCGGAGTGCAACCTGGGCCTGGCCCAGGCACTGATGAGTCGGGGCCAGGCCCAGGGCCTGGATGCGCGGGCGCGGGTCGAAATCAATACCACGCTCAGCGAAGTGGCCAAGGAAAACGCCGACGATCCAGGCCTCCAGGTGCGTGCGCGCATGATGAAGGCGGCCAGCCTGCAGCAGGTCGGCGATCCCGACACGGCGCTCAAGCTGACCGAACAGGCCGTGCAGCGGCTGGAGAAGATGGACCAGTTCTTCTCCGTGGATGCCGCGCTGACCGTGGCCAAGCAACTGCAGCAACTGGGGCAGGGCGAGGCGGCCAACAACATTCTCAAGAGCTGCGTCGAAACCTATGGCGACGACCCGAAGGTCATGGACAGTGTCTCGCAACTGACCGACGACCCGAGCGTGCTCACTGCCGTGACCCAGGCCGTCGAGCTCAACCGCCAAGGCGTGCGCAGCTACCAGGCCGGTGCCGTGCCGCAGGCGCTGGACACCTTCCGGCGCGCGCTCGGCATGCAACCGAAGAACATCAGCATCGCCTTGAACACCACCCAGGCCCTGCTGCGGATCGCTGGCGACAAGCTATCCGATGACATCCTGCAAGAGTGCCGTCGTAGCCTCCAAGGCGTTTCGGGCATTCCCACCAGCGACAGCCGCTACGAACGCTACCGTAAACTGCACCTTCGAGTCTTTGGCGCATGAATCAGGAAAACCAGGGGCTGGATTTCTCCACGGTGATCGCCTCCACCGTACACGACATGAAGAACTCCCTGGCCGCACTGATCCAGGCCCATGGCCAGTGGGTCGCGCGAATGCCCGAGGACCTGCGCACCGGTGCCGAACACGGCGTGATCGAGCACGAGTTCGCCCACCTCAACAGCATGCTGGTGCAGTTGCTGGGGCTGTACAAGCTGGGGGTCAACCAGCTGCCGGTGTGCCCGGACTACCACGAGCTGGATGACTTCATCGAGGCGCAGCTGGCCCTGCACCAGGACGTGCTGGTGCAACGCAACATCCAGGCCTCGTGGCGTGTGGATGCCTTCAGCCCGCTGGGGTTCTTCGACCGCGAACTGGTCGCGTCGGTGGTGGGCAACATGATCGACAACGCCGTTCGGCATGCCGGCCATGCCTTGCTGCTGACCATCGACGAGGAAGACGAGCAGCTGGTCATCAGCATCAATGACGATGGCCCGGGCTACCCGCAGGCCATGCTCGATCGCCAGAAGGAGTTCATCCAGGGCATCGAGCCGAGCAGCGGCAGTACGGGCCTTGGGCTGTACTTCGCCTCGCGTATCGCGGCGTTGCACGGGCGCGACGGTATCCAGGGGCGTATCGAGATCTCCAACGGCGGTGCGTTGGGCGGTGGCGTGTTCCGCCTGTTCCTGCCCTAGAGGCGCGTCGCAGGGGGCGGGTGCGCCCCGGGCAAGGAATTTTTCTCCGCGATCACGATCCAAACCGGCACGGGCCTGCCAGAGGCCCCACGCACTTTTTGAATCGAGTAGGAGCTTGCCCATGTTCAACATGCAGCGTCTTGTCATCGCAGTCACGGCGGCCGCCGTGATGTCCGGTTGCGCCAGCCAGAACCCTTACACCGACCAGGGCCAGGCGTCGGGTGGCGTGAGCAAGACGGCCAAGTACGGCGGACTCGGCGCACTGGCAGGCGCCGTGGCAGGCGCGGCCATCGACCACAATCACCGGGGCAAGGGTGCGTTGATCGGCGCGGCGGCCGTGGGCGCGGCAGCGGCGGGCTACGGCTATTACGCCGATCGCCAGGAAGCCGCCTTGCGCGAAAGCATGGCCAACACGGGCGTCGAAGTGCAGCGCGAGGGCGATCAGATCAAGCTGATCATGCCGGGCAACATCACCTTCGCCACCGATTCGGCGAGCATCTCGCCCAGTTTCTACAAGCCGCTCAATGACCTGGCTGGCTCGTTCAAGCAGTTCAACCAGAACACCATCGAAGTCGTCGGTTTCACCGACAGCACCGGCAGCCGTCAACACAACATGGATCTGTCCCAGCGCCGCGCCCAGGCGGTCAGCAGCTACCTGACGTCGCAAGGGGTGGATCCTTCCCGCGTCTCGGCACGCGGCCTGGGGCCAGACCAGCCGATCGCCAGCAACGCCGACACCAACGGTCGCGCGCAGAACCGCCGCGTCGAAGTGAACCTCAAGCCCATTCCCGGCCAGGACTACCAGCAGCAAGGGCAGCAGTAAACGGTGGGCCGGGCTGGCGTCGTCCTTCGAGGAGGACGGCGCCGGTCAGGCCGCCATCGCGGGCAAGCCCGCTCCCACAAGTGCCAGATCGGGCCAGACTACCGCATCAGCCCTGGTCTCATGCCGATGCAGGCTGTGCTGACAAGCCGGTTCTTGCGGGTCCATGCAGGCTGATTCCTGTGGGTCCATGCAGGCTATGCCGGCAGACCTGCCCAGATGGCAAAACCAGCCTATGGGAGCTGGCTTGCCAGCGATGGCGGCAGTGCCGTCACCCTCGACATGGAATTGGCCTTCAGCTCACGGCAGACGCAATAGCAGCAGCAGGCTGCCCAGGTGGCAAAACCAACCTGTGGGAGCTGGCTTGCCAGCGATGGCGACAGCGCCGTCACCGCCGTCCATCTATCCTTCCCTGCACGCACCAACCCCTCTCTCAGACCGTACTCGCCTGAATCGCCGTCAGGGCAATGGTATGGACGATGTCATCCACCTGCGCACCTCGCGGCAAATCGTTCACCGGCTTGCGCAGCCCTTGCAGCATCGGGCCCAGGCTCACGCAATCGGCACTGCGCTGCACGGCCTTGTGCGTGGTGTTGCCCGTGTTGAGGTCGGGGAACACGAACACCGTGGCACGCCCTGCTACCGGGCTGTCGGGGGCCAGCTGTCGTGCGATGGCCGGATTGGCCGCCGCGTCGTACTGCAGAGGGCCATCGATCACCAGGGACGCCTGCTCCTGCTGCGCCAGGCGCGTGGCTTCGCGCACCTTCGCCACCTCATCGTCGGTCACCGCCTGGTCGCTGGAGTAGCTGAGCATCGCCACCCGTGGCGCGATGCCGAAAGCCTGCGCCGACGCCGCACTCTGCCGGGCGATCTGCGCCAGCTCGTCCGCGTCAGGGTGCGGGTTCATCATGCAGTCGCCGTAGACCAGCACCTGCTCGGGGAACAGCATGAAGTACACCGACGACACCAGGCTGTTGCCCGGTGCGGTCTTGATCAGCTGCAAGGCCGGGCGGATGGTGTTGGCGGTCGAGTGCACCAGCCCCGACACCAGCCCATCGACCTCGTCCAGCGCCAGCATCATGGTCCCGATCACTACCGGGTCTTCCAGCTGCTGCTCGGCCATCGGGGCGTTGAGGCTCTTGCTCTTGCGCAGGCGCACCATCGGTTCGACGTACTGGGCACGGATCCGGTCCGGGTCGAGAATCTCCAGCCCTGGCGGCAGCACGATGCCCTGGGCCTGGGCGACGGCCTGGACCTCCTCGGGCTTGGCCAGCAGCACGCAGCGCGCAATGCCTCGCTCCTGGCAGATGGCCGCAGCCTGGATGGTCAGCGGCTCGGCGCCCTCCGGCAGGACGATGCGCTTGTCGACCTGGCGGGCGCGCTGGATCAGCTGGTAGCGGAACACCGCCGGCGACAGGCGCAGCTCCCGCGGTGTGCCGCAGCGTTGATGCAGCCAGGCGGCATCCAGGTGGCTGGCGACGAAGTCGGTGATGACTTCCGCACGCTCCCGGTCATCCACCGGAATTTCCCGGTTCAGCTGGTGCAACTGATTGGCCGTCTCGAACGAGCCGGTGCCGACCGACAGCAGCGGCAACCCGGCCTGCAAGGCCCCCTGGCACAGCCCCAGGATCCGGGGATCGGGCTTGCTGTCGCTGGTCAGTAACAGGCCTGCCAGCGGCACGCCATTGATCGCTGCCAAGCTCACCGCCAGGATGATGTCGTCGCGATCGCCTGGGGTCACCACCAGCGTGCCCGGCTTGAGCAAAGGCACCGTATTGGCCACGGTGCGTGCGCAGATGATCGTGGTGTTCATGCGCCGCTGCTCGTAGTCGCCGGCATTGAGCACCTGGGCGCCGAGCAGTTCGGCCACATCGCGGGTACGCGGCGCGTTCAGCTCGGCCTGGTAGGGGATGCAGCCGAGCAGCCGGAAATCGTCCCCGCGCAGCAGCGGCAGATGCTCGCGCAAGCGGCTAGCGAAGGCGGGCATGCTCTCTTCGCTGCGCACCTTGTTCAGGATCACCCCCAGCACCTTGGGGTCGCGTGGGCCGCCGAACAGCTGCGCCTGCAATTCCACGCGGCCGGAGAGCTCGCTGAGCGCCTCGTGCTCGGCGGCCGACACCAGGATCACCTCGGCGTCGAGGCTCTTGGCCAGGTGCAGGTTGACCCGCGCCGCATAGCTGGCATGGCGTGTCGGCACCATGCCTTCGACCACCACCACGTCATTGTCGACGCAGGCCTGCTGGTACAGGCGAATGATCTGTTCGAGCAGTTCGTCCAGCTGCCCGTCGCCGAGCATGCGCTCCACATGCGACAGGCTCAGGGGCGTGGGCGGCTTGATCCCGTGGGTGCGGGCGACCAGTTCGGTGGAGCGCTCCGGGCCGGTGTCGCCCGGGTGGGGCTGGGCGATCGGCTTGAAGAAGCCTACCTTCAGGCCCGCGCGCTCCAGCACACGGACCAGTCCCAGGCTGATGGACGTCAGGCCGACACCGAAATCGGTCGGCGCGATGAAGAATGTCTGCATGCAGGCTCTCGAACGCAACGGGTGGAGGATCAGGCCCCAAGAGTAGTCCCATCGGCCCCTCGAGCGCACCAGCCGCAGGCAAATACCTGCCCCAGGCAGTCGGCCCGGCGTTCGGCATCCAGCACCCACGGGCGCACCTGCCAGGGTGGCTGGTGGCGCAGGTGCTGGGTATGGCCGCAGGACAGCTCGACCACCCAGTGGCCGTGGTCGTCTTGATGAAAAGCGACCATCCGACTGGTGGGGGCGACATCTTCGGAGGCGCGTTCGCAATCGGGCGATGCCTTGGTTACACTTGTCCGTTCTACATTCTTTTGCAAAGGTCTCCTCCCCATGCTGATTGCCGCCAACAAGGCTGTCTCGATCGACTATACCCTGACCAACGACGCCGGGGAGGTCATCGACAGCTCCGCCGGTGGTGCGCCGCTGGTCTACCTGCACGGTGCAAGCAACATCATCCCGGGTCTGGAAAAGGCCCTGGAAGGCAAGCAGGCCGGTGACGAACTGAATGTCGCCGTCGAGCCCGAAGATGCCTACGGCGAGTACATGGCCGAGTTGGTCAGCACCCTGAACCGCAGCATGTTCGAGGGCGTCGACCAACTGGAAGTCGGCATGCAGTTCCACGCCTCGGCGCCGGATGGCCAGATGCAGATCGTCACCATTCGTGACCTGGACGGCGACGACGTGACCGTCGACGGCAATCACCCGCTGGCCGGCCAGCGCCTGAACTTCAAGGTCAAGGTCGTCGACGTTCGCGACGCCACCGAAGAAGAGATCGCTCATCGCCACATCCATGGCGAAGGTGGTCACCAGCACTGATTTCTGCGCTAAGCTCAGAAGCAGAAACGAGGCGCTGGGTACGCCGGACATGCGCGCTCGCAACGCATGACCGGCGCGCCCAGCGCCTTTTTGATGCGCAACGTTCATTGCCGCGATGACCGGCATGTTGGGGGAATCTCATCATGAGTGCGTTTCACGACCTCACCCTGCAGACCCTGGACGGCGCGCCGTTGCCCCTGGCGCCGTTCAAGGACAGGGTGACGCTGGTGGTCAACGTCGCTTCCAAGTGTGGGCTGACGCCCCAATACTCGGCGCTGGAAGCGCTCTATCAGCGCTACAAGGACCGCGGCCTGACGGTGCTGGGCCTGCCGTGCAACCAGTTCGCTGGCCAGGAGCCTGGAACCGAGCAGGAGATCCAGCAGTTCTGCAGTGTCACGTACGGGGTGACATTCCCCATGGCGGCCAAGCTCGAGGTCAACGGGCCTCACCGTCACCCGTTGTACCGTCTGCTGGCCGGGGAGGGCGCCGAATTCCCGGGTGACATCACTTGGAATTTCGAGAAGTTCCTGGTCGGCAAGGATGGGCGCGTGCTGGCACGCTTCGCACCTCGTACGTCGCCTGACGATCCGGCGGTGGTCCAGGCCATCGAGAAAGCCTTGGCCTGACGTCATGCGTCAGGCAGTGTGATGCTCACTTTGGCGACAGGGACTTCGCCGAAGGTGAGGCCGTGAGGTCCGCTCCAGCGATCGGGCGTGTCTCCGACACGGCGTCTACAGCCCTGCTCGAGGGCCGGCAGGCCTCACGCAGATACCCCTCGAACTGTTCGACGATGGTCGACCAGCCCTGTCGACTGGCGTGCCACCGTGCATTGAGTCGAACCCGACGCAAATGCTCGTCCTCCTCCAGCAACCAGCTGGCCGCTTCGATGAACCCGCTCTGATCGCCCGGCATGGCCACTACGCCATTGTCGCCATGACGAATGTGCTGGGCGGCGGCGGCCTGGTCGTAGGCCACCACGCCCAGGCCTGAAGCCATCGCTTCGAGCACGACATTGCCGAACGTCTCGCTCAGGCTTGGAAACAGGAACAGGTCGCCACTGGCGTAGTGCTCCGCCAGCGCCTCGCCCTGCTGCGCGCCGCAGAAGACGGCCTCTGGCAACTGCTGTTCCAGGGTAGCGCGTTGGGGTCCGTCGCCGACGATCACCAGGCGCATGCGGCGCGCTGGATGAGCCTGGCGCAGGGCCAGCAGGCAAGGGCGCAGCAACCCCAGGTTCTTTTCCGTGGCCAGCCGTCCGACATGCAGCACCGCGATGTCGTCCGGGCCGATGCCCCAGCGATCGCGTAGCGCCTGGCTGCGCCGACACGGGGTGAACAGCGAGGCGTCGACGCCACGACTCAAGAGCGCCAGACGTTCGAAGCCACGACGTTCCAGCTCAGTCCGCTGGCTGAGGCTCGGTACCAGCGTCAGGGCGGTCCGGCGATGGAACCAGCGCAGGTAGTGGGTCACCGGTCGGGTCAGCAGGCCGAAGCCATAGTGCCCGGCATACTGCGCGAAATTCGTGTGAAAGCCACTGACCACGGCGATGTTCAAGCGCCTGGCCGCCCGCAGCGCGTTCAATCCCAGCGGGCCTTCGGTAGCAATGTAGAGCACATCCGGCCGCTCCCGGCGCCACTCACGCAGCAGCACGCCCAGGGCGATCTCGCCCCACTGCAAGCCTGGGTAGCCTGGCAATGACCATCCGCGTGACAGCAGCACCTGCGGTCCTGGCGGTGTGGCCAGATCGACCGCCTGGCGAGGGCGCAGTACCTGCACGCGGTGGCCACGCTGCCGCAACCCGTCGGCCAGGCGCCCAAGGGTGTTGGCCACGCCATTGATCTCGGGTGGGAAGGTTTCGCTGACCAAGGTGATGCGCAGGGACGGTGTGCTCATACAGAACAGTATGGACGCTCTGCATTGCAGCGACGTGTCATCGCCATGACCCCCTGATGACGACGTGCCAGGTCGAATGGGGACGCGTGAATATTTATTCACGCCACTCAAGAATCGCTCGCACTTGGCCGATGGCCTGTCAACGAACCCTCGATGCCCTCCAAGGAGAGCGGTAATGTTCCACAACAAACTGAAGAAAGAACTCCAGCGCCTGCGCGAAGACCTGCTGTCGGTCTCGCAGATCAAGACGAGTCTCGACAACGAGATGCTGGTGCTTCAGCTCGATCCACAGGGACGCATCGAGTCGGTCAACGGCAATTTCGAACGGGACATGCATTACCGCGCCGAGCAGCTGGTGGGACGGCCGCTCGAGGACATCGTGCCGCCCCACGTGAAGACGTTGGAATTCCACCAGCGCATGAGCCGTGCCATCCGCAATGGCGAGCATTACCACGGGGCGTTCAGGCTGTTGCGTGGCGACGGTGAAGAGGCCTGGCTGCGCTCGATCCTGCAACCGGTGCTGGATGCTTCAGGCCGTATCAGGTGCTTCACCATCCACTCCAGCGACCTGACCCGTACCATCAAGACGTCGCGCGAGCATGAAAGCCTGATCAAGGCCCTGCAACGCTCCACGGCGGTGATCGAGTTCAACCTCGACGGCGAAGTGCTGACCGCCAACGAGCGCTTCCTGGAGGCGACCGGCTACACGTTGGAGCAGATCCGCGGCAAGCATCATCGCATCTTCTGCGAACCCGAACAGGCACGCTCGAGCGATTACCAGGCCTTCTGGGAAAAGCTGCGACGCGGTGAATACATTGCCGATCGCTTTGAGCGCGTCGATTCACGGGGCCGTACCATCTGGCTGGAGGCTTCGTACAACCCGATCTTCGATGCCCACGACGTGCTCTACAAAGTGGTCAAGTTCGCCACGGTGATCACCGACCAGGTCAATCAGGAGCAGGCGGTGTCCAGGGCTGCGGACATCGCCCATTCGACCTCGGTGCAGACCGACGCCAGCGCCCGCAAGGCCAGCGAAGTGGTCAGCCAGTCGATGGGGGTGATGCGCGAGCTGGAGGCCTGCATGCAGCAGGCCGCCGAGAGCATCGAGGCGCTGGACAAGCAGTCGCGGGTGATCGGCGCGATCATCAAGACCATCAGCGACATCGCCGGGCAGACCAACCTGCTGGCACTCAATGCGGCCATCGAGGCCGCCCGGGCGGGCGAGCAGGGGCGGGGGTTCGCCGTGGTCGCCGACGAAGTGCGCCAATTGGCCTCGCGTACCAGTGGCGCGACCGAGGAAATCGCCCAGGTGGTGAAGCAGAACGAGCAACTCGCTCAGGCGGCGGTGGCGATCATCGACGCCAGCAAACGCCAGGCCGAGCAGAGCCTGGCGCTGGCAGGGCAGACCGATGCGGTGATCGCCGAGATTCAGGATGGCGCGCGCCAGGTGGTCGGCGCGGTAGGCCAGTTCGCCCATCAACTGGGTCGATGAGCGAACGGACACGCCCCGTCATGGGGGCGATACCGATCAAGCGGCTCGCTCGGTTTCCTTGATGTGGTCGTAGACGACACCCAGGGCGTCGCTGACCAGATTGATGTCGACATCCACATGCAGGTCCTGGCTGGTCTGACCACGGACCTTGAACAGACCGCCATGGGGACCGATGGCGGGGCGTTCGCTGTCCAGCACGGCACGGGTCAGCAGGTCGATCAACGATTCGCTGTAGTTCACCACGCCATCCTGGTCCCACGTGGTGTAGAACAACCGATCATGGGGTTCGTCGATGTCGCGTGCTTCGAGAATCTCGCGCAGGCGCCATTTGACGCGGTGTTCGGCGATGACGGCGTTCTGCAGGTGCGCAGGCACGCCGGCCAGGTCGATGAAGTCTTTCGAGGTGACGTCGTAGAAGTCCATGGGTGATCTCCAGGTGAGGGGGCCGCCCCGTGCGGCCGGGCCACATTGAAGATCGGACCGAGATCGAACCGGCGCTACATAGTTAGCGGGTCCGCTCTCTCACGCACCACGCTTGAGGTCCGGCTGGCCGACAACAGAAGCAACCGCTGCCCGATGGGCTGGCTGCAGGGTCGCTTCGGCCCACCCTTCGATCATCGCCAGCCCATCGCCCATACCTGGGCATCGCGCAGCACCCGCCAGTCCAACCACTCGCTGCGCCCGCTGTGCACGGCCTGCAGTTCCACACGCAGAAGGGTGCCCGCTTCGTCATGCTCCAGGTCGGTGACCAGAAAGTGCTTTTCACGGTTCACCGGGTGCGTCGCAGTCCATTTGGACAGCTTGAGCTTGGCGGGGTTGAAGCGATTCATGGGAAGCTCCTGTGGACGAGGTAAGATCAGGTCGGGGCGTTTCAGGCCCGATGATCGGGCATGCCTGCAACGCGGGTATCACCTTTTTCCCGCACCCAGAACACCGTCGCCCCCGCTACCGCCGCCGGCATCATCAGGATGTTCACCAGCGGAATCAATAGCGCCAGGTAGGTGATGCCACCGAAACCCAGGCTCTGCCAGCGCTTGCTGCGCAGCCAGGCGAGCATGTCCTGCCAGCTCATCTTGTGGTTGTCGGCCGGGTAGTCGATGTACTGGATGGCCATCATCCACACCCCGAACAACAGCCAGAGCGGCGCGGCGATCACGTTCACCACCGGGATCAGCGACAGCACGAACAGGCCCAGGGCCCGCGGCAGGAAGTAGCCCAGCTTGCGCATTTCACGGCCGAAGGTGCGCGGGACCATGGCGACCAGTTCGCCCCAGCTGAACGCCGGGAAAGGGTCCTGGCCGCTCACGACCACCTCGACCTTTTCCGCCAGGAAGCCATTGAACGGGGCCGCAATGATGTTGGCGACCAGGGTGAAGGTGAAGAACACCATCAATGCCACCAGCACCACGAACAACGGCCAGATGATGTAGCTCAGAAAGCCCAGCCAGTCCGGCAGGTTCGGCATCAGGGTATCGACCCACAGCCCGAACTGATGCCAGGCGAAGTACACCAGGGCGCCGAACAGCAGCAGGTTGGTCAACAGCGGCAGCAGCACGAACAGGCGCAGGCCAGGGCTCAACACCAGCCTGAGCCCTTCGCGCAGGTACTGAGGGCCGGACAGAACGGGAACGGGCATGTAAGGGCACTCCAGGTTCGACAGAAGGGCCGACCTTACCGAGTTTGCACGGCAGGCGGAAGCGACCTGCCTGTGACGGGGTGTGACGGCCCAGGTTCCCCGGCGACGAAGCCGCTTGAAGGCATAGAGCGGGGCTATGAGGTGGATTGTCGATGGATATTTCCTTACTCTCTGCGACCTCGCTACAGTGCTTCAACTTTCAAACCCTTCGGATCTCGACTTAACAAGGAGTCACCATGAGCATTCTGGTCAACAAGCAGGCCCCGGATTTCGACGCAGCCGCCGTTCTGGGCGATGGCTCGATCGTCGACAGCTTCAAACTGTCCTCGCTGCGCGGCAAGTACGTCGTGCTGTTCTTCTGGCCGCTGGACTTCACCTTCGTCTGCCCATCGGAAATCATCGCCCACAACAACCGCATGGATAAATTCCGCGAGCTGGGCGTCGAGGTGGTCGGTGTATCGATCGACTCGCAGTTCACCCACCACGCCTGGCGCAGCACGCCGGTGGAGAAGGGCGGCATCGGCGCGGTCGAGTTCACCATGGTCGCCGACGTCAAGCACGAGATCACCCGTGCCTACGGCATCGAGCATGAAGCAGGTGTCGCGCTGCGTGCCTCGTTCCTGATCGACCAGCAAGGCGTGGTACAGCACCAGGTGGTCAACAACCTGCCCCTGGGTCGTGAAGTCGACGAGATGGTCCGCCTGGTCGAGGCGCTGCAGTTCACCGAGGCCCATGGCGAAGTCTGCCCGGCCGGCTGGCGCAAGGGCCAGAAAGGCATGAAGGCCGACGCCCAGGGCGTTGCCGACTACCTGGCCGAGAACGCCACCAACCTGTAACACGCAGTCTTGCTTCACCGCGGCCGGCGCTCCAGCGCCAGGCCACGGTCTTCAACATCCAGCCGGCCTCGCCGGCGCCACGACGACGGTCCTGCGTGATCGCGTCGACAGGAGTGCATCATGTCCGAATCACGTCACTCGCGCGTCATCATTCTCGGCTCGGGCCCTGCCGGCTACAGCGCTGCCGTTTATGCCGCACGTGCCAACCTCAAGCCCTTGATGATCACCGGGATGCAGGCAGGCGGTCAGCTGACCACCACCACCGAAGTCGACAACTGGCCTGGTGACCCCCATGGCCTGACCGGCCCGGCGCTGATGCAGCGCATGCAGGAACACGCCGAGCGTTTTGAGACCGAAATCGTCTTCGACCACATCAATGCCGTGGACCTGGCCAACAAGCCGTTCACCCTGACCGGCGACAGCGCGACCTACACCTGCGACGCACTGATCGTCGCCACCGGTGCCAGTGCCCGCTACCTGGGTCTGCCGTCGGAAGAGGCGTTCATGGGCAAGGGCGTGTCGGCCTGCGCGACCTGCGACGGGTTCTTCTACCGCAACAAGCCGGTGGCCGTGGTCGGGGGTGGCAACACCGCCGTGGAAGAGGCACTGTACCTGGCCAACATCGCCAGCAAGGTGACCCTGATCCACCGTCGCGATACCTTCCGCGCCGAGAAGATCCTGATCGACAAGCTGCACGCACGTGTGGCCGAGGGCAAGATCGAGCTCAAGCTCAACGCGAACCTGGACGAAGTGCTGGGCGACAACATGGGCGTGACCGGCGCGCGGTTGAAGAACAACGACGGCAGCAGCGATGAGATCAAGGTCGATGGCGTCTTCATCGCCATCGGTCACACGCCGAACACCTCGCTGTTCGAAGGTCAGCTGACCCTCAAGGACGGCTACTTGGTGGTCAGCGGCAGCCGTGAAGGCAACGCGACCGCCACCAACGTCGAAGGCGTGTTCGCCGCAGGCGACGTGGCCGACCACGTCTACCGCCAGGCGATCACCTCGGCCGGTGCCGGCTGCATGGCCGCTCTGGACGTGGAACGCTACCTGGACGGCTTGCAGAACGCGTCGTTCTGATCCGCTAGGGCGACTGCACCCGGCATGCGCCGGGTCGCGTGTCGAAAAAGCCCGGTATCGCCTGTGCGGTCCGGGCTTTTTCGTGCCTGTGCGTCAGAGGCTCAGGCGCATCGACAGGTCGACGGCCTTGACGTCCTTGGTCATGGCCCCGATCGAGACGAAATCGACGCCGGTCAGGGCGATGTTCCGCAGGGTCGTTTCGTTGACCCCGCCACTGGCCTCGAGCTTGGCCTTGCCCGCCGTCCGACGCACGGCTTCCCGCATGTCGTCCAGGCTCAGCTCGTCGAGCATGATGATGTCGGCTCCCGCGTCCAGGGCCTGGCTCAGCTCATCCAGGCTCTCGACTTCGACCTCCACGGGTTTACCGGGCGCAATGCGGTGCGCGGCGGCCACTGCCTGCGCGATACCGCCACTGGCAGCAATGTGGTTTTCCTTGATCAGGAAAGCATCGAACAGACCGATGCGATGGTTGTGCCCGCCGCCGCAGGTGACCGCGTATTTCTGCGCCAGGCGCAGGCCGGGCAGGGTCTTGCGGGTATCGAGCAGGCGTACCGAGGTATCGGCCACCAGGTCCACGTAGTGCCGGACGTGCGTCGCGACGCCCGACAGCAACTGCAGGAAGTTCAGCGCCGAGCGCTCGCCGGTGAGCAGCGACCGGGCTGGCCCCTCGAGGTGAAACAACGTCTGATCGGCCGTTGCCCGCTGACCGTCGACGACGTGCCAATGCACCGCGACGCGCGGGTCGAGCTGACGGAAGACCGCATCGACCCAGGCCGTGCCGCTGATCACGCAGGCCTCGCGGGTGATGACCGTGGCCTTGGCCAGACGCTCGGCCGGGATGAGCTGGGCGGTGATGTCGCCGCTGCCAACGTCTTCGAGCAGGGCGCGGCGGACGTTGGCGTCGATTTCGGCAGAAAGGTCGGCAAGGCTTAGGTTCGGCATGTCGTGCTCCAAAACGGGATGCCGGCGATTATAGGGCAGGCCGCGATCCTGTACAGGGACGCGGCCTGCTGCCTTTTGTCAGGCGGTAGGGAGCTTTGTGTACCTTTTATGGTCTGTGATTACGACCGTCCCCACGCCAAGGAAAGACGGTGCAGACGTCATGGTCGAGGCCAAGCCGATTGGCCTCGTGAATACGGACCCGCAGCAGCGTCGATGACACGCCCTGTCAAGGAGATCGGGATGTACAAGGAAAGCAATGTTGTGAACCTGGCGCAGGCCATGCGGCACGGCCTTCGTGCCGTCGAGCCAGGGCTGCCCATGCTGGTCGTGCAGGTGCGCGACAAGGCGGCCCTGCAGCTGCACCAAGGCATGCGCACGCTGTTCGACATTGCTGACGATACGCTCTTCGAACTGGCCGACAAGGCCCTCTGCGACCATGATCGACGGCTGATGCTCGATGCCATGCACGAGATTCGTCAGCAGCGCAAACATTTAGAGCGCACGTTTATGGATATGTTCCATGACGCCTTCTATCAAATCAGCCGCTCCCGTGCGGCGACCTGGCCAACGCGCTCCGTGGAGCAGAGCTGGAATCCACCGGACTACCGTGAGTCGGCCTTGGTGCTCGAAACCCTGGTCGAGCGGGCGGTCGCACGCGACAGCCAGGCCCTGCACCATTTGAATGTGCGCTTTCATCACCTGCTCGAAGCGCCCCTGGACATGCAGCACAACCCGCTGGGCCCCCGTTGCCTGGGCGACTATTTCCTGAGGATCGTGCACATGCTCAGTGTCAGCGCCAAGGTCAAGCTGGTCCTGGTGAAACTCTTCGAACGCTGCATCTTGCGTGATGTGGATTTGATGTATGCCGAAAGCAATCAGATGCTCATGGCCGCCGGTGTCCTGGGCGCGCTCAAGTCTGCGCCCCGGCGGCGTGCCCAGGATGGTCAGCGCATGAGCAGCGCGCGGCCTGCCAATCAGGACGACACCCACCTGGCACCGGACCAGGGCGTCGATGGCGAGTGCTTCACCACGGCCTACGCCTTGCTGACCCCGCGCCGGGGCCGGTTGTCGTCCGGTGCCTCGGGCGGTCGTGGCCTGCAGGTGATCGAGGGGCATGACCTGCTCCGGTTGCTCACGGCGTTGCAGCAGCGTGCCCTTGCGCCTGAAACGCCAGCCCTCTTCGACGTCGTCGAACAGCTCGGGTCGGCCCTGTCGCACATCACCAAGCGGGGTGCCGTGACCTGTTGCATTACAGAGCACGACGAAGCGGTGATCGACCTGGTGGGGCTGTCCTTCGACCAGATTCTGGCGGACCCGAATCTGCCGCGATCGCTCAAGGCGCTCATCGATCGCGTGCGGATTCCGGTGATGAAAGCCGCGTTGATGCAGCCAGGATTCTTCGACCACCCAGGCCACCCGGCCAGGCGCCTGATCCAGGCGCTGGCCGACACCGGCATGGGCTGGAGCGACGAGGGTGAACAGTCCCCCGAAGGCGTGCAGGTGGTGCTCGAGCACCTGGTCCATCGTCTGGTGGCCGATTTCACCGAGGACATGGGCCTGTTCAACGCGGTGCTGAACGAGTGCCTGGTGCGGGTGGAGGAAGAGCGGCAGCGTACTGCCAGGCTCGAACAGCGTGTCCGCGACGCCGAGGAAGGCCGCCTGCGCTGGTTGCAGGCGCGGCAAAGCGTGCAGCGCGAACTCAACCTGCGGCTGCATGGCCGTTTCGTACCGCATATGGTGGTGGACATGCTGGTCACTGGCTGGAGCCAGGTGTTGCTGATGGCCTGGCTCAAGCAT
Organism: Pseudomonas monteilii; assembly: GCA_001534745.1. Classification (NCBI taxonomy): domain Bacteria; kingdom Pseudomonadati; phylum Pseudomonadota; class Gammaproteobacteria; order Pseudomonadales; family Pseudomonadaceae; genus Pseudomonas; species Pseudomonas alabamensis. The sequence continues at coordinate 831,497 of CP013997.1, forward strand.
GGCGAGCGTTCCTTGCCGTGGTCCAAGGCCCTGGCGACCATGGACTCGCTGCTGCTGAGCGTGGCGCCTCATCGTCAGACCTTGGCCAGGCAGGAGCTGCTCGAGCGCGTCCCAGGGCTGCTCAAGGCCCTGCGTGAAGGGCTGGCAGGCGTGGCCATGGAGTCGACTGCCATGAGCACGTTCTTCCAGCGGCTGCAGCAACTGCATCTGCGCGCCTGTAGCCCGTCGGAGGAAGGCGAGGATGCTCAGGAGGCGCTGGTGCATGTGCAGGACGAAATCGTCCTGGCCGTGCCCCAGGAGAGCATCTGTGGCCCCCTCTGGCAGCCGGCGGCGGACGACCCTTCGCTGCTGAGCGTGCGCGCGCTCCGCACGGGGCAGTGGATCGTCACCGACGATGGCGAGTCCGATCGCTGCAAGTTGGTAGCGTCTCTGGACGACGCCGATCGGCTGGTGTTCACCCACCAGGGAGGGCGCAAGGTCCGCGAATGGACACGCGCAGGCCTGACCATGGCCATGCGTCGCGGCGAAGTCCGGTTGCTGGAAGACGGGCCGGTATTCGAGCGCTGCTGGCCGCGTGTCCTGACCCAGTTGCGCGGGCAGTCCTTGCACTGAATCTTCATGCAAGCGCCAGGGCCTCACGGCATACTGGCGCCTCCTTTCCGTGATGCAGGAACGATCATGCAACTGGACCCCGCGACCGGCTGGTTCACGGACGTCGTACGATGCCCTTCACCGAACTTCAACGCCCGCCCGGCGAACGAGCCGATTTCCCTGCTGGTCATCCACAACATCAGCCTGCCGCCGGGTCGCTTCGGCACGGGCAAGGTCCAGGCCCTGTTCCAGAATCGCCTGGACCCGGCCGAGCATCCTTATTTCGAAGGCCTGCGTGGGCTGACCGTATCGGCGCACCTGCTCATCGAGCGCACGGGGCAGGTGACCCAGTTCGTCTCCTTGCTCGACCGTGCCTGGCATGCCGGCGTGTCCTGCTTCGACGGCCGCGAAGGCTGCAACGACTTTTCCATCGGCATCGAGCTGGAGGGCACCGATGACGAACCCTATACCGAGCCTCAATACAGGGTGCTGGCCCAGCTTACCCGGCTCATCCAGGCCACGTGGCCGATCATCGACGCAGCGCGTATCCAGGGCCACAGCGACATCGCCCCAGGGCGCAAGACCGACCCGGGGCCAGCCTTCGACTGGGCACGGTTCGAGGCTGACCTGAGCGACAAGGTGCTTTCATGAGTTTTCTGGTGCTGATCCTGATCCTGGGGATCGAGAAGTTTTCGGCCTGGCGTCCGCGGCTTCAACGGGACGGGTGGTTTCTGCGTGAACTGGCGCGCCTGGAGCGCGATGAGACGATGCCGTCTCTTGGCGTACTGGCTGTGCTGGTGCTCGTTCCGGTAGGCCTGCTGGCCTGGCTGCTGCACGTGCTCGAGCCCGTGGCGTATGGCCTGCTGGCATTGCCTGTGCACGTGCTGGTGCTGCTCTACAGCCTGGGGCGAGGGCAGGCCAAGGGCGCACTCGGACCCTTCCGCGATGCCTGGCGCCGGGGCGACAGCCAGGCCAGTCTGTATGCGGCCGAACGTGATCTGGGCATTCGAGAGGAAGACACCGAGTCGGTGCTGGGGCGCGTTCAGGGCCACCTGATCTGGCGGGTCTACGATGGATTCTTCGCGGTGATCTTCTGGTACGCGGTGCTCGGGCCGGCAGGTGCCCTGGGTTTCCGCTTGCTGACCCTGTGCCAGCACCACGGTCGCCGACAGGGCCTGGTGGTCCATGCCGCACGGCTGCGTCATGGGCTGGACTGGATACCGGCCAGGGTGTTGGTGGTCAGCTTCGCCCTGGTCGGCCATTTCGTCGCCGTCATGCGCCTGCTGTTGCAGGAAGTGCTGGCCTGGCGTCTCCCGGCGGCAACGTTGCTGGCCAAGGCAGGGCAGGCCGCCGATTCGCCTATCGGTCCACGGGCAGGCCAGCCTGGGCTGGACTACCTGGACAGCCAGTGGGCGTTGCTGCAGCGTAGCGCCGTGCTGTGGTATGTCGGCCTGGCGGTGGCGGTGGTGCTTGCCTGAACCGGTTGTCGGCCCTACCAGTCGAACACGGCATCGGCATTGCGGCTGCTGGCCTGCGCCAGCGTATCAGGCTCGATGCCCATGACCTGGGCCAGGGCGGCGGCGATCTGGGGCAGATGATCCGGGCTGTTGCGTTGCCCAGGGAACATCGACGGCGCCATGTCCGGGGCGTCGGTTTCCAGTACCACGCTGTCCAGGGGAAGCTGGGGCAGGGTACGCTGCAGGCGCAGCGCCTGCGGCCAGGTGCCAGCGCCGCCCAAGCCTAACTTGAAGCCCAGCTTGATGTATTCACGCGCTTCCTCGACGCTGCCGGCGAACGCATGGATGATGCCTGGCCTGGGCATGCGGTAGCGCTTGAGGGTGGCGATCACCTGGGCATGGCTGCGCCGCACATGCAGCAAAGGTGGCAGTTCGAATTCCACGGCCAGCTGCAATTGCGCTTCGAACAGCGTTTGCTGGCGAGCCTTGTCGAGGGCGGGCAGGTAGTAGTCCAGGCCGAATTCGCCCAGGGCGCACAGGCGCTTCTGGCTGTGCAGGCGGTCGAGCCAGGCGCGCAGTTCGACCAGATGCTCGGGACGATGCTGGTCGAGGTAGACCGGGTGCAGGCCAAGTGCGGCATGGACCGCCTCCTGGCTACAGGCCAGGTCCCAGACCCGCTGCCAGTTGGCCTGGTAGACACCCAGCACCACGATGCGCTCCACGCCCCCTGACCGAGCCCGGGCCAGGACCTGGAGACGGTCCTGATCGAAATCCTCGAAGTCCAGGTGGGTGTGGGTGTCGATCAGGCGCATGGTCAGGCCTTGAGCAGGCGTTGCTTGAAGGTACGGGCCACCGCGTGCACGCCGGGCTGGTAGCGCCCTTGTTCCACGGCGGCCACAGCCAGCTCCAGTGCCGTGTGGGCGATCAGGCCGTGTTGCTGAGCCATGGCATTGACCGGCAGCGGCAGGAAGTCCAGCAGCTGGTTGTCGCCGAAGGTGCCGAGCCGCAGGTGCCGGGAATCGTCGCCGCAGGTGCGCAAGACGTCGAACACGCCCTGCAGCAGCACGTACGAAGTGGTCACCAAGGCATCGGGCAGCCCGCCGAAGTCATCGATCAGGCGCTGCATGAGGCGCTCGCCCCAGTCACGGCTGAAGGCTTCGCCCTCGTAATGCGCCACCTGCCCGGGGTAGGCCTGCAAGGCCTGGTCGAACCCCCGCAGGCGCGCCTGGCTCACGCCCAGCGCCGGACGCGCGCCGATCAGCGCGATGCGCTGGGGGGCGGTGGCCAGCAGGCTGGCGGTCAGCAGCCGACTGGCCTCCTGGTCATCGCTGATCACCGAGCAGAAATGCGCAGGGTCCATGTGCCGGTCGATGGCGATGATCGGCAGGCCCTGGGCGTGCAGCGTGCGGTAACTGTCATCGTCCGCTGGCAGGCAACTGGCGACGAACAGGGCATCGCAACGCCGCGCCCGAAACAGCTGCTGCAACTGCCGCTCGCTCTCGGGTTGATCGTCGCTGCTGGCGATCAGCAGTTGGTAGCCCCGCGCCCGCGCGCCTTGCTCCAGCTGCTTGGCCAACCGTGCATAGCTGGGGTTTTCCAGGTCGGGAAGAATGAAGCCCAAGGTTCGCGTGTGACGGCTGCGCAGCCCGGCAGCCTGCGGGTTAGGCGTGAACCCATGGGCCTCGACCACCGCGCGCACACGCTCGACCGTGGCCTGGCTGATGCGTTGCTGTTCGGCCTTGCCATTGATGACGTAGCTGGCGGTGGTCACGGAGACTCCCGCCAGTCGAGCGATATCGCTGAGTTTCACCACAGATTCCTTGTCATGACCGACAGTCCGGCCTTTCTCGACAGTCTTGCCGATCCGCTGCACCCAGCGCAGGCGACCAATGTCGTAGTTGTCTGACGTCATGGTAACGCCGTTGTCTCGAGAAAGTCAGACGTTGTACGTCATCTGCGGCCTGTCGCACGGATGGCCGGTGGCGGTGAAAGCCTCGCCCCGAGGATGGGCCATACTGGCTACAACCGCGACAAGGCCAGGCGTCCAGGGGGCATGGGCGACAGGCTGGGCTTTTTTGCCGACCGAATATCGAGTAACGTGGCCGGTTTAATCAGGTTAATCGTTTCAGCAGGCGCTTACTGTCACCGTCTTCACGCCTGCCGGGGATCAGCGACACGTTCCCGCCCTGTACTCACAACAATACCAGGTACCGCATTCGGGTACCGTAAAGGAGAAGGTCATGCTAGAGCTCGCCAAAGAGCAGATAGCCATGGGGCAGGTGGCGGCCGACAAGCCCGCCGCGCTGCGCCTGCTTGCCGACCGCCTGGTCGCCGACGGCCTGGTGGCCGAGGGTTATCTCGGTGGGCTGGAAGCCCGTGAGGCCCAGGGGTCGACGTTCCTCGGGCAAGGCATCGCCATTCCGCACGGCACGCCGGACACCCGCGAACTGGTGTTCACCACAGGCGTTCGCCTGATGCAGTTCCCCGAGGGCGTGGACTGGGGGGGCGGGCAGATCGTCTACCTGGCGATCGGCATCGCCGCACGTTCGGACGAACACCTTCGGCTGCTGCAACTGCTGACCCGTGCCCTGGGTGAAACTGATCTGGCCGAGGCCCTGCGCCGTGCCAGCTCTGCCGAGGCCCTGCTCAAGCTGTTGCAGGGCGCGCCGAAGGAGCTGGCCCTGGACGCCCAGTTGATCGGCCTGCAGCAACCGGCCGAAGACTTCCAGGAACTGGCCTGGCGTGGCGCGCGGCTGTTGCAGCGCGCCGGCTGTGCCGACGAAGGCTTCGCCGGCGTGCTGCAACAGGCCGAGCCCCTGCCATTGGGTGAAGGGCTCTGGTGGCTGCACAGCGAGCGCCACGTGCGCCAGCCTGGCCTGGCGTTCGTCACCGCACAACAACCGCAGACCTACCGCGGGCAGCCGCTCAACGGCCTGTTCTGCCTGGCCAGCCTGGGCGCCGCCCACCAGGCCTTGCTCGAGCGCCTGTGCCAGGTGCTGATCGAAGGCCGTGGTCAGATGCTGTACCAGGCCACCAGCAGTCGCGCGGTCCTGGAGGTTCTGGGCGAGCAGGTGCCAGCCGACTGGCCGAGCGAACGCATCGTGCTGGCCAATGCCCACGGGCTGCACGCCCGCCCGGCCAAGGTGCTGGCGCAGCTGGCCAAGGATTTCGAGGGCGATGTGCGGGTGCGTGTGGTGGAAAGCGGGCAACCGGCCGTGTCGGCCAAGAGCCTGAGCAAACTGCTGAGCCTGGGGGCTCAACGTGGCCAGACCCTGGAGCTGAGCGCCGAGCCCTCGATCGCGGCAGACGTCCTGCCCGCCTTGCTGGCAGCGATCGGCGAGGGGCTTGGCGAAACCGTCGAGCCCGTGCAGGCCAGCGAAAGCGTGGTGCAGCCGGCAGCGTCCGCCGTGGCTGAACCCATCGCACGCGCGCCAGCTGCGGGCACGCGGATCCAAGGTGTCGCGGCGGCGCCTGGTATCGCCAGCGGCCCGGCGCACCTGCGTATCGAGCGGACCATCGACTACCCCACGCGAGGCGAGTCGCCCCGCGAGGAACGCGTCAAGCTCGAGCAGGCCATCGCGGCCGTCAATGCCGACCTGCAACGGCTGATCGAGCGCAGCGATCGGGCGATCGGCGAGATCTTCGTCACCCACCAGGAAATGCTCGCTGATCCAGGGCTGACCGACGAGATCGAACAGCGCATCGGCCAGGGCGAAAGCGCCGCCGCGGCCTGGATGGGGGTCATCGAGGCGGCTGCCCGGCAGCAGGAATCGCTGCGCGATGCCTTGCTGGCCGAACGTGCCGCCGACCTGCGCGACATCGGGCGCCGTGTGCTGGCCCAGTTGTGCGGCATCGTCGAAGCCGAGGAGCCGACCGAGCCCTACGTACTGGTCATGGCCGAGGTCGGTCCATCGGACGTGGCACGGCTCGACCCGGCGCGTGTGGCCGGGATCCTGACTGCCCATGGGGGCGCCACGGCGCACAGCGCGATCGTCGCCAGGGCGCTGGGCATTCCGGCCGTGGTCGGCGCAGGCGACAGTGTGCTGCTGCTGGAGCCCGGCACCGCCTTGCTGCTCGATGGTCAGCGGGGTCAGGTCAGCGTCGCGCCGGCCGCGGACGAGCTGGCCCGGGCCCTGGCCGAGCGCGATGCCCGTGAGCGTCGCTTGCAGGCCGCCTGGGAACGTCGCATGGAGCCTGCCGTCAGTCGCGACGGCCAGGCCATCGAAGTGTTCGCCAACATTGGCGAAAGCACGGGGCTGGAGAAGGTCGTGGACTGTGGCGCCGAAGGGGTCGGCCTGCTGCGCACCGAGCTGATCTTCATGGCCCATGCCCAGGCGCCGGACGTGGCGACCCAGCAAGCGGAGTACACGCGCGTCCTGGACGGTCTGGACGGGCGCCCCCTGGTGGTACGCACGCTCGATGTCGGCGGTGACAAGCCGCTGCCGTACTGGCCGATCGAGGCCGAGGAAAACCCGTTCCTGGGCGTGCGTGGCGTGCGCCTGACCCTGCAGCGGCCCCAGGTGATGGAAGATCAGCTGCGGGCCTTGCTGCTGGCCGCGGGTTCACGGCCGCTGCGGATCATGTTCCCCATGGTCGGGCAGATCCACGAGTGGCGCGAAGCGCGCGCGATGGTCGAACGACTGCGCCAGGAGATCCCGGTGGCCGACCTGCAACTGGGCATCATGGTCGAGGTGCCCTCGGCTGCCCTGCTGGCACCGCAACTGGCCCGAGAGGTGGACTTCTTCAGTATCGGCACCAACGACCTGACCCAGTACACCCTGGCCATCGACCGCGGCCATGCCAGCCTGTCAGCCCAGGCCGACGGTCTGCACCCGGCTGTCCTGCGGCTGATCGACATGACCGTGCGCGCCGCCCATGCCGAAGGCAAGTGGGTCGGCGTGTGTGGCGAGCTGGCGGCGGACCCGCAGGCGGTCGCCATCCTGTTCGGGCTGGAAGTGGATGAGCTGAGCGTCTCGGCGCGCAGCATTCCGGAAGTCAAGGCGCTGGTGCGCGAAACCGATTACCAGGCCGCGCGCGCCCTGGCCCGCGACGCGCTGGCCCAGGACAGTGCGCAGGCCGTTCGTGCCCTGGTGGAGGCTCACTGATGGCCAAGATACTTACCGTCACGCTCAACCCGGCGCTGGATGTGACCATCACCCTGGACGCCTTGCGCGCCGGGCATGTCAATCGTAGCCAGGGCCAGGCGACCCATGCGGCAGGCAAGGGCCTCAACGTGGCCCAGGTGCTTGCGGACCTGGGCAATACCTTGACCGTCAGCGGCTTTCTCGGCTGCGACAACCTGCAGCCGTTCGAAGCCTTGATGCAGGTGCGTGGCTTTACCGACGGGTTCATCCGCGTGCCGGGCGAGACGCGCAGCAACCTCAAGCTGGTGGAAGCCGATGGCCGGGTCACCGACGTCAATGGCCAGGGGCCGGAGGTCGGCGAAGAGGCGCAGACAGCGCTGCTGCGTCGGCTGGAAAGCCTGGCGGTCGGCCATGACGCCGTGGTCGTCGCGGGCAGCCTGCCCCGGGGCGTCAGCCCGCAGTGGTTCCGGCAACTGCTGGTGCAATTGCGCGAGCAGGGCCTGAAGGTGGTGCTCGACAGCAGTGGCGAGGCCCTGCGTGCCGGTCTCGACGCCGCGCCCTGGCTGGTCAAGCCCAACGCCGAAGAGCTGGCCGACGCGCTGGGTGTGCCACTCGAAGAGTCGACCGCGCGCCGAGAGGCCGTGGCACGCCTGCTCGAGCGAGGCGTCGAACACGTGGTGCTGTCCCAGGGCGAGGCGGGCGTGAGCTGGTTCTCGTCCGGGCAGACCCTGCACGCCAAGCCGCCGACCGTGCGCGTGGCCAGTACCGTGGGCGCCGGCGATTCGCTGGTCGCCGGCATGGTGCACGGCCTGCTCAGCGGCGAGCCGGCCGAGCAGACCTTGCGTCGCGCCACGGCGATCGCCGCCCAGGCGGTGACCCAGGTCGGCTTCGGCATCCATGACCGTCCGCAGCTCGAATGCTTGCAGGCAGGCGTTCAACTCACTTCCCTACACGAGGCTTGCCGATGAACATCGTCATTGTCACCGCCTGCCCCAATGGCCAGGTGTCCAGCGTGCTCAGCGCACGCCTGCTGGCCGCCAGCGCGCATGCCCGGGGCTGGCACACCCACGTCGAGATCCAGGATCCACAGCACGCCAGCCCGCAGGTAGAGTCGGCCGACATCGAGGCGGCCGACTGGGTTCTGGTCGTCGCTACCGGCCCTGTGGACCTGGCGCGTTTCGACGGCAAGCGTCTGTACCAGGCCACCCCGGCCGAGGCCCTGGCCGACCGTGAGCGCTTCCTCGACGAAGCGGCGGCCAACACCCATGTGCACCAGGCGTCGGCGCCTGCCGCGCCTCAAGCAGGCACGAGCACGCCACGTATCGTCGCCATCACCGCCTGCCCGACCGGTGTCGCGCACACCTTCATGGCGGCCGAAGCCCTGCAACAGGCGGCTGCCCAGGCCGGCTACACCTTCCACGTCGAGACCCAGGGCTCGGTGGGTGCGCGCAATCCACTGCCGGACGAGGCCATCGCCGACGCCGATGTGGTGCTGCTGGCCGCCGACATCGAGGTGCCGACCACGCGTTTCGCCGGCAAGCGCATCTATCGCTGCGGTACCGGTATCGCCCTGAAGCAGGCCCGTGCAACTCTGGACAAGGCCCTGGCCGAAGGCCGTGTGGAAAGCGCGGGTCAGGCAGCGGGCGGCGAGGCCAAGAGCAGCGAGAAGACCGGCGTCTACAAGCACCTGCTGACCGGTGTGTCGTTCATGCTGCCGATGGTGGTGGCCGGCGGTCTGTTGATCGCCTTGTCCTTCGTCTTCGGCATCGAGGCCTACAAGGAAGCCGGGACCCTGCCTGCCGCACTGATGCAGATCGGTGGCGAGGCGGCCTTCAAGCTGATGGTGCCGCTGTTGGCTGGCTACATCGCCTGGTCCATCGCCGACCGGCCGGGCCTGGCGCCGGGCATGATCGGCGGCTTGCTGGCGAGCAACCTCGAGGCGGGCTTCATCGGCGGTATCGTCGCGGGCTTCCTGGCCGGTTACAGCGCCAAGGCCATCGCCCGCTGGGCGCGACTGCCCAGCAGCCTGGAGTCGCTCAAGCCGATCCTGATCATCCCGTTGCTGGCTAGCCTGTTCACCGGCCTGGTAATGATCTACGTGGTCGGTCACCCGGTGGCCGCCATGCTCGAAGGCCTGACGCACTTCCTCGACAGCATGGGTACCACCAACGCCGTGCTGCTGGGCCTGGTGTTGGGCGCAATGATGTGCGTGGACCTTGGGGGGCCGATCAACAAGGCCTCCTACGCGTTTTCGGTGGGCCTGCTGGCCTCGTCCAGCTACGCGCCGATGGCCGCGACCATGGCGGCGGGCATGGTGCCCCCCATCGGCCTGGGTATCGCCAGCTTCCTGGCACGGCGCAAGTTCGCCCAGAGCGAGCGTGAGGCCGGCAAGGCGGCCTTGGTGCTCGGCTTGTGCTTCATCTCCGAAGGGGCGATCCCGTTCGCCGCCAAGGATCCGTTGCGGGTGATCCCGGCGAGCATCGCCGGTGGCGCGCTGACCGGTGCCTTGACCATGTACTTCGGCTGCAAGCTCATGGCACCCCATGGCGGGCTGTTCGTGCTGCTGATCCCCAACGCGATCAACCACGCGATGCTGTACCTGCTGTCGATCCTTGCAGGCAGCGTACTGACCGCCGTGATCTATGCGGTGATCAAGCGCAGTGAAAAGGTCGAGATGACCGTGGCCTCGGCGGCGCCCTGAGCCATCCCTCGCGTCGTGCGGAGCGGGTGGCGGTGGCTCGACCGCGGTCCTGACGACGCCTACCGAAAAAGCCGAAGGCTCTGACGCTGCAGCCCCATGAGGGTCGTGGCGTCAGAGCCTTCGGCCTGTAGGGCGCAACGATGAGGTGCCGATCATCGCGTGCGGCGCAACGGCTCGAGTAGGGCGCCCAGCCCGTTGTGGTCGATCTCGTGCATCAGGGCCAGCAGCCGCCCCAGTTCTCCTTCCGGAAAACCCTTGCGTGCGAACCAGGCCAGGTAATCGCCCGGCAAGTCGGCGAGGGTGCGGCCCTGGTATTTGCCGAACGGCATGGTCCGCTCGACGAGTGATTGAAGCGCTTCAGGGTTCACGGCAGGCCTCCCGGGCCGGGCAAAGCGTGCACGATACTGCAATCTGCATGATGGCTGAAGTCGCCATCATGCAGAACACCACCTGACCAGGCGCCGTTCTTGCTGCTAACGTGTTGATTTTGCTAGGTCTTGAAAATTCTTTGAACCTGGCACGAAGGCTGCTCTCACATATAGGGACTATCAACTGCCACGGAGTTTGAGCCATGAGCAATCCAAACAAAGAAGTGATTGATGTACTGAACAACCTGATCGAGTACAGCAAGGACGGCCAGAAAGGTTTCGAAGAGGCTGTTGATGATCTGAAGAATCCAGAGCTCAAAGCGTTCGCTCGCCAGCGCGCTGAAGGCTGTGCACAGGCGGCCCGCGAACTGCAGGCCGAAGTGCGTTCGCTGGGCGGTGACCCAGAGACGTCCACCAGCTTCACCGGCGACCTGCACCGCGGCTGGGTAAACCTGAAGTCGGCCCTGACCGGCAAGGAAGACAAGGCCGTCTTCGAAGAGCTGGAGCGTGGTGAAGACTACGCGCTGAAAGCCTACAAGGATGCCGTCGAGAAGCTGGCCAAGCTGGGCCATGGTGATGTTGCCGTCGGCCACACCACCGTCACCACTGGTGTAGGTGCCACTCACGTCGGCGCCACCGATGGCCTGACCAGCACCGCCACCACGGCAGCGACCGGCAGCGGCCCGTACGCCCTGGTGCGCAAGCAGCTCGAAGGCGTGCAGAAGAATCATGACGAAGTCAAAGCCCTGCGCGATCGTGAAATCGCCAAGGCCAAGCACTCCTGATTCACGGCCCATTCCTGTGTCGCCCGGAACGCAGGCTGCGTTTCTGACACAGGAGGGCTGATATCGATGCTCACGGCTGTACGCCGTGAGTCATCACCGGATAGAGGCAGTGTCTCGACGCTGGCGCGACTACGTTCCGCCAAGCCGACAGCACTGCCTCTTTCCGTTTGGGGGACAGCGTCCTGCTGTCAGAAGATGTTCAGCGGGTAGTCGACGATCACCCGGTATTCATCGACATCGTTGTCGACCCACGAATACCCTTGGCTGCCCCGGTGACTGGCGTAGCGCAGCTGCACGGCCAGGTCCTTGAACTGACCCTCCTGAACCACGTAGCGCACGTCCAGATCGCGCTCCCAGTGGTGGGCGTCCTTGCCATCGGGGTTGTACCAGTTGCCGTAGCCGCTGCTGCTGCGATCGGCCTTGGTCAGGTCGATCTCGCCCCGTGAGTAGGACAGGGTCGTGCTCAGCCCCGGATAGCCCAGTGCCGAGAAGTCGTAGCCGTACTGCAGCTTCCAGGAGCGCTCGTTGGGCCCGTTGAAGTCCGAGTACATCCGCGAGTTGTCGAGGAAGACGCTGTCACCCTGGTTGATGTAGTCGAACGGGGTGTCGCCATTGACGCGCTGGTAAGCGGCCGTGACGCTGTGGCCATCGACGTCCAGGGTCAGGTGCAGGCTGTAGGTATTGTTGTCGATGGTGCCCAGCAGCGCCTTGCCAGTGTCCTGGGTATGGTAGACATGGAACCCAGGATTGAGGCTGACATGGTCGTTGATGACATGGATGTACTCGAAATCGGCGTAGTACTGGTTCCAGATGTCCTGAAGTTCGGCGCCATACAGACTGGCGGTGATGTTCGGTGTACCGCTCCAGGTCGCACCGGCCCAGTTCAGATGATGGCTTTTGCTGCCGTCGGCCAGCGTGCCGTAGAACGTGTCGATACGACGGTGTCCGCTCTGATTGTAAGGCTTGGTGAAGCTGGCCTGGCCGCCTTCGAGCATGAGCCCATCGATGCTGGTGTTGGTCAGGCTGACCCCACGGAAGGTCTGCGGCAGCATGCGCGTCTCGCCACCGGCGATCACCGGGTTGGTGAGGAACAGGTCGCCGGCCTTGAGTTCGGTGTCGAACGCCTTGAGCTTGATCGCTGCCCCTGCCGTGGAGAAGGCGCCTGGCGCCTTGCCCAGTTCGCCGTCGTCCTGGTAATGCAGCGGCAGGATGCTGGTCCCGGCGTGCCCGCCACCGCCATCGAGCTTCAGCCCCAGCATGGCATGTGCATCGAGGCCGAAGCCTACCGTGCCGGGTGTATAGCCGGACTGGAAGCGCGCGACGAAGCCTTGCCCCCACTCGCGGTTGTCGGCATTGCCTGGGTTGAGCTGGTTGCGATTGAAATAGGCATTGCGTGCGTTGACGTTCAGCGAAGCGCCTTCGATGAAGCCTTCGGGCTGTTCGTCAGCCGCGTGAGCGGCAGCAGGAATCGTTGCAGCCATTGCAACGAAAAGCGGCGTGAAGCGGGACACGATGGGCACCGGTACGGGCTCCTTTGTACGAGAGGGTGGACAGGTCGTGTTGTCGGCCCGGCTACTTTCTCGTCAGGAACGTACACACCGCGAAGGGATGAACAGCACACGAAAGAAAAGCCGCCGGTCGACCAGCGGCTGGGTAAACTACCACACCGAAACGATTCGTGCCGCGACGCCATTGGCGTACCGGCAGGTGCGTCGACACGTGGGTCAGCTGTCGCCCTGGGTACTGTCGTGCGCCTTGGAAGCGGTCTGCTGTGCGTCCTGCAGCCCTTCGGCACGCTGTGCGGCGAACGCTTCGCGCGCAGCCTGATGGGTCGCGTCGAGCGCTGCGTTGCGCGCAACGAACGCCGGTGATTCTTCGGCCATCGCCCAAGGTGAAGACAACAGCGTGGACAGCAGGGAAACGCACACGAGTTTGGAATGGATCGACATGAGACACGTCCTTCTTGCCAGGCAAGTATCGGTTGAATGCCCCTACGGTAGGCGTGAAACGGACGTTTAAACAGCGACCGGCTGGAGAATGACTATTGCGTTTCAGGTAATAATTCACCCGAAAGTGGTGGGTATCTTCTTGAAAGCGGCGAGCTTGAGCGATTCAAGCTCGCGCAGGAGGCAGGCCGGTCGGCGCTTCAGCGCTCGGAAAGCCAGCAGTGGGACGACGAAAGGACAGGGCCGTTTCTAGCGGATCAGCCGACCCTTGAGTGACGAGGCCTGCCACTCGCTGACGAAGGCACGTTGCTGCTGCTTGTCGAACAGGCACAATTCGGTGCCGGTGCGTTTGTTCAGGTGCTTTTGTGGGTAGGTGCCTTCGAGCACCAGGGCGCTGTAGCCGACCTGGTCTTCGAACTCGACCGGTTTGCCACGCACGTGGGCGTCCTTGAACTGGCTGGCGGCCAGGCAGGTCTTGAGGACCTGTTGACGGTGTTCGGTCCAGGCCTGTTCACTGGAGGCCTGGGCGGTGCCGACCGATACCAGGCAGGCCAGCAGGGGAAGAATGAAGCGTTTCATGGCGGTCTCGCGTGGGCATGACGTTGACCACAGAGTAATGCCAATCGCGTGGTCGGTTCAAAGCTTCGTTGCCGAGGCGTCCTGTCCGACCGTTCCGACCGTCGTGAACGACGTCAGCGCTCGGCGAAGACCACGGCCTCGGCAGCCGTCATCAGGCAATCGGTCAGCTCCGGGGACGAGAACTTGGTCAGGATGGCGTTGGCGCCGCAAAGCCTGGCCTTTTCGCCGGCCATGGCGCTGTCCAGCGACGTATGCAGCAACACGTAGAGGTGCTGGAAGTCCGGCGTCTCGCGCAAGGTCCGCGTGAAGGCGTAACCATCCATTTCCGACATCTCGATGTCTGAGACCACGATGTTGATCTCCTTGTCGGTGCCTTGCAGTTCCAGCAGCACGTCGATGGCTTCGCGGGCGCTGCGCGCCGTACGGCATTCGATGCCCAGGTTGCGCAAGGTGAACACCGATTGCTGCAGCGCCACCAGGCTGTCGTCGACCACCAGGATGTTGGCTGCGGCCAGCAGCATCGATTGATCATGGTCCAGGGCGCCCACAGGAGGGTCCTGACTGGGCGGAACGATGCCCTGCAAGACCTTCTCGATGTCCAGGACCTGCACCAGTTGCCCGTCGACCTCGGTGACGCCGGTGATGAAGGCGCTGCGGCCTGACCCATGGGGCGGCGACTTGATGTCGTGGCTGCGGCAATGAATGATTCGGCTGACCGACTGCACGTGCAGGCCTTGGCGCGATCGGCTGATGTCGGTGACGATCAGGCAGCCCCCTTGCGGATCGGCCAAGGGGCGCTCGCCGATGGCACGGGACAGGTCGATGACCGACAGCGCCTGGCCACGCAGGGTCGCCACGCCTCGCACGTGCGGATGCGATTGCGGCAGCACGGTCAGGACGGGGCAAGGGATGATTTCGCTGACTTTGAGCAGGTTGATCGCCATCAGCTTGCCACTGCGCAGGGTGAACAGCAGCAGCGACAGAGCGTCCGCACGGGCGTTTCGGGTGGGCATGGTGATCGTCGGGCTCGAGTGGACAGGTTGTCAGGTTATCGACCTGCACGAGGCTGGCTTTAACGGCAGCGACGATATTGAGCCGCAGGGCGGCAGGGCAGTGGTGAGCCACTGCCACCCCGGAGCGCTGTCTGTGCGCCTGATGGGCTGCACGGCAGCCCTGCTGCGCAGTCGTGCACTCTATAAGGATAGACGGCCCTGCTCAGCGCACACCCAGCCGCTTGGCCAGCCGGTTCAGGTTGGCCCGGTCCAGTTGCAGCTCGCGCGCCACGGCGGCCCAGTTGCCCGCCTGACGTGCCAGGCAGGCTGCGATCACCTGCCGTTGGTAATCGTCCAGCGCCTGGCGCAATCCGCCTTCGGGTACGGCAGGGGAGGGTGGTTCGGCAGGTACTACGGACGAAGGCGTCGCAGGGCCCAGGTCAAGATCGGCGACCTCCAGCGTCAGGATGCGCGGACGCCGTTCCTGGCGGCCCAGCGCCTTGAGCGCCGAGCGTCCGATCAGGTGCTCGAGCTCGCGCACATTGCCAGGCCAGGCGTAGTGAAGCAGGGCCGTCTGCGCCGGTTGGCTCAGCCGCAGGCCATTGAGCCCCATGCGCGAGCGATTCTGCTCAAGAAAGTAGCCGGCCAGCAGCAGCACGTCGCGCCCACGCTCGCGCAGCGGCGGGACCTGCAAGGGGTACACGCTCAGGCGATGGTAGAAGTCGGCGCGGTAGCGTCCCTCGCGCACGGCCTCGGCCAAGTCCCGGTTGGTCGCCGCGATGAGCCTCACGTCCACATGATGCTCGCGGTCCGAGCCCAGGCGCTGCAGGTGGCCGCTCTGCATGACGCGCAGCAGCTTGGCCTGTACGGTAAGCGACAGCTCGCCGACCTCGTCCAGGAACAAGGTGCCGCCATGGGCCAGCTCGAACTTGCCGCGCCGCTCCCCGTGTGCGCCCGTGAACGCGCCCCGCACATGGCCGAACAGCTCGCTTTCAACCAATGTCTCCGGCAACGCCGCGCAGTTGAGACTGATCAGCGGTTTGTGCGCCCGGTCGCTGGCCTGGTGCAGCGCCTGCGCCACCAGCTCCTTGCCCACTCCGGTCTCGCCCGTGATCAGCACCGTCATCGGGCTCGCACCCACCAGGCGGATTTCATCAAGCAGGTGCTGGTGCGCCGGGCTCTGGCCGATCATCTCCTGACGCTGACCACCGGCCTGACGATAGACCTCGGCCCGCTGTTGGGCATCCTCGGCGCGCAGGGCCAGGTGTTCGATGCGCTGGGCGACCGTGACGGTCGCGGCGGCCAGGCTGGCGAACGCCTGCAGGGCGTCCAGTTCGACGGCGCCGAACTGACCCGGTGTCAGCGAGTCGAGCGTCAGCAACCCCCACGGCCGGTCGTTGACCCTCAACGGACAGCCCATGCAGTCATGCACTTCGAGGTCGACGTCGGGGGCGTTGATCAAACCGTCATAAGGGTCGGACAACTCGCTGTCGCTGGCGAACCGTGTGGGGTGGTGATGCTCGAGCAGGATCGCGAACCGAGGGTGTTCGCTGATCCGAAATCGCCTGCCCAGGGTGTCGGGCGACAAGCCGTCGACCGCCAGCGGCACCAGCCACTCGCCCTCCAGCTTCAGCAACGCCGCCGCATCGCATGGCAGCAACGCGCGCATGGCGTGCAGCAGGCGCCGGTAGCGCTCCTGGTCGGGCAGGTCGCAAGACAGGTCGCTGACCAAGGGCAAGAGCGCCGTCAGCAAAGGTTTCGAGGTCATAATGACTCCTGGTAGTCGGTAAGACTCTACCGGATCGAGGGTCATTATGACCTGACCTGCATCAAGACACCCTGTCTACAGGGCCAAAGGGGTTGGCACGGTTCCTGAAGAGGCCCCTGCATCCGATTCCTGGCTACCTTGCCCTTTGGAGTGACTGCCATGCTCGATGACCAACAACGCGCGATCATCAAGGCCACCGTCCCGCTGCTGGAAACCGGCGGCGAAGCGTTGACCACGCATTTCTACGCCATGATGCTCGACGAGTACCCAGAGGTGCGCCCGCTGTTCAATCCCGCGCACCAGGCCAGTGGCGCGCAGCCCCGCGCATTGGCCAACGCCGTGCTGATGTATGCGCGACACATCGACCGACTCGAACAGCTCGGCGGTCTGGTCGGGCAGATCATCAACAAGCATGTGGCCTTGCAGATCCTGCCCGAGCATTACCCGATCGTCGGCACCTGCCTGCTGCGTGCCATCCGTGAAGTGTTGGGTGAGGACATCGCCACACCGGCCGTCATCGATGCCTGGGCGGCGGCCTACCAGCAACTGGCCGACCTGCTCATCGGGGCCGAGGAAGACCTCTACCGGCAGAAGGCGCAGGCCACCGGGGGCTGGCGTGGCGCTAGGTCCTTCCGGCTGGTGCGGCGCGAGCGGGAAAGCCAGGAGATCGTCTCGTTCTACTTCGAGCCGGTGGACGGCCAGCCCGTGCTCAAGGCCGAACCCGGCCAGTACATCGGCGTGCAGCTGTTCATCGACGGCGTCGAGCAGCGGCGCAACTATTCGCTGTCCTCGCGCTGCGATGGTCGACAGTACCGGATCAGCGTCAAGCGCCAGCCCGGCGGCACGGCGTCCAACTACCTGCACGATCACCTGCAGGTGGGCGATACGGTGCCGATGTTCCCGCCAGCGGGTGACTTCACCCTGGCAGACGGGCAGGGCCCACTGGTACTGATCAGCGGCGGCGTCGGCATCACCCCGACCCTGGCCATGCTCGAGGCCGCGCTCGAACAAGGACGTCCGGTGACGTTCATCCACTGCGCACGCAATGCGGCGGTGCACGCCTTCGGCGACTGGGTCGATGCGCTGGCGGCACGCCATCCGCAGCTCAAGCGGTTCTACTGCTACGCCGAAAGCGACGGTACGCCAGGCGCCGATGCCATCGGTCTGCTGGACCAGGCGCTGCTCGAACGCTGGCTGCCCAGGGAGGCGCAGGTGTACTACCTCGGGCCGCAACCGTTCATGGCTGCCGTGCGCCGTCATCTCCAGGCACTGGGCGTGCCTGAATCGCAGATGCACCATGAGCACTTCGGGCCGGCTGCTGCGTTGGCTTGAATGCCACACCAGTGGTAACTGACGCATCAGGCGTTTCGCCAAGTGCGTCGTATGGCGCGGCTATGATGGGATCTCCGGCTTTGCCTAGAGCTACTGTCAACGTTTTGAAAAAAGGATCGCTATCGCGGCAACCTTGCTCAATACCGAGCAACCGGCTAGCATACTCGTACGTTGCTACGATGTAGCTACATTATGAGTGGAGGTGATGTCATGGCTACCGCACTGAAAACCACTGACGTGCGTTGCCGCATCGAAGAGGACTTGAAGGAGCGTGCCACTGCGGTTTTGCAGAGTTGTGGTCTCAGCGTCAGTGATGCAATGCGTCTTTTTCTTCGCCAGGTTGTTGCCACACAAGGACTGCCTTTCGAGGTACGTGTGCCCAGCGAAAAAACCGCGCGAGCTCTCGTTCAGGCTCGTGAAATTCGCCGTCAGTTTTATTCGATAGAAGAGATGGTAGAGGATTTGGATGGCGAAGCAGGCGAAGACGCACACGTCGAAGCGGGCCGCACTGCCAAGAAGCGTCGCGTACACCCGTGAGTTCAAGAAGTCTTGGCAACGCTACGAGCGCGCCGGGGTGAGGAATATGAACGAAGCTGTCGAGGTCATGGCGTTACTCTTCAAGGGGCAGCCACTGCCTCCAGAGTATTTGGATCACGAACTGCAAGGAAACTGGGGTGGGGCCCGAGAGTGTCACATCGGTGGAGATTTTCTGCTGGTGTACGAGGACGATGGTCGCATGCTGACCTTTGTCGATCTAGGTTCTCACAGCGAACTCTTTGGCTAAGTTGCACGCTCAGCGCGCCTGTCGATCAGGCGCTGCGTTGCTCCTTGCGCCGATCGCGCAGCTTCCCCGCGAAGGGCTTCTGACTTTCGAAGGCTACAGGGTAATCACGCTGAACGGCTTGCAAGTGCCAGTCCCTTGTCGTTTCAAATACGAACACGTTTCATCTTTAATCGACGGTTAATCCCTGTATCCTTCACTCGCAACGGCTACCGCACGTCGCGGCGTCACGCCGTGGCCGCTCGTTTCATGCGGATGCGTCGTGAACCGTTCGCGCAAAGACCGGTCTGAATCCTCCCGGACAGACTGGATGGCGGTGCCCTACGAACGTTCGCGGCTCAGCAGTGTTGCGCACCGTCTTGTCCACCGAAGGAAACCGCAATGAACGACTACACCTCGCGCCTGAACCGTGAACGGCGCTTTCTGGCACTGCTGGGGCTCATTTGCCTGGCGTTGATCGGCGGGGCGCTGTACATGCAGATCGTGCTGGGCGAAGCGCCTTGCCCACTGTGCATCCTGCAGCGGTATGCACTGCTGCTGATCGCCCTGTTCGCGTTCATCGGGGCCGCCATGCCCACCGCCCGAGGTGTCACACTGTTCGAAGGCTTTGTGGTGCTCAGCGCGATCGGCGGGGTGATTGCAGCCGGCCGCCATGTGTATATACTCGCCAACCCGGATGTCAGCTGCGGCATCGATGTCCTGCAGCCCATCGTCGATGAGCTGCCCCTGGCCAAGGTCTGGCCGCTGGTGTTCCAGGTCGATGGATTCTGCACCACGCCCTACCCCCCCGTGCTGGGGTTGTCGCTGGCCCAGTGGGCGTTGCTGGCCTTCGTCCTGACCGCTGTGCTGGTGCCTGCAGGCATCGTTCGTAACCGCCGCCGTCCCTAGACCAAGCGCGCCACTTGCGCAAGTCGAGCGACCCGCCGAGTGGCCCTGAAAATCCTGTGGTTAATCCCGTTCGAATCGACCGAAGCCTTGAAATAGAAGGGCTGCAAGGGGTGTGAAAGGGGTGTGACAAACTGTCGCGAACCTGATTTTTTGCGGCTTATTGTTACAGTTTTCGCAAGAGACTGTTGCTCAATAAGTCATAGTCAAGGGTTTACGACCTATCTACAATCGCCCCCAATTTCCGTTCGGCACTGCTTGCAAGTCGCAGGATTGAAGGAAGCCAAGGCTCCTTTTTGCTGACTTAGCCAAGCGTCGCCCAACGGCGATACCGGGCGGATCTCCCTCCGCGTTTTCTCGCACCAAATGGACTTGGTCTGCAGTACGGGCTAAGCCTACGAAGCCATATGACACCGCAACTGTGCTCGA
The DNA here is from genome assembly GCA_001534745.1 of Pseudomonas monteilii. NCBI lineage: Bacteria > Pseudomonadati > Pseudomonadota > Gammaproteobacteria > Pseudomonadales > Pseudomonadaceae > Pseudomonas > Pseudomonas alabamensis. Next base: position 851,195 of record CP013997.1, read on the forward strand.
TGCCGCGTTTCAGCAGTCGAACACCCCGGCACGAGCGCATTCGCACCACATGCTGACGCTTGGCAGGACGAAGTGTTGGTGACCAAAACATAATTGCATTGAAGCAAGCTGATCTAGAGGTCGTGAGATGAGTAAAAAGCGTTACCCCAGACTGTTTGGCATTCTGCCCTTTTTAGGCATGCTTTTACTCAGTGGGTGCAACTGGACCCTGCTCGACCCGAAAGGTCAGGTCGGCATTGAGCAAAAGAACCTGATCCTGATCGCGTTCGGCCTGATGTTGCTGGTCGTGATCCCGGTCATCATCATGACCCTGGTCTTTGCCTGGAAGTACCGTGCCACCAACAAGGCCGCCACCTACACGCCCGACTGGTCGCACTCGACCAAGATCGAAGCGGCCGTGTGGCTGATCCCGATCCTGATCATCATCGCCCTGGGCGTCGTGACCTACAAGACGACCCACTCGCTCGACCCGTACCGTCCACTGGATTCCGACGTGAAGCCCGTGCAAATCGACGTGGTCGCGCTAGACTGGAAATGGCTGTTCATCTATCCAGAACAAGGCATCGCCACGGTCAACAAGATCGTCTTCCCTGCCAACACGCCCGTGAATTTCCGCGTGACCTCTGACGCCGTGATGAACTCCTTCTTCATCCCAGGTCTGGGCGGCCAGATCTACGCGATGGCGGGCATGACCACCAAGCTGCACCTGATCGCCAACGAGAACGGTGAGTTCGACGGTATCTCGGCGAACTACAGCGGCGCCGGCTTCACCGGCATGAAGTTCAAGGCCACTGCAACGTCCCAAGCCGATTTCGACGCCTGGGTCAACGAAGTCAAGCAGTCGCCGAAGAAGCTGGAAAAGGCGCAGTACGAAGCCTTGGCCAAACCTAGCGAAAACAACCCGGTAGAGCTGTACGGCGAAGTGCCGGCCGACCTGTTCCAGACCATCGTCGACAAGTACGAAGGCATGAACCGCGGCAAGCCACTCAGCCACGAAGGTAGCAAGGACGTGGCCACTACCAAGGGTGCGGAGTCGAGTATGCAACCAGCTGCTGGGGCAGAGGAGTAAGAGATGTTCGGTAAATTAAGTCTGGAGGCGGTACCTTTCCACGAGCCGATAGTGATGGTGACGCTTGCCATCATCGCGCTCGGTGGTATCGCTGTGGTAGGTGGCATCACCTACTTCCGCAAGTGGAATTACTTGTGGAGCGAATGGCTGACTTCGGTCGACCACAAGAAGATCGGCGTGATGTACATCGCCGTCGCCATGGTCATGCTGCTGCGCGGCTTCGCCGACGCCATCATGATGCGTTCCCAGCAGGCGCTCGCCACCGGCGGCTCCGAAGGCTATCTGCCGCCTGAACACTATGACCAGATCTTCACCGCCCACGGTGTGATCATGATCATCTTCATGGCGATGCCGTTCTTCACCGGCCTGATGAACCTGGCCCTGCCTCTGCAGATCGGTGCGCGCGACGTTGCCTTCCCGTTCCTGAACTCCCTGAGCTTCTGGCTGCTGGTCGCCGGCGTGATCCTGGTCAACGTCTCCCTGGGGGTCGGTGAATTCGCCAAGACCGGTTGGGTCGCGTATCCGCCGCTGTCCGGGATCGAGTACAGTCCCGGGGTCGGTGTCGACTACTACATCTGGGCGCTCCAGTTATCCGGCCTAGGCACGACGCTGACCGGCGTGAACTTCCTGGTCACCGTGGCCAAGATGCGCGCGCCTGGCATGAAGCTGATGGACATGCCGATCTTCACCTGGACCTGCACCTGGGCCAACGTCCTGATCGTGGCTTCGTTCCCGATCCTGACCGCTGCGCTCGCCCTGCTGACCGTTGACCGTTATCTGGACTTCCACATCTTCACCAACGAGCTTGGTGGGAACCCGATGATGTACGTCAACCTGTTCTGGGCATGGGGTCACCCTGAGGTCTACATCCTGATCCTGCCGGCCTTCGGCGTGTTCTCGGAAGTCACCTCGACCTTCTCCAGCAAGCGCCTGTTCGGCCACCACGCGATGATCTACGCATCGGGTGCGATCGCCATCCTGGGCTTCGCGGTCTGGCTGCACCACTTCTTCACCATGGGTGCCGGCGCCAGCGTCAACACCTTCTTCGGTCTGGCGACGATGCTCATCTCGATCCCGACCGGTGTGAAGTTGTTCAACTGGCTGTTCACGATGTACCAAGGTCGCGTGCGGTTCACCCCGCCGATGCTGTGGACCCTGGGCTTCATGGTCACCTTCTCGATCGGCGGCATGACCGGCGTTCTGCTGGCCGTACCGGGTGCCGACTTCGTGCTGCACAACAGCCTGTTCGTGATCGCGCACTTCCACAACGTGATCATCGGTGGTGCCGTGTTCGGCTACATCGCGGGCTTCGCGTTCTGGTTCCCGAAAGCGTTCGGCTTCACCCTGAACGAGAAGTGGGGCAAGGCAGCGTTCTGGTTCTGGATCTCCGGCTTCTACGTGGCCTTCATGCCGCTGTACGCGCTGGGCTTCATGGGCATGACCCGTCGCCTGAACCACACCGACAACCCACTGTGGGAACCCTACCTGTACGTCGCCGTCGCCGGTGCCGTGCTGATCGCCTGCGGTATCGCCTGCCAGCTGATCCAGCTGTTCGTGTCGGTCCGCGACCGCAACCAGAACCTGGATGTGTCCGGCGACCCATGGGGCGGCCGTACCCTGGAATGGTCGACTTCGTCGCCACCTCCGTTCTACAACTTTGCCACCATGCCGGAAAAAGTCGGTCTGGATGCCTGGCATGAAGCCAAGGAAGCGGGCGTCGCGTACAAGGTTCCGGCCAAGTACGAAGCGATCCACATGCCGAACAACACCTCGACCGGTGTGTTCATGGGCCTGCTGCTGGCAGTCTTCGGCTTCGCGTTCATCTGGCACATCTGGTGGCTGGTCGGCGTCAGCCTGGTCGCGACCATCGCAGTCTTCGTTCGCCACGCTGCACGTGACGACCAGGGCTACATGGTGCCTGCCGAGGAAGTGGCGCGTATCGAAGGTGAACGTCAACGGGCCCTGCAGCTCGCCGGCGTGCCTACCGGTGGCGCTCGTGTCGAAACGTTTGAACGGGTTTAATCAATGTCCAGTCATGTAATCAATGCTGGTGACCATGGTCACGACCATGGTCACGATGATCACCACCACGACTCGGGCCAGATGACCGTCTTCGGTTTCTGGCTCTACCTGATGACCGACTGCATCCTGTTTGCGTCGCTCTTCGCCACCTACGCGGTGCTGTCCGGCAGTTTTGCCGGCGGCCCGTCGGGTCACGACATCTTCGAACTGCCGTTCGTGGCCGTCGAAACCGGGTTGCTGCTGCTGTCCAGTATCACCTTCGGCTTCGCCATGCTGCAGATGTTCAAGGGCAACAAGAGCGGTGTGCTGGGCTGGTTGGCCATCACCTTCCTGTTCGGTGCCGGCTTCATCGGGATGGAGATCTACGAGTTCCATCACCTGATCAACGAAGGCTTCGGTCCTAACCGCAGCGGCTTCCTGTCGGGCTTCTTCGCTCTGGTCGGCACCCACGGTCTGCACGTGACCTCGGGTCTGATCTGGATGGCGGTCCTGATGTACCAGATCAGCACCAAAGGCATCAATCCGACCGTCAAGACCCGCATGAGCTGCCTGAGCCTGTTCTGGCACTTCCTGGACGTGGTCTGGATCTGCGTCTTCACCGTCGTCTACCTGCTGGGGGTTCTGTAATGGCCAATGCACACGACACTCATCACGAAGGCAATCACGGTAGCGTGAAGTCGTATGTCATCGGCTTCGTCCTGTCGGTGATCCTGACCGCGATCCCCTTCGGCCTGGCGATGTACCCGAGCCTGCCGAAGAACCTGACCGTACTGGTCATCGTGGCGCTGGCCGTCATCCAGGTTGTAGTTCACCTGTTCTACTTCCTGCACATGGACCGCTCGAAAGAGCAGCGCAACAACTTGACGACGTTCCTGTTCACCACGATGGTGATCGCTCTGCTGGTCGGTCTGTCGCTGTGGATCATGTTCAGCATCCACGTCGAAATGATGGCCAAGTGAGGTAAGACAGCATGTCCCTGAAGCACTTTATCCAGATCACCAAACCGGGAATCATCTTCGGTAACGTGCTTTCCGTGGCGGGGGGCTTCTTCCTCGCCGCGCAGGGTCATGTGGACTTCGCGCTGTTCCTGGCGGTGGTGGTGGGGACGTCCCTGGTGGTCGGCTCCGGTTGTGCGTTCAACAACTGCATCGACCGTGACATCGACCAGAAGATGGAACGAACCAAGAACCGCGCCATGGTCCAGGGCGCCATGTCCCTTCCGGTGGCGCTGGCCTATGCCACGCTGCTGGGCGTCGTCGGCTTCAGCCTGCTGTACGTGCGTGCCAACCCGTTGGCGGCTTACTGCGCGCTGGCAGGCTTCGTCATCTACGTCGGCTTCTACAGCCTCTGGCTGAAGCGTCGCTCGGTGCACGGCACCCTGGTCGGCAGCCTGTCCGGTGCCATGCCTCCGGTGATCGGCTACTGCGCCGTGAGCAACAGCTTCGACCTGGCTGCCGTCACTCTGCTGGTGATGTTCAGCCTGTGGCAGATGCCGCACAGCTTCGCCATCGCCATCTTCCGCTTCAACGACTATCGCGCGGCGAAGATTCCGGTCCTGCCGGTGGCGCGCGGTATCCTGGCGGCCAAGAAGCAGATTGTGCTGTACGTGCTGGCCTTCGTGCTCGCTACCTTGATGTTGACCCTGGGCGGCTATGCCGGCCTGGGCTACCTGGCCGTCGCGGCTGCCATGGGCCTGTACTGGTTGTACATGGCCTGGGGCGGCTACAAGGCCGAGGACGACAGCAAGTGGGCACGCAAGGTGTTTGGCTTCTCCATCCTCACCGTCACCGCCTTGAGCGTGATGATGTCGGTGGACAGCCAGACGGCGACGGACGTGCTGATGACCTACGCTCGCTGATTCAGCGGTGGCTTGACCAAAGACCCCGGCCTTCGTGCCGGGGTTTTTGTTTGGGCGGGTCTCATGCGCAGAAGAGGGCAGCATTCACCGAGGAAATCTGAACATACCCCTGAAAATAATCCAGAAAACATGGATTTCACCTTTACAGAGGCTTCCATTCGGCATTATCTTTCGATCAGGTCACCGCAGTGACCAACGTCGCTCGGACGGTTCCGGGCGCTTACGTCTGTCGAGGAAATCATGGCCGAACAAGGTTCGCCGCGCCGCTTCGCGCGCATCGATCGTCTCCCCCCTTACGTCTTCAACATCACCGCCGACCTCAAGATGGCCGCTCGCCGCCGTGGCGAAGACATCATCGACCTGAGCATGGGCAACCCCGACGGCGCCACGCCGCCCCATATCGTCGAAAAGCTCGTGCAGGTCGTGCAGCGTGAAGACACCCACGGCTATTCCACGTCCCGCGGTATCCCGCGCCTGCGCCGCGCCATCTCGCGCTGGTATCAGGACCGCTACCAGGTCGACATCGACCCCGAGAGCGAGGCCATCGTCACCATCGGCTCCAAGGAGGGCCTGGCGCACCTGATGCTCGCCACCCTCGACCAGGGTGACACGGTGCTGGTGCCCAACCCCAGCTACCCGATCCACATCTACGGCGCGGTCATCGCTGGCGCGCAGGTCCGCTCCGTACCGCTGATTCCTGGGGTGGATTTCTTCAACGAGCTCGAGCGGGCCATCCGCGAGTCGATTCCCAAGCCAAAGATGATGATTCTCGGCTTTCCGTCCAACCCGACCGCGCAATGCGTCGAGCTGGACTTCTTCGAGCGTGTGGTGGCCCTGGCCAAGCGCTACGACGTGCTGGTGATCCACGACCTGGCCTACGCCGACATCGTCTACGACGGCTGGAAGGCGCCCTCGATCATGCAGGTGCCCGGCGCCAAGGACATCGCGGTGGAGTTCTTCACCTTGTCCAAGAGCTACAACATGGCCGGCTGGCGGATCGGCTTCATGGTCGGCAACCCCGAGCTGGTCAGCGCCCTGGCGCGCATCAAGAGCTACCACGACTACGGCACCTTCACGCCGTTGCAGGTCGCGGCCATCGCGGCCCTCGAAGGCGACCAGCAGTGTGTGCGCGACATCGCCGAGCAGTATCGCCAGCGCCGCAACCTGCTGGTCAAGGGCCTGCACGAGCTGGGCTGGATGGTCGAGAACCCCAAGGCCTCGATGTACGTCTGGGCCAAGATTCCCGAGCACTACGCCCACCTCGGCTCGCTGGAGTTCGCCAAGAAGCTTCTGGCCGAGGCCAAGGTCTGCGTGTCGCCCGGTATCGGCTTCGGCGAATACGGCGACGACCACGTGCGCTTCGCCCTGATCGAGAACCCTGATCGCATCCGCCAGGCCATCCGCGGGATTCGGCAGATGTTCCGGGCCGATGGGTTGCTGGCGCGGTAGAGGGGAGCGACGAGCTAAGAGCTGCGAGCTACAAGTGGATCTCTAGGGCTGTGGGATAGCGAAGGAGATGCTCAAGCCAGACGCTGCAAGCATAGCCATGCAGTGCTTGCAGCTTGTAGCTCGCAGCTTGCAGCTCACCACTCGTAACTTTTCCCCTTCCACCCCCTTCTCAGGCGCCTGCGGTTGGATTACAAAGAGCGGCGGGGCAGACCCGCCCAACGCCAACCTCTTTCAGCCTGCCCATCATGTCCGAAACCAATCCTTGCTTGAACTGCGGCGCCTGCTGCGGGTATTTCCGTGTGTCCTTCTTCTGGGGCGAGTGTGTCTCGGCCGGCGGGCTCGTGCCTGACGAGGCGGTGGTGCAGATCAGCCCGAGCCGTGTGGCGATGATCGGTACCGACAGCAAGCCCTGCCGGTGCACCGCCTTGAGCGGGGAGGTGGGGCAGCAGGTGGCTTGCACGCTCTACGCCCAGCGTTCGAGCACCTGCCGCGAGTTCGAAGCCTCGTGGGAACACGGTGAGCACAACCCGAGCTGCGACGCGGCACGGGCCGCCTATGGCTTGCCGGCGCTCACGCCGCCTGGGGCCAACGAACCGCACTGGCCGGATGACGGCATCGCCGTGGCCTGACGCCAGGCACGGCAGCTGTCGTCCGCATGACAGGTCAGGTAAGGTCGGCGCTTTCGCTCATCGCCTGGAGGGCTACCTTGGCTGCGCGTTACCTGACCCTGACCTTGATCCTGCTGGGTGTCGGCCTGTGCTTCGACGGCGCGCACATGCGTGGCGGTGCGCACATGCCGGCCTTGCAGATGCTGATCTATGGACCCTGGGGTGTGCCTTTCGGGCTGACCCAATGGTTCGCCAACCCGCTGTTCGCCCTGGCCATCCTGGCCCATCGCCGTTACCGGCGTCTGTCCCTGGGCCTGGGGCTGTGGGCGCTGTACCTGGCGGCCACCAGCATTACCCTCGAGCGCTTGCCTGACAACCAGAGCTACGCCTTCCATGACGTGACCCACCTGGGCCTGGGCTTCTACCTGTGGTCGAGTGCCATGGTCGTGTTCTGCCTGGGGCAGGGCTGGCAGATCTGTACCGCGCGCAGCCGCCAGGACGTGCCCGGATGGTCCTGGCCGGACCTGGTGCTGCTGGTGGCGATCGGCGGGCTGGTCTACGGGGCGACGCAGCTCGACTCGCTGCGCTTCGACAGCGACCAGGTGCTCATGCCGCCGGTACAGACGGTGCTCTGACCGGCTGGCTCGTAGTGCAGCCGCGTGCGCGACAGACCGCCGCTTACGGGGCCACCGTATCGCGCAGGGCCCGCGCTTCCAGGTAGGCCTTGACCTGCACCGCATCCCCGATGAACTCGATACGCTCGGCCTTGGCCTCGCGCTGATAGGCGTACATCGGGTCGTAGTACTCGTTGAGCAGGCCTTCGATCCAGCCGCGATGCGCCTCGACCGAGCCACTGCGCAACTGCTCGTCCAGCGCCTGGTGCAACAGGCTGGACAAGCGCTGGAAACGCTCACCGCCAAGCCGTTTGTAGATGCGCGCCATGCTCTGCTGCAGCCGCTCGGCGAAGGCCGGCAGGCCCTGTTCTGGCCCATGGAGCGCGACGAATTCGGCGCTCAGGTCGATCACGTAGTCGCGCAGGATGCGCTCGACGCGGTTGTCGAAGCGGTCTTCCAGCCACACCAGGGGGTAGTGCTGCATGCCCTGGTAGAGCTCGAGCGGCACGGTGCAACTGCCGACGATGCGGCCTTCGTCTTCGAGCACGAACTGGCCGATGCCGCAGTCGCGCTTTTTGAGCACGTCGATCGCCAGGGCGTTCTCGAAGTCGATCTGCGCCGGTTGCCCGGTGGCGCGCTTGCCGAAGCTGGAACCGCGGTGGTTGGCATGGCCTTCCAGGTCGATCACGTTGTCCAGCTGCGTCAGCACGTCGGTCTTGCCGGTGCCGGTCAACCCGCCGATCAGCACGAAGTCGCACTGCGCCACCGCCTGGGTAGTGGTCTCCAGCAGGAACGTGCGCAGCGCCTTGTAGCCACCAGTGATGCGCGGGTAGTCGATGCCGGCGTCCTGCTTGAGCCACTGTTGGGCGATCTGCGAGCGCAGGCCGCCCCGGAAGCAGTACAGGTAGCCGTCAGGGTGGGCCTTGGCGAACTGCGCCCAGGCGTCCAGGCGTGCCTGCTTGACCTCGCCGCTGACCAGCTGGTGCCCCAGGGTGATGGCCGCTGCCTGGCCTTGCTGCTTGTAGCAGGTGCCGACGCGCTGGCGTTCGCTGTCGGTCATCAAGGGCAGGTTGACCGTGCCCGGGAAGGCCCCCTTGGCGAATTCGATGGGCGCGCGCATGTCCATCATCGGCGCGCCTTGCAGGAACAGCGTGCGGAAGTCCGTGCAGTCGTCGCGCATCAGAGCACCTCGACCGCATGCCGCTGTCGCTCGACCAGTTCGCCAATCGGCGCCAGGTCCAGGCCCAGTTCGGTGGCCACCGCGAGAAACTCGGCCTCGCCGTCGGGCGCGACTGCCACTAACAGGCCGCCGCTGGTCTGCGGGTCGCACAGCAGGTGTTTCTGGTCGTCGCTGAGGGCGCCGATCTTGTGGCCGTAGCTGGCATGGTTGCGCAAGGTGCCGCCGGGGATGCAGCCTTCGGCCAGGTAATGCTCGACGCTGGGCAGGCGCGGCACCTGGTCGTAGTGCAGGCGGGCGGTCAGGCCGCTGCCTTCGGCCAGCTCCACCAGGTGGCCCAGCAGGCCGAACCCGGTCACGTCGGTCATGGCCAGGACGCCGTCCAGCTTGCCGAAGCGGCTGCCCGGCGTGTTGAGGGTGCACATCCAGTCACGGGCAAGGCCCTGGTCCTGGGGGCGCAGCTTGGCCTTCTTCTCGGCCGTGGTGAGGATGCCGATCCCCAGGGGTTTGGTCAGGTACAGACGGCAACCGGCACGGGCGGTGTCGTTGCGCTTGAGGTGGCGCTTGCTGACCACACCGGTGACCGCCAGGCCGAAGATCGGCTCGGGCGCGTCGATCGAGTGCCCGCCGGCCAGGGGAATGCCGGCTTCGGCGCACACGGCGCGGCCGCCCCGGATCACCTCGCGAGCGATCTCGGGGGCCAGCAGGTTGACCGGCCATCCCAGGATGGCGATCGCCATCAGCGGGTCGCCGCCCATGGCGTAGATGTCGCTGATGGCGTTGGTGGCGGCGATCCGGCCGAAGTCATAAGGATCGTCGACGATCGGCATGAAGAAATCGGTGGTCGAGACCACGCCCCGCTCCTCGTCCAGGGCATACACCGCGGCATCGTCGCGCGACGCGTTGCCGACCCACAACTTGGGGTCCAGGGCCTGGGTGCCGCTCTCGGCGAGGATCACGTCCAGCACCTGGGGGGAGATCTTGCAACCGCAGCCGGCACCGTGGCTGTACTGGGTCAGGCGAATCGGCTCGCTCATACGCACCTCTGAAGTTCTGATGCGCGATTGTAGCAAAGCTGGCCTTTGCGCCCGTGGCTCTTATAATCAGCCGACACGCGGCGACGGGTGTCAATCGGCAGTAGGGCGTTCGGTGCGGGGCTTCTTCCGTCACGAGCCTGTCCTGGTGCGCCGTCTGCCCGGCGTCATGACGATGGTCTGTCCTTCGCCATGACCTTGCCCATGCTGCCTTTTCTGTTTCGCCCCTCTTATTCGGAGCTTCCATGTTCAAACGTCCCTTTGCATTGGCCGCCGGTCTCGTGCTGGCCTGCAGCGCCGTGCTCGCCCAGGCCGCCGAGACCCTGCGCGTCAGCGCCATCCCCGACGAGGCGCCGACCGAGCTGTTGCGCAAGTTCAAGCCGCTGGGCGACTACCTCGAGCAGCAACTGGGCATGAAGGTCCAGTTCGTGCCGGTCAGCGACTACCCGGCCGTGGTCGAGGCGCTGGCCACCGACCGCCTGGACATGGCCTGGCTGGGCGGTTTCACCTTCGTCCAGGTGCACCTCAAGGACAAGACCGCAACGCCGCTGGTCCAGCGTGAGCAGGATGCGCGCTTCACCAGCACCTTCATCACCGCCAACCCCGACGTCCACAGCCTGGCCGACCTCAAGGGCAAGACCTTCGCCTTCGGCTCGATCTCCTCGACCTCGGGCAGCCTGATGCCGCGCTACTTCATGCTCAAGAACGACAACATCAAGCCGGAAGGCTATTTCAGCCGCATCGCCTACTCGGGCGCGCACGACGCCACCGCCGCCTGGGTACAGGCCGGCAAGGTCGATGCCGGCGTGCTCAACTCCAGCGTCTGGGACAAGCTGGTCGCCTCGGGCAAGGTCGATACCGACAAGGTCAAGGTGTTCGCCACCACGCCGACCTACTTCGACTACAACTGGACCGTGCGTGGCAGCCTGGACCCAGCGCTCAAGGACAAGATCAAGGCGGCCTTCCTGGCCCTGGACCCGGCCAAGCCGGAGCAGAAGGCGATTCTCGACTTGCAGGCGGCCAGCCGCTTCATCGAGACACGCCCCGAGAACTACGACGGCATCGAGCAGGCCGCGCGTGCCGCCGAGCTGCTCAAGTGAGCATCCACCTGCGCGGGGCCGGCCTGCGCCATGGCCAGGTCGAGGCCCTGCGCGACGTCGAGCTGCGCATCGACGCCGGGGAGCGGGTGGCCATCATCGGCCCGTCCGGTGCAGGCAAGTCCAGCCTGTTGCACGCGATGGGCAGCGCCCTGCGGTTGAGCGCGGGGCAGGTCGAGGTGCTGGGGGAAAACCCATGGGCGCTGTCCAGTCGTGCCCGGCAGCGGCTGCGCGCGCGCATCGGGCTGGTGCATCAGGCGCCCCCGCTGCCACCGCGCCAGCGGGTGGTCACGGCCGTCCTGGCCGGGCGCCTGGGGCAGTGGAGCAGCCTGCGTGGGCTGCTCAATCTGCTGTACCCCACCGACGTGCCGGGCGCGCGTCAGGCGCTCGCCGAACTGGGCCTGGCCGACAAGCTGTTCGTCCAGTGCGGGCAGCTGTCGGGCGGGCAGTTGCAGCGCGTGGGCATCGCCCGCGCCCTGTATCAACGGCCGGCGCTGCTGCTGGCCGACGAGCCGGTGTCGGCCATGGACCCGGTGCTGGCCACCCATAGTCTGGGGCTGCTCAATCGGCACGCCGAGGCCCAGGGCATGACCTTGGTCGCCAGCCTGCATGCGGTCGACTTGGCCATGGCGCATTTCCCGCGCATCGTCGGCATCCGCGCCGGCCACGTGGTCTTCGATTGCCCGTCCGCAGGCGTCACCGAGGCGTTGCTGGAGGCGTTGTACGCCAACGAACAGCTGTCGCCGTCCCAGCGCGTCGAGCCCACCCCAGGTGTGCAGATGCCGCGATGCTGAAGGTTGATCAGCGTGATCCCGCTGCGTTGCCGCGCCTGCTGTTGATCGGCATGGCCCTGCTGGTGCTGTGGCCCGGCGTGCACCTGAGCGAACTGAATCCGGCCGTGCTGTGGCAGGCCGACAATCGCCAGCAGATGGCCGCATTCGTCGGTGCCTTCTGGCCGCCGGCCCACGATGCGGAGTTCCTGGCCCTGCTGTTCGACGCCACCTTGCAGACGCTGGCCGTCGCCGCGGCAGGCCTGTGCCTGGCGCTGTTGCCGGCCATTCCTGCCAGCCTGCTGGCCAGCCGTGCCCTGTCGCTGAGCGCCGCCTCCCAGGGTGGTCGGCCCAGGCCGTTGGCGCAGCTGGCACGCTGGCCGGTACGCGGGGTGCTGATCTTCCTGCGCAGCGTGCCGGAGATCGTCTGGGCGCTCTTGTTCGTGCGCGCGGTGGGCCTCGGGCCGACGGCCGGGGTACTGGCCATCGCCATCACCTACAGCGGCATGCTCGGCAAGGTCTACGCCGAGATCTTCGAGTCGGTCGATCAGCGTCCCGCCCATGCCTTGCTGCAGGCAGGCAGCGGCCGCCTGGTCGCGTTCTGCTACGGCATCCTGCCCAGCGCCATGGCCGAGCTGGTGTCCTACACCGTCTATCGCTGGGAGTGTGCGGTGCGCGCCTCGGTGGTGATGGGCTTCGTCGGCGCCGGTGGGCTGGGCCAGCAGATCGATCTGTCGATGCGCATGTTCGATGGCGCGCAGGTGGCCAGCATGCTGTTGGCGTTTCTCGTGCTGGTGATGCTCGCCGACGGTCTGAGCCGGCTGCTGCGTGGGAGGCTGGCATGAATCGGGCGATCAATGGGCTGCTGCTGGTGGCGATCCTGGCCGCGATGCTGGCGTCGTTCGGTTACCTGGGCCTGGACCTGCCCGCCTTGATCGGCGATGGCAGCCTGAGCCAGATGGCCGACTACGCCGGGCGCTTCGCCCATCCGGACGTCTCGGCCAATGCATTGCGCGGCGTGGCTCAGGGTGCCTTGGAGACATTGGCCATGTCGGGGCTCGGCACCTTGCTGGCCGTGGTCATCGGTGTGCTGTTGGCGCTGCCGGCGGCCGGGCGTTTCGGCTGGCCTCTGCAAGCCGCCGCGCGTCTGCTGCTCAATGCCCTGCGGGCCATTCCCGAACTGGTCTGGGCGGCCTTGACCGTGCTCGCAGCCGGGCTGGGCCCGAATGCCGGGACCCTGGCCCTGGCGCTGCACACGGCGGGCGTGCTCGGGCGACTGTTCGCCGAATCGCTGGAGAATGCGCCGATCGCACCGGCCCAGGCCATTCGGCAGCAGGGCGGCGGGCAACTCGTGGCGTTCTGCTTCGGCACCTTGCCCAACCTCTGGCCGCAATGGCTGGCCTACAGCCTGTACCGTTGGGAGAACAACATCCGCATGGCCAGCGTGCTGGGCTTCGTCGGTGCGGGCGGTCTGGGGCAGATGCTCTACACCACCCTGAGCTTGTTCCAGGAAGCCCAGGCCAGCACGGTGATCCTGGCCATGCTGGCGCTGGTGGTACTGGTCGATGCCTTCAGTGGCTGGTTGCGTCAGCGGTACGTTCGGGCGTGAAGGCAGGTGCCTGTTCCGTCATGTCCACGTGCTGGGCTTCACGCTGCATCGATTCCAGGTTGCGCTCGATGGTCTCGCAGATGGTGTCCATCGGAATCTGATGCTCGCTGGCGCGGAACGGGCTCTGCAAGTCGGTACCGATCCGTTCGATGGCCAGCAGCATGAAGCCCACCACCGTGGAGGCCAGCGGCGTGAACCAGCCCAGCGACTCCACCAGGCCGACCGGCACGATCAGGCAGAACAGGCTGATGAACAGCCGCGGAAAGTACACGTAGGGGTAGGGCAGGGGCGTGTTGGCGATGCGCTCCATGCCGCCCTGGGCATTGGACAGGTCCACCAGCGTCGACTCGAGACGCGCCAGGCGAATGCTGTCCAGCCGGCCGGCCTGGTACTCCTTGGCCAGCAACGTGGCCGAGCCGCTGAGAATGTCGTTGGCGAAGTTGTTCGAGTGGTTGCGCCGGTCGAACTCGCTCGGCGGGATGAAGGCGATCAGCTCCGCCGGGCACGGTTCGCGGCGCAGGTGCGCGGCCAGGCAGTTGACGTAGGCCACGTGCCGGCGCAGCAGGGTTGCCTTGATCGGGTTGCTGCTGTCCGTATCGTTGTCGATCAGCGTCAACACCTGGCGCGCGAAGCTGCGCGAACTGTTCACCATCGCGCCCCATAACGTGCGCGCTTCCCACCAGCGGTTGTAGGCGCTGCTGTTGCGAAAGCTGACCAGCACCACCAGCGCGGAGCCGAGCAGGGTCAGCGGGATCAGCGGCAGCGAGAACTTGCTGTCGAAGAACAGCATGAAGTCGATGGTGACCAGGATGTCCCAGATCAGCAGCCAGAACAGCGACCAGCCGATGTAGCCGATCGTCTTCACCACCAGGCGGTACTTGTGGATCAGCATGTCTTTCACAGGAAATGTCTCGCGCAGCGTCGGATCAGCTTCGGACGTTGTCGATCGGACAAGGTTCGCGGCGCGCCGACGTGCGGCGCGTGCTAGACACGTTGAAGGGCCTGACCGCTGGCGCCAGGCTCCGCCGTGAGCCGCAGGGTTTCGGGTTCCTCGTCCGAGAGGTTTGAACTTCGCTTTTCAATAGTGGCACAATGATGCCGTCGCCGAACCGCAAGCCTGGCTTGCCGACTGTCCGGTGCAGTAGCCATGGACAGCTTACAACTCGGTGAACCTTGATGAGCGAACGAACGGGCAAAGGCCTCTCTTTTGCCAAGCGCATGTACGTGCCCCGCGCCCTCGGCACGGGCTTGGGCTTTTTCTGCGTGATGATCGGCCTAGGGCCACAACAGCCGGCCTGGTGGCTGTGGGGGCTGCTGCTGGCCCATGGATTCCTCTGGCCGCACCTGGCCTATCAGCTGGCGCGTCGATCCGCCCAGCCGTTTCGTGCCGAGCAGCGCAGCCTGGTCTGCGATGGCCTGCTCGGGGGTTGCTGGGCCGGCGCGATGGGCCTCAATCCGCTGCCGAGCGTGATCATCCTGTCGATGATCGCCATGGACAAGATCGCGGCCGGTGGCGTGTACATGCTGGTCAAGGTGCTGGTGGCGCAGGTCGTGGGCATCGTCCTGGTCCTGTGGCTCTACGCACCGCCCCTGTTCCCCGAGACCACCCAGCAGCAGATGCTCGCCTGCCTGCCGATCCTGCTGATCTACCCGATGGTGGTCGGTCTGGTCTGCTACCGCATCACCACCCAGCTGAGCGCGCACAAGCGCACCCTGACGCACCTGAGCAAGACCGACAGCCTGACCGGGCTGATCAACCATGGCGCCTGGAAAGAGCTGCTGCGCCTGGAATTCCAACGCTGTCGCGACGTGGCGCACGTCAACACTCTGGCCCTGATCGACATCGACCACTTCAAGACGGTCAACGACCGCTATGGGCACCTGGTGGGGGATGAGGTGCTCAAGGTCATCAGCACGGCGCTTACCGGCCAACTGCGCAAGAGCGACCCGGCCGCCCGCTACGGCGGCGACGAGTTCTGCGTGATGCTGCCCGACGTGACGCCCCGCGAGGCCATCGAGGTGCTCGAGCGCCTGCGCCAGGCCGTCGAAGCCTGGCATGACCCTCGGTTGCCCGGCCTGCGCCTGAGCCTGAGCATCGGTGTCGCACCGTTCGACCACCGCCTGAGCAGCGCCGATGCCTGGCTGCATGCAGCGGACATGGCCCTGTACCAGGCCAAGGACGCCGGGCGTAATCGGATCGTGATGGCGGCCTTGGGGCAGCAACAGCGGGCGGCGGGTTGAGGGTGGCCTGAGTCGCAAGCTGCAAGCTGTCGGCGAAAAGCTGCTAGCGTGTAGCGTGTAGCTCGCCCTGCCACTGGAGACCGTCGCGATGCCCGTGCCCGAACGACGACCGACCCCCGCACCCCTGCTTCGACCCGCTGAAACCGTCGTGCTATACGACGGCGTCTGCAAACTCTGCAACGGTGTCGTGCGGTTCTTGCTGCGCAACGATCCCCAGGCCCGCCTGCGCCTGGCCACCGTGCAGTCACCCGAGGGCCAGGCATTGCTGGCCTGGGCAGGACTGCCCCAGCAGCATTTCAATACCGTGGCGGTGATTCGCGACGATCAGGTCTGGGTGCGCTCCGATGCGTTCTTCGAACTGGTCCCGCAGCTGTCCAGCCGCTGGCACTGGCTGAAAATCTTTCAGTACGTGCCCAAGGCCGTGCGCGACGCGGTCTATGACCTTGTGGCGCGGCACCGCTACCGCTGGTTCGGCCGCTATGAGCGCTGCCAGGTGCCGGACGCGCGGGATCAGAAGCGCTTTCTGAAGGCTGACCGGCAGGCACCCACGGGCGCGCGCGCCCCTGACTGACGCGTGCCGCCGCGTGCGGAGACAGGACAAGCCGGACCAGGCCGTTTAGTATCGACACCCTGCCGCCGGGCAGGGAACGCTGAGTCGAAGAGATCGATACATGAACCAGAACACCACCCAAGCGACGGTCGAAGATCCGGTCGAGCAGGTCCTGACGGCTGCGCGCACTGCCTGGCAGGTCCGCCTGGCGCGCCGGCTCCTGGGGCCGTCGGCCGCCAAGAAGCACTTTCACAAGCGCCTGAAAAAGGGCATCAAGGGGCTGTCCAAGGTCGACCGAGGCCGTGCCGAGTTTCTTGCCCGCTATCCACGCTACAGCATGGGACGTGGCTCCTATGGCATGCCCACGGTGCAGGACTACCGCGCCGGGCAGACCTTGAGGATCGGTGCCTACACCTCGCTGGCGGGCACCTCGCGCATCCTGCTGGGCGGCAACCACCGGATCGACTCGGTCACTTCGTACCCGTTTCATGCCTTCATGGCGCTGGACATGCCCGACCCGACCCCGCCCACGGGCGATGTGGTGATCGGCAATGACGTCTGGGTCTGCACCGCCGCGACGATCCTGTCCGGCGTGACCATCGGCGACGGTGCGGTGGTCGCCACGGGCGCGGTGGTGACCCGGGACGTCCCGCCCTATGCGATCGTCGGCGGCGTGCCGGCCAAGGTCATCGGCTATCGCTTCCCCGAGGACATCCGTGAGCGCCTGCTGGCGTTGGCCTGGTGGACCTGGCCCCACGAAGAGATCCTGTCGATCGCGCCCCTGCTGTCGGTGCCGGACCTGCAGGCGTTCTTCGCCTATGTCGAGCAGCGCGCGCGTCCAGTGGGCTGATACAGGGCAGGGCGGATGGCCTCTGCCCAGCCTGCCTTGCGCTTGCCGCCTGCTCGACTAGGGTTTCAAGCATCCCCTTCGACGCAGGTAAGCGACCATGGCGCCCAGAACCCCCAAGCAACCGCCCGCCGAGCCAGTGACGGAAAACCCCTTTCGCCTCAAGTCCCACACCACGCCCGACCCGGCGCACTCGAACGTGCACCGCTACGGGCCGCACAGCTCGATCATCTGCGACACCGAATCCCGAGGCGGCGTGCGCAACATCGCCGAGCTTCAACTCGACGCCACCCAGGGCTTCATCCCGTTGTGGAGCGAAGGTTCGATCCTGCGCTGGCGCTTTCGCGAGCAGTCGTTGCTGCCCTTCGAGGACCCCGAGGCGGTCAAGGCCGCCATCGAAGCGCTGTTCTGCAAGGCGCTGCGCGCCTGGGGCGAGGCGGTTCCGGTCAGTTTTGCGCGCGACGACGATGCCTGGGACTTCCAGGTCGTGGTGCAGGCCGTCGAGCGCTGCGACGAGACCGGGGGCTGCGTGCTGGCCAGCGCGTTCTTCCCAGACCCCGGCCGGCATGACCTGGTCATCTACCCGACCTTGTTCAAGCAGGACGAAGCCGAACAGATCGAGACCCTCGCCCATGAGCTGGGCCATGTGTTCGGCCTGCGCCACTGGTTCGCCCCCCAGCGTGAAGCGGGCTTTCCCTCGACGCCCTACGGCGTGCAGAACGCCGTGTCGATCATGAACTACGGCCCCGACAGCCAGCTGACGGACGATGACCGCCAGGACCTCAAGCAGCTGTACGAAGACGCCTGGAGCGGTCGCCTGACCCAGATCAACGGCACCCCGATCCGCCTGGTCAGCCCTTTCCACACGCTCAGGGAGCAGCCCAAACGGGTCGTGATGATCTAGTCAGCGTGCGGTCGAACGGGCAGGCCTGTTCAAGCACGTGAGGAGCCAGATGAGCGCGACGGTGTTCGTGGGGTGGGACGTAGGTGGCTGGAATTGCGACAAGAACCCCAGCAGCCGGGATGCGCTGGTGCTGCTCGATGATCGGCGCCGCCCGCTCGGCACGCCCTGGCGCGGCAACCTCAGGGCCGTGTTCAACGACGCCACGACCACCGTCGAGCTGGTCGACGCAGTGCTCGACCTGTGCCAGGTCGAGACCGCGATCGGCGAACGGCCCCGGCTGCTGTTCGCCATCGACACACCCCTGGGCTTCTCGACGCCTTTCGTCGACCTCGTCGTCCACGGGCGTGCCGTCGATACCCTCGGCGCGTCGTCCAGCAACCCCTACCTGCACCGCAAGACCGAGCACTTCCTGTTCCAGCGCGGGCTGTCACCGTTGTCACCGCTCAAGGACATGATCGGCAGCCAGGCCACCAAGGGCCTGCACTTTCTGGCCCGCTACGCACCCCAGGCGGCACGCTGCGGCGTCTGGAGCGATGGCCTCCAGAGCCTCACCGCGATCGAGGCCTACCCGTCGGCCTGCAAGCGTTCGGCCTACATCGAAACGCTACGGGCAGAGGTCGCGCAGGTGTCGGCCATCGAAGCCACGCCACGTCACCCGGACATCGACGATGCCCTGACCTGCGCCCTGATCGGCTGGGCCTTCCAGCATGCGCCCGACCGGCTGGCGCAGCCTGACGCGAGCATCGACCCCCGCGAAGGCTGGATCTTCGTGCCGCTCGATGGGTTGCGCTGACCCGGACGCGACAGGGCAGGTCATGGGACGACAGCGTCGCCTTTCACGGCAGGAACGAAGTGACAGCGGCCCACTCATAGCAGGCATGCCCTCATTGTTTTCGTGTGACCCTCGATCCTTGGAGCCCTCATGAAGTGTGTGACAGCCGTCCTCCTGACCTCGCTCAGCCTAGGCGCACTGGCCGCCGGCCCCCAGCCTGACCTGCCCAGCTGCGACCTGGCTCAGCAACGGCAGATCGCCGGCCAACCCGGCGGCGAGATTTCCGACCCACGCCACGCCCACATCGCGATGCGCGCCAACATCCTGCAGGCCGACATCGGCAACCTGCGCAGGGCGCAACGCCTGACCCACGAGCAGGCGGACGTGTTGTGGAAGCAGGTGGACGCGATTCGCCAGCAGAGCGCCGGGTTCGTCAAGCAGCAGGGGTTCCTGAGCGCAGCCGAGCGGGCGAGCCAGGATCGGACGTTCGATGAGATTGCGCGGGTGATGTGTCCGGGAATAGAGGGTTAGCACATCGCGTGATTGGGCGCGTCGGCAGCCTGAGAGGGCTTGGCACCAGGTTCGAGACAGGCACAAAAAAACCGACGCTAGGGTCGGTTTTTTCTGGATCTTGGTGCCCCGAGGGAGACTCGAACTCCCACTCCTTTCGAAAACGGATTTTGAATCCGCCGCGTCTACCAATTCCGCCATCAGGGCTTGTGGGGGCGCAGTATAGAGAGGCTCCGGGGGGCGGTCAATCGGCTTTCATGGTGAATTTTCACGCGTTGGGCTAAACTTCCCGGCCCTGTCGAACCGAACATCATCATGCGCGTCGCCGATTTTTCTTTCGAACTCCCTGATTCCCTGATCGCCCGCCATCCGCTGGCCGAGCGCCATGGCAGTCGCCTGCTGGTCCTGGACGGGCCGAGCGGGGCGCTGGCGCACCGGCAGTTCACCGACCTGCTGGAGTACCTGCAGCCCGGTGACCTGATGGTGTTCAACAACACCCGGGTGATCCCGGCGCGGCTGTTCGGCCAGAAGGCCTCTGGCGGCAAGCTCGAGGTGCTGGTCGAGCGCGTGCTCGATAGCCACCGGGTGCTGGCCCACGTGCGCGCCAGCAAGGCGCCCAAGGCCGGTACCGTGCTGCTCATCGAGGGCGGCGGCGAGGCCGAGATGGTCGCGCGTCACGAGACGCTGTTCGAGCTGCGCTTCAGCGAAGAGGTGCTGCCGCTGCTCGAGCGTGTCGGGCACATGCCGCTGCCGCCCTACATCGACCGCCCGGACGAGGGCGCCGACCGCGAGCGCTACCAGACCGTGTACGCCGAGCGCGCCGGTGCGGTGGCCGCGCCGACGGCAGGCCTGCACTTCGACGAAGCTTTGCTGGCTAAGATCGCCGCCAAGGGCGTCGAGCAGGCCTTCGTGACCCTGCACGTCGGGGCCGGCACCTTCCAGCCGGTGCGGGTCGATCGCATCGAAGACCACCACATGCACAAAGAGTGGCTGGAGGTCAGCCAGGACGTGGTCGACGCCGTGCAGGCCTGCCGTGCCCGTGGCGGTCGTGTGGTCGCCGTGGGTACCACCAGCGTGCGTTCGCTGGAGAGCGCGGCGCGGGATGGCGAGCTCAAGGCCTTCAGCGGCGACACCGACATCTTCCTGTACCCCGGCCGGCCCTTCCATGTGGTCGATGCCCTGGTCACCAACTTCCACCTGCCGGAGTCCACGCTGCTGATGCTGGTCTCGGCCTTCGCCGGTTACCCGCAGACCATGGCCGCCTATGCCGCGGCGGTGGAGCAGCGGTACCGCTTCTTCAGTTACGGTGATGCCATGTTCATCACCCGCAATCCCGCGCCACGCGGCCCAGAGGATCAAGCATGAGTCGCACCTGTCGTATGTCCTTCGAACTGCTGGCCACCGACGGCAAGGCCCGTCGCGGTCGGCTGACCTTCCCCCGTGGCACCGTGGAGACCCCGGCGTTCATGCCGGTGGGCACCTATGGCACGGTCAAGGGCATGCTGCCGCGGGACATCGAGGCCATCGGCGCGGAGATCATCCTGGGCAACACCTTCCACCTGTGGCTGCGCCCTGGTACCGAAGTGATCAAGAAGCACGGCGGGCTGCACGACTTCATGCAGTGGAAAGGCCCGATCCTCACCGACTCCGGCGGCTTCCAGGTGTTCAGCCTGGGCGCCATGCGCAAGATCAAGGAGGAAGGGGTCACCTTCGCCTCGCCGGTCGACGGCTCCAAGGTGTTCATGGGCCCGGAAGAGTCGATGCAGGTCCAGCGCGACCTGGACTCGGACATCGTGATGATCTTCGACGAATGCACCCCGTACCCGGCCGAGCCGGACGTCGCGCGCACCTCGATGGAGCTGTCGCTGCGCTGGGCGCAACGCTCGAAGAACGCCCATGGCGACAACACGGCCGCGCTGTTCGGCATCGTCCAGGGCGGCATGCACGAAGACTTGCGCATGCGCTCGCTGGAAGGCCTGGACAAGATCGGCTTCGACGGCCTGGCGATCGGCGGCCTGTCGGTGGGCGAGCCCAAACACGAGATGATCAAGGTGCTGGACTACCTGCCGGGGCAGATGCCGGCTGACAAACCTCGTTACCTTATGGGGGTAGGCAAACCGGAAGATCTCGTCGAGGGTGTGCGCCGCGGCGTCGACATGTTCGACTGCGTGATGCCGACGCGCAATGCGCGCAACGGTCATCTGTTCATCGACACCGGGGTGATCAAGATCCGCAACGCGTTCCATCGCCACGATGATTCGCCGCTGGATCCGACCTGCGACTGCTACACCTGCACGCACTTCTCCCGCGCCTATCTGCATCACTTGGACAAGTGCGGTGAAATGCTGAGCAGCATGTTGAATACCATTCATAACTTGCGTCATTACCAGCGCCTCATGGCTGGTTTGCGCGAGGCTATTCAACAGGGTAAATTGGCCGCCTTCGTCGACGCCTTCTATGCCAAACGCGGGCTTCCCGTGCCGCCTTTGGCGTGACTGTCCTTCCTGTGACATCGCAGACGATGACGTCGCGATCACGAGTTAACAACCGGAGTGTCAAATGAGCTTTCTGATTCCAGCCGCCTATGCGGATGCTGCCCCTGCTGCTGCCGCAGGCCCTGCCGGTACCGGCTTCGAGTGGATCTTCCTGGTCGGCTTCCTGGTCATCTTCTACCTGATGATCTGGCGTCCGCAGGCCAAGCGCGCCAAAGAGCAGAAGAACCTGCTCGGTGCCTTGCAGAAGGGCGACGAAGTGGTGACCACCGGTGGTATCGCCGGCAAGATCGTCAAGGTCGCCGACGACTTCGTGGTGCTGGAAGTGTCCGACAACGTCGAACTGAAGTTCCAGAAGGGTGCCGTGGCGGCGACCCTGCCGAAAGGTACGCTCAAGGCTATCTGAGTTACCGGTTTTATTTTCCAGTGGGGCGCGCAACGCGCCCCGCGTCTTGAACGGGCGGCGTGATGCTCAACAAATACCCTCTGTGGAAATACGCACTGATCGTGCTGGTACTGGCGGTCGGCTTCATTTATTCCGCTCCCAACCTCTACCCGGACGACCCGGCCGTGCAGATCAGCGGTGCCAGCACGGCGCTGCAGGTCAACCAGGCCGACCTCGACCGCGCCAGCAAGGCATTGACCGATGCCGGCATCGCCGTCAAGGGCACCAACCTGGGCGAGCAGGGCAGGGGCGCGCTGTTGCGCCTGGAGAACCAGGAAGACCAGTTGCCGGCCAAGGACGTGGTCCGCAAGGCACTGGGCGATGACTACGTGGTGGCGCTGAACCTGGCCCCGACCACCCCGCAATGGTTGCGCAACCTCGGCGCGAGCCCCATGAAGCTCGGTCTGGACCTGTCCGGTGGCGTGCACTTCCTGCTGGAAGTGGACATGGACAAGGCCATGAGCGCGCGCATGAAAGTGTACGAAGGCGAGGTCAAGACCTTGCTGCGCAAAGAACGCATCCGCTACCGCAGCCTGCCACAGCAGGACGGCGCGATCATGCTCGGCTTCGCCGACGATGCGACCCGCGAACAGGCCCGCAGCCTGGTGCGCAAGAATTTCAACGATTTCGACCTGACCACCAACGAGCGCAACGACCTGGCGGTCCTGCGCCTGGCCCTGACCCAGGCCAAGGTCACCGAGATTCGTGACTACGCGGTCAAGCAGAACCTCACCACCGTGCGCAACCGTGTCAACGAGCTGGGCGTGGCCGAGCCGCTGGTGCAGCGCCAGGGCGCCAACCGCATCGTGGTCGAGCTGCCGGGCGTGCAGGACACGGCCGAAGCCAAGCGTATCCTCGGCAAGACCGCCAACCTGGAGTTCCGCTTCGGCGCCGAACCCGGTGCCTCGCGTGCGACCACCGAGGTCTTCGAGTTCCGCGATGGCGGTCGCTCCGCCGCCGTCGAGCGTGGCCTGATCATCACCGGTGACCAGGTGACCGATGCCCAGGCGGGCTACGACGAACATGGTCGCCCACAGGTCAACATCCGTCTGGACGGCCATGGCGGCGAACTGATGAACCGTGCCACGCGCACCAACGTCGGTCGCAGCATGGCGGTGATCTTCATCGAGCAGAAGCCGATCACCCGCTACGAGAAGAAAGTCGTCGACGGCGTCGAGAAGGACGTCGCCGTGCAGACCTTCCAGGAAGAGAAGAAGATCATCAGCCTGGCGACCATCCAGTCCGCCCTGGGTAGCCAGTTCCGCATCACCGGCCTCAACGGCCAGGGTGAATCGTCCGAGCTGGCCCTGCTGCTGCGTGCCGGTGGCCTGGCCGCACCGATGTACTTCGCCGAAGAGCGCACCATCGGCCCGAGCCTGGGTGCCGACAACATCACCAAGGGCATCGATGCGTCGCTGTGGGGCATGCTGTTCGTCTCGCTGTTCATCATCGCCATCTACCGCGGCTTCGGCGTGATCGCCACCATCGCCCTGGCGGGCAACATGGTCCTGCTGCTGGCGCTGATGTCGCTGCTCGGCGCGACCCTGACGCTGCCAGGTATCGCCGGTATCGTGCTGACCATGGGCATGGCGGTCGACGCCAACGTGCTGATCTTCTCGCGGATTCGCGAAGAGATGAACGCGGGCATGTCGGCGCAACGCGCCATCCATGAAGGCTTCAACCGCGCCTACACCGCGATCATCGACGCCAACCTGACCAGCCTGCTGGTCGGCGGCATCCTGTTCGCCATGGGCACAGGGCCGGTCAAGGGCTTCGCGGTCACCATGTCCCTCGGGATTTTCACCTCGATGTTCACCGCCATCATGGTGACCCGTGCCATGGTCAACCTGACCTGCGGCGGGCGTGACATCAAGAAGCTGTGGGTTTAAGGGGCTGCCATGAAAACCATCAACTTCATGGGCGTACGCAACGTCGCGTTCGCCATTACCGTGCTGCTCACCGTGCTGGCGCTGTTCAGCTGGTGGCAGAAGGGCCTGAACTTCGGCCTGGACTTCACCGGCGGTACCCTGATCGAGCTGACCTACGAGCGTCCTGCGAACCTGCAGACGGTGCGTGACGAGCTGTCCAAGTCGGGCTTCCACGAAGCGATCGTGCAGAGCTTCGGTGCCACCACCGACCTGCTGGTGCGCATGCCGGGCGATGACCCGCAGCTGGGCACCAAGGTCGCGCAGGCCCTGCAGCAGGTCGGCGGCGACAACCCGGCCGTGGTCAAGCGCGTCGAGTTCGTTGGCCCGCAGGTGGGCGAGGAGCTGCGTGACCAGGGCGGCCTGGGCATGCTGCTGGCCTTGGGTGGCATCCTCATCTACCTGGCCTTCCGCTTCCAGTGGAAGTTCGCGGTCGGCGCGATCATCTCGCTGATCCACGACGTGGTGGTGACCCTGGGGATCCTGTCGTTCTTCCAGATCACCTTCGACCTGACCGTGCTCGCGGCGGTGCTGGCGATCATCGGCTACTCGCTCAACGACACCATCGTGGTCTTCGACCGGGTGCGCGAGAACTTCCGCGTCATGCGCAAGGCCTCGCTGATCGAGAACATCAACGTCTCCACCACCCAGACGCTGCTGCGTACCATCGCCACGTCGGTGTCGACCCTGCTGGCCATCGCTGCCTTGCTGTTCTTCGGCGGTGACAACCTGTTCGGCTTCTCGCTGGCACTGTTCATCGGTGTCATGGCCGGTACCTACTCGTCGATCTACATCGCCAACGTGGTGCTGATCTGGCTGAACCTGAACAGCGAAGACCTGATTCCGCCGGTCAAGGCCGAGGGTGTGGACGACCGTCCATGACCCTGTCCTGACGCTTCCGGGCGGACACGAAGAAGGCGCGAGCATTGAACTCGCGCCTTTTTTTTCGCTCCAAGGCCGGGAAGAGCGCGGGCGCGGACCCGCAGACAAGATCAGGAGGTTCAGGTGAACAAATCAATGCTCGTGGGTGCAGTCCTGGGTGCTGTCGCAGTGACTGCCGGAGGTGCATTCGCCACCTACAGCTTGGTCAACAAGGGCCCTGAGTATGCCCAGGTGACCGACGTTCAGCCGATCAAGAAAACCATCAAGACGCCACGCCAGGTGTGCAAGGACGTGACCGTCACGCGCCAGCGGCCGGTTCAGGACCAGCACCAGATCGCAGGCAGTGTGCTGGGCGCGGTGGCTGGCGGCTTGCTGGGCAACCAGATCGGCGGCGGCACCGGCAAGAAGATCGCCACCGTGGCCGGTGCGGTGGGCGGCGGCTACGCAGGCAACAAGGTGCAGGAACACATGCAGAACGGCGACACCTACACCACCACGCAGACGCGCTGCAACACGGTCAATGACGTGAGCGAAGAGGTGGTGGGGTACAACGTGAAGTACTCGATCGGCGACAAGGCCGGGCAAGTGAAGATGGACCGCGATCCTGGCTCGACCATCCCGCTGGATGACAACGGTCGACTGGTGCTGAGCGAGGCGCGGACCGGGCAATGAGCCGGGGCTGATCGAGAGGGGGTGGCTTGCAGGTTGAGTATGCGGTGACTGTATAGCCGCCATCGCGGGCAAGCCCGCTCCCACAAGCTGCTTGCGCAGCCCTATCGACACCATCAGGCTGCCGAGATCTAGGTGGGAGTCCGCCCGCCGCCTTGGCGCCGCGCTGTCGCGCAGAGAACATGGCGATAGCTGGCAGGATCCGAAGCCTCATTGCTAATCGATTTTAGGGCCGCTTTGCGGCCCATCGCGGCCGGTCCGGCGCCCCGGCAGGGGCCGCTCCTACACCCGTAGCCCCGCCGCGGGGTTGCAAGCTATCGCGGTCACCTGTGGGAGCGGCCCCAGTGCCGCGATTGGGCCCGCAGGGCCCACAAAATCCTAAAGTTATTCCTTTTAAAATCAAAAAGATATTTTATGTTCTATGAGAGCTGGCTTGCCAGCGATAGGGCCCTGTCAGGCGCTGTCTGCATCGCGGGCAAGCCCGCTCCCACAGTCTGCTCACGCAGCTATATCGATACCGACAGGCTTCCGAGATCTGTGTGGGAGCTGGCTTGCCAGCGATAGGGCCCTGCCAGGCGCCGCCTGCGCCGTGGGCAGGCCATGCATGGGCCCGGCGGGCCCACACAGTCATTTCTTCAGGCATCCCAGATGGACGCCTGCTTCGTCAGTCGATGTATTCGAACAGCTTCACGATCTTCTGCACGCCCGCCACGCCCTGGACCACGGCGGTCGCCTGGTTGGCTTCCTGCTGGCTCACCAGCCCCAGCAGATAGACGATACCATTCTCGGTAATCACCTTGATCCGCGAACTGCGAACGTCGGCATTGCCCAGCAGCTGCGCCTTCACCTTGGTCGTCAACCAGGCGTCGTTGTTGCGCGCCAGGAGGGAGGAGGGCTGCATCACTTGCAGCTCGTTGTGCACCTTCTTGACCCGCTGGACCTGGCTGGCGGTCTGCTCGGCCAGGCTCTTGAGGTCGGCCCGTGGGGTCTGGCCTGCAAGCAGCACCACACCGTTGTAGCTGCTGACGACGATGTGCGAGTTGTTGTCCAGATCAGGGCTGGCCTTGGCGATGTTCACCTCGACCTTGGTCTCGATCAACGAGTCGTCGATCTTGCTCCCCAGGGTGCGGGTGCTGCGATCGTCCTCGATCGGCTTTTCCCGCGCAGTGTTGATGACCGAGCTGCAGCCCGAGAGGCTCAGGCAGAGGGTCAGGGTCATCAGGCCGAAACGTCGTGGGCTCATTCTTCACTCCCGAACAGTTGGCTGTCGATCAGATCGCACAGGCAATGGATCGTCAGCAGGTGGACTTCCTGGATACGTGCGGTAACCATCGACGGCACGCGAATCTCGACGTCTTCCGGCAGCAGCAGCGAGGCCATGCCGCCACCGTCGCGGCCGGTCATGGCTACGACAATCATTTCTCGATCATGTGCCGCCTGGATCGCCTGAATGATGTTGGCAGAGTTGCCGCTGGTGGAGATCGCCAGCAGCACGTCGCCGGGCTGGCCCAGGGCGCGAATCTGCTTGGAGAAGATTTCGTTGTAGCTGTAATCGTTGGCGATCGAGGTCAGCGTGGCGCTGTCGGTGGTCAGGGCGATCGCCGGCAGGCTCGGACGCTCGCGTTCGAAGCGGTTGAGCAGCTCGGAGGAGAAGTGCTGGGCATCGCTGGCGGAACCGCCATTGCCACAGGCGAGCATCTTGCCCTCGTTGAGCAAGGCGTTGACCATGACTTCGCTGGCCAGCTCGATGTGCGGTGCCAGGATGTCCATCGCCTGTTGCTTGGTGTCGATGCTGGCCTGGAACAGCCGGCGAATTCGGGATTGCATGTCCATCTGGTGAGACCTTAAAGGGGGCGGTGGCCGGCGCGACGCGCACCACGAGACCAGCCCGCGAAACACGGAACAGAGTGATAGAACGGGTTCAGCATTCGAAGGCGTTTTTCAGCCATTGAAGCGGTTGGCCGGCATGCTGGCTGCCTTGCAGGGCGACCACGTCGAAACGGCAGGGGTAGCTGGCCCAGCGAGGTGTCTGGTGCAGGAAGTGGCTGGCGGCCAGCGCCAGTCGTTTCTGCTTGCGCCCATCGATGCTGCCCAGGGCGCCGCCGAAGTCCGCGTGCAAGCGGTAGCGGACTTCGACGAATACTACTGTATCGCGGTCGAGCATGACCAGATCGAGCTCGCCACCCCGGCAGCGCCAGTTCTGTGCCAGCAACTGCAAACCATGCGCCTGGAGAAAGGCCAGGGCCTGGCGTTCAGCCAGCTGGCCTTGCGATGTGGGTGACGAGACGGGCATCAGCGGGGCGTGTCCGGCAGGCGTTGAACCTGGCCTCCGGTGAACTGCGCCCAGGGCAGCTGGCGCTCCACACGCTGGTTCTGGTTCAGGCCCAGGCTACCGGACAGACCGTCGATGCGGTTGTCAGGCAGCGCCTTGAGCTGACCCAGGCGGGGTGCCAGTGCGTAGGCATCGGCGCCCATGGCGTACAGGCGGCCCAGGCTGCCTGCCGCCTGCGGCCACTGCTGGACCACCTGCTGGCGCAGCGCGTTGCCGTTGCTGGTGTCGAGCAGCCATGGCGTCTCGCAGAACACGACGCCGTTCAGGTCGTTGTACTGGTTGACGTCACCGCTGGCGCTGTACAGGTTGGACGTGGCGTAGACCGGCAGATTGCCCGCGTACTGGAAATTCAGGGTCGGCTTGATCTGCTGCGCCTGCTGCGGGGTCGCGGCCAGGAACAGGAAGTCGATGTCCTGGCGGCGTGCCGGTTGCGCGGCAACCTCGCCCCCGACAGCGTTCTGCAGGCTCTTGGCACGGCCCTCGCTCTGGCGCAGTTGCAGCAGGTCGGCGATCTGTTGGGCCAGGGCCACGGGCTGCGCGATGTGATCGGCGGCCAGCACGGTGCCGCCACGGGCTTCCCAGTCCTGACGGAAGGCCTTCAGGACGCGGTCGCCCCATTCACCGCTCGGCACCAAGGCGACGGCACGCACCCGGCCATCGGCATGGGCGCGGCGGGACACTTCACGTGCTTCGTCTTCGGCCGCCAGGCCGAACTGGAACAGCTGGGCGGGCGTCTTCTGGCCGGCGTCGGCGTAATTCAGGGCCAGCGTCGTGATGGGCAGCTGTGGGTAATCGGCCAGCTTCTTGACCAGCGGCTTCTCCAGCGGGCCGACCACCAGCTGGATTCCGGCGGCCTGGGCCTCACGGTAGAAGTCGTCCAGGGAGGTGATGCGCGAGCTGTCGAACACCTGGATCTTCGGGGCAGGCTGACCGGCCTGGGTCGCCTGGAAGTGCGCGGCCATGAAACCGTCGCGCAGGGCCTTGGCCACGTTGGCCAGGGGACCTTCCTGGGGCAGCAGCAGGGCGATGCTGGTCAGCGGCTGATTGGCCAGCTCGCGCAGCTTGGCCAGCGACTCCGGCAACTGACGGGCGGCAGGGTGGTTGGGATACTTCGCTCGCCAGGCATCGATCGCGGCCTGTTGGGTTTCCAGAGTGCCCGCGCGCTTGACCGCCAGGGCCAGGCTGGCCCAGCCCGCCAGGTCGTCGGTGCCTTGGCTGGCACCCTCCAATTGCTCGGCGGGCAGGGCAGCGACCAGCGTCCAGATGGCTTCCTGGTTCTTGGCCGCTACCGCCGGCTCGCTCAGCAGGGGTGCCAGCAGCGTGCGCTGGCGGGCTGCCTCGAGCGGTTGGCCATCGGCTTCCAGGGCGGCCGCGTGGACGCTGTAGGTACGGACTTGCAACTCAGGAGGGAGTTGGCCGACATACTGCAGGCTCGGATGCGACAGGGCGTCGACGGCAGCCTTGGGCTGGTTGCGACTCATGGCCAGCTCTGCCGACAGCACGCTGGCGAAGACCTGCTGGGCCGGCTTGAGCGAATCGAGCTTCACCTGCTCGAGGATGCGCGTGGCGCGCGGATAATCCTTCTGGCGATAGGCTTGATCGGCCGCGCTCAGGCGCAACAGGGCGGCTTCTTCCGGCGACTGGCTCGCAGCCGCCTGCTCGAGCAGTTGCTCGATGCTGGCATCCGGGGTGCGCGGCAGCTCGCCCAGGCGGGACGAAGGCGAGCTGGCGCAGGCTGCCAGCAAGGCAGCGAAACAGAGGGCTGCAAGCAGCCGCAGGCAAGCGATCATGGAAAGGTCCTGTTACCTGATCAAATAGGTCGACGATTGTACCCAAGCCGTGGCCGGGGTGCGATGTCGCTGACGTGGATCCTTCAATATAGGCGGTACGCGCCCGTCGGCGGGCAAAGATGTTTGCGCGTTGTGACCGACGGTCGGGCTACAATGGCGCTTTCGATTCGGATCAAGGCAGGTGTACGCAGTGACAGAGGTTCCAGGCGCTTCGAAATCCACGACCGGGACGTTGTACGTCGTCGCCACGCCAATCGGCAATCTGGACGACATCAGTGCGCGGGCGCTGAAGATCCTGGGTGCGGTGAAGCTGATCGCCGCCGAGGACACACGCCACTCGGTACGCCTGCTGCAGCATTTCGGTATCCAGACGCCGCTGGCGCCCTGCCACGAGCACAACGAGCGGGACGAAGGCAGCCGTTTCATCGCCCGTCTGCTGGCCGGTGACGACGTGGCCCTGGTGTCCGATGCCGGCACGCCTTTGATCTCCGATCCGGGTTATCACCTGGTGCGCCAGGCACGCGCTGCCGGTATCACCGTGGTGCCTGTGCCGGGTGCCTGTGCGTTGATCGCCGCCTTGTCGGCTGCCGGCCTGCCGTCCGACCGGTTCATGTTCGAAGGCTTTCTGCCGGCCAAGGCCGTCGGGCGGCGCGCCAGGCTGGAGCAGGTCAAGGAAGAGCCGCGCACCCTGATCTTCTACGAAGCGCCCCATCGCATCCTGGAATGCCTGCAGGACATGCAGGCCGTGTTCGGCGACGAGCGTCCGGCTGTGCTGGCCCGCGAGCTGACCAAGACCTTCGAGACCCTCAAGGGCTTGCCGCTGGCCGAGTTGCGGGCGTTCGTGGAGAGCGACAGCAACCAGCAGCGCGGCGAATGCGTGGTGCTGGTGGCCGGCTGGAGCGCGCCTGAGGACGATCAGGCCGTCAGTACCCAGGCCTTGCGCGTGCTCGACCTGCTGCTGGCGGAAATGCCGCTCAAGCGTGCGGCTGCCCTGGCGGCGGAAATCACTGGTGTGCGCAAGAACCTGTTGTACCAGGCGGCCCTGGAAAAACAGAAGGGCGACTGATCCGGCGCATCTATCGCTTGTCCCGGGCGGCGTCTGTCGGTACCCTTGTCGGCGGAGAGTCGATTGGACAGTCGCTGCCAGCATTCGTTCCGCGAAGGCTGGGGGAGGAAAGTCCGGGCTCCATAGGGCAGAGTGCCAGGTAACGCCTGGGAGGCGCGAGCCTACGGAAAGTGCCACAGAAAACAACCGCCTAAGCGCTTCGGCGCCGGTAAGGGTGAAAAGGTGCGGTAAGAGCGCACCGCACGACTGGCAACAGTTCGTGGCTAGGTAAACCCCACTCGGAGCAAGACCAAATAGGGTTCCATATGGCGCGGCCCGCGTTGGAACCGGGTAGGTTGCTAGAGGCGTCCAGTGATGGCCGTCGTAGAGGAATGACTGTCCTCGACAAAACCCGGCTTACAGATCGACTCTCCACCTCTTTTCTCCCTCGGCGATGCCTGCCGGGCGGCCCTCGGTAAGATGAAAAAATCTTACTCTTCATGCAGTGTCTCAGCATTCTCGCCCAAGTCCTTGAAAGGGCAGCCAATCGCTCTTCGATTGTCCTCCAAAAGCCTTCGCCTTTGATCGTTTGTGACGCTAAATCTTGGCCCCGTAAAGGATTTCCTTATGAACGTGCCTTGACGGTGCAGCGAGCGGATTCCTATAGTGTGCGCGAGTGGCGAAAAGTGGGATGAAGTGGGTTTTTTTGCCATCATCCAGCTCACAATGTAGGGAATCGCAGCCGTGTTTCGCGGAGCCAATGCCATCAGTCTCGATGCAAAAGGCAGGCTCGCCATGCCGAGTCGGTATCGCGACGAGCTGGATTCGCGGTGTGCTGGTCAGTTGATCGTGACGATCGATGCGTCCGACCCCTGCCTGTGCGTGTACCCGCTCGACGAGTGGGAGCATATCGAAGCCAAGTTGCGCGCGTTGCCGTCCTTGCGCGAAGAGAACCGTCGCCTTCAGCGTCTGCTGATCGGCAATGCGGTGGATCTCGAGCTCGATGGCAGTGGGCGCTTTCTGGTACCACCCCGACTGCGTGAGTACGCGCGGCTCGACCGCAAGGCCATGCTGGTAGGGCAACTGAACAAATTCCAGCTGTGGGATGAAGAGGCCTGGGACACCATCTCGGCCGCCGACCTTGCAGCTATTCGACAACCGGGCGCCATGCCCGATGATTTGCGTGATCTGATCCTGTGACCATAGATAGCGGCTTCAACCATATCACCGTGCTGCTCAACGAGGCTGTCGATGCCCTGGCCCTACGCGCCGATGGCTGCTACCTCGACGGCACCTTCGGCCGCGGTGGGCATAGCCGTCTGATCCTCGATCGATTGGGGCCGCAGGGCCGGCTGCTGGGCTTCGACAAAGACCCACAAGCGATTGCCACGGGGCAAGCGCTGGCGGCCGAAGACGGCCGCTTTGTCATTGTGCAGCGCAGTTTTGCCGAGATGGGCCAGGAGCTGGCCGCGCGCGACTTGACGGGCAAGGTCCACGGCGTACTGCTCGACCTGGGCGTGTCCTCGCCACAGCTGGACGACCCCGAGCGCGGCTTCAGCTTCATGAACGACGGCCCCCTGGACATGCGCATGGACCCCGAGCGTGGCCAGAGCGCCGCGCAGTTCATCGCCAGTGCACCGGAAGACGAAATCGCCCGGGTGTTCAAGGAGTATGGCGAAGAGCGCTTCGCCAAGCGCATGGCCCGCGCCGTGGTCGAGCGCCGTGAGCAGACCCCGTTCACCCGCACCAGCGACCTGGCCGAAGTGATCAAGGTCGCCAACCCGGCCTGGGAGAAAGGCAAGAACCCTGCGACCCGTGCCTTCCAGGGGTTGCGCATTCACGTCAACAACGAGCTGGGCGATCTCGAGGCCGGTCTGCAGGCCGCGCTCGATGCGCTGGAAGTCGGCGGCCGCCTGGTAGTCATCAGCTTCCACTCCCTGGAAGACCGCATCGTCAAGCTGTTCATGCGCAAGCTGGCCAAGGGCGAGGCCGACAACCTGCCGCGCAACCTGCCCGTGCGCCATGAACCGTTCCAGCCCTTCATCAAGGTCCATGGCAAGGCCCAGTTCGCCTCCGAGGCCGAGCTCAAGGCCAATCCCCGGGCGCGCAGCGCCGTCATGCGCGTGGCGGAGAAGCTCAGGTGAGTCGTCTGTTCGCCAAGCCGCTGCCCGGTGGGAGCTTTCTCATGCTGCTGATGTTCATCGGCGTGCTGGTCTCGGCCATCGCCGTGTCCTACAGCGCGCACTGGAACCGCCAGTTGCTCAATACGCTCTACGGCGAACTCAACGAGCGTGACAAGGCACAGGCCGAATGGGGCCGCCTGATCCTCGAGCAGAGTACCTGGACCGCCCATAGCCGCATCGAGAGCCTGGCGACCGAGCAGCTCAAGATGCGTGTGCCGGCGGCAGACGAAATACGGATGATCGCGCCATGATGAAGCTCGAAGGGGCACTGTACCCTTGGCGTTTCCGCGTGGTCATCGCCTTGCTGGCGTTGATGGTCGGCGCCATCGCCTGGCGCATCATCGACCTGCAGGTGGTCGACCGCGACTTCCTCAAAGGGCAGGGCGATGCCCGTAGTCTGCGTCACATTCCGATCCCCGCACACCGTGGCCTGATCACCGACCGCAACGGCGAACCGCTGGCGGTCAGTACCCCGGTCACCACCTTGTGGGCCAACCCCAAGGAAATGCAGGGCTCCAAGGAGCGCTGGCCAGAGCTGGCACGCGCGCTGGGGCAGGACCCACGGCAGTTGACCGAGCGCCTGACGCAGCTGGCCAACAAGGAATTCATCTACCTGGTGCGTGGCCTCACGCCCGAGCAGGGCCAGCAGGTGGTCGATCTCAAGGTGCCGGGCGTCTACGGCATGGAGGAGTTCCGCCGCTTCTATCCGGCAGGCGACGTGACCGCGCACATGGTCGGCTTCACCGACCTGGACGACCACGGCCGTGAAGGCGTCGAGCTGGCCTATGACGAATGGCTGGCCGGCGTACCGGGCAAGCGCCAGGTGATCAAGGACCGTCGCGGTCGCCTGATCAAGGACATCCAGGTCACCAAGAACGCCAAGGCCGGCAAGACCCTGGAGCTGTCGATCGACCTGCGCTTGCAGTACCTGGCCACCCGCGAGCTGCGCAACGCGATTGCCGAGCAGGAAGCCAAGGCCGGCAGCCTGGTGATCATGGACGTCAAGACCGGTGAAGTCCTGGCCATGGTCAACCAGCCGACCTACAACCCCAACAACCGCCGCAGCATGTTCCCCGCCGCGATGCGCAACCGGGCCATCATCGACGTGTTCGAGCCTGGTTCGACCGTCAAGCCGCTGTCCATGAGCGCCGCGCTGGAAAGCGGCCGCTGGAAGCCGACCGACAAGGTCGAGGTCTACCCCGGCAGCCTGCAGATCGGCCGTTACACCATCAAGGACGTGTCGCGCAGCGAAGGCCCGATCCTCGACCTGACCGGCATCCTGATCAACTCCAGTAACGTGGGCATGAGCAAGATCGCCTTCGACATCGGCGGCGAAGCCATCTACCGGGTGATGTCGCAGCTGGGGCTGGGGCAGTACACCGGCCTGGGCTTCCCCGGCGAGCGCGTCGGCAACCTGCCCAACCACCGCGAGTGGCGCAAGGCCGAGACGGCGACCCTGTCCTACGGCTACGGCGTTTCTGTGACCGCGTTGCAGCTGGTGCATGCCTACGCCGCCCTGGCCAACGACGGCAAGATGGTGCCGCTGAGCATCCTCAAGGTGGACAAGGAGCCCGAATCGACCCAGGTCGTGCCCAAGGACACCGCCGAGACCATCCAGGGCATGCTGCAGCAGGTGATCGAAGCGCCGCGCGGCGTCTACCGGGCGCAGGTGCCGTTCTATCACGTGGCCGGCAAGAGTGGTACGGCACGTAAAGCGACGGTCGGCGCCAAGGGCTACACCGAAAACGCCTACCGCTCGCTGTTCGCCGGATTCGGTCCGATGAGCGACCCGCGCTACGCCATCGTCGTGGTCATCGACGAGCCGAGCAAGGGCGGCTACTTCGGCGGCCTGGTCTCGGCCCCGGTCTTCAGCAAGGTCATGTCCGGCACCCTGCGCCTGATGAACGTACCGCCTGACAACCTGCCTGCGCCGACCGAGCCGCAGCAGGCCAGCGCAGACCCCGCCAAGGGAGGGCGTGGATGATGACGATGCCATTGAGCAAACTGTTCCCCCAGGCCAGCCGCGATCCGCTGATCCGTGAACTGACCCTGGACAGCCGGCAGGTGCGCCCGGGCGATCTGTTCCTGGCCGTCCCCGGGGCCAAGGTCGATGGCCGTGCGCACATCGCCGATGCGCTGGCCCGAGGCGCTGCCGCGGTGGCCTACGAAGAGCAGGGGGCAAGCGTATTGCCTCTGACCGATGTGCCGTTGATTCCGGTGCGCGGCCTGATCGCCCAGCTGTCGAGCCTCGCAGGTCATTTCTACGGCGAGCCGAGCCGGCAGCTGCCGATGATCGGAGTGACCGGGACCAACGGCAAGACCAGCGTCACCCAACTGGTGGCGCAGGCGCTGGACCTGCTGGGCCAGCATTGCGGTCTGATCGGCACCCTGGGCACCGGTTTCTACGGCGCCTTGCAGAGCGGCCGGTTGACCACGCCCGACCCGATTGCCGTGCAGGCGACCCTCAACGACCTGAAAAAGGCCGGGGCCAAGGCCGTGGCCATGGAAGTCTCGTCCCATGCGCTCGAACAGGGCCGTGTGGCGGCCGTCGATTTCGATGTCGCCGTGCTGACCAACCTGTCGCGCGATCACCTCGACTACCACGGCAGCATGCACGCCTATGAAGCGGCCAAGGCCAGGCTGTTCGCCTGGCCGAGCCTGCGCAGCCAGGTGGTGAACCTGGACGATGGGTTCGGCGAGCGGCTGTGTCAGGCCTATGCGCAGCGCCCGGCCAGCGACCATGTCGAAACGCGCCTGATCACCTACAGCCTGGTACGGCCCGACGCCTCCCTGTACGCGCGCGAGGCCGTGTTCAGCGATGAAGGCGTGCGCGCCACGCTGGTCACCGCGCAGGGCGAGCGTACGCTGCGCAGCCCGCTGCTGGGCCGGTTCAACCTGAGCAATGTGCTGGCCGCCGTCGCCACGCTGCTGGCGCTGGACTACACCCTCGACGAAATCCTGGCCATCACGCCCCGCCTGCAAGGCCCGTTGGGGCGCATGCAGCGCCTGGGCGGTGGCGAGCGGCCGCTGGTGGTGGTCGATTATGCCCACACCCCTGACGCCCTGGAAAAAGTCCTCGAAGCCTTGCGCCCCCATGCACGTGGCCGGCTGCTGTGCCTGTTCGGCTGCGGGGGCGACCGTGACCGCGGCAAGCGTCCGTTGATGGCCGAGGTCGCCGAGCGCCTGGCCGACCAGGTGTGCGTGACCGACGACAACCCACGCAGCGAAGCGCCTCAGCAGATTTTCGACGACATCCGTCCGGGGTTCACCGCCTCGGCCGACGTCACCTTCGTCGCCGGGCGTGGCGATGCCATCGCCGCGCTGATCGCCAGCGCCCATGCCGACGATGTGGTCGTGCTGGCCGGCAAGGGGCACGAGGATTACCAGGAAATCGCAGGCGAACGCCAGGCGTTCTCCGATCTGATCGAAGCCGACAAGGCGCTGGCAGCCTGGGAGGCTCATCCATGATTCATCCCTTCACCCTGAGCACGCTGGTCGAACCGCTGTGCGCCCGTCTGGTCGGGGGCGATGCCACCTTCACCGGCGTCAGCATCGACAGCCGCAGCGTTGCCCAGGGCCAACTGTTCGTGGCCTTGAGCGGCCCGCGTTTCGATGGCCATGATTACCTGGCCGACGTCCAGGGCAAAGGCGCGGTTGCCGCCCTGGTGCAGCGCGAAGTGCCCGGCATCGACCTGCCCCAGCTGGTGGTCGCCGACACGCGTCTGGCACTCGGCCACCTCGGCGCGCTCAACCGCGAAGCCTTCGACAAGCCCGTGGTAGCGATCACCGGTTCCAGCGGCAAGACCACGGTCAAGGAGCTGCTGGCCAGCATCCTGCGCACCGTCGGCCCCGTCCTGGCCACCCGTGGCAACCTCAACAACGACCTGGGCGCGCCGCTGACCCTGCTGGAGATCAGCGGCGAGCACAGCGCGGCGGTGATCGAGCTGGGCGCCTCGCGCCTGGGCGAAATTCGCTACACCGTAGACCTGACCCGTCCCCAGGTGGCCATTCTCAACAATGCCGGGACCGCCCACGTGGGCGAGTTCGGTGGCCCGGACAAGATCGTCGAGGCCAAGGGCGAGATCATCGAAGGCCTGGAGGCCAACGGTACCGCCGTGCTCAACCTGGACGACAAGGCTTTCCCGATCTGGCAGCAGCGCGCCGCCGGTCGCCCGGTCATCACCTTCGCGCTGCACAATGCCGACGCCAGCTTCCATGCCTCGGACATCGCCCACGATGCGCGCGGCTGCCCGGCCTTCCAGCTGCATGGCCCGAAGGGTTCGGTGGCCGTGCAACTCAACCTGCTCGGCACCCACAACGTGGCCAATGCCTTGGCCGCCGCCGCCGCCGCCCATGCCCTGAACGTCGGGCTCGACGCGATCGCCGCCGGGCTGGGCGCACTGCAGCCAGTCAAGGGTCGCACGGTGGCACAGGTGACGCCCCACGGCGCGCGGGTGATCGACGATACCTACAACGCAAATCCCACCTCCATGTGCGCGGCGATTGATATACTCGCCGGCTTTTCCGGCCGCACCGTCCTGGTGCTGGGGAATATCGGCGAATTGGGTGACTGGGCCGAGCAAGGCCACCGCGAGGTCGGGGAGTATGCCCGCGGCAAGGTCGATGCGCTGTATGCGACGGGCGTCGACATGCGGCATGCCGTGCAGGCCTTCGGTGCCGACGGCCGCCATTTCGCCACTCAGGCTGAGCTGATCGACGCCGTGCGCGCCGAGAACGCCAGCGACACCACCATTTTGATCAAAGGCTCACGCAGCGCCGCGATGGAACACGTCGTGGCGGCATTGTGCGGTGCCAGCGGGGAGAAACATTAATGCTGCTGCTGTTGGCCGAGTACCTGCAACAGTTCTACAAGGGCTTTGCGGTCTTCCAGTACCTGTCCCTGCGCGGGATTCTCGGCGTCCTGACCGCCTTGTCGCTGGCACTGTGGCTGGGGCCGTGGATGATCCGTACGCTGCAGATCCGTCAGATCGGCCAGGCCGTTCGCAATGACGGTCCGCAATCGCACCTGTCCAAGTCCGGCACGCCGACCATGGGCGGTGCGCTGATCCTGTCCGCCATCGGCATCAGCACGCTGCTGTGGGCCGACCTGACCAACCGCTACGTGTGGGTCGTGCTGATCGTCACCCTGCTGTTCGGCGCCATTGGCTGGGTCGACGACTACCGCAAGGTGATCGAGAAGAACTCCCGTGGCCTGCCGAGCCGCTGGAAATACTTCTGGCAATCGGTGTTCGGCCTGGGCGCTGCGGTCTTTCTCTACGTGACCGCGCCCACCAGCGTCGAGACCACGCTGATCGTGCCGATGTTCAAGGACCTGACCCTGCCACTGGGCGCAGGCTTCATCGTGCTGACCTACTTCGTCATCGTCGGCTCGAGCAACGCGGTCAACCTCACCGACGGCCTCGATGGCCTGGCGATCATGCCGACCGTGATGGTCGGTGGTGCCCTGGGCATCTTCTGCTACCTGTCGGGCAACGTGAAGTTCGCCGAATACCTGCTCATCCCGTACGTGCCAGGCGCCGGCGAGCTGATCGTGTTCTGCGGCGCGCTGATCGGCGCGGGCCTGGGCTTTCTCTGGTTCAACACCTATCCGGCCCAAGTGTTCATGGGCGACGTCGGCGCCCTGGCGCTGGGCGCGGCCCTGGGCACCATCGCGGTCATCGTCCGTCAGGAAATCGTGCTGTTCATCATGGGCGGCGTGTTCGTGATGGAGACCCTGTCGGTGGTCATCCAGGTCGCCTCGTTCAAGCTGACCGGCAAGCGGGTCTTCCGCATGGCGCCGATCCACCACCATTTCGAACTCAAAGGCTGGCCTGAACCCCGTGTGATCGTGCGCTTCTGGATCATCACGGTGATCCTGGTGCTCATCGGCCTTGCCACCCTGAAACTGAGGTAGTCGCGCGTGTCCTTGATCGCATCTGACCACTTCCGCATCGTCGTCGGCCTCGGCAAGAGCGGCATGTCCCTGGTTCGCTTCCTGGCGAGCCGGGGCATCGCCTTTGCGGTCGCCGACACGCGCGCGTGCCCGCCAGAGCTCGAGACGCTGCGCCGCGACTACCCTTCCGTAGACGTACGCTGCGGTGAGCTGGACGTCGAGTTTCTCTGCCGGGCCGACGAGCTGTACGTCAGCCCCGGTCTGGCACTGGCCACGCCCGCGCTGCAAGCGGCGGCGGCGCGGGGTGTGCGGCTATCGGGGGACATCGAGCTGTTCGCCCGGCACGCCAAGGCCCCGATCGTGGCCATTACCGGGTCGAATGCGAAGAGCACCGTGACCACCCTGGTCGGCGAGATGGCGGCCCAGGCAGGCAAGCGTGTGGCGGTCGGTGGCAACCTGGGCACGCCGGCGCTGGACCTGCTGGGCGATGACGTCGAGCTGTACGTGCTCGAGCTGTCGAGCTTCCAGCTGGAGACCACCGATCAGCTCGATGCCGAGGTGGCGACGGTGCTGAACATCAGCGAAGACCACATGGACCGCTACAGCGGCCTGCCGGCCTATCACCTGGCCAAGCACCGGGTCTTCCGCGGCGCACGCCAGGTGGTGGTCAACCGCCAGGATGCCCTGAGCCGGCCCCTGCCGGTCGAAGGCCAGCCGTGCTGGACCTTCGGCCTCAATGCACCGGACTTCAAGGCATTCGGGCTGCGCGAGGTCGAAGGTGAAAAACACCTAGCCTTCGAATTCCACTCCCTGATGCCGGTGCGCGAGCTGAAAGTCCGGGGCGCCCACAACCAGAGCAACGCGCTGGCAGCCCTGGCCCTGGGCCATGCGGTCGGGCTCCCGTTCGCGCCGATGCTCGAGGCCCTGCGGGCCTTCACCGGGCTGGCTCACCGTTGCCAGTGGGTGCGTGAGCGCGAGTCGGTGAACTGGTACGACGATTCCAAGGCCACCAACGTCGGCGCGGCGCTGGCGGCGATCGAAGGCCTGGGTGCCGACATCGACGGCCAGCTGGTGCTGATCGCCGGGGGCGACGGCAAGGGCGCCGACTTCTCGGCCCTGCGTGGCCCCGTGGCGCGTCACTGCCGCGCGGTGGTGCTGCTGGGGCGTGACGCCGATCGCCTGGCCGAGGCGCTGGGCGACGAGGTGGCCCAGGTGCGCGTGACCACGCTCGAGGAGGCCGTGCAACGCAGTGCGGCCCTGGCCCGACCGGGCGATGCGGTGCTGCTGTCGCCGGCCTGCGCCAGTCTCGACATGTTCCGCAATTTCGAAGAGCGTGGGCGCCTGTTCGCCCAGGCCGTGGGAGCACTGGCATGATCTTCAACGTCATCAAGCCGTATCCCTCGCCGCTGATCAGCGGCCGTGGCATCGACCTGGACTTCGCCTTCCTGGCCGGCTGCCTGGCATTGCTCGGCCTGGGGCTGGTGATGATCACCTCGGCGTCGTCGGAAGTGGCGGCCGTGCAGTCCGGCAACCCGCTGTACCACATGTTCCGGCACCTGGTGTACGTGGCGCTGGGCCTCGGCGCCTGCGGCGTGACCATGCTGGTGCCGATCGCCACCTGGCAGCGCATGGGCTTCACCATGCTGCTGTGCGCCTTCGGGCTGCTGGTGCTGGTGCTGGTGCCCGGCATCGGGCGCGAGGTCAACGGTTCGATGCGCTGGATCGGCTTCAGCTTCTTCAACGTGCAGCCTTCGGAGATCGCCAAGGTCTTCGTGGTCATCTACCTGGCCGGCTACCTGGTGCGCCGCCAGCAGGAAGTGCGCGAGAGCTGGATGGGCTTCTTCAAGCCGTTCATCGTGCTGCTGCCCATGGCGGGCCTGTTGCTGATGGAGCCCGACTTCGGCGCCACCGTGGTGATGATGGGCGCCGCCGCCGCCATGCTGTTTCTCGGCGGGGTGGGGCTGTTCCGCTTCAGCCTGATGGTGGTACTGGCCGTGGTGGCGGTGTTCGTGCTGGTACAGGCCCAGCCTTACCGGATGGCCCGTCTGATCACCTTCACCGACCCCTGGTCCGACCAGTTCGGTTCGGGCTACCAGTTGACCCAGGCGCTGATCGCCTTCGGCCGTGGCGAATGGCTGGGCGTGGGCCTGGGCAACAGCGTGCAGAAGCAGTTCTACCTGCCCGAAGCGCACACCGACTTCGTGTTCTCGGTACTGGCCGAGGAGCTGGGCGTGGTCGGCTCGCTGGTCACCGTGGCGCTGTTCGTGTTCGTCACCGTGCGCGCCCTGTACATCGGCCTGTGGGCCGAGAAAGCCAAGCAATTCTTCGCGGCCTACATGGCCTTCGGCCTGTCCTTCCTGTGGATCGGTCAGTTCCTGATCAACATCGGCGTGAACGTCGGTCTGCTGCCGACCAAAGGGCTGACCTTGCCCTTCCTCAGCTACGGGGGCAGCTCGCTGGTGATCTGCTGTGCCTGCGTCGGGCTGTTGCTGCGCATCGAGTGGGAGAGCCGGACGCACCTGGGCAGCGAGGAGCATGAGTTCAACGAAAGTGATTTTGCCGAGGAGCCTGCCCATGGCCGATGACGGCAAGAATGTACTGATCATGGCCGG
Source organism: Pseudomonas monteilii (assembly GCA_001534745.1). Lineage (NCBI taxonomy): Bacteria > Pseudomonadati > Pseudomonadota > Gammaproteobacteria > Pseudomonadales > Pseudomonadaceae > Pseudomonas > Pseudomonas alabamensis. The sequence goes on from CP013997.1 coordinate 892,594, forward strand.
TGGCACGGGCGGACACGTCTTCCCGGCCCTGGCCTGCGCCCGTGAGTTCCAGAGCCGCGGCTACCGTGTGCACTGGCTGGGTACACCGCGTGGTATCGAAAACGAGCTGGTACCCCAGGCGGGGCTGCCCCTGCACCTGATCCAGGTCACCGGGCTGCGCGGCAAGGGCAAGCTGTCCCTGCTCAAGGCCCCGTTGACCCTGGTTAAGGCCGTGGCCCAGGCACGGCGCATCATCCGTCAGATCAAGCCGGTCTGCGTGCTGGGGTTCGGGGGTTACGTGACCGGTCCTGGCGGCGTGGCCGCGCGTCTGTGCGGGGTGCCGCTGGTGGTCCATGAACAGAATGCCCGCGCCGGGACAGCCAACCGTTTGCTGGCGCCATTGGCGGCACGGGTCTGCGAAGCCTTCCCCGAGACGTTTCCGTCGAGCGACAAGCGCCGCACCACCGGTAACCCGGTGCGCGCCGAGCTGTTCCTGAACGACGGCCGTGCGCCTCTGGCCGGACGCCGTGCGCGCCTGCTGGTACTGGGTGGCAGCCTGGGCGCCGAGCCCTTGAACGTGCTGCTGCCCCAGGCGTTGGCCAAGGTGCCGGACGAGGTGCGCCCGGAGGTCTTCCACCAGGCCGGCAGGCAGCATGCCGTGATCACCGCCGAGCGCTACCGCGAGGCCGGGCTCGAGGCCCAGGTCGAGCCGTTCATCAAGGACATGGCCCAGGCCTATGGCTGGGCCGACCTGGTGGTGTGCCGGTCCGGCGCGCTGACCGTGAGCGAGCTGGCCGCCGCCGGGCTGCCGTCGATGCTGGTGCCGCTGCCCCATGCCATCGACGATCACCAGACCCACAACGCCCATTATCTGGCCCGCGAAGGCGCTGCCTTCCTGATGCCACAAGCGACAACCGGCGCAGCGCAGCTCGCTGAACGCCTGAACGAGGTGCTGATGCAACCCGAGAAACTCAACGCCATGGCCGGCACCGCACGCCGCCTGGCCAAGCCTGACGCAACCGGCACCGTGGTCGACATCTGCCTGGAGGTCGCCCATGGTTGAAAGTCAGAAAGCCATGCCGCAACCCGAGATGCGCCGCATCCGCACGATCCACTTCGTCGGCATCGGCGGCGTCGGCATGTGCGGCATCGCCGAGGTGCTGCTGAACCTGGGCTATCAGGTCTCCGGGTCGGACCTCAAAGCTTCGCCCGTGACCGAGCGGCTGCAGTCGTTCGGCGCCGAGATCTTCGTCGGCCACCGCGCCGAGAACGCCGCCAAGGCCGATGTGCTGGTGGTCTCCAGCGCGGTCAACAAGGCCAACCCCGAAGTGGCCACCGCCCTCGAGCGGCGTATCCCCGTGGTGCCGCGTGCCGAGATGCTCGCCGAGCTGATGCGCTACCGCCACGGCATCGCGGTCGCCGGTACCCACGGCAAGACCACCACCACCAGCCTGCTGGCGTCGGTATTCGCTGCCGGTGGCCTGGACCCGACCTTCGTCATCGGCGGCCGCCTGAACGCGGCCGGCACCAATGCGCAGCTGGGCACCAGCCGCTACCTGATCGCCGAAGCGGACGAAAGCGACGCCAGCTTCCTGCACCTGCAGCCGCTGGTGGCCGTGGTGACCAACATCGACGCCGACCACATGGCCACCTACGAAGGTGACTTCAACCGGTTGAAGAAGACCTTCGTCGAGTTCCTGCACAACCTGCCGTTCTACGGGCTGGCGGTGATGTGCCTGGACGATCCGGTGGTGCGCGAGATCCTGCCGCAGGTCAAGCGCCCGTCGGTCACCTACGGGTTCAGCGAAGAGGCCGACGTGCGCGCCATCAACGTGCGCCAGCAGGGCATGCAGACCTACTTCACCGTACTGCGTCGCGATCGCGCGCCGCTGGACGTGTCGGTGAACATGCCGGGCAACCACAACGTGCTCAACGCCTTGGCGACCATCGCCATCGCCACCGACGAAGGCATCAGCGACGAAGCCATCGTCCAGGGCCTGTCGGGCTTCCAGGGCGTCGGTCGACGCTTCCAGGTCTACGGCGAGCTGCCGGTGGACGGTGGCAGCGTGATGCTGGTGGACGACTATGGTCACCACCCGACCGAAGTCGCCGCCGTGATCAAGGCCGTGCGTGGCGGCTGGCCGGAGCGCCGTCTGGTGATGGTGTACCAGCCGCACCGCTACAGCCGAACGCGCGACCTGTACGACGATTTCGTCCAGGTACTGGGCGATGCCAACGTGCTGCTGCTGATGGAAGTCTACCCGGCGGGCGAAGAACCGATCCCGGGCGCCGACAGTCGCCAGCTGTGCCACAGCATTCGCCAGCGTGGCCAACTCGACCCGGTCTACATCGAGCGTGGCACCGAGCTGGCCCCCGTGGTCAAGCCGATGCTGCGTGCCGGTGACATCCTCATCTGCCAAGGCGCCGGCGACATCGGCGGCCTGGCCCCGCAATTGCTGCGCAGCCCGTTGTTCGCGGCTGCCCAGGTGAACCAGGAGCACTCGAAATGACGGTGGCCCAGTACCAAGCCCTGCATTCGACCCTCGACCCCAAGGCCTTCGGCCGGGTCGCGGTGCTGTACGGCGGCACCAGCGCCGAACGTGAAGTCTCGCTCAAGTCGGGCGCCGCCGTGCTCGACGCCCTGCAGAGCGGCGGTGTCGATGCATTCGGCATCGATGTCGGCGACGACCTGCTGACCCGTTTGCAGCAAGAGCGCATCGACCGCGCCTTCATCATCTTGCATGGCCGCGGGGGCGAGGACGGCAGCATGCAAGGCCTGCTGGAGTGCCTGGGCATTCCCTACACCGGCAGCGGCATCCTGGCGTCGGCCCTGGCCATGGACAAACTGCGCACCAAGCAGGTCTGGCAGAGCCTGGGTATTCCGACGCCACGCCATGCGGTGCTGGGTAGCGAAAACGATTGTTTTTCCGCCGGGCAGGAACTGGGCTTTCCTTTGATCGTCAAACCCGCGCATGAAGGTTCAAGTATCGGCATGGCGAAGGTGAACAGCGTGCAGGAACTGGTCACCGCATGGAAGGAGGCTGCCACGTACGATTCGCAGGTACTCGTCGAGCAATGGATTCACGGTCCCGAGTACACCATCAGCGTATTGCGCGGGCAGGTGCTGCCGCCAATCGCCCTCGGTACGCCGCACGTGTTCTACGACTACGATGCCAAGTACCTGGCCAATGACACGCAGTACCGCATTCCGTGTGGATTGAGCAGTGACCGCGAGCAGGAGCTGGTCGAGTTGACCGCACGCGCCTGCGATGCCATCGGCATCGAGGGCTGGGGGCGGCTCGACGTCATGCAGGACGAGCAGGGCCGGTTCTGGCTGCTCGAGGTCAACACCGCACCAGGCATGACCGATCATAGCCTGGTGCCCATGGCGGCGCGTGCCGCCGGCCTGGACTTCCAGCAACTGGTGCTGGCGATCCTGGCGGACAGCGTCGAGAAACGAGGTTAACGAGCCATGCAAGGCGCGATGGTACGTCAGCAGCAACCCGCCCCCGGCCGCAACAAGCCGGTGCCGCGCGGTGCCAGTCGTCTGGTGGCTGAAGAGCCCGTGGCGGCGCGCCTGAAGAAAACCCATTTCGGCTTCTTCAAGCGCCTGTTCTGGCCCGTGCTGCTGGTGGCCGCAGGTTTCGGCGCCTACGAAGGCGCCATCCGCCTGATGCCGTATGCCGACCGTCCCATCACCAAGATCGCCGTGCAGGGCGACCTGAGCTACATCAGCCAGCAGGCGGTGCAGCAACGGATCGCCCCGTACGTCGCCGCCAGCTTCTTCACCGTCGACCTGAGCGCGATGCGCGCCGAGCTCGAGCAGATGCCGTGGATCGCCCATGCCGAGGTGCGTCGCGTCTGGCCGGACGAGGTGGTGGTGCGACTCGAAGAGCAACTGCCCGTGGCGCGGTGGGGCGACGATGCCCTGCTCAACAACCAGGGCCAGGCGTTCGCGCCACGCGAGCTGGCCAACTATGAACACCTGCCCAAGCTGGCCGGGCCGCAGCGCGCGCCGCAGCAGGTCATGCAGCAATACCAGGTGCTGAGCCAGATGCTGCGTCCGCTGGGCTTCTCCATTGCCCGGCTGGAGCTGCGCGAGCGCGGCAGCTGGTTCCTCACCACCGGTTCCGGCACGGCCGGACCTGGGATCGAATTACTGTTGGGACGTGACCACCTGGTAGAAAAGATGCGCCGTTTCATTGCCATTTACGACAAGACACTCAAAGAGCAGATCACCCACATTGCCCGCATCGATCTGCGTTATGCCAATGGCCTGGCCGTTGGTTGGCGGGAACCGATTGCACCGACGACGGCCCAACCCGCCGTTGCCAAGAATTAGAGAGAGGCAGGACAAATGGCAAACGCGCATAGCGGAAAGATGATCGTCGGGCTGGACATCGGCACCTCCAAGGTGGTGGCGCTGGTGGGCGAAGTCGGTGAAGACGGTACGCTGGAAATCGTCGGCATCGGGACGCACCCGTCCCGTGGCCTGAAGAAAGGCGTGGTGGTGAACATCGAATCGACCGTGCAGTCGATTCAGCGCGCCGTGGAAGAGGCCCAGCTGATGGCCGGCTGCCGGATCCACTCGGCCTTCGTCGGCGTGGCGGGCAACCACATCCGCAGCCTGAACTCCCACGGCATCGTCGCCATTCGCGACCGCGAGGTCAGCACCGCCGACCTGGAACGCGTGCTGGACGCCGCCCAGGCCGTCGCCATTCCGGCCGATCAACGTGTCCTGCACACCCTGCCGCAGGACTACGTGATCGACAACCAGGAAGGCGTGCGTGAACCCCTGGGCATGTCCGGCGTACGTCTGGAGGCCAAGGTCCATGTGGTGACCTGCGCGGTCAACGCCGCGCAGAACATCGAGAAGTGCGTGCGCCGCTGCGGCCTGGAAATCGACGACATCATCCTCGAGCAACTGGCCTCGGCCTACTCGGTGCTGACCGACGACGAGAAGGAACTGGGCGTGTGCCTGGTGGACATCGGCGGCGGCACGACCGACATCGCCATCTTCACCGAAGGTGCCATTCGTCACACAGCCGTGATTCCGATTGCCGGTGATCAGGTTACCAACGACATTGCCATGGCCTTGCGCACGCCGACCCAGTACGCTGAGGAGATCAAGATCCGTTATGCCTGCGCCCTGGCCAAGCTGGCCAGCGCGGGCGAAACGATCAAGGTGCCGAGCGTGGGTGATCGCCCACCTCGCGAGTTGTCGCGTCAGGCGCTGGCCGAAGTGGTCGAGCCTCGCTACGACGAGCTTTTCACCTTGATCCAGGCAGAATTGCGCCGCAGCGGTTATGAAGACCTGGTGCCCGCGGGCATCGTACTGACCGGTGGCACCGCGAAGATGGAAGGTGCCGTGGAACTGGCCGAAGAGATTTTCCACATGCCGGTACGCCTGGGCGTACCGCATAGCGTTCGGGGACTGAGCGACGTCGTGCGCAACCCGATCTATTCCACAGGCGTGGGGTTGCTCGCCTACGGTCTGCAGAAGCAGTCCGACGACATCCCGCAGGCCGGGCACGGCGGCAACAGTTACGGCGAAGAAACGAAGGCCCCAGTGCTTGAGCGCTTCAAGCGCTGGGTCCAAGGCAATTTCTAAGTTTCAAAAGCAGTAGTGGCAGGCGCACAAAACTAGAGAATGTAAGGAGAGGGAAAATGTTCGAGCTCGTAGACAACGTCCCGCAAAGCCCGGTCATCAAGGTGATCGGCGTCGGTGGCGGCGGTGGCAACGCCGTCAACCACATGGTCAAGAGCAACATCGAAGGCGTCGAGTTCATCTGCGCCAACACCGATGCTCAGGCGCTCAAGAACATTGGTGCGCGCACTATCCTGCAGCTGGGTACCGGGGTCACCAAGGGCTTGGGCGCTGGCGCCAACCCGGAAGTCGGTCGTCAGGCCGCGCTGGAAGACCGTGAACGCATCGCCGAAGTGCTGCAAGGCACCAACATGGTGTTCATCACCACCGGCATGGGCGGCGGTACCGGCACCGGTGCAGCGCCGATCATCGCCGAAGTGGCGAAGGAAATGGGCATCCTGACCGTGGCCGTGGTCACGCGTCCGTTCCCGTTCGAAGGCCGCAAGCGCATGCAGATCGCCGACGAGGGGATCCGCTCGCTGGCCGAAAGCGTCGACTCGCTGATCACCATTCCCAACGAAAAGCTGCTGACCATTCTCGGCAAGGACGCCAGCCTGCTGTCCGCTTTCGCCAAGGCCGATGACGTGCTGGCCGGTGCCGTGCGCGGTATCTCCGACATCATCAAGCGTCCCGGCATGATCAACGTCGACTTCGCCGACGTACGCACCGTGATGGGCGAGATGGGCATGGCCATGATGGGTACCGGCTGCGCCAGCGGTCCGAACCGTGCGCGCGAAGCGACCGAGGCGGCCATCCGCAACCCGCTGCTCGAAGACGTCAACCTGCAGGGCGCACGCGGCATCCTGGTCAACATCACCGCCGGTCCCGACCTGTCCCTGGGCGAGTACTCCGACGTGGGTAGCATCATCGAGGCCTTCGCCTCCGACCACGCCATGGTCAAGGTCGGTACCGTCATCGACCCGGACATGCGCGACGAGCTGCACGTGACCGTCGTGGCCACCGGCCTGGGCGCGCGCATCGAGAAGCCGGTCAAGGTGATCGACAACACGCTGCAGTCGGCAGCCGCCTCGGCTTCCCAGCAGACCCCGGCACCGGCTCCGGTGCGCAACGAGCAGTCGTCGGTCAACTACCGCGACCTCGAGCGTCCGACCGTCATGCGCAACCAGGCCCACCAAGGTGCTGCGGCCGCGGCCAAACTCAACCCGCAAGACGACCTGGATTACCTGGACATTCCAGCCTTCCTGCGCCGTCAGGCCGATTGATGGAATTTATCAGGGCTATGCAGGTGATTGGTGTTCAGCAAAGGTCGGGTCTGTTATCATCCCTGGCCTTTGTTGATACCTGTTCGCAATTTGCGCTGAAGCGGCCGAAGCCATGATTAGACAACGCACCCTGAAGAATACCATCCGTGCCACAGGCGTCGGCCTGCACTCGGGGGAAAAGGTCTACCTGACCCTCAAGCCCGCGCCTGTCGACACTGGCATCGTCTTTCGCCGCGCCGACCTGAACCCGGTCGTGGAAATCGCCGCCTGGGCGAAGAACGTCGGTGAAACCACCATGTCGACGACCCTGGTCGACGGCGGCGTGAAGGTCGATACCGTCGAGCACCTGCTGTCGGCCATGGCGGGCCTGGGCATCGACAATGCCTATGTGGAGCTTTCCGCATCGGAAGTCCCGATCATGGACGGCAGCGCCGGTCCATTCGTGTTTCTGATTCAGTCGGCAGGCCTGGAAGAGCAGGACGCGCCGAAGAAATTCATCCGTATTCTGCGTGAAGTCACCGTCACAGACGGCGACAAGCGCGCGACCTTCAAGCCGTTCGAGGGCTTCAAGGTGAGTTTCGAAATAGATTTCGACCACCCGGTGCTGCGCAACCGCACGCAAACGGCCAGCGTCGACTTCTCCAGCACCTCGTTCGTCAAGGAAGTCAGCCGCGCTCGTACGTTCGGCTTCATGCGTGACCTGGAGTACATGCGCAAGCACAACCGCGCACTGGGCGGCAGCGTGGCCAACGCCATCGTCGTCGACGAGAGCGGTGTACTCAACGAAGACGGCCTGCGGTACGAGGACGAATTCGTCAAGCACAAGATCCTCGATGCCATCGGCGACCTGTACCTGCTGGGCAAGAGCCTGATCGGCGAGTTCTACGGCTTCAAGTCCGGCCATGCGCTGAACAACAAGCTGCTGCGCCGCCTGATCGACGAGACCGATGCCTGGGAAGTCGTGACGTTCGAAGACGCCAGCACGGCGCCGATCTCCTACATGCGGCCTGTAGCTGCCGTGTAAGCGATCGTGCTGTGATGCACTGAAAAGGCCGCCCTCCGGGGCGGCCTTTTTCGTTGGGGCTTAGGGCTTGGGCGGCGCATGCTTGGCCAGCCGTTCCAAGGCCTCGCGCAAGCGCGGATCGCGGATGCCTTCGGCCGAGTCACGGATGCTGGTGGCCGCGTCGTTCGAGAGCATCATGGGCTGGCTGACCCGTGGGGCCGATACTAGCGGCGGGCGGACCTGGAAGCGGATCTTCTGCAGGTTGCCAAAGGCCTCCAGCGCCTGGAGTTGGCGTTGCAGGCGTTTCTGCTGGTACCGCAGGCGCGTGGCCCAGTGCCCGTCGGTGACCACCAGCGACAGGACGCCATCACGCCATGCCGCGATATGGCAGTGAGCGCGTGCCGCAGGCTGCAACTGGCTTTCCAGCAGACGTTGCAGGTGTGCCAGGCGCTGGGCCTGGTTGAGCAGCAGCTTGAGCGGCCGCGCGCCACGCAGCAGTTCGGACGGCGGGCGGGCAGGGGAGGGCTTGTAGGCCATGGGGTAGAGCAACCGACGTGGAAGTGAGCGTTAGCTTACCAGACGAGGAAGGGGGAGTGGCACGCTGCACGTGGCAGGCCGAAGCACTTCCTCTGTGGGAGATTCTATGGTTTCTGCCAAGTGCTAATGTGGGCCCTGGCGGGCCCAATCGCGGCACAGGGGCCGCTCCTACACCCGTAGCCCCACCGCGGTGACTGTGTGCGGGCTTGGCCGCGATGGCGTTCGGTCCGTCACCGCCTGCCATCGCGGGCAAGTCCGCTCTCACAAGCTGCTTGCGCAGCCATGCCTAGACCGACGGCTACAGAGATCTGGGTGGGAGCTGGCTTGCCAGCGATAGGGCCCTGTCAGGCGCCGCCTGCATCGCGGGTAGGCTCACACATCGGCCCATGCGGTCTGGCATGTACCAAGTAGAAAAAGACAGGTGCTCCTACAGGTGCGGCGGTGGGGCGGCGGGCCTTCACAGGGTGGGCTTCGTTGATCGGCGTCAAGCTCACCGCTCACCGCTTTTCCCTCACACCTTGAACTCCCCGGATTCATCCCTATCTTACAAGGGCCCCGTCACAGCGCTGTGCCAGTATCGTGGACATCCGCCACTTTCCTCACCATCGTTTCCGGGTAGAATGCTCGTTCGCATGCGGCCTCCGGCTGCACGGGCGACTTCACGGGGCCGCCCTCCATCCCCACGTGTGGAAGATCCTGCCGATATGTTTGCGCCTTTGTTAAAAAAACTTTTTGGAAGCAAGAACGAGCGTGAAGTCAAACGCATGCTCAAGACGGTGAATACCGTCAATGCCTTCGAAGAGAAGATGGTGGCCTTGTCCGACGAGCAACTGCGTGCCAAGACCGCAGAGTTCAAGGAACGCTTGGCCAAAGGCGAGACGCTCGATCAGTTGCTGCCCGAGGCGTTCGCCGTGGCCCGTGAGGCCGGCAAGCGTGTCATGGGCATGCGTCACTTCGATGTCCAGCTGATCGGCGGCATGACGCTGCACGAAGGCATGATCGCCGAGATGCGTACCGGTGAGGGCAAGACCCTGGTCGGTACCCTGGCCGTCTACCTCAACGCACTGTCCGGCAAGGGCGTGCACGTGGTCACGGTCAACGACTACCTGGCCGGTCGTGACGCCAACTGGATGCGTCCGCTGTACGAGTTCCTCGGCCTGACCGTGGGCATCGTCTCGGCCTTCCAGCCGCCGGAAGAGAAGCGCGCCGCCTACGCCGCCGACATCACCTACGGCACCAACAACGAATTCGGCTTCGACTACCTGCGCGACAACATGGCGTTCAGTCAGGACGAGAAATTCCAGCGCGAACTCAACTTCGCCGTGATCGACGAAGTCGACTCGATCCTCATCGACGAAGCCCGTACCCCGCTGATCATCTCCGGCCAGGCCGAAGACAGCTCCAAGCTGTACATCGAGATCAACCGCCTGATCCCGCGCCTGACCCAGCACATCGAAGAAGTCGAAGGCCAGGTGACCCAAGAGGGCCACTACACCATCGACGAGAAGACCCGTCAGGTCGAGCTCAACGAGGCCGGGCACCAGTTCATCGAAGAGATGCTCACCCAGGCCGGGCTGCTGGCCGAGGGCGAGAGCCTGTACTCGGCGCACAACCTGGGCCTGCTGACCCACGTCTACGCCGGCCTGCGTGCGCACAAGCTGTTCCACCGCAACGTCGAGTACATCGTGCAGGACGGTCAGGTGCTGCTGATCGACGAACACACCGGCCGCACCATGCCCGGTCGTCGTCTGTCCGAAGGCCTGCACCAGGCCATCGAGGCCAAGGAAAACCTCAACATCCAGGCCGAGAGCCAGACGCTGGCGTCGACCACCTTCCAGAACTACTTCCGTCTCTACACCAAGCTGTCGGGCATGACCGGTACCGCCGACACCGAGGCGTTCGAGTTCGCCCAGATCTACAACCTCAACGTGATGGTCATTCCGCCGAACAAGCCGTTGGCGCGCAAGGACTTCAACGACCTGGTGTACCTGACCGCCGACGAGAAGTACGCCGCGATCATCGCCGACATCAAGGAAAGCATGGCCCAGGGCCGTCCCGTGTTGGTCGGTACCGCGACCATCGAGACGTCCGAGCACATGGCCAACCTGCTGGTCAAGGAAGGCATCGAGCACAAGGTCCTCAACGCCAAGTACCACGAGAAGGAAGCCGAGATCATCGCCCAGGCAGGTCGCCCTGGCGCGCTGACCATCGCCACCAACATGGCCGGCCGTGGTACCGACATCCTGCTGGGCGGCAACTGGGAAGCCGAAGTCGCCGCGCTGGACAACCCCACCGCCGAGCAGATCGCCCAGATCAAGGCCGACTGGCAGAAGCGTCACCAGCAAGTGCTGGAAGCCGGTGGCCTGCACGTGATCGCCTCCGAGCGTCACGAATCGCGCCGGATCGACAACCAGCTGCGTGGCCGTGCCGGCCGTCAGGGCGATGCCGGTTCCAGCCGCTTCTACCTGTCGCTCGAAGACAGCCTGATGCGCATCTTCGCCTCCGATCGGGTGAAGAACTTCATGAAGGCCCTGGGCATGCAGTCCGGTGAGGCCATCGAACACCGCATGGTCACCAACGCCATCGAGAAAGCCCAACGCAAGGTCGAAGGCCGCAACTTCGACATCCGCAAGCAGCTGCTCGAGTACGACGACGTCGCCAACGAACAGCGCAAGGTGATCTACCACATGCGCAACAGCCTGCTGGCGGCCGAGAACATCGGCGAGACCATCATCGGGTTCCGCCAGGAAGTGCTCGACGCCACCATCAGCCAGCACATCCCGCCGCAGTCGCTGCCCGAGCAGTGGGACGTGGCCGGCCTGGAAGCGGCGCTGGCCAGCGATTTCGCGATCAAGCTGCCGATCCAGCAGTGGCTCGACGAGGACGAGCGCCTCTACGAGGAGACCTTGCGCGAGAAGCTGCTGAGCGAGATCACCACCGCCTATCACGAGAAGGAAGACCAGGCCGGTGCCGAGGCGCTGCGCTCGTTCGAGAAGCAGATCGTGCTGCGCGTGCTGGACGACCTGTGGAAGGACCATCTGTCGACCATGGACCACCTGCGTCACGGCATTCACCTGCGTGGGTATGCGCAGAAGAACCCCAAGCAGGAGTACAAGCGCGAATCCTTCACCCTGTTCCAGGAGCTGCTCGACTCGATCAAGCGCGACGCCATCCGCGTGCTCTCGCACGTTCAGGTCCGCCGCGAAGACCCGGCCGAGGAAGAGGCGCGCCTGCGTCGCGATGCCGAGGAATTGGCCAGCCGCATGCACTTCGAGCACGCTGAAGCGCCAGGCCTGGAAGAGCAGCCGGTCGCGGAAGGCGAAGCTGCCGACACCGCCGTCGCCACTGCGCCCGTGCGCAACGACCAGAAGCTGGGTCGCAACGAGCCCTGCTGGTGTGGTTCGGGCAAGAAGTTCAAGCACTGCCATGGCCAGATCGACTGATCAGCCCTGAGCCCGCGATACGCCGCTACTGAACACTGCGCCGCGCCGGTTTCGACCGCCGCGGCGTTGTTCCTTCTTCCGCTTCGCCTTACTCTGTGCGATCTATCTACCTAGGAGCGCTTTCATGGCTGTTGGTCTTGGTCCCCTGCCTACCTTGCACCCGGTTCCCGGTTTCGAACTCGGCATCGCTTCGGCGGGCATCAAGCGTCCCGGACGCAAGGATGTGGTCGTCATGCGCTGCGCCGAAGGCGCCAGCGTGGCCGGTGTGTTCACCCTCAACGCGTTCTGCGCCGCGCCGGTCATCCTGGCCAAGCAGCGCGTGCAGGGCACCGTGCGCTACCTGCTGACCAACACCGGCAACGCCAACGCCGGCACCGGTGCACCGGGCCTGGCGGCCGCCGAGCGCACCTGCGCGACCCTGGCCGACCTGGCGGGCGTCGAGGCCAGCGCGGTACTGCCGTTCTCTACGGGTGTCATCGGCGAACCCCTGCCGGTGGAGAAAATCGAGGGCGCCTTGCAGGCCGCGCTGGATGACCTGTCGGAAGACAACTGGGCCGACGCCGCCACGGGCATCATGACCACCGACACCTTGCCCAAGGGCGCCAGCCGCCAGTTCCAGCACGACGGCGTCACCGTCACCGTGACCGGCATCAGCAAGGGCGCGGGCATGATCCGTCCGAACATGGCCACCATGCTCGGCTACATCGCCACCGACGCCAAGGTCGCACCAGGCGTGCTGAAAGACCTGATGCTCGACGGCGCCAACAAGTCGTTCAACCGCATCACCATCGACGGCGACACCTCGACCAACGACTGCTGCATGCTGATCGCCACCGGCAAGGCCGACCTGCCAGAGATCACCGAGGCCAGCGGCCCGTTGTTCGAGGCGCTGAAGGCCGCCGTGTTCGAGGTGTGCATGGAAGTGGCTCAGGCCATCGTCCGTGACGGCGAGGGCGCCACCAAGTTCGTCACCGTGCAGGTCAACGGCGGTGGCAATCATCAGGAATGCCTGGATGTCGGGTATGCCGTGGCGCATTCGCCGTTGATCAAGACCGCGCTGTTCGCCTCCGACCCCAACTGGGGCCGTATCCTGGCCGCCGTCGGCCGTGCCGGTGTGCCGGAACTCGACGTCAGCCTGATCGACGTGTACCTGGGCGAGGTGTGCATCGCCAGCCAGGGCGGGCGCAGCCCGAGCTACACGGAAGAGCAGGGCGCTGCGGTCATGGCCCAGGAAGAGATCACCATCCGCATCGAGCTGGACCGCGGGGCGTGCAGTGAAACCATCTGGACCACTGACCTTTCCCACGAGTACGTGAAGATCAACGCCGAATACCGGACCTGATCGATCCTCCTTCGCCCGTTCGCTGCCCGTGGTCCACGGTCGCAGCCACGGGCATCGGGCCTGCGCCCGTCTGCCCCATCGTCTGCATCATCCCAGGGAGCCTTCCATGCGCCATCACCTGACCTTCGATTCCGCACCCCATGCAGTCTGTCTGCGTAGACTGCGGGCCTGTCGCCCAGCGTTTGCCACGGACCTCGCTTTGCGCGATGTCCGACATTGCCAGGAGGGGGGGCGATGAAACGGGTACATGTCGTTGCAGCGGTCATCCGGGGCGAGGACAGGCGCATCCTGATCGCCCGACGTGACGAGACCCAGCACCAGGGCGGATTGTGGGAGTTTCCCGGTGGCAAGGTCGAGGCGGGGGAGGACGTGAACGCCGCCCTGGCCCGTGAGCTGCACGAGGAGCTGGGTATCCGTGTGCTGCGTGCCAGGCCGTTGATCAAGGTACGCCACGACTACCCCGACAAACAGATCCTGCTCGACGTGCACGAGGTGGAGGCCTTCGACGGCGAACCCCACGGCGCCGAAGGTCAGCCGGTGGCCTGGGTGTCGCCCAGGGCGCTAGGGGACTATGCGTTTCCTGAGGCCAACAGGCCGATCGTCGCTGCCGCGCGTCTTCCCGACCAGTACCTGATCACCCCGGACGGGCTCGAGGTACCGGCACTGCTGCGAGGCATCCGTCAGGCCGTGGCGCAAGGCTGCAAGCTCGTCCAGCTGCGCGCCCCGGACCTGTACGACCCCAAGTACCGGGACGTGGCGGTGGATGCCATCGGGCTGTGTGCGGGCAAGGCGCAGCTCATGCTCAAAGGGCCTCTGGAATGGCTGGGCGATTTCCCATCGGCCGGCTGGCACCTGACCGCACAGCAGTTGCGCAAGTATGCAGCCAAGGGCCGGCCGTTTCCGGTCGATCGCTGGTTGGCGGCCTCCTGTCATGATGAAGAGGAGCTGAGCCTGGCCCGGCAGATGGGGGTGGACTTCGTGACGCTTTCCCCGGTGCAGGCGACCCAGACCCACCCTGAGGCGACCCCGCTGGGGTGGGAAACGGCCCAGCGGCTCATCGACGGGTGTGGGCAGCCGGTCTTTCTGCTCGGCGGCGTAGGGCCGCAGGACAGCGCGCGTGCGCGTACGATCGGGGCACAGGGCGTGGCGGGCATTCGGGCGTTCTGGCCGGTGGATTGAAGAGGCGCCTGCAGGCCGTGCAGGTGCTCTACGGGCGGCGGTCTGTGCTGACATTGGGTGTAGGCCCTGCAGACCCAATCTCGGCCCCTGTGGGGGCGGGCTTGCCCGCGATAGCGTCCGATCCGTCACCGCCTGCATCGCGGGCAAGCCCGCTCCCACAAGCTGCTCACGCAGCCAGGTCGGCGCTAAGCTGACAAGTTGCCGAGATCTGAGTGGGAGCTTGCCAGCGATAGCGTCCTATCAGGCGCCGCCTGCATCGCGGGCAGGCCCCCACAAGCTGCTCACGCAGCCAGGTCGGCACTGAGCTGACAAGTTGCCGAGGTCTGGGTGGGAGCTGGCTTGCCAGCGATAGGGCCCTATCAGGCGCTGCTTGCATCGCGGGCAAGCCCGCTCCCACAAGCTGCTCACGCAGCCAGGTCGGCACTGAGCTGACAAGTTGCCGAGATCTGGGTGGGAGCTGGCTTGCCAGCGATAGGGCCCTATCAGGCGCTGCTTGCATCGCAGGCAAGCCCGCTCCCACAAGCTGCTCACGCAGCCAGGTCGGCACTGAGCTGACAAGTTGCCGAGGTCTGGGTGGGAGCTGGCTTGCCAGCGATAGGGCCCTATCAGGCGCCGCCTGCATCGCGGGCAAGCCCGCTCCCACAAGCTGCTCATGCAGCCAGGTCGGCACTAAGCTGACAAGTTGCCGAGGTCTGGGTGGGAGCTGGCTTGCCAGCGATAGGGCCCTATCAGGCGCCGCCTGCATCGCGGGCAAGCCCGCTCCCACAAGCTGCTCATGCAGCCAGGTCGGCACTAAGCTGACAAGTTGCCGAGGTCTGGGTGGGAGCTGGCTTGCCAGCGATAGGGCCCTATCAGGCGCCGCCTGCATCGCGGGCATGCCCCACAAAGAGATTTCGTCAGTCTGTAAGGCCCGCAATGCCGTTCAGGCTGTGCAGCCCTTGCCGGGGCGCCAGACCGGCCGCGATCAGGCCTGCAACGCCCACAACATCCATCAACGCGGCGACCGCTTCGCCGCCTGCCACAACACCTCGTCCACGCCCTGGCGTCGCCCGATGATCCGCGCCGCCACGAACAGCAGGTCCGACAACCGGTTCACATAGGCCAACCCCACCCCGGCCAACGGCTCCACCTGGTTGAGCTGCTGGCAACGCCGCTCGGCCGTGCGCGCCAGGCTGCGGCACACATGGGCCTGGGCCACCAACGCCGAGCCGCCTGGCAGGATAAAGTTCTCCAACGGCCCCAGCTCGTCGTTCCAGTGATCGATCGCCGCCTCCAGCCGCTCGACTTCGCCGGTGTCCAAGGCCTGGTAGCTGGGCATCGCCAGCTCGCCTCCCAGGTCGAAGAGCCGGTGCTGGCAGGGCGCCAATACTTCGCTCACTTCGTCCAGGCCCACTTCGGCCAACCCGGCCAGCAACAGACCGAGCTGGCTGTTCAGGCTGTCCACTTCGCCGATGGCTTCGATGCGCGGGTGATCCTTGGGCACGCGGCGGCCATCGCCCAGGCCCGTTTCGCCCTTGTCACCCGTGCGGGTGTAGATCTTGGAAAGCCGAAAGCCCATGTCATGATTCCTCGGTGTCCACGGGCAGCGCTGGCGTGCCCAGGGGCAGGCGCAGCGTGAAGCAGGTGCCCTGGCCGGGCGCCGACTGCACTTCCATCTGCCCTTTGTGGTTGTTGGTGATGATGAAGTAGGACACGGACAACCCCAGCCCGGTGCCCTGGCCGATCTCCTTGGTGGTGAAGAAGGGCTCGAAGGTGCGCTTACGCACGGCCTCCGACATGCCGACGCCATTGTCCTCGACCTGGATTTCTGCCCAAGGCGGATTGAGCCGGGTGCGGAGGATGATACGTCCCGGCTCGCCGCCCTCAGGTCGCTGATGAATCGCCTGGGCAGCGTTCTTCAGCAGGTTGAGCAGCACCTGTTCCAGCTCGTTCGCGGTGCAGGGCACCGGCCCCAGTGCCGGGTCGAACTGCCGCACGATCGACTGGCCCTTGAAATCGAAGCCGATGGTCAGGTCGAAGTCGTTCCCGGCGATCTCCACGGCCTGATCGATCAAGGCAGCCAGGTCACAGGGGATCAGCTGTCGATCGCTGCGGCGGCTGAAATTGAGCATGTGGGTGACGATCTTGGCCGCGCGCCCGCCGGCCTGCTGGATACCCTCGAGCAACTGCGGGATCTCCCGGGCTTCCAGATAGCGATTGATGTCGGCCAGGTCCAGGTGCAACGCCTCGGCCTGCTCCAGGTTGCGTGGCAGCTCGGGAGACAGGCGGCGGCGGATGTTCTGCACGTTGTGCACGATCGCCCCGAGCGGGTTGTTGATCTCGTGCGCCATCCCGGCGGCCAGACCGCCCACCGAGAGCATCTTTTCCGACTGGACCATCATTTCTTCCAGCGACAGGCGCTGGGTGATGTCGTCGATCCGGATCACCACGCCACGGCCACCGCCGCCGGTCAGGGGGTAGAACGTCAGGGCATAGTGACGCGGCTCGTCGTGCTTGGGCCAGGTGACCCGCTCGATCTTCTCCACCCGATGCTGCTGCACACTGGCCCTGAGCTGCGGCAGGAAAGGCTTGAGCGGCTCGAAGGCGAGAAACACCGGTTGGTTCAGCGCCTCCTCCAGGCGCGTGCCGGAGAGCGCCGTGGCTTCCTGGTTCCACTGGGTCACGTACAGCTGCTCGTCGAGCGCGATCAAGGCCGAGGGCATCGAGTCGATGATGCTGTTGAGGTAGTTCTGAAAGCCGGTGAGCTTCTTTTCGATCTTGCTGCGTACCTGGACTTCCAGCTCCAGCTTGCGGTTGGTATGGCGTGTTTCTTCAGCCAGCCCCTGGGCCTGGTCGAAGGCCGACTGGAATTCGTCGCGAGCACGCTTGAGCTGCTGCTCGCGCGCCTCGATGCGCGACAGCATGGTGTTGAAAGCCTGGGCCAGGCTGCCGATCTCGTCGTCGTTGCCGGGCTGGGCGCGCAGGGCGTAGCTTTCTTCGCGGGTGACCTGGCGGCTGAGCTCTTCAAGCTGGTGGATCGGCTGGGTGATCAGCCGCTTGATCTGCCGCGCCACCACCAGCCAGAGCAGGATGCTGAACACCAGGATGCCCAGGCTGGCCGTCAGGGTGCCGGTGTAGAACGCCATGGGCAGTTCGCTGCTGGCCACCAGCAGCAGGTGCGAGGGCGGGCTGCCGGGGCGGGGCAGACGGATCAGCTGCGTGCTGCGAAACTCGGTCAGGCGCCAGGCCTCGATGTTGCGGTAGCGCTTGGGCAGGGTCAGCGGCTCGCCATGCTGGATCTGCGCCAGCAGGCGTCCGTCGCTGCCGTAGATCGCGCCTGCACGCAGCGGCGCGTAGTCGTGCAGCGTCTCGAGCAACGCGGTGGCGGAGGCGGGCGATTCACCGGCGCGTGCCGACAGCTGGGGGTTGGCGACCAGCCGACCAAGGGTCTGCAGCGCCTGGGGGGCCATGCTTTCCTGGGTGATCCAGTAGGCGGCGCTGATGAAGGTCAGGTTGGCGACCACCAGGATCGTCACCAGCAGCACCAGCAGGGCTGCCAGCAGTTTCTGCCCGACCGGGAGGTCTTCCAGGCGTTGGCGCAAAGTCATGGGCGTGGCACTGTCCGTGAAGGTGGAGGGCGGGCCGTCAGTCGATGGGCAGGCCGCGCGCCGTGAGGGTATCGACCAGCCGTCGGTGCAGGCGTTCCAGGTGCGGTACGTGCAGCCCATGGTGCCTCGCCATGGCGCAGGCGTGGCCAAGCAAATAACGGTGCTCGGTCCGGCGGCCTTGCTGGACGTCCTGGTGCATCGAAGAATAGTTGGCGGCGGTCGCCTCGATCACATGTTCGACTGTCTGCAACAAACCATGCGCAGCCCCGGGCTGGCCGCAACGTTCGAGCAGGGCCGTGAGTTCTTCGCACAAGGCCACCACCGTGTCGGCGTGCTGGCGCAGCGCCCCATTGCGGCAGTCCAGCAGCACCGTCAGCGGATTGATCGCGCAGTTGAGCGCCAGCTTACGCCACAGCTGCCCCAGGATGTCATCGCTCCACTGGGCGGGGATGCCCGCCTGCTGCAACTCGTCCCACCAGGTCGGCCGCGTCGGGTCGAGGGGGTCGCCCAACCAGTTGGACCCCTGGCCGGCGAAGCGGACCTGCCAGGGTGCTTCGCGGAAGGCGCCCTCGGTGCTGGAGGCGAACAGACAGCGTGCCTGGCCTGCCTGGGCGACCGCCTCCTGCTGGCTGCCCAGCCCGTTCTGCAACAGCACCAGGTCGGCGCCAGGGGCCAGCCGTGGCTCGAGTCGTCGTACGGCCTCGGCCACATCGTAGGCCTTGCAGGCCAGGACCAGGCGCTGGATCGGCTCGTCGTGATCAGGCGTCTGCGCCGTGATGGCATGTCGCGTCACGCGCGTGTCTTCGACCAGCGTGAGGCCGCCGACAGCCTGGTAGGCGGCGAGCCGGTCGGCATCGCGCAGGATCAGCCGGACCGGCTTGCCGGCCCGTGCCAGGCGGCAGGCCCACAGCGTACCGAGGCTGCCTGCGCCGAGAATGTGCCAGGTGCTGCTCATCTGCGTTTCACAACCCGTTATAATCAGCGCACATTTTAACCCTCAATCCCCACGCGCTCCATCGTCGGTCTCGACGCGAGGGGCGCCTATATCTGGAGAGCAGCATGCCTTCGTTCGACGTGGTATCGGAACTGGACAAGCACGAGGTGCACAACGCGGTCGACAACGCCATCAAGGAGCTTGATCGCCGTTACGACCTCAAGGGCAAGGGCAACTTCGAGTTCAAGGAAAAGGACAAGACCGTCGTGCTGACGGCCGAGGCCGAGTTCCAGCTCGAAGCGATGGTCGAGATCCTGCGCCTGGCCCTGGTCAAGCGCAAGATCGACGTCAAGTGCCTGGAAGTCAAGGACGCCTATCCGTCCGGCAAGGAGATGAAACAGGAAGCGATCTTCCGGGAAGGCATCGACAAGGAGCTGGCCAAGAAGATCGTCGCCAAGGTCAAGGACGCCAAGCTCAAGGTGCAGGCCGCCATCCAGGGCGAGCAGGTGCGCATCACCGGCAAGAAGCGCGACGACCTGCAGGAGGCCATCGCCACCCTGCGCACCATGGACTTCGACATGCCCCTGCAATTCAACAACTTCCGCGACTGATGGCCGGCCGGGCCGGAACCTTGCCCGGCTGACACAGTCCACCGCTTCCCGAGGCCGCCAACCCAGGCGGCCTGTTTTTTTGTTCCTGCCGCTCGATTCCGGGAGACCTACATGGATTTGAACGCCGAAGTGGACCACCTGGTCCGCACCTCGCAAAGCTGGATTCCCCTGATCGTGCAATACAGCGGCCGCCTGCTGCTGGCCCTGGTGACGCTGGCGATCGGCTGGTGGATCGTCAACCGCCTGAGCGCGCGCCTGGGCAAGCTGGTGAGCATTCGCCATTCCGATCCGGCGCTGCAAGGCTTCATCAGCACCCTGGCCAACATCATCCTGAAGATCCTGCTGTTCGTCAGCGTGGCGTCGATGATCGGCATCGAGACCACCTCCTTCGTCGCCGCCATCGGTGCCGCGGGCCTGGCCATCGGCCTGGCGTTGCAGGGCAGCCTGGCGAACTTCGCCGGGGGCGTGCTGATCCTGCTGTTCCGTCCGTTCCGCCTGGGCGACTGGATCGAAGCGCAAGGCGTCAGCGGGACCGTCGACACCATCCAGATCTTCCACACCGTGCTGCGCACCGGTGACAACAAGACCGTGATCGTGCCCAACGGCAGCCTGTCCAACGGCATCATCACCAACTACAACCGTCAGCCGACGCGTCAGGTGGTGTTCAACGTCGGGGTCGACTACGACGCCGATCTGCAGAAGGCCCGACAGGTGCTGCTCGACCTGGCCAAGGACCCGCGTGTGCTGCCCGATCCGGCACCTGTCGCCGTGATTTCGGAGCTGGGCGACAGCTCGATCACCGTGTCGCTGCGGGTCTGGGTCAAGACGCCGGACTACTGGAGCCTGATGTTCATGCTCAACGAGCAGACCCGTGATCGCCTGCGTGCCGAAGGCATCGACATTCCGTTCCCGCAGCGGGTGATCCGCGTGGTGCAGGAGCCAGTAGCGCAGTGATTCGGTAGCAACACGCTGCAAGCTTCGAGCGGCAAGCTGAAGCGGGTGACGGATAGTTCGGTATTCGATGCTTGCAGCTTGTCGCTTGTAGTAGGTGGCGCGCAGCCTGTAGCCTGCGCGCCACCTCCCTGCCGCCGAACCCCGTCATGACGCCTCTTCTGCACATCACTCCACGCCGCGCCCTGGCCTTCGGCCTGATCCTGGCGCTCTTCGAGCTCTTGACCTACCTGGCCAGCGACGCCGTCATGCCGGCGATGCCGGTCGTGGTCGCCGACCTTCAGGCCAGCCCCGACTACATTCCCCATGCGCTCAACCTGTACCTGCTCGGCGGTGTGGTGCTGCAATGGCTGATCGGCCCGCTGGCCGATCGCTATGGCCGACGGCCTCTGCTGCTGAGTGGCTGCGCCTGTTTCGCCATCGCTTGCCTGGCGACCTACTGGGTTCACGACATCGGTCTGTTCAACCTGCTGCGGTTGTTGCAGGGCATCGGCCTGGGCTTCGTCGTCACGGTCAGCTACCCCGCGCTGAACGAAGCCTTCAGCGAGGCGGATGCGGTACGCATGATGGCGCTGTTGGCCAATATCGCCTTGCTGTCGCCACTGTTGGGGCCGTTGATCGGCACCCTGATGCTGCAGTGGCTCGACTGGCGCTGGCTGTTCGTGGCCTTTGCGGCCGGGGCGGTATTGACCTGGCTGGCGCTCTATCGACTGATGCCGGAAACCTTGGGGGTAGAGCGCCGTGATGGATCGCGTCTGCCGTTCACGCCGATCCAGGTGCTGCCTCTGGTGCAAGGCTACGGACGCTTGCTGGCCAACCGCCGCTTCATCGCCGGCAGTGTGGCCCTGGGGCTGGTCAGTCTGCCCCTGATTGGCTGGATCGGCCTGTCGCCCGTGCTGCTGATCCACGACGAAGGGCTCAGCACTCTGGCCTATGCGCTCTGGCAGCTTCCCGTCTTCGCCGGGCTGATCAGCGGCAACCTGATCATCAACCGCATCGCCGATCGCTATCCGCTGCACCGACTGGTGCAGGGCGCGCTGTGGCCGTACCTGGCCGGTCTATTGGGCATGGTGGTGGCGACGGCCTGGTGGCCGAGCGTGCTCAGCCTGGTGGTCGGGCTGACGGTCTACGCCCTGGGCCTGGGGGTGGCCAACGCCGTGTTGTACCGGCTGACGCTGTTCGCCAGCGATCAGAGCAAAGGGCTGGTGTCGGCGATGCTGGGCATGATCACCATCGCCTTGCTGGGGTTGGGCGGCGTGCTGATGGCCATGCTTGGCGCGGGCGCCAGCCTGCTGCACTTCGCGGTGATCGCCGGCGTGGCCGGGGCCTTGGCCCTGTGGCCGTTGCGCCGGGTGATCCGCGACAGCCGCGATGCTTTCGAGAGCGCTGGAGCCAAGCCTTCCACGCCCTGATCAGGGCGTGTCGGTGGCCTGTGCTTCGCCCGGCGCCTGCTTGCCGCGCCCGACTTCCTGATGCCAGTGCAAGGCGATCAGGATCAGGGTCGGCACACCCAGCAGGGCGGTGATCAGGAAGAAGTTGTGATAGCCGAGCTTTTCCACCATGACCCCGGAATAACCGCCGATCAGGCGCGGAAGCAGCAGCATGATCGAGCTGAGCAGGGCGTACTGGGTCGCGGAGAACTTCAGGTTGGTAAGGCTCGACAGATAGGCCACGAAGGCCGAGGTCGCCAGCCCGGAGCTGAAGTTGTCCAGCGAGATGGTCACCACCAGCATCTCCAGGTTCGGCCCCATGTCGGCCAGCATCAGGAACAGGATGTTGGTCGCCGCCGACGCCGCGCCGCCGATGAACAGAATCGGCAGGATGCCGAAACGAACGATCAGCAGACCCCCCGCGCCTGCGCCGACCAAGGTCATGATCAGGCCGAAGATCTTGCTCACACTGGCGATCTGGTCCTTGGTGAAGCCCTGGTCGATGTAGAACACGTTGGCCATCACCCCCATCACCGTGTCGGACATCCGGTAGGTGGCGATCAGCCCCAGCAGCAGCAAGGCCTGCCAGCGGTAGCGGACGATGAAGTCGTTGATGGGCGTCAGCACCGGTGCCAGGCCGCGCCGGCCCATGGAGGACAGGCAGGCCCAGGTCAGGCTGGTGTAGAGGATCGCGCGCAGGAAGGCCCGGTCCTCGAGCAGCAGGTCCAGCGGCGTGGCACTGCCGAAGACCATGCTGGCCCAGTCGGTGTTGAACAGCTGCGTGAACATGGCCGGCACCGAGACCAGCAGGATGATCAGCACGAACACCGAGGCGAGCTGGTGGGTCAGGCCGTAGCGCGCGGCCGACAACTGAGTCTGCAGCGCAACCGGCGGCTCGCGCATGACCAGCGTGGTGAACACCGCCGGCAGCATGATCAGGCCGAACAGCACGTAAGTGCCCGTCCAGGCTTCGTGCAGGTAGCTAAAGCCCGTGGAGCCGAACCATTCGGCGAAGAACAGCGCGCCGGCGGTGGCGAGCAGCGCGGCAATGCGGTAGCCGGCCATGTAGCTGGCGGCCAGGGCCGCCTGGCGCTGATCGTCGGCGATTTCCAGGCGATAGGCATCCACCGCGATGTCCTGGGTGGCCGAGGCGAACGCGACCAGCACGGCAAGGGCGATCAGCCAGGACAGGTGCTTCTGCGGATCGCACAGGCCCATGCCGATCAAGCCTGCCACCACCAGCACCTGCGACAGCAACAGCCAGGAGCGCCGCCGCCCCAGCCGCCCCAGTACCGGCAGGCGCCACTGGTCGAGCAGGGGTGACCAGACCCACTTGAACGCATAGGCCAGCCCGATCAGGCTGGCGTAGCCGATCGTTTCTCGGGCCACGCCGGCCTCGCGCAACCAGACCGACAGCGTCGAGAACACCAGCATGTACGGCAACCCGGCAGCGAATCCAAGCAGCAGTAGCACCAGCGTGGACGGGCTGGCATAGGCAGCGAGCGCAGCGCGCCAGGTTTTACGGGGCATGGAGCAACATCTGCCTCAAGGTTGCGAAAACAAAGCGCGCACTCTAACCGCTGTGCTCCACCGGGCGCCAGCCATGGCGCAACATATCCACACGATTGTTCCGGACGGTCACGCCTTCGGCACGCAGCCGTGCGCGCTGCTCGTCCCCTGAGACCGTACCGGATGCCAGGCAGAGGCGGCCGCCTGCTCCCAGGACGCGGTGCCACGGCAGGCGTGTACCGTCGGGCAGTTGGCTCAAGGCACGTCCGACCCAGCGCGCGACAGGCCCCAGCCCGGCCAGGTCGGCCAACTGGCCGTAGCTGACGACCTTGCCCGGTGGCACCTGGTCGAGCACCAGAAACAGCGCCATTCGTCGGGCGTCCGCCTGTTCGGCGGTCAGGCTGCCGGCCTTGGCCATCAGGGCTTCGCCTGATCGGGCAGCAGGACGAAAGGATCAGTGATAAAGATGAGAACGGAACTCAAGTGCATGGGTGCGGTCTGTCCTTGCTTCAATGAAGGGTCGCTGGATAATGCCTGCCTTTTTCCTGGAATCTAACCCGTAGTCGCCTATGTATTCACGTCTTCTGTTGTGCCTCACCGCGGTCGCGCTGTCCTCGTCTGCCTTTGCCGATACCGTCTGGATGAAGAACGGCGACCGGCTCAGTGGCAAGATCAAAGTGTTCGATGGCGGCAAGCTGCTGCTCGAGACCCCCTATGGGGGTTCCATCGCCCTGGACTGGAAACAGGTCAAGACGCTGCAGAGCGATCAGGAACTGTTGGTCAAGCAGGACGCCTACACCGGCGAGAAGACCAAGTCGCTCACCGCTGCCGATGCCGGCAAGGTCACCCTGGCCAATGGCGAGGCGCCCAAGACCGTGGAACTGGCCTCCATCCAGCAGATCCTCAAGCCCAAGCCGGTGGTGCAGGACCTGGTGTGGAAGGGTAACGTCGACCTGGCGCTGGACTACAAGCGCGCCGAGAACGACACCGACGACTACGACATCGATTTCAAGACCACCGCGCGACACGGTCGCTGGCGGCACAGCGCCGAAGGCGAGTACAACCGCGAGACCAAGGATGACGTGACCACCACGGACAACTGGAGCGCCGAGTACGCGCTGGACCGCTTCCTGACCGACCAGTGGTTCTGGCAGGGGCGCCTGGAGTACAAGCGCGACCATGTGGAAGACCTGGCGCGCCAGCGTACCGTCGGTACCGGCCCGGGCTACCAGTTCTGGGATGACGAACTGGGGGCGTTCTCGCTGGGCAGCCTGCTCAACCGCACCGACTATGAATACGCCGATGGCGGCAAGGACAACTTCTATTCGGTGGCGATGAAGTGGGACTACAACCGTTATCTGATTGGCAAGCGCGTCGAATTCTTCACCAATGGTGAGTTGGGCAAGCCGCTGGGCGACGTGGCCGACTACTCGTTGGACGCCGAGGTCGGGTTGCGCTACAAGGTGACCGAATGGGCGTCACTGAACCTGAAGGCCGAGAAGGATGTGATCAGCGGGACGAGCGGGAGCGATCTGGACAAGACGCGGTATACGGCAGGGTTTGGGGTAGCCTGGTAAGCGGAGAGCGGGCTGCAAGCTGCAGGTGTAGGCGGGGCGGAACCTTTCGTGCCTGGCCACAGAGCAGGGGGCTGGTTTCATGGGCCCTGCGGGCCCAATCGCGGCCGGTCCGGCGCCCCGGCGGGGGCCGCTCCCACACCCGTAGTGGCACCGGGGTGAATCAGACAGACGCAATTCCCTCTGTAGGAGCGGCCCCTGTGCCGCGATTGGGCCCGCAGGGCCCACAAAATCAGCTCCGCCTGACTCACCCCTTGCGCCAATCCCAACGCCCCACACTTGCCACTTGCCACTTGCCACTTGCCACGGAACCCGACCATGAGCGCCACCCCCCTGCGCAACGCCCGCGAACTGCTGCTCAAGGCGTATCAAGGTGTCCTCTCGACGCATTCCAAGGCCATGCCAGGCTTTCCCTTCGGTTCGAGCGTGCCGTACTGCCTGGATGCCCAAGGCCAGCCGCTGATCCTGATCAGCCGTATCGCCCAGCACACCCACAACCTGCTGGCCGATCCCAAGTGTTCGCTGCTGGTCGGTGAGCGCGATGCAGCGGACGTGCAGGCCGTAGGGCGCCTGACGGTACTGGCGCAGGCCCGCAAGCTGGAAGAGGCCGAGGCGCTGGACCTCGCTGCCCAGCGCTATTACCGCTACTTCCCGGAATCGGCCGGGTATCACCAGGCGCATGCGTTCGACTTCTGGGTCCTCGAGCCCGTCCGGCATCGCTACATCGGTGGGTTCGGCGCCATCCACTGGCTCGATCAGGTCACCCTGGCCAATCCCTTCGCCGGCGCCGTCGAGACCCGCATGCTCGAGCACATGAACAGCGACCACGCCGACGCGCTCGCCCATTATGTCCGTCTGGCCGGCCTGCCTGACACGGCGCCCGCGTGCCTGGTCGGGTTGGACAGCGAAGGGCTGCACCTGCGGATCGGGCATTCAGTGTACTGGCTGCCGTTTCCTACGCTTTGCAACACGCCGACACAAGTGCGCGAGGCCTTGGTGTGCCTGGCCCGCGCCTCCCATTGGCCGACCGCTCAGAAGGTCGCGGGTTGAAATAACGACTGATTGCATCCATTTGGAGTCTTACTGGAAGGCTGTCTTCCGCAGAGGATCCCTTGATGCGTGTTTTTCTCCTGCTGTTCCTGATTTTCCCGGTGCTGGAGCTGTTCGTCTTCGTCAGAGTCAGCGCCGCCATCGGCTTTTTCCCGGCCTTGCTGCTGATCATCGCCGGGTCGGCGCTGGGCCTGGTGGTGATGCGTCTGGCGGGTCTGGCCACGGCGCTGCGCGCCCGTGAGAGCATCCAGCGCGGCGAGCTGCCGGCCGAAGACATGTTCCAGGGCCTGATGATGGCGCTGGGCGGCGGTCTGCTGCTGATCCCTGGCTTCATCAGCGATGTGCTCGGCGTGCTGTGCCTGATGCCGTTCAGCCGTCGCCTGATCGCCCGCAAGCTGCGCGAGCGCGCCGAGGCCCAGACCCTGCGCCAGCGTGCGTTCAACGACGACCCGCTGGCCGGCC
Organism: Pseudomonas monteilii; assembly: GCA_001534745.1. NCBI lineage: Bacteria > Pseudomonadati > Pseudomonadota > Gammaproteobacteria > Pseudomonadales > Pseudomonadaceae > Pseudomonas > Pseudomonas alabamensis. The sequence continues at coordinate 919,055 of CP013997.1, forward strand.
GTCCTCAGCAGCCTGGCCACCGTCCGAACGTCATCGAAGGCGAGTACCAGCGACGCGATCAGTGATCGAATCGTTCATGCCCCTCCACGACGGCCCCGAAAGGGGCCGTTTGCGTAGGCGGGTGATCACGGTGCGAAAAAAATTCCAGAGCACACCCTTGTAATCGAAGTCGGCGACCTCATGTTGGAGTCACCGCAAGGTTTCTGGCGCCGCTGGCGCCGGACATAACTTCGGTGACCTGCCCAGGGCGGGTCACCTCCGGCCACGCCGGACCGTATCAAACCCGCCGGTGTCGACACCGGCCGATGAAAACCACAATTGGGAGAGATCGACAATGAAGCTTCGTCCTCTGCATGACCGCGTCGTCATCCGTCGCAGCGAAGAAGAATCGAAAACCGCTGGCGGTATCGTCCTGCCGGGTTCGGCCGCTGAAAAACCAAACCGTGGCGAGATCGTCGCCGTCGGTACCGGTCGTGTGCTCGACAGCGGTGAAGTGCGTGCGCTGGCCGTGAAAGTGGGTGACAAGGTCGTGTTCGGCCCGTACTCGGGCAGCAACACCGTGAAGGTCGACGGTGAGGACCTGCTGGTGATGAGCGAGAACGAAATCCTCGCCGTCATCGAAGCTTGATTCCCCGGTTTCCGGTAACCCCAGCATTTTAAGGATTGAACGATCATGGCTGCTAAAGACGTAAAATTCGGTGATTCCGCTCGCAAGAAAATGCTCGTTGGCGTCAACGTGCTGGCTGATGCGGTAAAAGCGACCCTGGGCCCGAAAGGCCGCAACGTGGTCCTGGCCAAGAGCTTCGGCGCACCGACCATCACCAAGGACGGCGTTTCCGTCGCCAAGGAAATCGAGCTCAAGTGCGCGTTCGAGAACATGGGCGCTCAGCTGGTCAAGGAAGTCGCTTCCAAGGCCAACGACGCTGCCGGTGACGGCACCACCACTGCCACCGTCCTGGCTCAGGCCATCGTCAACGAAGGCCTGAAAGCCGTCGCTGCCGGCATGAACCCGATGGACCTCAAGCGCGGCATCGACAAGGCTACCGCCGCCGTCGTCGCCGAGCTGAAGAACCTGTCCAAGCCATGCGCCGATTCGCGCGCCATCGCTCAGGTCGGCACCATCTCGGCCAACTCCGACAACTCCATCGGTGACATCATCGCCGAAGCCATGGAAAAAGTCGGCAAAGAAGGCGTGATCACCGTCGAAGAAGGCTCGGGCCTGGAAAACGAACTGTCCGTCGTCGAAGGCATGCAGTTCGACCGTGGCTACCTGTCCCCGTACTTCGTCAACAAGCCGGACACCATGGTTGCCGAGCTGGACAGCCCGCTGCTGCTGCTGGTCGACAAGAAGATCTCCAACATCCGTGAGCTGCTGCCGGTACTGGAAGCGGTCGCCAAAGCAGGCCGTCCGCTGCTGATCGTCGCCGAAGACGTCGAAGGCGAAGCCCTGGCGACCCTGGTCGTCAACAACATGCGTGGCATCGTCAAGGTCGCTGCGGTCAAGGCACCGGGCTTCGGCGATCGCCGCAAGGCCATGCTGCAGGACATCGCCATCCTGACCGGTGGTACCGTGATCTCCGAAGAAATCGGCCTGAGCCTGGAGACCACCACCCTGGAGCACCTGGGTAACGCCAAGCGCGTCATCCTGTCCAAGGAAAACACCACCATCATCGACGGTGCTGGCACCGACGCCGACATCGAAGGCCGCGTCAAGCAGATCCGCGCCCAGATCGAAGAGACGTCCTCGGACTACGACCGTGAAAAACTGCAAGAGCGTCTGGCCAAGCTGGCCGGTGGCGTTGCCGTGATCAAGGTCGGTGCAGGCACCGAAGTCGAGATGAAAGAGAAGAAAGCCCGCGTCGAAGACGCCCTGCACGCGACCCGTGCAGCCGTCGAAGAAGGCGTGGTGCCTGGCGGTGGTGTGGCCCTGGTTCGCGCCCTGGCTGCGATCGTCGACCTCAAGGGCGACAACGAAGACCAGAACGTCGGTATCGCCCTGCTGCGTCGCGCCGTCGAATCGCCGCTGCGTCAGATCACCGCCAACGCCGGTGACGAGCCAAGCGTCGTGGCCGACAAGGTCAAGCAAGGTTCGGGCAACTACGGCTACAACGCTGCGACCGGCGAGTACGGCGACATGATCGAGATGGGTATTCTCGACCCTGCCAAAGTCACCCGTTCGGCCCTGCAAGCCGCAGCCTCGATCGGTGGTCTGATGATCACCACCGAAGCCATGGTCGCTGACCTGCCGGAAGACAAGCCAGCGGCTGGCGGCATGCCAGACATGGGCGGCATGGGTGGCATGGGCGGCATGATGTAACAGCCGACCGGCCTGCATGACCCCCATGGGTCACACCCTGTAGCAGCGTCTGTACGAGTTCGACTACGCAGGTGAGCCCCTCAAAAATCCGGCATCAGTCTTCTGATGCCGGATTTTTTTATGTGATTCCATTTCTTTACCAACGGTTGCCGTGAAAAGCATCAGGTCTCGGGCAGGTTTAAAGTAATCAGGTTCCAGGCTTGCAAGCGCTTAGGAGGCAACCATGAGATACCCCATCTGCATCGAGTGGGGCGACGAACACACCGCCATCGGTATTCAGGTTCCTGATATTCCGGGAGCGGTGACGGCAGGAGATACGTTCGAAGAAGCGTATGCGGCGGCGGTTGAGGTGGCCCATATGATGCTGGAGGACATTGCAGCTTCTGGTCGGGCCATACCCATGCTCTCCGATGCGTCTGTCCATCGGAACGATCCTGAGTGGGCGGACATGGGTTGGGGCCTGTTGGACATCGACATCGCGCCGTACTTGGGCAAGACCGAAAAGGTCAACGTCACACTGCCAGGAATGGTTATTCAACGAATCGATCAGTACGTACGCGACCATAATGTCAAAAGTCGCTCCTCCTTTCTGGCCGATGCAGCCCTGGAGAAACTGAGTCGATGAGTCGGTAGCGGGGCACGCGCTTCGGCCTCCTCATGCGTCTCTCGCAAGGCTTTCTGTCCATGCAGCTTGAAGCCCTTCCCGTGATGCCCGTAAGCTGCGCCTGCCGCGCAGACCCACGAGCGCCGCACAGGAGACCCGATGCGCATCTTATTGGTTGAAGACAACCGCGACATTCTCGCCAACCTGGCCGACTACCTCGGCATGAAGGGTTACACCGTCGACTGCGCCCAGGACGGCCTGTCCGGGCTGCATCTGGCGGCCACGGAGCATTACGACCTGATCGTGCTCGACATCATGCTGCCGGGGATCGACGGCTACACCCTGTGCAAGCGCCTGCGCGAGGATGCACGGCGTGACACGCCGGTGATCATGCTCACCGCCCGCGACCAGCTCGACGACCGCCTGCAGGGCTTCCGTTCCGGTGCCGACGACTACCTGCTCAAGCCCTTCGCGCTGTCGGAGCTGGCCGCGCGCATCGAGGCGGTCCTGCGTCGCGCCCAGGGTGGTGGACGACGTGTACTGCAGGTCGCCGACCTCACCTACGACCTGGACACGCTGGAGGTCAGCCGCGAGGGCCGGCCGCTCAAGCTCAACCCGGTCGGTCTCAAGCTGCTGGCGGTGCTGATGCAGAAGAGCCCGCACGTGCTGCGCCGCGAGGTCCTGGAAGAAACCCTGTGGGGCGACGACTGCCCGGACAGCGACAGCCTGCGCAGCCACGTGCACCAGCTGCGCCAGGTCATCGACAAACCGTTCGACCGCCCGCTGCTGCACACCGTCCATGGCGTCGGCTATCGCCTCGCCGAGGGTCGTGATGGAGTTTAGACAGAGCCTTGCCCAGCGCATCATCATCGCCTTCGCCTTGATGAGCGCCCTGGTCGCCGGCGCCTTCGCCTTCGGCATCGTCGCCACCGTGCACTTGGTCGAGGAACGGCTGATCTCGGCGGTGCTCGGTGGCGACCTGCAGCGGCTGTTGCGCATGGACAGCATCAGCGACTGGAGCCACCGGCCGCGCCCGGACCAGCTGTTCTATTTCAGCGATGGCCGTGACGACTTCGCCTTGCCCAAGGACCTGCATCACCTGACGCCCGGTTTCCACGAAGTGTTCCGCGACCAGCTCTCCTATCACGCCATGGTCGAGATCGTCGACGGCCGCCACTACGTGCTGCTGCAGGACCAGAGCGACTTCGAAGAGCGCGAGCGGGTGCTGTTCGCTGTGGTGGTGGTCGGCTTCGTGCTGAGCCTGGCGCTGGCGACGTTCCTGGGCTGGGTGCTGGCGCGACGGGTCATGGCGCCGGTCATCCGCCTGGCGCGCCAGGTGCGCCACCGCGACCAGCTGCTGGGCCTGGCACCGCCCCTGGCGCCGGACTACGCCGCCGACGAGGTGGGGCAGCTGGCCGTGGCCTTCGACGACACCCTGGGGCGTCTGCGCGATGCACTGACGCGCGAGCGGTTGTTCACCAGCGACGTCAGCCACGAACTGCGCACGCCGCTGATGGTGCTGGCCACCTCCTGTGAACTGCTGCAAGAGAACCCCGCACTGGACAGCCGTGCCCGCAACCAGGTCGAGCGGATCGCCCGGGCCACCGAGGAGATGCGCGAGCTGGTTAAGACTTTCCTGATGCTGGCCAGGGCCCAGCGCGATGAAGGCGCGGTGGCCTCCCGCGCGTCGTTGCGGGAAGTGGCGGACGACCTGATCGGCGTCTGGCGCGACACCATCGAGCAGAAAGGCCTGACCCTGCACTACGAGGGCCGCGCCCATGCCGGTTCGGTGCTCTACAACGCGACCTTCCTGCAATCGGTGATGGGCAACCTGCTGCGCAATGCCGCGCACTACACCGACCATGGCTACATTCGCCTGACCCTGGAAACCGACGGCTTCAGCGTCGAAGACAGTGGCGTGGGCATTCCCGAAGAGCAGCGCGAAGCCATGTTCCGGCCCTTCGTGCGCGGTGACGAGCGCCGGGGGGAAGGGCTGGGCCTGGGGCTGTCGCTGGTCCAGCGGATCTGCGACGACCAGGGCTGGCAGGTGACGCTGACGACGACGTTGCCCCATGGCTGTCGCTTCCAGGTCAGCCTGGCGCCCGGCAAGACTGTGGGCACCGTGCCGGTGACCGTGTCCCCCGAAGATGACCCGTCGTGAACCGTTGGAGCAGCCCGAAAGCACCGACGGTTTTTTCACATCGAGGTGACCGGATGCCAACGTTCGCCTGCTTAAGGTGGCGCACCTTCTCCGGAGATGCGCGATGCACGACCCCATCAAGCTTGAGTTTTCCGAAAAATACGATTGGGAACACGCCCAGACCTACCTGCACAAGCATCAGGACAGCCTGGCCCGCAAGCTCTCGCACCAGCGTGACGAGCAGATGGCCAGGCGCGCCCTGGCCTTGGCAGGCGATCCTGGGCTGGTGCTCGACGTCCCCAGCGGGGCCGGACGCTTCTGGCCGCTGCTGGCCGAGAAGCCCAACCGTGTGATCATTGGCGCCGACTATTCGGCGGCCATGCTGGACACCGCGTGCGCCGCCCAGCCGCCCGAGGTGGTGGCCCGGGTCAAACCGTTGCAGACGTCCGCGTTCGCCCTGGACCTGCCGGACAATGCCGTCGACAGCATCTTCTGCATGCGGTTGTTTCACCATGTAGGCCAGGCCGCACACCGGCGGGCCTTGTTGCAAGAATTCAAGCGCGTCAGTCGCGACAGCGTGATCCTGTCGCTGTGGGTGGATGGCAATTTCAAGGCGTGGCGGCGCAAGCGGCTCGAAGCGCGGCGCCAGGCCGACCGCCAGGACGACCGGTATCAGAACCGCTATGTGCTGCCTGCCAAGGTGGTCGAGGCGGAGTTCGCTGCCGCTGGCTTCGCCATCCAGGAGCGTCTGGACTTTCTGCCGTTCTATGCGATGTGGCGCGTTTATCTATTGAGAAAGAGGTAGTGACGATGGCAGTAGCCCACGGGGCATCCCGACAGTTCGAGTTCTACTGGCAACAGCAGGGCGAATGGGTCGAGGAGCCCAACCAGCGTCGTGGCGGCGAGAGCGGTGTACAGCGCCTGCGCGACGAACAGGGGCAGACGCTGTATGCCAAGCGTCAGATCGGCCATGTGTACCGTACCCTGCTGCACCCGTTCGGGCGCCCCACGGTGCTGCGCGAACTCGACGCCCTGCGCAGTTGCCAGGCCCTGGGCGTGCGGGTGCCGGACATCGTGTTCTGCGGCGTGGAGCGCGACGTCGAACGGCAGTGGCGGGCGCTGTTGGTGAGCAAGGCCCTCGAGGGCTTCGTCGACCTCGATACCTGGCATGCCCAGGGTGCACGTCAGCAATACGAACAGGCCGTGCACGACGCCATGCTCCGGGAGCTGGCCGTGAACCTGGCGCGTCTGCACCAGGGGCACCGGCAACACGGCTGCCTCTACGGCAAGCATGTGTTCGTCCGCGTGACAGGCGAGGGCGCCCAGGCCACGGTGGAGGTGGCGTTGCTGGACCTGGAGAAAAGCCGCACGCGGCTGAGCCGTCAGCGTGCAGCAGGCAACGACCTGCGTCAGCTGAAGCGCCATTCGTCACTCACCGAAGCAGAATGGCAAAAGCTGCTCTACTTTTATCGAGAAGCGTTTGGCAGCGCTATCAAAGGGTTAGGGTAATGAAACTAGAAATAGCACGAGCTTTGTTTCTGGTGGCCGCGTTGGTGGTCACCACGGCAGCCGCCGCGGCCTGGCACGAGCCTCGACCGCAGGTGCTGAGCACACCGCAGTGCCTGGTGCCCCGCGAAGCCAAGGTCCACATCGCCGCCGAGCCGGATCAGGACCTGCTGCTGTTCTTGTTCGGCATGCGCCAGGGATTGCGCGCCGGGGGCTAGCCCCTGGCCCTCGGCAGGACAGACGGGACCTGGGCAGGCCCCGTGTTCACTGCCCGCCGTTAGACCAGATGCAGGTGGTTGTCCCAGAAGCCCGATGGCATCTGCAGGGGCTGGCCGATCGGTGCCGGTGTACGGCAATCGTAGTAACGGCACCGGCCTTGCCCCGAGGTCACCACGAACCCGTCCTTCACCGCCCCCACCCCGGCGCAGTCCGGCATGGGTGCATCCAGGCGTACCTGGCCATCGTCCAGGCCCCAGACGAACAACCGATTGGCACGCGGTGCGGTCAGCGCCACCAGGCGCAGCTCGTCATGGATGGCCACGCTGGCGGTGTACTGCGCCATCGAACGCAGTTGCGTCTCCGCCACCGGGAACGGCTGGAACGGCTGGCCCGGACGCTTGATCGCCAGCAGCTCGGCGGTCTCGTCGGCATCGCCCATGAACTGCTGGCAGGCCACGATGGTGCCGTCGCCGCCGATCGCCAGGTGGCGAACGCTGTTCATGGGTTGCGACAAGGTCTCCTTGCTGATCAGGCTGCCGTCGCGCCGCATCAGCACCAGGCTGGGCTCCATCGCGTCGAGGTTCATCTCCACACGGCTTTCCGCTTCGGTGCGAATGCCGCCATTGGCCACGACCAGCGTTTCGCCATCTGGCAACCAGGACACTTCATGGGGCCCGATGCCGTGGGTCGACAGCTCGCCCGTGTGGACCAGGCGCTCACCGTCGAACCGGTACACCCCCAGCACGCCGCGACCTGGATCGGACGTGTCGTTTTCGGTGGTGTACAACCACTCGCCGTCGCGATGAATCACCGCATGCCCGTAGAAGTGCCGGTTCGGCCGAGACGTGAGGGTTTGCAGCAGGCGTCCGTCACGCACATCGATCAGGTAGCTCTCGGTGCCGGGGCGACGGGCGACGAACAACGCCACCGGCAGCCTCGGGTGATCGATGATGGCGTGGCAGCGCTGTCCCACCTCGGTAGCGAACACCTGGCGGCCATCGAGTCGGTAGGCGACCGCATAATGCCTGCCGTCGGCATCGTCGCGCGCCGACAGCAGGAGCTGACCGGCAGTCGTGTCACGGCGCAGCGTCCAGCCACGCAATTTCAGGACGTCGAGCAAAGTACTACCGAACCGCTTGGCCTGGTCTCGCAGCATGATCAGTCACCGTCGTTGGCGTTGAAGCCCAGTTGGATGTTCAACGCCTTGGCCAGCTCGCCTTCATGCAGGCGGTGGACGACGTTGAGGCTGTCGTAGATCTGGTCGAGCGTTTGCTTGCCGGCATCGTCGGCCAGCAGCTCGCCCAAGGTTTTCTGATTGTCGGCCAGCAGCTTGAGCGAGGTGGCGTAGGCGTCGTCGATCTTGTCGGCCAGGGCCGCGTGTTCCTTGCCCAGCAGACCGCGCAGACCCTTGTTGTCGACACCCACCCACAAGGCTTGCGCCGCCTTCAGGCTGGCTTCGAGGCTCTTCATCGATGCATGGCTGCGCCAGGCCTCGGCCTGCAGCGGCTGGACGAAGCCCTTGCTCTGGCGGCCCATCGGCGCGCCGAGTTTCTTCTTCAGGGTGTCGAGGGCGGTGACCTGGGCGCGCAGCACGTCGGCGATCGCCTCATGGGAATCGGCGTAGCGCTGGTTGGGGAATTTGGTCATCTGCGAGAGCATGCCGTCGGTGGTGTTCCAGCCTTTGAGGATCTCTTCGGCCAGCGCCTTCTGGTGCTCGCCGATGGCGACCAGCAACGGGCAGTAGCGGGCCTTCTGTTCGGCGGAGGCGATGTCCGGCTTGCTGTCGAAGAGGATGTACTCGTAGGCCGACAGGCCGCGCACCACGACGCTGGATTTGCCCAGGGTCTGGGCGTCGACGGGCTTGTCGCCGTTGACCAGCTGCTCGACCTGGCGACCGACCAGGTTCTTCTTGTCCGGCCAGAACTGCACCTGCCAGGCGCGGTTGCCCTCGGCCAGGGGGCCGACCAGCAGCGGCTGCAGCTCGGCCCAGGCCTTCTGCGCGGCCAGGAAGTCGCCACGTGCCGCGTCCAGGGTTTCCTTGCCTTCGCAGAAGGCCAGGGCGCTGGCGGCCAGTTGCCGGTCGGCTTCGACCCAACGGCTGTAGGTCGGCAGGATCACCTGCTTGGCGATGGCCGCCGAGGTCACGGCTTGCGGGTCCTGCGGTGCGCAGGCGCCCAGGGCGAGTGCGGCGAGGCTGGTGAACAACAGTTTGGGTCGGAACATGCCCGGGTCCTTTGCGCTTAGAGTGAGTTCAGAAAAGCCAGCAGCGCGGCACGCTGCTCGGCGTCGAAAGTCAGTACGTGGTCACGGGCCGCCTGCGCTTCGCCGCCGTGCCAGAGCACTGCTTCGAGCAGGTTGCGGGCACGCCCGTCGTGCAGCAGTTGCGTGTGACCGCTCACCGCCTGGGTCAGGCCGACGCCCCACAGCGGTGGCGTGCGCCAGTGCTGGCCGCTCGCCTCAAACTCGCTGCGGCCGTCCGCCAGCCCCGGGCCCATGTCGTGCAGCAGCAGGTCACTGTAGGGGTGGATGACCTGGTTGGCCAGTTCGGGCTCGACGCCGTCGGCCGCCGTGGTGAAGGTGGGGGTGTGGCAGGCCTGGCAGCCGGCTTCGTGGAACAGGCGTTTGCCGGCCAGCACCCGGGGCGCATCGACATCGCGGCGTGCCGGGACGGCAAGGTTGCGTGTATAGAACGTCACCAGGCGCAGGATGTTGTCGCTGACCTCCTGCTCGCCATCGGCGCCGTTGCCATTGGGGGCATGTTGGCAGTCGACCTGGGCCGGAGTGCAGTCGTCATGGGGCAGCAGGGTCGTGGTCAGCCCCATATCACCCGCGAACGCATGGGCGTTCTGCTGATTGACGTTGGGTTGCCCGGCCTTCCAACCAAAGCGCCCCAGGACTGTCTCCTGTCGCGCCTGGTCCCAGACCTGATTCGGGCGCCCGCGGATACCATCGCCATCGCGGTCGTCGGGGTCGGCATGGGCCAGGATCGCCGCTTCAGGGATGGCTTCGAGCAGGCCGAGCCCGATCATTGGCGGCGCGACCCGTGCCGACAGGCGCGTATCAGGGTGCATCGGGCCGTAACCCAACTGGGTGATGCGCACATGGGGCCGGCGCAGCTCGACCGTGTAGCCGTCCGCAAAGCTGACCGGCTCGGCGCTGTAGTCGACCCGCACCTTGCCCTCCGGCGCGACACCGGGTACGGCCATGTCCTGCAGTTGCGTGCCGTAGGTGGGCTCGGGAACGACGCCGAGGCGCTCGATTTCCCGAAGGTAGGCGGGCTGGTCGGGGATCGACAGGCGCACCAGCATCGACACGGCATTGCGCGCGCCGGGCTCCGGTGGATGGCCCCGGCCGTCGCGCACATGGCAGTTCTGGCAGGCATTGGTGTTGAACAGCGGGCCCAGGCCGTCGCGCGCGGTGGTGGTGGAAGGGGCGATCACCCAGGGGCTGCGAAAGAAGCTGTTGCCGACGCTGAAGTCCAGCCGGCGCTCCGGGGTCAGGTTGGCCGAGGGCAGGGAAAACGCCTGGCGATCCTGTCGCTGCACGGTCGTGGCGCCGCCCGACAAGGCTTCGCCTGGCTCGGCCTGGGTGAAACGCGGCGCGTCATCACAGGCGGTCAGCGCACAGAGCAGCAGCAAGGGCGAGAGACGGATCAGCGGCGAGGACATCGACAATCCTGGAGGGCTCGAGCGAAAAACAGGGGGTGCAAGCTTAGCAGGCTGGCGAGGTATGAATAAGAGGGATTTGCGTTTGCCGGATGAAATCGACGTTAGTCAGGTGCCCGCCGCGGGGGAGGGGGCGGCCTGAGGCGCCGTCGACGACGCCCCAGGCCGGCGGCCGATCAGAACTCGTGATCAGCGGTATCCGGGCTCAGGTTGGAGATGCCCAGCTTGCCTGCCGCCTGCTCGATGGTGCCGGTCTGCTTGACCAGCGCCGCGATGGCGTCACGTACGATCTGGTTGCCCGCCGCGTTGTCCGGCGCGATCAGCTGGTCGTAGTGCTCGCCTTTGAGCGCGTGGTCGACCATGACCTGGATCTTCGCTTCGGTGGCTGCCAGGTCGGCCTTGAGTGCCGTGTCGGTGGCCGGGTCGGCCTTGGCCACCAGCGACGACAGGCTCGGACCGGTCAGCTGGGTGCCGTCGGCACGGGTGTACTCGCCCAGGTAGATGTTGCGGATGCCTTTGGCGTCGTAGAAGTGTGCGAAGTGGGTGTAGTCGCTGAAGCAGTCCTGCTCGTCTTCCGGCGAGTTGGCCTCCAGGGACACCTTCATGCGCTCGCCGGCCAGCTCGCCCAGCGACAGGCTGCCCATGCCGAACAGCATCTTGCGCAGGCCATCGTTGACCGACTCGCCTTCCAGCGTGGCGCGGTAGTTGTCGGTGACGTTCGGCGCCCAGTTGGCGACCATTTCTTCCAGGTCGCTGACCAGCAGGTCGGTGACCGCCTTGAGGTAGGCGCGGCGACGATCGTTGTGGCCGCCCGTGGCGCCTTCGCCTTCCAGGTAGTCGGACGCAGGGCGATTGCCGGCCCCTGGACCGGTGCCGTTGAGGTCCTGGCCCCAGAGCAGGAATTCGATGGCGTGGTAGCCCGTGGCGACGTTGGCTTCCGAACCGGCCAGTTCGTTGAGGCTGGCGAGTTTCTCGGGCGTGATGTCCTTGACGTCGACCTTCTCTTCACCCACCTGAATCTCGGTGTTGGCGATGATGTTGGCGCTGGCGGCCGGGTTGCCCAGGGCATGTTCGTAGCTGCTGTCGACGTAGTCGATCAGGCCTTCGTCCAGAGGCCAGGCGTTCACCTGGCCTTCCCAGTCGTCGATGATGGTGTTGCCGAAGCGGAAGGCCTCGGTTTGCAGGTAAGGAATGCGTGCGGCGATCCAGGCGTCCCGGGCGGCCTTGAGGGTCTGGTCGTCCGGCTTGGCCAGGAACGCGTCGACCGCGCTTTGCAGGGCCTTGGCGGTGCTCAGCGAATCGCCATAGATGACGTAGGCCAGTTCGGCGTAGTGCTTGACCACGGCCTTGCCGGCCGCTTCATCGACAGCGCCCGGGGCCGCAGCAGGGGCGCTGGCGGCAGCGGGTGCCTGAGCATTCGGCGCGGCAGTCTTGTCATCCTTCTCGCCGCACCCGGCGAGGGCGATGGCGATGGCCAACAGGCTGGCGGAGGCCAGGGGCATACGGATCATGGTCGGTGTTTCCTGCGTCAAGGGAATGGGACTGGGTGCCAGCGGCACGCGAAACCGGCACATAATGCGAAAGATTTGCATTTTATGTAAAGGGGTTGGCGCAAATCTCGAAGGTGAGGGTCGTTACAGGGCGCGTCGTCGATCCAGGCCCGGCGCCGGCATCAGATCGCCGAGACCTGCGCCAACTGGGTGTGTCGGATGAAGTGCGTCAACTCCCGCGCTGGCAGGGGCTTGCTGTAGTGGTAGCCCTGACCCTCGTGGCAGCCCTGGGCAATGATGTAGGCCTCCTGCTCGGCGGTCTCCACGCCCTCGGCGATCACCTGCATGCCCAGGCTCTTGCCCAGCTGGATGATCGCCCGCACGATGGTCGCATCGTCGTCGTCGTCCATCAGGTCCTGGACGAAGCTCTTGTCGATCTTGATCTTGTCCAGGGGCAGTGACTTCAGGTAGCTGAGGGACGAGTAGCCGGTGCCGAAGTCGTCGATGGCGATCAGCGCCCCGGAGCGGCGCAGGCTCAGCAGGTGCTGCGCCGCCGTGCTGATGTCCTCCATCAGGCTGGTCTCGGTGACTTCCAGTTCCAGGCTGCCGGGCGGCAGTCGATAGACCTGCAGCAGGTTGTTGACCACCCGCGGCAGTTCGTTGTGGTGCAGCTGGACGGTCGACAGGTTGACCGCCATGCGCAGCTCGCCGAAGCCTTGATCGTGCCACTCGCGCAACTGCCGGCAGGCCTGATCGAGAATCCATTCGCCGATGGCGACGATGCAGCCATTCTGTTCGGCCAGCGGGATGAACTGGTCGGGCGGGACCAGCCCCAGGCGTGGATGCTGCCAGCGCAGCAAGGCCTCGACCCCGACCACACGCTTGTCGCGGTAGCTGATCTGCGGTTGGTAGACCAGGTAGAACTGGTCGTGCGCCAGGGCTTCGCGCAGGTCTTTTTCCAGCTCGCGTCGGCGACGGATCTCGCTGTCCACGCTGGCGACGTAGAACTGGTAGCGGTTGCGCGAGCGCGCCTTGGCCAGGGTCATGGTCTGTTCGGCTTTCTGCAGCAGTTTCTCGGTGCTGTCACCGTCTTCCGGGAACAGGGTGATGCCGATGGTGGCGCGCAGACGAATCCGTTGCTGGTCGATGAAGAAGGGCGCCTCCAGGTCGTCGAGAATGGTCTGCGCCAGTTCGGCAGCCTCGTAGGGTTGCTCGATGTTGGCCTGGACCAGGGCGAACTGGTCGCCGCCCAGCCGCGCCAATGCACCCAGCCGGCCGCTGTGGGCGCGCAGGCGATCGGCCAGGGCCAGCAGCAACTGATCGCCGGCCTGGTAGTTGAACTGTTCGTTGATGCCCTTGAAGTCGTCGAGCCCGAAGCACAGCACCGCCACGCGCCGCTGCAAACGTCCGGCGTCGTCCAGGATCATGTCCAGTTGCTGTTGCAGTTGCTGACGATTGGGCAGGCCAGTGAGGAAATCGTACTGGGCCATGCGCTGCAGGCTGCTTTCGGCCTCGTGACGCAGGTGCGTGTTGCGCTCGATGGAGGCCAGCAACTGGTTGGCCGTGTCGACCCACAGGCCCAGCTCGTTCTTCTCGTTGCCCTTGAGCGGTGGGATCTGGTACTGGCTGGGGCGATCGGGGTTGATGTGCGTCAGGTGTTCGATGATCTTCGACAGCGGCTTGGTCAGCAGCCAGTGGTACACCAGGTACAGGACCAGACCCATGGCCAGTGCACGCAGCACGCCGGACACGAAGATGATCACCGCGTTGACCAGAAAGCCCTCGCCGTAGCTGGCGGTGTCCAGGGTGATGTTCAGGTCGCCATAGTATTCGCTGTAGGCACCACGGCCCACCAGTTGCGTGGTGAAGCTGCGCTCGCTGCCCAGGATCGGATCGGTGAGCCAGCGCGTGGGTGTTTCCTTCATCGGCCGGACCTTGTCCGCCAGCATGGTTTCGTTGGGGTGGCCGATCGAGGCCATGCGCACCGACTCGTCCTGGAACAGGCCTTCCATCACCTGCATGCCCATTTCCCGGTCCAGACTGTAGACCGCCTGGGTCGAGGGGTCGCGGAACATGTCGAGAATACGCTGGCCATCGGTGGCCACGGCCTGACGCGTCTTGTAGGCATCGAAGACGATTTGCGCGCAGCTGAGGACGACGCCTACCGCCAGCGCCGACAGCAACACGACCCTCAGCAGCTTGACCGACAAGCTGTTCTTGAATTCCAGCTTCAACGGAGGTGTCCTTCATCCATGCGCGTGACGGCATACTGCCATTAAAGTGGCTCGCGCACTATCCACCGATGGCTGCTTGGGCAGCGAGGTTCGTGTCGTGGGGCGCGGCGTCGTCCTGAGGACGTTATCGACCGCTGTCCGGCGCAGCATGAGCGCGTCATCGCGTCCACGGATTGATGTTAGCGTGCCATACGCGCGCGGCAAGTTGTCCCAGCGCACTTTGGAATGAAAAAAGCCCGGCGGTTGCCGCGACGACGTTCGGGATCGAACGGCATCACGGCACGCGCCGGGCTCAGGAAACGTCGGGATCAGGCGGTGAAGGGCGTGCCTTCGAACTGCTCGGCGACGAAGTCCCAGTTCACCAGGTTCCAGAACGCTTCGACGTACTTCGGACGTACGTTGCGGTAGTCGATGTAGTAGGCGTGCTCCCAGACATCGCAGGTCAACAGCGGGGTGTCGCCATTGGTCAGCGGGTTGCCGGCACCGATGGTGCTGGCCAGGGCCAGGGAACCGTCGGCCTTCTTCACCAGCCAGCCCCAGCCGGAACCGAAGGTGCCGATGGAGGTCTTGCTGAACTCTTCCTTGAATTTCTCGAAGGAACCGAACGCCTGAGTGATGGCCTCGGCCAGCGCACCGGTCGGCTCGCCGCCGCCGTTGGGCGACAGGCAGTTCCAGTAGAAGGTGTGGTTCCAGACCTGCGCGGCGTTGTTGAACACACCACCCGAAGAGGTCTTGACGATCTCTTCCAGGCTCTTGCCTTCGAATTCGGTACCTGGGATCAGGTTGTTCAGGTTCACGACGTAGGTGTTGTGGTGCTTGTCGTGGTGATACTCCAGGGTTTCCTTGGAGATGTGCGGCTGCAGGGCATCGTGGGCGTACGGCAGCGGCGGCAATTCAAAAGCCATGGTCGTTCTCCTGTTCAGGTCTGTTTGCGAGGGGACGCAAGGCCGATCACGGGCGGCCTTCAACGCGTCGGCGAGTTTGTACTCTTTGCGACGCGGGGCCGGATCATAGCATTTGGGGAGCAACAAGCTGCAAGCCGCAAGCTGCAAGCCAGAGCGTCAGCGTTGCCTCAACATCCTGCCAACGCCTGACGAGCCGCACTACCGTCAGCTTGAAGCTTGAAGCTTGAAGCTTGAAGCTCGAAGCTTGCCGCTCACCCCACCACCAACTGCACCGCCACCGCGAACATCATGACCGCGACCATGAGATCGACCAGGCGCCAGGTGGTCGGGCGGGCCAGCCAAGGGGCCAGCCAGGCGGCGGCCAGGGCCAGGGTGAAGAACCACACCAGCGACGCGCTGGCGGCGCCGGCCACGTAGGCGCCTGGCACGGGCTGCTGGGCACCGAGCGAGCCGATCAGCAGGACGGTGTCGATGTACACATGCGGGTTGAGCAGGGTCACCGCCAGGGCGCTGAGCAACACCGCCCGACGCGAACGCAGCCCCAGCCCCTGTTGCTGCTCGAGGCTCTGCCGGCTGCAGGCGCGCAGCAGTGCCTTGCTGCCGTACCACACCAGGAACGCCGCACCGCCCCAGCGAGCCACGGCCAGCAACGTCGGGCTGTCGGCCAGTACCGTGGCCAGGCCGAAGACGCCGGCGCTCACCAGCAGCGCATCGCACACCACACACAGTGCGGCCACCGGCAGATGGTGTTCGCGGCGCAGGCTCTGGGCCAGCACGAACGCATTCTGGGTGCCGATGGCCATGATCAGGCCGAGGGAGACCAACAGCCCGTTGAGATAACTTTGCCACATGAGAGAAACGCTCCCCTGGCGCTGGTCCTGATGGACAGCGCGATTTGTCGAGATGGATGCGAGCATTCTGGCGGCAGACGCGGTATAAGAAAAACAAATAACGCTGATCTGGCATTAGAGAAAACGATGTTCGACTACAAGTTGCTGGCCGCCCTGGCGGCGGTCATCGAGCAGGGCGGGTTCGAGCGTGCCGCGCAGGTGCTGGGGCTGTCGCAGTCGGCCGTGTCACAGCGGGTCAAGCTGCTCGAGGCGCGTGTCGGGCAGCCGGTACTGGTGCGGGCGACGCCACCCCAGCCCACCGACGTGGGCCGTCAACTGCTCAACCATGTCCAACAGGTGCGATTGCTGGAACGCGACCTGCAGCGCCAAGTCCCGGCGCTGGATGCCGAGGGCATGCCGGAACGGATGCGCATCGCCCTCAACGCCGACAGCCTGGCGACCTGGTGGGCAGGCGCGGTCGGGCCCTTCTGCGCTGCCCAGTCTCTGTTGCTGGAGCTGGTGGTCGAAGACCAGGACGTGGGGTTGCGACGCATGAAGGCCGGCGAAGTCGCCGCCTGTCTGTGTGGCAGCGAACGGCCTGTGGCCGGTGCACGCTGCCTGCCGCTGGGCGCCATGCGCTACCGGGCGGTGGCGAGCCCGGCCTTCATGACACGCCACTTCCCAAGCGGGTTCGACAAGGCACGGCTGAGCCGATTGCCGGCCATCGTGTTCGGGCCGGACGACTTTCTTCAGCACCGCTACCTGGCCTCGCTGGGCCTGGAAGGCGGGTTCGTCCACCACCTGTGCCCCTCGGCCGAAGGCTTTCTGCGCATGACCGAAGCGGGCCTGGGCTGGGGCATGGTGCCCGAATGCCAGATCCTGGCTCATCTGGAGACGGGCCAATTGGTGGAGATCTGCCCGGACACCCCCATCGACGTGCCGTTGTACTGGCATCATTGGCGCAATGGCGGGATGCTGCTCGGCCAACTGACCGAACACCTGCGACAGGCGGCGGCGCACTGGCTGGTGCCGTTGTAGGCCCGGCGGGCGTCTGTTGCATCTGGAATCTGGCAAGGCGAGGTCAAACATGCGAATTCTGGTCACCGGTGCGAGTGGCTTCATAGGCGGTCGCTTCGCCCGCTTCGCGCTCGAGCAGGGCCTCGATGTCCGCGTCAACGGCCGGCGTGCCGAGGGGGTCGAGCACCTGGTCAAGCGCGGTGCGCACTTCATGCCGGGCGACCTGGGCGATGCACGCCTGGCACGGCGCGTGTGCCAGGGCGTCGATGTCGTGGTGCACTGCGCGGGCATGCAGGGGCAATGGGGCGGTTATCAGGCACTTCATCACGCCAATGTGGTGACCACCGAGAACATCGTCGAAGGCAGCCTCAAGGAACATGTCCGGCGCCTGGTGTATGTCTCGTCTTCAGCGGTATACGGCACCGGTCAGCATCGCATCGAGATCCCCGAAGAGCCGATGCCGCGTCGTCTGCGCGGGCCCCAGGCGCTGACCCGGTTCCTCGCCGAGCAGAAGGTCTTCGGGGCCCAGGAGTTCGGCCTCGAGACGCTGGCCGTGCGCCCCCATCGGGTGACGGGGGCTGGTGATGCCGGGTTCTTCCCGCACCTGATGCAGCGCCATCGCAAGCGCCGCCTGGCGATCATCGGCAATGGCCTGAACCGCGTCGATTTCACCAGCGTGCACAACCTCAACGAGGCGTTGCTGGCCGCGGTCTTCGCCGAGGAGCAGGCGCTGGGCCAGGTCTACAACCTCAGCAACGGCCAGCCGCTGCCGCTGTGGGACGTGGTCAACTACGTCATGCGCCAGATGGGGATGCCGCCGGTGACGCGTTACTGCGATCCTGGGCTGGCCTATGGTCTTGGCGCCCTGAGCGAAGTCGCCTGCCGCGCCTGGCCAGGACGTCCACAACCCAGCCAATCGCGTCACGAGGTGCAGGCGTTGAGCCAGGATTTCACCCTGGACATCAGCCAGGCACGCCAGCGGCTCGATTACCGTCCCCAGGTCAGCCTGTGGGCGGCCCTGGATGAATTCTGCACCTGGTGGAAGGGGCAGGGCGGCCAGTAGACGCGCTGCCGAACACCGTCCTGGACGGTATACTGGCCCTTCTTTTGGTGGCCCCTGCGGTGAAGCTTCAGATGCGTAACGATACCCACGACGATCCCGATGATGTTCCCGCGCTGCATGTCGGCGCCCGTGACGACGCCCCGTTGCGCGCTGCCCATGGCCATCCGCGCCCGCCGCGAACGGCCAGCACCGGGCCGCTGTGGGCGCTGCTGGGCGCGGCGTGCATCGCCCTGGCCGGGCTGGGCTGGTGGAGCGCCCAGCAGATCGCCCTGCTCGAGCAGCAACTGGTCGCCACCCAGGAAAGCTTCGCACGCATCAGCGAGGACGCAGCGGGGCGGTTGAACGTCATCAGTGGTCGTGTCGAGGCCCGCGACTCCAGTGTCAGCACCGACACCGAAGCCCTGAAGCTGCAGATCCGCCAGCTGCAGACCGCGCTGGCCGAGCAAGGCAAGCAGCAAGCCGGGGTGGCAGGCCAGGCCGGTGATCTGGACAAGCGCCTGGAACAGGTGCTGGCCGAATCTCAGCGTCAGCAGACTGCCTTGGGCGAGGCGCAGGCGCGCATGCAGGCGCAGGTGGAGTCGATCACCACCGACCTGGCCGCGCTCAAGGCGGCTCAGGTCGATGGACGTGCCGTGGAAGACGGGCTCAAGCGCCTGGACGGCGAGCTGGCTGCGCTGAAGAAGCAGGGCGACCCGACGACGGCACTCAACGATCTGCAGCAGGACATGCTGGTGCTCAAGGCGCAGCTGGAGAACCGTCCGGCCGCGAGCGCGACCGGGGGCGCTTCGGTGCAGGAGTTCGATGCCTTCCGCACCCAGGTCAGCCGTAACCTCAATACCCTGCAGAGCCAGGTGCAGAACCTGCAGCAGCAGATCAATGCCGGACGCTAGCGCACGGCATCGACCTGTACAGGCGGGGTCGTCTCAGCGCCGGGGGTAATCGGTGTAGCCCACCGGCCCCTGGCCGTAGAACGTCTCGGAGTGAGCCGGGTTGAGCGGCGCGTCGGCGGCCAGGCGTTCGGGCAGGTCCGGGTTGGCGATGAAGGGTACGCCGAACGCCACTGCATCGGCGCGACCCTCGGCCAGCGCCGCCGTGGCACTGGCCTTGTCGAAGCCTTCGTTGGCGATGTAAGTGCCGCCGAAGGCGTGCTTGAGCTGCGGCCCCAGGCTGTCGTCAGCCACGTGTTCACGGGCGCACAGGAAGGCCAGGCCACGTTTGCCCAGCTCGCGGGCGACGTAGGTGAAGGTCTCGGCCCGGTTGGCGTCGCCCATGTCATGGGCGTCGGCACGGGGTGCCAGGTGCATGCCGACCCGCTGCGCGCCCCATACGCCGATCACCGCATCGGTGACCTCCAGCATCAACCGCGCACGGTTTTCCAGGCTGCCGCCGTAGCGGTCGTCGCGCTGGTTGGTGCTGCTCTGCAGGAACTGATCGAGCAGGTACCCGTTGGCACCGTGGATTTCCACGCCATCGAAACCGGCCGCCTTGGCATGCTCGGCGCCGACCCGGAAGGCCTCGACGATCTCGGCGATCTCCTCGGTCGCCAGGGCGCGGGGCGTCGGGTAGTCGGTGATCGGACGTACCAGGCTGACATGACCTTCGGGTTTGACGGCGCTGGGCGCGACCGGTGCCTGGCCGTCGAGGTAGCGCGGGTGCGAGATGCGACCCACGTGCCAGAGTTGCAGGAAGATCCGTCCGCCGGCGGCATGCACTGCCTCGGTCACCTGGCGCCAGCCCTGGACCTGTGCCTGACTCCAGATGCCCGGCGTGTCCGGATAGCCGACGCCCATCGGCGTCACCGAGGTCGCTTCGCTGAGGATCAGCCCGGCGCTGGCGCGCTGCGTGTAGTACTCGGCCATCAGGGCGTTCGGCACACGGCCTTCGCTGGCGCGGCAGCGGGTCAGGGGTGCCATGATGATACGGTTGGGCAGGGGCAGGTCGCCCAGGGTGATCGGATCGAACAGCGTCGTCATCGGTTGACCTCGGGTCAGGGCGCGCCAGGGCGCAGGTCCTGCATTCGAGACGGTGCGCAGGCGAGGGTTCAGTGCAGCGCATCACGGCAGGCGCGTCGTCGGTGCTAGACTCGCACGGATGAACTACCTGGCACATTTGCATCTGGGCGGCGACCAGCCGTCGCAGCTCCTGGGCAGCCTGTACGGCGACTTCGTCAAAGGCCCGCTGGAGGGCCGCTTCGCGCCTGCGCTCGAGGCGGCCATACGCCTGCATCGGCGCATCGACAGCCATACCGACAGCCATCCCCAGGTGCTGGCGGCACTGGCGCGCTTTCCCACGACGCGCCGTCGCTATGCCGGCATCGTCCTGGACGTGTTTTTCGACCATTGCCTGGCGCGGGAATGGTCCACCTATGCCCAGCCCCCACTCGCGGCGTTCACCGGCCGGTTCTATCGCATCCTGCTGGCGCAGCCGGACCTGCCTGGACGGTTGGCGCAGATCGCCCCGTCCATGGCGGCGGACGATTGGCTGGGCGCATATGCCGAGTTCGACACGCTCGCGTTGGTGTTTCGCGGTATCGGGCGGCGTCTGTCGCGGCCAGAGGCCCTGGCGGGCGTGATGGATGAGCTGGAGCCGCTGTACGAAGTTCTGCTCGACGATTTCCGGGCGTTCTATCCGCAGTTGCAACGGTTCGCACAGGAGGAGCAGGTGCGAATCGTGCAGGAGATCGACGCCAGAACGGCGCGTGAAGGGCGCGCGTTCATGGAGTGAAGTGTTTTGAGTGTACGGACCTTGCGGGCCCTTCGAGGACGGGCTTGCCCATGATGCAGGCGGTGTCGGATCGGACGCCATCGCGGGCAAGCCCGCTCCCACAAGCTGCTTGCGCAGCTATGCCTATACCTACAATCGGCTCGCGCAGCCATGCCTATACCGACAGGCTGCCGAGATCTGGGTGGGAGCTGGCTTGCCAGCGATAGGGCCCTGTCAGGCGCCGCCTGCATTGCAGGCAAGCCCCCCAAAAAAGCTTGTGATAGCCGGCCTCAATGCGATGTGATGAGCCGTAAGCAGACCTTGCCGAGGCCGCAGAAACCTCTTCAAGGCACCGTCAAAGCGGATCCGCGCGCAGCCTGGGCCTGTTCATCCTCACTCGGCCTGCGCAAGGCCGCTTTGATCGCCTGCTGCGCTTCGCGTGCCAATGCCGTGCGCTCCCGCCCCAGACTCACCAGCGGTTCCAGCACGTGAACCTGCACCGTCCCTGGCGGATGGGCCAGCAACCTCAGCACGTGCGACAGCAGGTCGTCGTCGCCCGTGAAGGGCGCCAGCGTATCGCGCCTTCCGTCACGCACGTAGGCGATGGCCACCGGCTGCACCGGCAAGCCCGCCTCGATCGCTCCACCCAGCAGGCGCCCATGGAACGTACGCAGCGCCTGGCCGTCGCTGGTCGTGCCTTCAGGAAAGACCAGCACCGGGCATCCCCCTTGCAAGCGGCTCGCGATCCGCTGGCGCAGGCGCGTCCCCTCATGACCCCCGCGGCGGATGAACAGCGTCCCGGCCCGGTGCGCCAGCCAGCCGGCCAACGGCCAGTGGCGGACTTCCTGTTTGGACAGGAACGACAGCGGGACGAGCGTGCCAAGCACGGGGATATCGGTCCATGACACGTGGTTGCTGACCCAGAGCATGGGCCGCGTCGGCAGTCGGCCGCTGACCTGGACCTGAAACGGCAATGCCGCCATCAGCCGCCCCATGAACAGGCGCGTCCAGCGCTGCCGCCGTCGCAGCGAGACCCGCAGGCCCAGCCGTTCGCCCACCACCACGGCGCAGGCCAGCGCCACGCCCAGGCCCAGTGCCGGAAGCAGTCGACAGGCGCGCAATGCCACTCGCCAGCGCCACATCAGACCGCGGCCTTGAAATGGCGTGCATAGCGTGGACACAGCTGATCCCGCTTGAGCAGGATGAACACGTCGGCCACCTGGAAGTCCTCGTCCCAGCAGGGCTCCCCGCACACCTTGGCGCCCAGGCGCAGGTAGGCCTTGAGCAAGGGCGGCAGTTCGGCGATGACGTTGGCTGGCACCTCGCTCATCGGCAGCGGCGTGCGCGGCTCGGCACGCAGGTGCTCATGGCACAGGTGGCGCTCGCGCAGGCGCTGCATGATCGCCTGGGCCTGCACGCCGCCGTCCTGCAGAGAGATGCTGGCGCAGCCCATCAGGTAGCGGTAGCCACCCTCGTTGAGCACCTCGGCCAGTTCGGCCCAGAGCAGGGCGATGGTGCCGCCGGTGCGGTAGGCCGGATCCACGCACGTGCGGCCCAGTTCGAGAATCGGCCCTTGCAGGTGCTCCAGCCCTTGCAGGCAGAACTCCTGCTCGCTGTAGAAGCGTCCAAGCCGGCAGGCCGCGCGGTGGTCCAGCAGGCGGGTGGTGGCGACCAGCCGGCCGCTGGCGGTGTCGCGCACACCCAGGTGCTGGCAGTGGACGTCGTAGGCATCCTGATCCAGCCCAGGCTCCGCGCCCTTGAAGGTTGCCTTGAAGTCGCGACTGAACACCTCGAAGCGCAGTGCCTGGGCCTCGCGCAAGGCGGCCCCGCCAGTCAGGCGCTCGGCCCGCAGGCGTGGCAGGGGAGGGTTACCAATCGAGCGAGCGGTCCGGGTCATGGGCGTCTCCGTGAGCCTGTCAGAAGGGGCCGCGTAGTCGAACCAGGCGGCACCGCCAGACTAGAAAGCCCGGGTGTCAGGCCCGTGACGCCCGGGTGATGCTTGCGTGACAAGGGGACAGGCTGCTTCGGCGTGCGGCGGCCCACGATGAGGCGCCGTGGATGCTTGCCGGGAACCCGACGGCTCGTTAATGTTCACAGCCTCTTTCCGAAGGGTTTCCCATGCTCAAGCTGTCACGTGTCCTGCTTGCCCTGTTGTGTGCCTCGAGCGTGCCGGCCCAGGCCGACTGGCACCTGGACGGCGAGTCGTCGCGGCTGTCGTTCATCGCCAGCCAGAATGGCGACACCTCATGGGTGCATCGCTTCCTGGTGCTGCACGGCAAGGTCGACGACGCCGGTGCCGCCCAGCTGCGTATCGAGGCCGACTCGGTGTTCAGCGGGGTGCCCCTGCGCGATGAGCGTATCCGTGACCACCTGCTGGAGGCCAAGCAGCACCCCGACGTCACGGTGCAAGCGAAGATCGACCTGCAGCCCATCCAGGACTTGGCCAACGGTGCCCAGGTCGAGCTGCGTCTGCCGCTGACCGTCACCGTGCGCGGGCGTCAGCACCGTTACGAGGCGCCTCTGTTGGCCACCCGTCTGGACCAGCGACGCTTTCAGGTGGTAACCCTTG
Organism: Pseudomonas monteilii; assembly: GCA_001534745.1. Taxonomy (NCBI): domain Bacteria; kingdom Pseudomonadati; phylum Pseudomonadota; class Gammaproteobacteria; order Pseudomonadales; family Pseudomonadaceae; genus Pseudomonas; species Pseudomonas alabamensis. The sequence goes on from CP013997.1 coordinate 942,317, forward strand.
AGCCTGTGTTGCTGCATGCCGAGGACTTCGGCCTGGTGCCTGGGCTGGACGCCCTGCGCAAGCTGGCCGACATCCGCTCCATCAGCCCGTCGGTACCGGTCAACGCGGTACTGATCTTCAACGCCCGCTGACATGGCCGGGCCGGTCTTCCCCTGGCGTGACGGCAACCAGTTCGAGCTGCTGGTCGATGGGCCGACGTTCTTTCCGGAGATGATCCTGGCGATCGTGCGCGCCGAGTACCAGGTCGACCTGGAACTGTACCTGGTCGAGGCGGGTGCCTGCGCCGAGGCCATGGTCGATGCCTTGGAGACGGCCGCCCGACGTGGCGTGCGCGTGCGTTGCCTGTTCGATGGGTACGGGTCGCTGGCGTTCTCCCCGAGCCTGCGCCAGCGCCTGCGCAAGGCCGGCGTCGAGCTGCGCCTGTACAACCCGTTGAACTGGCGCCGTGGCGTGCGCAACCTGTATCGCGACCACCGCAAGCTGTTGCTGGTCGACCAGCGCTGGGCCGTCGTGGGCGGCACCGGGGTCACCGACGAGTTCTGGCGGCCGAGCGAGCCGACCAGCGACTGGCATGAAGTCATGGTGCGTCTGGAAGGCCCCGTGGTCAGCGACTGGCAGGTGCTGTTCGACCGTCAGTGGCATGCCAACGAAGGCCGCACCGCCTGGCGGCCTCCGGAAGGGTTCGAGGGCCTGGCGCGTCTGCCCCGGCAGCCCGCCGAGGGGCAGGGGTTGGGTCGCGTGGCCTACGCCGATGCCCGCCAGCACCGCGACATCCTGCGCGCGTTGGTGCGGGCGCTGAGTACCGGCGAGCGGCGTATCTGGCTGGCCACGCCGTATTTCCTGCCCACCTGGAGCGTGCGTCGCTCGCTGCGCCGCGCCGCTCAACGTGGCGTCGATGTACGCCTGCTGCTGACCGGCCCGCGCACCGACCACCCAGCCGTACGCTATGCCGGCCATCGCTACTACCCTCGGCTGCTGCGCGCCGGGGTGAAGATCTTCGAGTATCAGCCGTGCTTCCTGCACCTGAAGATGGTGCTGGTGGATCAGTGGGTCAGCGTCGGCTCCTGCAACTTCGACCACTGGAACCTGCGCTTCAACCTCGAGGCCAACATCGAAAGCTTGGACCCGGTGCTGACCGGCCAGGTGGTGGCCAGCTTCGAGCGGGACTTCGCCCAGAGCCAGGAGGTCGACCTGGCCAGCTGGCGCGCGCGCCCCCTATGGCGACGAGCCAAGCAGCGGCTGTGGGGGTGGCTCGACCGGCTGGTGGCCAACCTGTTCGACCGTCGCAGCTAGGCGCGATCAGGCCACCTGCTCGAGCCAGTCGTTGAGGTTGAAGTACGTGCTCACCCGGGCGATCTTGCCGAAATGGACGTAGAAGAAGGCGCCGGCCGGCAGCACGTAGGTTTGGCCATGGGCGGCGGGCAGGCCGTCGTCACTGGCCAGGTACTCGCCATGGACGACGAATTCGGCGGCGGCGCGGTCGCCTTCGACGTTCTGCATCACCACCAGGTCGGTCAGGCGCTCGCGGTAGCAGCGGTTCCTCGTGTCCACGAAAGCGGCGAACGCCCGCTTGCCCATCTGCCGCTCGCCCTGGTTGATGTCGTGCACGACGTCCTCGCTGAGCACGGCGAGAAGCCCTGCGCTGTCACCGGCGTTGAGGGCGGTGTAGTAAGCCTGGACGAGTTCCGTAGCGGTCATGGCAAAGTTCCTGTCGTGTACGGGAAAGGGAAGGGCGAGGGGTGGATGATAGGGTCTCCCTTCGAGCCCGGCTTAGCCGAGTGCGCCATTCACATCGGAAAACGACTACTTCCCATGGAAATCCGCCTGCTGCATGGCGCCGCGACCGCGCCCTACATCGATGACCTCGCTCGCCTGCGCCTGACGGTACTGCGCGAGTTTCCCTACCTCTATGAGGGGACTGCGGCGCACGAGGCCGACTACCTGGCCCCCTATGCCCACTCCGACCGCAGCTTGCTGGTGCTGGCGCTCGATGAGGGACGCGTGGTGGGCGCCTCCACCGGTCTGCCGCTGGCCGACCAGGCCGAGGCGTTCCAGCAACCCTTCCTCGAACAGGGGCGTGACCCGGCTGCGGTCTATTACTTCGGGGGGGCACTGGTGCTGCCCGACTACCGCAACCAAGGCCTGGGCGTGCGCTTCTTCATCGAGCGCGAGTCCTATGCCCACAAACTGGGCGGGTTCGAATGCTGCGCCTTCTACGCGGTCGAGCGTCCGGCCGGGCATCCGTTGCGGCCGGTCGACTACAAGCCGCTACAGGGCTTCTGGCGCAACCGGGGCTTTCTTCACGAGCCGTCGCTGCGTACTCGCCATGCCTGGCGCGACCTCGATGAGGCGGATGCCTCGGACAAGATCATGTCGTTCTGGCTCAAGGCGCTGCCGGCCTGATTCGGCCAAGACATGTCTTCACGCTACTGAATCGTTGCTGAGCAGAGCAGGCATGCTGTTCGTCGGTGAATGCAAGGTCGGCGGCCGGTACCACCCGTAGCGTGACTTCAATGTGTTGGCGACCATTGTCATAGACGCGGTCACTGCGGGATATGAGAAACAGACCGGCTTCATCCAGTCCATGTGTGGCAAGTAGAAAGTATCGAAGCATGTGGCATACGTGCCGCTTCCTCTGTATTGACGAGGAAAGCGTACAGGCCGATCAAAAGGGCTCGATATGCAAGTACGTCTAGGTACAAGACGCTGGCCGTGAAGGCAAACGCTGTTTGAAACGCCGCGCAATATGATTCGTCACCGGCAAGTTCGCTAGATCCTGACGTGCAGGAAATTCAAAGCACGCGGGCGCAAGCAGTCTCCAATCAAACGAACGCCCGGCATTTGCCGGGCGCCGTAGGAACCTGTGCAACCGCTTATTTGACTTCGACCGCCAGACTTTGCGCGATCTTGCCCTGCCACAGCGCAGGCCCGGTGATGTGCACCGACTCCCCGTTGCTGTCGACCGCCACGGTCACCGGCATGTCCTTGACCTCGAACTCGTAGATCGCTTCCATGCCCAGTTCGGCGAAGGCCAGCACTTTGGACTTGCGAATGGCCTGGGCCACCAGGTAGGCGGCGCCGCCGACGGCCATCAGGTACACGGCCTTGTTGTCCTTGATCGCCTCGATGGCGGTCGGGCCACGCTCGGACTTGCCGATCATGCCCAGAAGACCGGTCTGCTCGAGGATCTGGCGGGTGAACTTGTCCATCCGCGTGGCGGTGGTCGGGCCGGCTGGGCCGACCACTTCGTCACCGACCGGGTCGACGGGGCCGACGTAGTAGATGAAGCGGCCTTTCAGATCGACCGGCAGCGTTTCGCCACGGTTGAGCATCTCCACCATGCGCTTGTGCGCGGCATCGCGGCCGGTGAGCATCTTGCCGTTGAGCAGGATGGTCTCGCCCGGTTTCCAGCTGGCGACTTCTTCCGGGGTGATCGCATCGAGGTCGACGCGGCGGGCGCTGGGGCCGGCTTCCCAGACGATCTCCGGGTAGGCGTCGAGCGAGGGTGCTTCCAGCTCGGCCGGGCCGGAACCGTCGAGCACGAAGTGCGCATGGCGGGTGGCGGCGCAGTTGGGGATCATGCACACCGGCAGGGAGGCGGCGTGGGTCGGGTAGTCCATGATCTTGACATCGAGCACGGTGGTCAGGCCGCCCAGGCCCTGGGCGCCGATGCCCAGCTGGTTGACCTTCTCGAACAGCTCCAGACGGATCTCTTCGAGGCGGTTCTGCGGGCCGCGGGCCTTGAGCTCATGGATGTCGATGGACTCCATCAGCACTTCCTTGGCCATCACCGCGGCTTTCTCGGCGGTGCCGCCGATGCCGATGCCGAGCATGCCCGGCGGGCACCAGCCGGCGCCCATGGTCGGTACGGTCTTGAGCACCCAGTCGACGATCGAGTCGGACGGGTTGAGCATGGCCATCTTCGACTTGTTCTCGGAGCCGCCGCCCTTGGCCGCGACGTCCACTTCGACCTTGTCACCCGGAACGATGGAGTAGTGGATGACGGCCGGGGTGTTGTCCTTGGTGTTCTTGCGAGCACCGGCCGGGTCGGCCAGGATCGAGGCGCGCAGGACGTTTTCCGGCAGGTTGTAGGCGCGGCGCACGCCTTCGTTGATCATATCGTCGACGCTCAGGGTCGCGCCGTCCCAGCGCACGTCCATGCCCACGCGCACGAAGACCGTGACGATGCCGGTGTCCTGGCAGATCGGACGGTGGCCGGTGGCGCACATGCGCGAGTTGATCAGGATCTGGGCGATGGAGTCGCGCGCGGCGGGCGACTCTTCACGCAGGTAGGCCTCGTGCATCGCCTGGATGAAATCGACGGGGTGGTAGTACGAGATGAATTGCAGGGCGTCGGCGACGCTCTGAATCAGGTCGTCTTGCTTGATCACGGTCATGCAGCGCGCTCCTCTGGATCCGGGAACATTCGTGGAGGCCTCGCGCTGGCGCGGGGCCACGACGCAAAACCTGGCAAGGCGCGCCGGCAGGTCAGGCCGACGCGAAAAAAGGCGCGGCAGTATAGCGCGCATCCCGGGTCGGTACACCTGCAGGTGGTCTGGACCAAGGTCGATTGCCAAGGGGCGGGGTTTCTGCGTCGCCGGCTGGCCGTGGCGCGCGCGAGCGCCTAGAGTGGCGGTTTGCCTGGATGAGGCCCGTGTCATGCCCCAATTGAGTGTCGGTGAGCGCTGCTGGCAGGTGCCGCTGGGCAGCAACCTGCTCGATGCCTTGAACGAGGCAGGTTTGAACGTCCCCTACGGTTGCCGGGCAGGCGCCTGCCAGACGTGCCGCGTCCTGTGCACCCAAGGGCAGCCGTTCGAGGCGCGGCCCGATACGCTGGATCCGGCGCAACGTGCCGAAGGCTGGCGGCTGGCCTGCCAGTGCACGGTGATGGAAGACCTGCGCCTCGTGCTCGACACCGGCCCCGAACGCCAGGCCACCGAGGTGATCGACGTGACCTGGCCGGCCGCCCACCGCGCCCGGTTGCGCCTGATGCCCCACGGGCCGCAGCGTCGTCAGGCCGGTCACGACCTGGAGCTGGCCGTGGGGCCACACCGGATGCCGGCGCTGCTGACCCATGTGGACGACGCGCGCTGGCTGGAGGTGTACGTGGAGGCCCAGGGCACCGACGAAGTCATCGAAGCGCTGCGTGGTCTGGCGCCTGGCGTCCAGGTGCACCTGAGCGCGCGGCGGGCCCGCACCCTGCATTACGACACCCAGTGGCAGGCACAGCCATTGTGGTTGCTGGGGCAGGGCGCCGGAATCGGGCCGCTGCTGGGCCTGGCCCATGAGGCGCGAGCGCAGGGGCATGAGGGCGATGTCTGGCTGGTGCAGGTCACGGACGCAGGGGAGCGATCCTGCCTGGAGGCGCCGCTGCAGCACCTGGCCGAAATCTGGCCGTGCTTGCGGGTCGAAACGCTGACGCGTGAAGGGGTGGAAGCGCGCTTGGCGAGTACGCGCGGGCTCGACCGAGGAACGGTGGCCCTGGTCTGTGGCGATGCGGGGCATGTCGAAGGGTGTGCCCGGCGCCTGTTCATGGCGGGGCTGCCCAGAAAGCAGGTGCTGACCGAGGTGCTGGAGGCACCTCGGTAGCGCGGTTCGCAGGCCGGACGGCACCTGCGAACCGATCAGGCTCAGACCAGCGGGTCGCCCACGTGCAGGATCTTCATGCCGTTGGTGCCACCGATGGTGTGGTAGCTGTCACCCTTGGTCAGGATCACCCAGTCACCTTGTTGCACCAGGCCACGCTGCAGCAGCTCGTCCACGGCCGCCTGGCTCACCTTGTCCGGCGCCAGGGCGGCAGGATCGAAGGCGATCGGGTAGACGTTGCGGAACATCGCGCTGCGCGCCTGGGTGGCGCGGTGCGGCGACATGGCATACACCGGCACGTGCGAGCGCAGGCGCGACATGATCAGCGGGGTGTAGCCGCTCTCGGTCAGCGCGATGATCGCCTTGACGCCGGGGAAGTGGTTGGCCGTGTAGATGGCCGCCAGGGCGATGCTTTCGTCACAGCGCTCGAAGGTGGTGTGCAGGCGATGGCTGGACTTCTGGCTGGTCGGGTGCTTCTCGGCGCCCAGGCAGATGCGCGCCATGGCCTGGACCGCTTCGATCGGGTAGGCACCGGCGGCACTTTCGGCCGACAGCATCACCGCATCGGTGTTGTCCAGCACGGCGTTGGCCACGTCGGACACTTCGGCGCGGGTCGGCATCGGGTTCTGGATCATCGACTCCATCATCTGGGTCGCGACGATCACCGCCTTGTTGTTGCGGCGGGCGTGCTGGATGATCTTCTTCTGGATGGCGATCAGCTCGGCATCGCCGATTTCCACACCCAGGTCGCCACGGGCGACCATCACGGCGTCGGAAGCCGCGATCAGGCCGTCGAGGGTCTCGTCGTCGGCCACGGCCTCGGCGCGCTCGATCTTGGCCACCAGCCAGGCGCTGCCACCGGCTTCGTCACGCAGCTGACGGGCGTACTGCATGTCCTTGGCGTCACGCGGGAAGGAGACCGCCAGGTAGTCCAGGTCCATTTCCGCCGCGAGCTTGATGTCGGCCTTGTCCTTTTCGGTCAGGGCCGGCGCGGTCAGGCCGCCACCGCGACGGTTGATGCCTTTGTGGTCCGACAGCGGGCCGCCGATCAGTACCACGCAGTGCAGGGCATCGGCCGTTGCGGTTTCGACGCGCATGACCACCCGGCCGTCGTCGAGCAGCAGTTCGTCACCGACGCCACAGTCCTTGACCAGGTCCGGGTAATCGATCCCGACCACCTCCTGGGTGCCCTCGGTCAACGAGTGAGCCGTGGAGAAGGTGAAGCGGTCACCGACCTTCAGTTCGATCCGCTTGTTGGCGAACTTGGCGATACGGATCTTCGGACCCTGCAAGTCGCCCAGCAGCGCGACGTGGCGGCCAAGCTTGGCGGCGATTTCACGGATCAGGCGCGCGCGCGCCTTGTGCTCGTCCGGAGTGCCATGGGAGAAGTTCAGGCGTGCGACGTCCAGGCCCGACAGAATCAGCTGTTCGATCACGTCCGGCGAGTTGCTGGCCGGGCCCAGGGTGGCGACGATTTTGGTACGGCGGATGGTCATGCACAGACTCCTATAGTGAAGCGCAGCGAAAGGCTACTCCTGAATCGGGCTGTAGTCATTGTTCGGATGCACTACCGTGGAGGGGGAGAGCAGGTCATCGCCGTCTTCGACCCTCCAGTTTCGCCCACTGCCGCCGATACACCGTGCAGCAAGAGGAGAGCGCCCCATGCGTGCCATGATCGTTTTGATGCTGGCGACCAGTGTCGTCGGCTGTACCCGTTGGTCGATGGACCATCACTTGAACAATGCCTACCGCGCCTATGAGCGGGGCGACTGCCAGCGGGTGATGCTGGAGTTGTCGCAGGTGGACCGTACCAGCCGTGCACGGCCGTTCATTCATCCGGAGGTCGCGTTGCTGCGCGGGCAGTGCCTGGAGCGCCAGAAGCTCTATGTCGATGCGGCGCAGACCTACCAGTACCTGATGCAGCGCTGGCCTGGCAACGAATACGCGTTTCGTGCCCAGGCCCGTCTACAAACGCTCGAGCAGTTGGGGCATTACCGCAGCTTTACCCCGGCGGTAACGGTGCCGCTTGCGACACCTGCTGGGCGGTAAGCGCCAAGGGCAGTGCAAACCGGGGCACAGCTGCCGAACGGTCTGGACGAATCCGTTGAATGAATGTAACGATCAAGGCGATTCCACGCCCATTGCCATCCGCGAAGGACAGTGACCGCCATCATGTTTATCGAGCGCCAGATAGAACGCCACCAACTTCCGCTCTATCTCACCGTCTACAACCGTTACACCGATCAGCTGCTGGGTTACCTGGGCAATGTGTCGGAAGCGGGCCTGATGGTGATCAGCGAGTTGCCGATCCTGGTCGGGCCGGATTTCGAGCTGCAATTGCGCATTCCACTGCCAGGTGATGGCTGGCAGTTCATCAACCTGACCGCCAGCTGCCTGTGGTGTCAGGAAGACCAGATGCCAGGCCATTACGATTCGGGATTCATGCTCTTGCAGGCGCCCGAGGAGTACAACGGCTTCGTACGCACCTTGCATACCTACTTCAGCTTCAACCCGCTCAACGCCTCTGCCTGAGGCTGGCCCACGCACGCCCGAGGCCCTAGACTCTGGTCGATCTTGTTACAGGACGACCCCGTGAGCGCGAGCATTTTCTGGCACGACTACGAAACCACCGGCATCAATCCCCGCTGTGACCGCCCCTTGCAGTTGGCCGGGATACGCACCGACCTCGACCTCAATGAAATCGAAGCGCCGGTCAATCTCTATTGCCGGCCCTCCGACGACATCCTGCCGCACCCGATCGCTTGCCTGGTGACCGGCATCACACCCCGGCAGCTGGCCGATCAGGGCCTGGTCGAAGCCGACTTCATGACCCGCGTGCACACTGAGCTGGCCCGTCCAGGCACCTGTGGCGCCGGCTACAACACCCTGCGTTTCGACGACGAGGTCACTCGCTACAGCCTGTACCGCAACTTCTTCGACCCGTACGCACGGGAGTGGCAGGGCGGCAACAGCCGCTGGGACCTGATCGATGTGGTACGCACGGCCTACGCCCTCCGGCCGGAGGGTATCGTCTGGCCGCAGCAGGACGGTCGTACCAGCCTGCGCCTGGAGCTGCTGAGCCAGGCCAATGGGATCGATCACGGCCATGCCCACGAGGCCTTGTCCGACGTGCGGGCCACCATTGGTCTGGCGCGATTGCTGCGTGAGCGCCAGCCCAGGTTGTACGACTGGTTGTTCGCCTTGCGCAGCAAGCATGCCGTCATGGAGCAGATCAGGCTATTGGAGCCCTTGGTGCATATCAGCGGGCGTTTCTCGGCCGCGCGTCATTATCTGGGTATTGTATTGCCGCTGGCCTGGCACCCTCGTAATCGCAATGCCTTGATCGTGTGCGATCTGCACATGGATCCCTCGCCCTTGACCACCGAATCAGCGATGGACTTGCGCCAGCGTCTGTATGCTCGGCGCGATGCGCTGCTCGACGGGCAACTTCCCGTGCCATTGAAGTTGATCCATGTGAACCGCTGTCCGGTCGTGGCGCCGTTATCGGTCGTCCGCCCTGCGGATCAACAGCGATTGGGGTTGGACCTGTCGCTGTATCAGGCCAAGGCAACCCAATTGGCGCAACAACGGGCCGTGTGGCAACCGGTACTGGATGAACTCTTCGCGCAGGAAGACTTCACGCCGAGCGACGATCCGGAACAACAGTTATATGAAGGGTTCATTCGCGACCGCGACCGCCGCGTGTGCGAGCAGGTACGGATGTCGGACCCCGAGCATTTGTCCAAGGGGCACTGGATGTTCGATGACGGGCGCCTGCCGGAACTGCTGTTCCGTTACCGGGCGCGTAACTTTCCCGAGACATTGAACCCTGAAGAGCGACAGCGTTGGTTGACGTTCTGCAAGGACCGACTCGACGATCCGGCCTTGGGCGCGCCGCTGACCCTGGACGCATTCGAAACGGCCTGGCAGCAAGCATGGCCTGAAGCCAGTGCGCCCCAGCGTGAGGTGCTGCTGGCGTGGCAGGCCCATGTCGCGGCCCTCAAGGCACGTCATCGACCTTGAACGCACGGGCATGAAAAAACGCCAGCAAGCTGGCGTTTTTCAGGTATCGGGAAACAGGTTCCGCGATCAGTCCAGCAGGCTGGACCAGCTTTCAACTTCGTCACCGCCCCACTTGGCTTTCCACTCTTTCAGCGTCTTGTGGTTGCCACCTTTGGTTTCGATGATTTCGCCGTTGTGCGGGTTCTTGTATTGCTTGACCTTGCGTGCACGCTTGGTGGTAGCAGGCTTGGCCGTGGCGCGTGGGCCTTTGCTCAACTTGGACTCTGGGTCGAGCAGGGCAATCACGTCGCGCAGCGACTTGGAGTATTCGCCCATCAGCGTGCGCAGTTTGCCTTCGAATTCCAGCTCTTTCTTCAGCTTGTCGTCTTGCGACAGATTGGCCAAACGGGCCTGAAGTTCTTTGATGGCTTCTTCGGTGGCGCGGTATTCGTTGATCAACGACATGAGGTATTCCTTGCGATGTATTCAGAGAGACAGTGGCGTCGATAGTAAACAGGGTTTATCGACAAGTAAACAATTAAAGCGTGCACGGCCGCGCTGCGAGAGTGTGGCTATATGTACTTTCCGGGTTAAGAAAAATTCACACTGTGTTTGAGAAATGCCGTTCTTGACCCTTGTCCCCCGCCACGCGGTTGTACACACCGGTGGTCTTTCCGGGCGACAGACACTGAATCACTACTGCAGATTTCCTGGCGAATCGTTAGACTAGGCCCCTTTGCAAGTTCTGGAGTTCTTGTTCATGCGCACCTTCCGACTGGTGATCGCCTGCCCCGACGGCGTGGGCATCGTGGCCAGCGTCAGCCATTTCCTGGCTTCTCATAACGGTTGGATCAATGAGGCCAGCCACCATTCCGATGAGCAGAGCGGCTGGTTCTTCATGCGCCATGAAATTCGCGCCGACTCGTTGCCGTTCGGTATCGAAGCGTTCCGCGAAGCCTTCGCGCCGATCGCCGAAGCCTTTTCCATGACCTGGCACATCACCGACTCGGCGCAGAAGAAGCGTGTCGTGCTGATGGCCAGCCGTGAATCGCACTGCCTGGCGGACCTGCTGCACCGCTGGCACACCGGTGAGCTGGACTGCGATATTCCGTGCGTCATTTCCAACCATGACGACCTGCGCAGCATGGTCGAGTGGCACGGTATTCCTTTCTTCCATGTGCCGGTCGATCCGCAGGACAAGCAGCCGGCGTTCGCCGAGGTCGCACGCCTGGTCGAGGCCCATGACGCCGACGTCATCGTGCTGGCGCGTTACATGCAGATTCTGCCGCCTCAGCTGTGCCAGGACTACGCGGGCCAGGTGATCAACATCCACCACAGCTTCCTGCCCTCGTTCGTCGGCGCCAAGCCCTACCACCAGGCTGCGCTGCGCGGGGTGAAGCTGATCGGTGCCACGTGCCACTACGTGACCGAGGAGCTGGATGCCGGGCCGATCATCGAGCAGGACGTGGTACGCGTCAGCCATGCCGACACCATCGACGACATGGTGCGGTTCGGCCGCGACGTCGAGAAGATGGTGCTGGCGCGCGGGCTGCGCTATCACCTCGAGGACCGTGTACTGGTCCATGGCAACAAGACCGTGGTCTTCGACTGATCGAGGTCGGCATGGCGGATCCGCGCGACAAGGCAACGGCCAGCGCACCCCCACGGGTGGGCGAGGGCTGCCTGGCACGCTACGACCCTGAGGCCATGGACGAGACGCTGGGGACCGCCTTCGAAGGCGCTGCCGAGCTGTGGCGTCAGCTCAGCTCGGTTGCCGACGCCAGCGTTTCAACAGGGGACGTGCCAGCAGGTACAGAAATACCGGACCGCCTGCCGCCAGGTAGAAGTAGTACGTGACGATTCGCCAGATGAGAATCGCCGCCGCTGCCGTCGAGCTGCCCACCAGCGGGGACAGCAAGGTCGCCGAGGTCAACTCGGCAGCACCGGCGCCGCCGGGCAGCAGGCTGAACTGACCGGCGCTCAAGGCGAGCATCTGCACCAGGAAACTGGGAATCCACGCCAGGTCCGACCCCAGGCCGCGCAGCGCCAGGTACAGCACGCTGTAACGCAACCCCCAATGCAGGCAGGTCAAGGTGAACACCATGGCCAGCGTGCGTTTGGGCAGCTGCCAGGTTTCCGCCAGGGCGCCCAGAAAGTGCAGCAGCTTGCGCGCCCAGCGTCGACGGCGCGCCTCGGACAGGCCTACGCGCCGCAGGCAGCGGCCGTTGAAGCGCATCACCTTACGGCGCCAGCGCAGCAGGGCGATGACCACGGTCAGGACGCCACACAACAGCAGGGCGCTGCTGATCAGCATCGACTCCTGGCTCCTGCCCAGGCTGTGGAACAGCGCGTAGCCCGCGATCCCCAACAGCGCACAAATGAAGAAGGCCAGGTCGTTGAGCTGGTCCATGGCGAACGCTGCGCCACTGCGTGCAGGGGCAATGCCCTCCTTGTTCAGCAGGGTGATCAGCGCCACCGGGCCGCCACTGCCGCCGGGTGTGGTGCAGATGGCGAACTCGGTGGCCATGAGCACACCCACGCTCTTGAGTCGACCCAGGTGGGCGCCTTGCTGGCCCAGCAGCAGGCGAAGGCGCATGGCGTTGAGGATCCAGCACAGCACGATCATGCCCAGCAGCCCGGTCATCAGCCCGGGTGGGAAGGTGCGCAGGCGCGGTAGCAGCTCGCTGCCACCAAGAAAGGCCGGCACCAGCACGGCCACGGCCAGGGCCACCCCCAGCCAGGCAAAACGACTCATGCGGCGACCCTGTGATCCAGCCAGGTCGATTTGGTCATGGGCACGCGACCTTGCGCCAGCAGCTCGCGCACGGCTTCGAGCCAGTAATCACGCGAGGAGGGATGGCGCATGTCCACCGGGTGCAGCCCCAGGCGCAGGCTGTCGGCGCTCTCGAGGCGTCGACGCTGCCAGTCGCACAGCAGGCGGGACAGCCCGCGACGCCAGGCGCTACGGGCACTCCAGACCAGGCCTGGGGCGGTGATCGGGGTGAAGTCGGGCAGGCTGTACAGATGCTGCGGCGTACTGGTGTAGCGCAGGGGCAGGGTTTTCAGGGCCTCGCGCGTGCCTTCGCTCATCAGCCAGGCCGGTGCGACGAACCCGGCCAGCGGCCAGCCCTGGCGCTCGAACAGCGCCATGCCCTCGTGCAGGCGTTCGAGTGCCTCCGCCTGGCTCAGGCCGTAGAACTCGCCCTCGTGGGTATAGATCCGACGCATGAAGAATTCTTTCGGCGAGCGGGCGGCCGGGCCATCGTCGGCGTGGTAGTAGCCATGCAGCGCCAGCTCGTCGCCCTTGGCCAGGCGCCGTTCGAGCAGGCTGCAGAAGTCCGGCGAGCGCGACAGTGCATTGCGGTGGTGGAAATCAGGCACCACCAGCCAGGTCATCGGTACATCGCCCATGGCGTCCACGGCTTCGACGAACGGGCGGTAGTCGGGCCACGTTTCCGGGGCGACGTCGTGCAGCACGACCATCAGGCTGCGGGTCGTTGGCGTGGCGTCATGCATGGGCCAGCACCTCGGGCTGATGGCCCAGCACGGCCTGGTAATGCCCCAGCAGACCGTTGACCACGGCATCCCAGGCGTAATGCTGTTCGACATGGCGACGTGCCTGGGCACCCAGCTTGCGCGTGCCTTCCTCGAAGGCTTCGCGCACGGCTTCGGCCATTGCCCGGCCATCATTGGGGCGGCAGAGCCGGCCACACTGCTCGTTGACCAGCTCGCTGAAGGCACCGGCACGCACGGCCACCACTGGCGTGCCGCTGGCCATGGCCTCGAGGATCACCAGACCGAAGGTTTCCTGGTCGCCAGCGTGCACCAGCAGGTCGGCGCTGGCCATCAGGCGTGCGACGTCCTGGGCCGGTGAGAAATGGTTGATGACCGTGACGTTGTCGGGCACAGCCGTGGGCATGTTCGAGCCCACCAGCAGCAGATGGTAGGGCTTGCCCAGTTGGCGCATGCAGTCGAGCAGGACCGGCAGGTTCTTTTCCCGCGAGCCGCGCCCGGCAAAGACCAGCAGGCGCGCCGTGTCCGGGATACCGAGCCGGGCCCTGATCTGCGTGTCGCGCTGATCGGGATGAAAGGTCGTCAGGTCGACGCCCAGGCGCTGCACGTGCACGTCCTTGACGCCCAGGCGGGTCAACTTGTCGGCCATGACCTGGCTGGGCGCCAGCACGCGGTCGAAGTTGCCGTACAGCTTGCTGACGTAGGCCTCGACATTGGGCGTGAACCAGCCGCCCATGCGGTTCTTGACCAGCAAGGGCAGGTCGGAGTGGTAGAAACCGATCACCGGCACATCGAGCTGTCGGCGTGCTTCCAACGCGGCCCAGGCCGTGAAATAGGGATCGCCGACCTCGATCAGGTCGGGCTGCAGCCGGCGCAGGACCTTGCACCACGGCGCCAGTCGAACGGGAAAGCGGTAGCCGTTGCCGAAGGGCAGGGCCATGGCCGGCACCTTGTAGACGCCATTGGCATCGCTGGGCTTGGGGCCGGGAATCAAAAGACTGTGTTGCACGCCTGGCATGTTGCCCAGGCGACGGTGCTTGGCATCGAGGTAGGTACGTACACCCCCGCTGGCCGGGGCATAGAACATGGTGATGTCAGCGATGTGCACGATCAGCATCCCTCCGGGATCGTCTTGGTGGTCTGTCATCCGGTAGTCACAGTCCGGAGATGACGCGCCTACCCATTGACCGTTCCGAAGGGTGGTTTGTTCGATCGGCAAGACGGCTGCACACCACGAATCGCGGCGGCGGCAGCGACCTGCATGCCCCCGCGCAAGCCGGTGCCTGCGCCGGGAAAGACGTGCCGTTCTTCGCAAGCACCTCATGCTTGCCTGCCGCCTGCTTCAGATCCTGAAGCTGCCCACTAGGTGCTTGAGTCGAGCTGCCTGCTGTTCCAGGTCGGTGCACGCACGCAGGGTAGCCTGCAGGTTCTCCACGCCTTCCTGGTTGAGCAGGTTGATTTCGTTGATGTCCATGTTGATCGAGTCGACCACGGCCGTCTGTTCTTCGGTCGCCGTCGCCACCGACTGGTTCATGCCGTCGATCTCGCCGATACGCTGGGTCACGCTGCCCAGGCGTTCGCCGGCCTGGTTGGCGATCTCGACACTGTCCTGGCTATGGCGCTGGCTTTGGCCCATGGTGTCCACCGACTCGCGCGCGCCGACCTGCAGCTCTTCGATCATCGTCTGCACCTGCTGCGCCGACTCTTGCGTGCGGTGTGCCAGGTTGCGCACTTCATCGGCGACCACGGCAAAGCCACGACCGGCTTCGCCGGCACGGGCCGCTTCGATCGCTGCGTTGAGCGCGAGCAGGTTGGTCTGCTGCGAGATACTGGTGATCACCTCGAGGATCTGACCGATGTTCACCGTCTTGCTGTTGAGCTTCTCGATGTGTCCACTGGAGCTGACGATCAGGTCGGACAGCCGCGTCATCGCCTGGATATTGCGGTCCACCACCTGTTGACCCTCTTCGGCCAGCAAGCGCGCCGAGCTGGCGTGCTGGGACGCCTGGGCCGCATTGTTGGCGATTTCCTGGGCCGCGGCGCCCAGTTCGTTGATCGCGGCGGCAACGCTGTTGGTGCGGTTGGACTGTTCGTCCGAGTTGCTCATCGACGAATTGGAGGCGCTGACCACGCGCAGCGCCACTTCGTTGACGTGCTCGGTGGCCGACGATACCTCGATGATGGACGTATGGATCCGCTCGACGAAGCGGTTGAACGCCATGCCCAGAATGCCGAACTCGTCCTGGTGATGGATGCGCAGGCGCTTGGTCAGGTCGCCTTCACCTTCGGCGATGTCCTCCATGGCCCGGGTCATGGTGTGCAGGGGCTGCATCAGCGCGCGGATCAGCAGGCCGAGCAGGGCGATGATGATCACCACCGCCACCACCGTGGCGATCACCGCCGAGGTGCGGAAGGTGCTGAGCATGGCGTAGGCATCGGCCTTGTCCACCGACAGGCCTATGTACCAGTTGGCATTCGGCAGGCCTTTGACCGGGGTGAAGCTCAGCAGCCGCGCGTTGCCATCGACGTCGACCTCACTCAGTTCCTGGGTCAGGCGTGGTGCCTGCCCAGGGAAGACGTCCGCCAGGGACTTCATCACCAAGGCATGGTCCGGGTGTACCAGGATCTTGCCTTGGTCGTTGACCAGGAACGCATAGCCCATGCCGCCGAAATTCAGCGAGTTGATGATCTGCACCAGCCCATCGAGTGCCAGGTCACCACCCACCACACCGATGTCACGCGAGACGCTGGAGAGAATGCCGATGACCATCTTGTTGGTGGTCAGGTCGATGTAGGGCTCGGTGAGGATCGCCCCGCTGGCGTTCATGCCATCCTTGTACCACGGGCGCGTGCGCGGGTCGTAACCGGCCGGCATCGGCGAGTCGGGGCGCACGCTGAAGCGGCCGTCGGTACGGCCCAGGTAGTCAGTGAGGAAGCTTGAGGTGACGGCCTGCTGGCCCATGAAGACTTCCGCGTTGTCCGGCGCCTGGGCAATGTTCTGCGCCAGGTTTTCCACCAGCCTGATCCGGCCATCGAGCAGGTTGCGGATGTTGGTCGACGTGGATTCGCCCATCTCGTTCAGGTAGCTCTCCAGGTCGGCGCGAATCGCGTTGCGCTGGAGGTAGTCGTTGTACAGCGTGAACAGGGTGAAGGCGAGTATGACGATCAGTGACGCCGCCAGCAGGATCTTATGGCTGAATTTCAAGCTTTTGTTCATGGCGTAATCGGTTCCGCAAGGGGATGGAACAGGTGTTCGAGCGGGTAGGATCGGCGCTCACCGCGCGCTGCCCGCGTGTCGTCCCGGACTCGTTCCTGGTATTCCGTTGGACATCGACAGGGGGTATCGGCTGGGGAGGGGGGAATCTTGAGGGTAGGGAGGGGAAAAGCGGAAGGACGAGCTGCAAGTGGCAAGTCGCAAGCGACAAGGAGAGGTCGAAAGGGTGTCGTGGCTGCGTAAGCGCAAGCGTGACGGTGCTCGCAGGACGGAACCGAAAGCGGCAAGCGGCGCTTGTTCGCCGCTTGCCGCTTGCCGCCTTACGCCAGCGCCTTGGATGCCAGCCAGAACAGCCCGGCGGCCAGCCCCATGGACGCCGGCAGGGTCAGGACCCAGGCCAGCAGGATGGTCTTCACCGTGCCGCCTTGCAGGCCGCTCTTGTTCGCCACCATGGTGCCCGCCACGCCAGAGGACAGCACATGGGTGGTCGAGACCGGCAGGCTGAACACGTTGGCCATGCCGATGGCGCAGGCCGCGGTGATCTGGGCAGCCATGCCCTGGGCATAGGTCATGCCCTGCTTGCCGATCTTCTCGCCCACGGTCAGCACCACACGCTTCCAGCCGACCATGGTGCCCAGGCCCAGGGCCAGTGCCACGGCCACGATCACCCAGAACGGGGCGTATTCGGTGGTCGCCGTCAGGTCCTTGCGCAGCTTCTCGAGGTCGGACTTCTCACGCGCATCGAGGCCTGGCAGCTTGCCGACCTTCTTCGCGGTGTCGTCCAGGCACAGCAGGTAGCGACGGACTTCGACGCGCTGCTCGGACGGCAGTGCATGGTAGTCGGTCACGCCCTTGAGCGTGCGCTGCAAGGCGGTGATGGTCGGCTCGGTCTGCTGCGGGTCGCAGCTGAACTGCTCCGGCAGGTCGCCCGTCTTGGCCTTGCCCAGGGCCAGGAACTCGCCCAGCGTCGCTTCGTTGCGCTGGTAGAACTGGCTCAGGTGCAGGGTGGCGTCACGGGTACGTTCGATCTGGTAGGTGCTGCTGCCCAGGTCGAGCACGAACTGCGACGGCACGATGCCGATCAGCACCAGCATGATCAGGCCGATGCCCTTCTGACCGTCGTTGGAGCCGTGCACGAAGCTCACGCCCATGGCCGAAATGACCAGCACCAGCCGGTTCCAGAACGGTGGATGCTTCTTGTCGTCGAGCTTGCGGCGCTGTTCCGGGGTCTTGTGCATCTTCGACAGCGGGCGCCACCACTTCAGGCCGATCAGCACCAGGGCCGCGACCACGAAGCCTGCCAGGGGCGAAACCACCAGGGAGAGCGCGATGTCGATCGCCTTCTGCCAGTTGACCCCATCGCCCAGCGGGATGCCGTTGATCAGGGCATTGGCCAGGCCCACGCCGAGGATCGAGCCGATCAGCGTGTGGGAGCTCGAGGCCGGGATGCCGAAGTACCAGGTGCCCAGGTTCCAGGTGATGGCCGCAGCCAGCAGCGAGAAGACCATGGCCAGGCCGTGACCGGTGTTGACGTTGATCAACAGCTCGACCGGCAGCAGGTGGACGATGGCGTAGGCCACGCCGACGCCGCCCAGCAGGACGCCGAGGAAGTTGAAGACACCGGACAGGAACACGGCCAGGTGGGGCGGCATGGCCTTGGTGTAGATGACGGTGGCTACCGCGTTGGCGGTGTCATGAAAGCCGTTGATGAACTCGAAGGCGAGCACGAAGGTGACTGCGAGCACCAGGCTCACCAGAACCCAGGCATCCAGTCCGCTGAATAAATCGATCATGAAGTTTGTCTGGCGGTCGTAGGGGGGCCGGATTATGCCAGAAAACACGGGCAATCGATCCCCCCCTGCGTCAGCCGGCGACGAACCGAGGCCCTGGCGCCTGCCACTGTCGAGGGGCTGGCCTCAAGCCGATCGAGCCAGGACTCGTTTTGATCGCCGGTGAACACGCGGCAAACAAGAACGAAATCGGTCGTTACAAAGCGGCCGGAAAAGTCACATGAAATTTGTCAAAATACGTGTCTGCTCTGGTTCGGACCCCTGCCTGGCAGGGGTTCCTGCGGACTTCGAGGGCAGGATTGCCTTCAGAGCTTGTGTTCACGCAATTCTTTTTCCATCTTTTCCAGTTCTTGCGCAAAGACCTGGTCTTGAACGGTAGAGCGCTTGCGCCACGGCTTGCGTTCAGGTTCCGATTGAGCGGCATAAGTGGTGACTTCGCCACCATACACAGCCTTGTAACGGTCGGCCTGACGCTCGAGTTCGGCGCGCAGTTCATCTTTCGTCACAGTAGTATCCATCATTTATCAATGAAGCCTGGCGACTGCATGCAGACGGCATGCGGCTACGTGGCCAAGGCAAATAACGCGTCGTAGCAACTCGGGTTCAAATACGATTCGAGACGGCAGCATACGTCTGCCGACCATGCACAGACATCGGGTGTGCGAAGTTGGATCCAGAATGGGCCTGATCATGGCAGCGCAAGTTGCTGATTATAGCAACTCCCAACAAGGTCACTCCAGAGTGCCTGTTCGATGCGCCATCAAGTTGAACATTCGGCACGTTGGCAAGCAACCAGAACCTCATGACTCTAAGAGGCTTTGCTTGTAAGAAAGTTCTGAAACAGCAAAAGAGAGGGTAAGACGGCCTCGCCACGGAGCAAGGCCGTGCCTGGGGACTTCCACGGTGGGTACCTGACCAGTCTCTCCAATAGAAGCCACATGGGCCCAGTCAAGGTATAAGCAAATGTATCGGCGGTCAATTGCGATTATCGGTCGATTGTCCGATAATCGCACAAACCACGTGCATCGAGATGAGCCATGAACGAACAAGAGCCGGCACTCTCCCAGGATCCGGGGCATCAGGCGCCGCCTGCTGCGGTAGGCCTGGCGCCCCCGATCGTCGCTTCACCTGCCAAGCGTATCCAGGCGTTCACCGGGGATCCGGATTTCATGACCTCGCTGGCACGGGGGCTGGCGGTGATCCAGGCCTTTCAGGAGCGCAAGCGCCACCTGACCATCGCCCAGATCAGCCACCGCACCGAGATCCCGCGCGCTGCGGTCCGACGCTGTCTGCACACTTTGATGAAGCTGGGCTATGCCACCACCAATGGGCGTACCTACTCGCTGTTGCCCAAGGTGCTGACGCTGGGGCATGCCTATCTGTCGTCGACGCCACTGGCCGTTTCCGCGCAACCCTACCTGGATCGCATCAGCGAGCAACTGCATGAAGCGGCCAACATGGCCACGCTCGAAGGCGACGACATTCTCTACATTGCGCGTTCGGCCACCGTCGAACGGCTGATTTCGGTCGACCTGTCGGTCGGTGGACGTTTGCCCGCCTATTGCACGTCGATGGGGCGAATCATGTTGGCGGCGCTCGATGATGCCAGCTTGCAGGAGTACCTCGACCGCGCCGACATGAAGCCGCGTACCAGCCGCACCCTGCACGAGCCTGTGGCCTTGCTGGCGTGCATTCGACAAGTCCGCGAACAGGGCTGGTGCGTGGTCGATCAGGAGCTGGAGCAAGGGCTGCGCTCGATCGCCGTACCGGTGTACGACGCCTCCGGGCAAGTGCTGGCCGCGCTCAACGTCAGCACCCATGTCGGGCGTGTGACGCGAGGTGAGCTGGAGCAGCGGTTTCTGCCCATTCTGTTGGCCGCCAGCCGCGACCTGTGCGCGCAGCTCTTCGCGTGAGCGGCCCTGGCCTGGTCTTAGGGACGACTGCCAGGCGCTCTAATCTGTTCGGTAATCGCACACAGATGCGCTGACTAGATTGTCGCCTCCGAGCGCGGCTCACTATGCTGCGGCCTCATCTGGCGCCACGGCCGAGAGGCAGGAGAACGACAATGCGCGATGTCTTCATTTGCGATGCGATACGAACCCCCATCGGCCGCTACGGCGGCGCCCTGGCCAGCGTGCGTGCCGACGACCTGGCTGCGGTACCGCTCAAGGCGTTGATCGAACGCAACCCTTCTGTGGACTGGGCGCAGCTCGACGAAGTCTTTCTCGGCTGTGCGAACCAGGCAGGGGAGGACAATCGTAACGTGGCGCGCATGGCCTTGCTGTTGGCGGGGTTGCCCGAGTCGGTGCCTGGGGTGACGCTCAATCGCCTGTGCGCTTCCGGCATGGAAGCCATCGGCACGGCATTTCGTGCCATTGCCAGCGGCGAAATGGAACTGGCCATCGCCGGTGGGGTGGAGTCCATGTCGCGGGCACCGTTCGTCATGGGTAAGGCCGAGAGCGGTTACGCCCGTGCGCAGCAGCTCGAGGACACCACCATCGGCTGGCGCTTCATCAACCCGGCAATGCGCGCGGCGCATGGGGTCGACTCGATGCCGCAGACGGCCGACAACGTCGCCGAGGACCACCATGTTTCCCGTGCCGACCAGGATGCCTTCGCCTTGCGCAGCCAGCAGCGCGCGGCCGCCGCCCAAGCGGCCGGTTTCTTCGCCGAAGAAATCGTGCCCGTGCGCGTGGTGCACAAGAAGAGCGAAACGTGGGTCGAGCATGACGAGCACCCACGGGGCGACACTACGCTCGAGGCGTTGGCACGGCTCAAGCCGGTCAATGGGCCTGACAAGACCGTCACGGCGGGCAACGCTTCAGGCGTCAATGATGGCGCCGCCGCGATGATTCTGGCGTCGGCCGAAGCCGTACAACGCCATGGGTTGACCCCACGGGCCCGGGTGTTGGGCATGGCCAGCGCGGGCGTAGCGCCGCGGGTGATGGGCATCGGCCCGGTGCCGGCGGTGACCAAGCTGGTGGGTCGGTTGGGGCTGGCCGTCACGGACTTCGACGTCATCGAACTCAACGAAGCGTTCGCCAGCCAGGGCCTGGCTGTGCTGCGCGGCTTGGGCCTGGCGGACGACGCTTCCCAGGTGAACCCCAACGGTGGCGCCATCGCCCTGGGCCATCCGCTGGGCATGAGCGGGGCACGGCTGGTCATGACGGCCCTGCATCAGTTGGAGAAGAGCGGCGGGCGCAAGGGATTGACGACGCTGTGCGTAGGCGTGGGGCAGGGGTTGGCGCTGGCGATCGAGCGCGTCTGAGGCCTGCCGCTGGGAACGGTGTTGTTACTAGTTGTGTCTAGACTCACACTATAACTATTCGGGAGCACCCCACCATGACCTCAACCTCTTATTCCCAGGACGAGCGCCGCAAGCGCATCTTCGCGATCGTGGGGGCCTCGTCGGGCAACCTGGTGGAGTGGTTCGACTTCTACGTCTATGCCTTCTGCGCCATCTACTTCGCGCCGGTGTTCTTCCCTTCGGACAATCCGACCGTGCAGCTGCTCAACACCGCCGGGGTGTTCGCGGCCGGCTTCCTGATGCGCCCGATCGGCGGCTGGATCTTCGGGCGCCTGGCCGATCGCCGCGGGCGCAAGCATTCGCTGATGATCTCGGTATTGATGATGTGCTTCGGCTCGCTGGTCATCGCCTGTCTGCCGACCTACGCCAGCATCGGGGCCTGGGCGCCGTTCCTGCTGCTGGTGGCGCGGTTGATCCAAGGTTTGTCGGTCGGCGGTGAGTACGGCACCACCGCCACCTACATGAGTGAAGTGGCTTTGCGTGGACAGCGCGGCTTCTTCGCTTCGTTCCAGTACGTCACCTTGATCGGTGGGCAATTGCTGGCGGTGCTGGTGGTGGTGATCCTGCAACAGCTGCTCACCGAGGAAGAACTGCGTGCCTGGGGCTGGCGCATCCCCTTCGTGGTCGGTGCCATCGCGGCGCTGATCTCGCTGATGCTGCGCCGCTCGCTGAAGGAGACCAGCAGCGCCGAAACCCGCCAGAGTGCCGATGCCGGCAGTGTCACCGGGCTGTTCCGCCACCATGGCGCCGCGTTCATCACGGTACTGGGCTACACCGCAGGCGGTTCGCTGATCTTCTACACCTTCACCACCTACATGCAGAAGTATCTGGTCAACACGGCGGGGATGCACGCCAAGGACGCCAGCTTCGTCATGACCGGCGCGCTGTTCCTGTTCATGTGCCTGCAGCCGCTGTTCGGCATGCTCTCCGACCGGATCGGCCGGCGCACCTCGATGCTGCTGTTCGGCGCGCTGGGGACCGTCTTCACCGTGCCGCTGCTGATGGCGCTCAAGACGGTGACCAGCCCGTTCATGGCCTTCGTGCTGGTCAGCCTGGCGCTGTGCATCGTCAGCTTCTACACCTCCATCAGCGGGCTGGTAAAGGCCGAGATGTTCCCGCCGCACGTGCGCGCGCTGGGCGTCGGCCTGGCCTATGCGGTGGCCAACGCCCTGTTCGGCGGTTCTGCCGAGTACGTGGCGCTGGGGCTCAAGTCCCTGGGGATGGAGAACACCTTCTACTGGTACGTCACGGCAATGATGGCGATCGCCTTCCTGTTCAGCCTGCGGCTGCCCAAGCAGGCCGAGTACCTGCATCACGATCATTGAGGGGTAGGGTGTTGGTCTGACCGACGCAGGGCTGCCTTGCAGCCCATCGCAGCCGGTTTGGCGCCGCTCCACGTGGGGGATTTTATGGCTTCTGCCAAGTGCCAATGTGGGCCCTGCGGGCCCAGTCGCGGCCGGTCCGGCGTCCCGGCAGGGGCCCCCCACAGGTGACCGCGATAGCCTGCAATCCCCCGGTGGGGCTACGGGTGTAGGAGCGGCCCCTGTGCCGCGATTGGGCCCGCAGGGCCCATGAAATCAGCCACGCCTTATCTCAGGCAGACCTGCCGTCAGCCGCCCTCATGCTTCAGCGCTTTTCATTCACCCGCACGCCACGCCGCCAGACAGGTGTCCAGCATCCGGTTGGAGAACCCCCACTCGTTGTCGTACCACGCCATGACCTTGAGCATCCTGCCGCTGATGCGGGTGTGATTGGCGTCGAAGATCGACGAACGAGGATCATGGTTGAAGTCGCAGGACACCAGCGGCAGGGTGTTGTAACCCAGCACCGGCGAATGCTCGCTGGCCTGTTTCAGCGCCTGGTTCACCGCATCGACCGTGGCCTCGCGTTCCAGGGTCACGGTCAGGTCCACCAGCGACACGTTGATCACCGGCACCCGCACCGCCATTCCGGTCAGGCGCCCCGCCAATTCCGGCAGCACCAGGCCCACCGCTTCGGCCGCACCGGTCTTGCTCGGGATCATCGACTGGGTGGCGGCGCGAGCGCGGTAGGGGTCCTTGTGGCTGACGTCGATCAGCACCTGGTCGTTGGTGAAGGCATGGATGGTGGTCATCAGGCCGTGCTCGATGCCGAACTCGCGGTGCAGCACCTGGGCCACCGGCGCCAGGCAGTTGGTCGTGCAGGACGCGTTGGAAATGATCTGGTGCGAGGCGCGCAGCTGGTCATGGTTGACCCCGTACACGATCGTCGCATCGGCGCCCTTGGCCGGTGCCGACACGATGACCTTGGCTGCCCCGGCAGTCAGGTGCGCCGCGGCCTTGTCGCGGTCGGTGAACAGCCCCGTGCACTCGAACACCACATCGATGCGCTCGTCCTTCCACGGCAGTTCGGCCGGGTTGCGGATGGCGCTGAAGGCGATGCGGTCGCCATTGACCGTCAGGCTCTCGTGGTCGGCGTGCACCTCGGCGTCGAACAGGCCGTGTACGCTGTCGTGCTTGAGCAGGTGGGCATTGACCGCGAGGTCGCCGAGGTCGTTGATGGCGACCACCTGCAGGTCCTGGCGATAGCCTTGGCTGTAGAGTGCGCGCAGGACGTTGCGTCCGATACGGCCGAATCCATTGATGGCGATGCGAAGTGTCATGGGCGATACCTCTGGCGAAGGGAAGAGAGCTGTGACAAGAATGTCGCGTCACTGAAACGATTTTGTTGTTGGAATTACAAGATTATTCGTTCAATGATAGAAAACAAGCCCCTGTGGTGGCAGAATTTTTATCAAACCTACAACGAGCAGTCGAGCACTTCAGGCTTACCGATGGTCCGGGCATCTGCTTTCTTGCCCTGGCGATGCGCGAGCCGGACGCTCAAGACCGCCCTGAACGTCAGCCTGGAGTCCAGACCATCATGCACCCGCGCATCCTTGAGGTTACCGAGCGACTGATCGCTCGCAGTCGTCGTACGCGTGAGCGTTACCTGTCGCTGATCGATGCCGCCGCCAGCGATGGCCCGGTCCGTGCCAGCCTGCAGTGCGCCAACTTCGCCCATGGCGTGGCCGGTTGCGGCGGCGAGGACAAGCAACGGCTGCGGCTGATGAACGCCGCCAACGTCGCCATCGTCTCGGCCTACAACGACATGCTTTCGGCGCACCAGCCCTACCAGTACTTTCCCGAGCAGATCAAGCAGGCACTGCGCGAGATCGGTTCGGTCGGCCAGTTCGCCGGCGGCGTGCCGGCCATGTGCGATGGCGTGACCCAGGGCGAGCCAGGCATGGAGCTGGCGATCGCCAGCCGCGAAGTCATCGCCATGTCCACCGCCATCGCGCTGTCGCACAACCTGTTCGATGCCACCTTGCTGCTGGGTATCTGCGACAAGATCGTCCCGGGTCTAATGATGGGGGCCTTGCGCTTTGGGCACCTGCCGACGGTCTTCGTTCCAGGCGGTCCCATGCCGTCGGGACTGTCCAACAAGGAGAAGGCCGACGTCCGCCAGCGCTACGCCGAGGGCAAGGCCAGCCGTGAGGAATTGCTCGAAGCGGAGATGCAGTCCTACCACAGCCCCGGCACCTGCACCTTCTACGGCACGGCCAACACCAACCAGCTGCTGATGGAGGTGATGGGCCTGCATCTGCCCGGCGCTTCCTTCGTCAACCCTTACACGCCACTGCGCGACGCGCTCACTGCCGAGGCCGCGCGGCAGGTCACGCGCCTGACCAAGGCCGGTGGCGCGTTCACACCCCTGGGGCGGATCGTCGACGAGAAGTCGATGGTCAACGCCATCGTCGCGCTGCATGCCACCGGCGGCTCGACCAACCACACCCTGCACCTGCCGGCCATGGCCCAGGCCGCCGGCCTGCAGCTCACCTGGCAGGACATGGCCGATTTGTCCGAGGTGGTGCCGACCCTGGCGCACGTCTATCCCAACGGCAAGGCCGACATCAACCACTTCCAGGCCGCCGGTGGCATGGCCTTCCTGATCGGCCAACTGCTCGATGCCGGTCTCCTGCACGAAGACGTGCAGACCGTGGTCGGCCCTGGTCTGCGCCGCTACACCCAGGAGCCGTTCCTCGATGAAGGGCGCCTGGTCTGGCGCGACGGGCCGCGGGACAGCCTCGACGAAAGCATCCTGCGCCCAGTGGCGCGGCCGTTCTCCGCCGAGGGTGGGTTGCGGGTGATGCAGGGCAACCTGGGCCGGGGCGTGATGAAGGTGTCCGCAGTCGCGCCCGAGCACCGGGTGGTCGAGGCGCCTGCGCGGGTCTTCCATGATCAGCAGTCGCTGGCCGACGCGTTCAAGGCGGGCGAGCTGGAGTGTGATTTCGTCGCGGTGGTGCGCTTCCAGGGTCCGCGCAGCAACGGCATGCCCGAGTTGCACAAGCTCACGCCGTTCCTCGGCGTGCTGCAGGACCGCGGCTTCAAGGTCGCGCTGGTGACCGATGGGCGCATGTCCGGTGCCTCCGGCAAGATCCCGGCAGCGATCCACGTCTGTCCGGAGGCGTATGACGGTGGCCTGCTGGCAAAAGTCCGTGATGGTGATAGGGTGCGCGTAGACGGTGCCGAAGGCACGCTGCAGGTTCTGGTGTCGGCCGAGGAACTGGCCGCACGTGACATGCCACCCACACCCACCGGGAACGACCTGGGATGCGGGCGCGAGCTCTTCGGTTTCATGCGCGTGGCCTTCAGCTCGGCGGAGCAGGGCGCCAGCGCCTTTACTTCGGCCCTGGAGAATCTGGAATGAAAGCCCTGCTGGTAGGCGACATCGGAGGGACCAACGCACGTTTCGCACTCTGGCAAGACCATCGACTGCACGCGGTGCAGGTGTTCCCGACGGCCGAACATGACAGCGTCGAGGACGCCATCGAGCTGTACCTCGAACAGCAGGGCATCGCCCGGGGCGGTCTGGCGGCCGTGTGCCTGGCGGTGGCCGGGCCGGTCGAAGGGGACGAGTTCCACTTCACCAACAACCCCTGGCGCATCCAGCGCGATGGCTTCTGCACGCGTCTGGCCGTCGAGCACTTGCTGCTGATCAACGACTTCTCCGCCATGGCCCTGGGCATGACCTGCCTGGCGCCGGACGAGTATCAATCGATCCGGGAAGGCCAGGCCGACCTGACACGTCCGGCACTGGTGATCGGGCCCGGCACCGGCCTGGGGGTGGCGGGGCTGCTGCACCTGGATGGGCGCCGCTGGCTGGCGCTGCCAGGGGAGGGCGGGCATGTCGACCTGCCGGTGAGCAACGTGCGCGAAGCCGCGATCCATCAGCAACTGCACGCTAGCCTGGGGCACGTCAGCGCCGAGCACGTGCTCAGTGGCGGCGGCCTGGTGCGCCTGTACGAGGCCATGTGTGCCCTGGATGGCGACCGACCCCGGCACGACTCGCCTGCGCAGATCACCGACGCCGCGCTGGGGGGCGAACCCCGGGCGCTGGCGGTGGTCGAGCAGTTCTGCCGCTTCTTCGGCCGGGTGGTCGGCAACCATGTGCTGACCCTCGGCGCGCGGGGTGGGGTGTACATCGTCGGCGGCGTCATTCCGCGCTTCGTCGAGCTGTTCCGCCAGAGCGGCTTCGCCGACAGCCTGTGCGACAAAGGGGTGATGGGCGATTATTTCGAAGGCATCCCGATCTGGCTGGTGACGGCGCCGTTCTCAGGCCTGCTGGGGGCCGGCGTCGCCTTGCAACAATCGCTCGACCATGGGTCACAGCGGGCGTAGACCCGCGTGCTTGTCAAAGGGAGTTAACGTTGAGCACTGCCGGACATTCGATTCTATTGGTCGACGATGACCAGGAGATTCGCGAACTGCTGCACACCTACCTCAGCCGTGCCGGCTTCGAGGTGCATGCCGTCGCCGACGGCCAGGCGTTTCGCCAGGCACTCGACACAGGGCACTGCGACCTGGTGATCCTGGACGTGATGCTGCCCGACGAGGATGGCTTCAGCCTGTGTCGGTGGACCCGCCAGCACCCCCGGCGGGGCCAGGTGCCGATCATCATGCTGACCGCCAGCTCCGATGAAGCCGACCGCGTCATCGGCCTGGAGCTGGGGGCCGACGACTACCTGGGCAAGCCGTTCAGCCCACGCGAGCTGCAAGCTCGGATCAAGGCTCTGCTGCGTCGCTCGTCGTTCGCCCGCGACACCGGCTCGGCAGTGCTGATCTTCGATGACTGGCGCCTGGATACGGTCAGCCACCGGTTGTTCCACCGCGATGGCGAGGAAGTGCTGCTGTCCGGGGCGGACTTCGCCTTGCTCAAGCTGTTTCTCGAGCGCCCGCAGCAGATCCTCGACCGCGACACCATCGGCAACGTGACCCGTGGTCGCGAGCCGATGCCCCTGGACCGCGTGGTGGACATGGCGGTACGCCGCCTGCGTCAGCGCCTGCGCGACGTGGACCGGCCTGCACGGCTGATCCGTACCGTACGCGGGAGTGGCTACCTGCTGGCCGCGCATGTCAGCACCGGTCGCTGAACGTCGCTGGCGCCTGCTGCCGCGTTCGTTGCTGGGGCGCATGCTGCTGCTGACGCTGCTGGTGGTGGCGCTCGCCCAAGGGCTTTCGAGCCTGGTCTGGGTCTCGCAATGGCGCGCCAGCCAGGTGCAGGGGCTGCAGGCCAGCGCCGGCAGTCTGGCCCATTCCATGGGCGCCAGCGCCAGTTACCTGCGCTCGCTGCCGGTGGCCTACCGGCCCATGGTGCTGGACCAGTTGCGGCACATGGGCGGCACACGCTTCTTCGTCTCGCTCAACCAGCACGCGTTGCAGATGCGCACGTTGCCGGCGACGCCACGCAAGCAGGCCGTGATCGACGTGTTTCGTCAGGTGCTGAGCCAGCGCCTGGGCGAGGGTGTGCAGTTCGAGGTGAACTTCGTCAGCCCCGGCGAGCTGCGCATCTTCAACAGCGGCCTGCGCCTGGACGAGCTGCCACGCTCCTGGGCGCACTATTCCCTGACCCTGGAGCCGCTCGACCCGCCCGTACTGGTCACCCAGATCCGCCTGGCCGAGAGCGAGTGGCTGTACATCGCTTCGCTGCTGCCGGCGCCCTACACCGAGCCGGAGCCGCCCGACCTGCCACGTCAGCAATTGCTGTTCATGGTCATCACCAGCGTGCTGCTGTTGCTGTTCATCGGCCTGCTGGTGCACTGGCAGAGCCGCCCGCTCAAGCGCCTGGCCCGCGCGGCACGGGACATGTCGCTCAGCGGCGAGGTGGCACCGATACCGGTGGGTGGCGGCAGCGAGGTGGCGGACGTGGCGCGGGCCTTCAACAGCATGAGCGAGCGCATCACCCGCTACCTGACCGAGCGGGGCCAGTTGTTCAGCGCGATCTCCCACGACCTGCGCACGCCGATCACCCGCCTGCGGCTGCGGGTCGAGCTGCTCGAGGACGAACAGGTGCAGGCCCGTTTCACCCGCGACCTCGACGAGCTGGAACTGCTGGTCAAGGGTGCGCTGCAATGCGTGAAGGACACCGACATCCACGAGAACATCGAGCCGGTGGACCTCGACCACGTGTTGCAGCTGCTGGCCGAGCCTTACCTGGAGGACGGGCGCGTCACCTTGGAGGGCCGCAGCCTGTCAGCGTATCCCGGCAAGCCTTTGGCGCTGCGGCGCTGCATCGGCAACCTGATCGACAACGCCATCAAGTACGGCGAACGTGCCCACCTGCGGGTGCTCGACAGCCCCAGCGGTTTCGTCCTGCAGGTCGACGACCAGGGGCCGGGCGTGCCGGCCCAGCAACTGGAGCAGGTCTTCGAGCCCCATGTCCGTCTGGGCCAGCAGCAGCAAGGGTATGGCCTGGGGCTGGGCATCGCGCGCAACATCGCCCACAGCCACGGCGGCGAAGTGAGCCTGCTCAACCTGCGCCAGGGCGGCCTGCGCGTGACCTTGAGCCTGCCCCGGTGAGTCATGGGCCATTGGCCATGCAATGTCACCATCCTGTGACATTTCTCCAACCTTTCGTGACCTGGCAGCTGTGTTGGCGTGGTTAGACTCTTTGCCCAATACCGGCCATGCCGTCATGGCCTGAATCGTTCGCTCGAAACGACTTCGCATAACAACAACAAGGTATTGCCCATGACTACGTTCACTCGTATCGCTGCTGCCATTTCCCTCGCTTCGCTGATGCCTCTGGCGGCCTTCGCCGACGACCAGGGCACCGTCGAGGTGCTGCACTGGTGGACTTCTGGCGGTGAAGCCGCCGCCGTCAAGACCCTCAAGGACCAGATCGTCAAGGATGGTTTCACCTGGAAGGACAATGCCGTCGCCGGTGGCGGTGGTGCGGCGGCCATGACCGTGCTCAAGACCCGCGCGGTCGCCGGCAACCCGCCTGCCGCCGCCCAGATCAAGGGGCCGGACATCCAGGAGTGGGGCGCCCTTGGCCTGCTCACCAACCTGGACGAGGTCGCCAAGGCCAACCAGTGGGACGCGCTGCTGCCGGCCAAGGTCGCCGGCATCATGAAGTACGACGGTCACTACGTGGCCGTGCCGGTGAACATCCACCGGGCCAACTGGCTGTGGATCAACCCGGCCGTCTTCGAAAAGGCCGGCGCCAGCGTGCCGACCACCCTCGACGAACTGTTCGTCGCCGCCGACAAGCTCAAGGCCGCCGGCTTCCAGCCGCTGGCCCACGGCGGCCAACCCTGGCAGGACAGCACGGTATTCGAAGACGTGGTGCTGAGTGTGCTGGGGCCGGTCGGCTACCACCGTGCATTCGTCGATCTCGACCCCGAGACCCTAACCGGTCCGGACATGGTCAAGGCCTTCAGCGTCCTGCAACGGCTCGGCACCTACATGGACCCGAACCGCGCCGGGCGTGACTGGAACATCGCCGCCGCCGAGGTCATCAACGGCAAGGCCGGCATGCAGATCATGGGCGACTGGGCCAAGAGCGAGTGGACCGCCGCCGGCAAGGTAGCGGGCAAGGACTATCAGTGCGTACCGTTCCCCGGCACCCAGGGCAGCTTCACCTACAACATCGATTCGCTGGCCATGTTCCAGCTCAAGAACGACAAAGACATCGCCGCGCAGAACGACCTGGCCAAGGTCGCCCTGGAACCTGCCTTCCAGACCGCCTTCAACCAGGCCAAGGGTTCGTTGCCGGTGCGCCAGGACATGGCCATGGACGCCTTCGACGCCTGCACCCAGCAGTCCTCCAAGGACTTCAAGCAGGCCGAGCAGGGCGATGGCCTGCAGCCGAGCATGGCGCACAACATGGCCTCCTCGCTGGCCGTGCAGGGCGCCATCTTCGATGTGGTCACCAACTTCATGAACGATCCCAAGGCCGACCCGGCCAAGGCCGCTCAGCAGCTGAACGCGGCGATCAAGGCCGCGCGCTGACGCGTTCGCGTGACGGGTGCGTGACGGCTTGACGCCGCGCACCCTGCCTCTCGTTTCTGGAGATCCGAGCATGACCACAGTCGCCGCCCCGTCGCGGGCCGCACCCCTGGACGCGTTGCAGCGCTGGCTACCGAAACTGGTGCTGGCGCCCAGCATGCTGATCGTCCTGGTGGGCTTTTACGGTTACATCCTCTGGACACTGGTGTTGTCCTTCACCCGCTCGACCTTCATGCCCAACTACCGGTGGGCAGGGTTCGAGCAGTACATCAAGTTGCTGGGCAACGACCGTTGGTGGGTCGCCAGCAAGAACCTGCTGGTGTTCGGCAGCCTGTTCATCGGCATCAGCCTGGTGATCGGCGTGGTCCTGGCCGTGCTGCTGGACCAGCGCATCCGCCGGGAAGGGTTCATCCGCACGGTGTACCTCTATCCCATGGCGCTGTCGATGATCGTCACCGGCACCGCCTGGCAGTGGTTGCTCAACCCAGGCCTGGGCCTGGACAAGCTGCTGCGCGACTGGGGCTGGGAAGGCTTTCGCTTCGACTGGCTGGTCGACCCGGACCGGGTCATCTACTGCCTGGTGATCGCCGCGGTCTGGCAGGCGTCGGGTTTCGTCATGGCGCTGTTCCTGGCCGGCTTGCGCGGTGTCGACCCCTCGATCGTGCGCGCAGCGCAGATCGATGGTGCCAGCCTGCCACGCATCTACCTGCGCATCGTCCTGCCGAGCCTGCGCCCGGTGTTCTTCAGCGCGGTGATGATCCTGGCGCACATCGCCATCAAGAGTTTCGACCTGGTGGCGGCGATGACCGCAGGCGGGCCGGGCTACGCCTCGGACCTGCCGGCAATGTTCATGTACTCGTTCACCTTCAGCCGCGGGCAGATGGGCATGGGTTCGGCCAGCGCGATCCTGATGCTCGCCGCGATCCTGGCCATCCTCGTGCCGTATCTGTACTCCGAACTCAGGAACAAGCGCCATGACTAGTCTTCGCTGGTACGCCCCCAGCCGCCTGGCCATCCATGCCACCTTGCTGGCGGCCTGCGCCCTCTACCTGATCCCCTTGGTGGTGATGCTGCTGACCAGCGTCAAGTCGCCCGAGGACATCCGCACCGGCAACCTGCTGAGCTGGCCCGACGTGATCACCGGGATCGGCTGGCTGAAAGCCTGGGACGCGGTGAACGGGCACTTCTGGAACTCGGTGAAGATCACCGTGCCTGCCGTGCTGATCTCCACGCTGGTCGGTGCCCTGAACGGCTACGTGCTGTCGATGTGGCGCTTTCGTGGCTCGCAGGTGTTCTTCGGCCTGCTGCTGTTCGGCTGCTTCCTGCCGTTCCAGACCGTCCTGCTGCCGGCGTCCTTCACCCTCGGCAAGCTGGGCCTGGCCAGCAGCACGCTCGGCCTGGTGCTGGTGCACGTGGTCTACGGCCTGGCCTTCACCACCCTGTTCTTCCGCAACTACTACTGCAGCGTGCCGCTGGCGCTGGTGCAGGCAGCGCGGCTGGATGGCGCGGGGTTCTTCACCATCTTCACGCGCATCCTGCTGCCGATGTCGTTGCCGATCATCATGGTGTGCCTGATCTGGCAGTTCACCCAGATCTGGAACGACTTCCTGTTCGGCGTGGTGTTCGCCAGCGGCGATGCGCAACCGATCACCGTGGCCTTGAACAACCTGGTCAACACCAGCACCGGGGTCAAGGAATACAACGTCGACATGGCAGCGGCACTGATCGCCGGGTTACCGACCCTGCTGGTCTACGTCGTGGCTGGCAAATATTTCCTGCGCGGCCTCACCGCCGGCGCGGTCAAGGGGTGAGACATGGCACGGCTCGAATTACGCAACGTCAACAAACACTACGGTAGCGGCCTGCCGGACACGCTCAAGGCGATCGATCTGGCGATCGACTCCGGCGAGTTCCTGATCCTGGTCGGCCCCTCCGGCTGCGGCAAGTCGACCCTGATGAACTGCATCGCCGGGCTCGAGGACATCAGCGGTGGCGCCATCCTGGTCGACGGCGCCGACATCAGCGGCATGAGCCCCAAGGACCGCGACATCGCGATGGTCTTCCAGTCCTACGCGCTGTACCCGACCATGAGCGTGCGCGACAACATTGCCTTCGGCCTGAAGATCCGCAAGATGCCCAAGGCCGAGATCGACGCCGAGGTGGACCGGGTCGCACGGCTGCTGCAGATCGAACACCTCCTGGCCCGCAAGCCCGGCCAGCTGTCGGGCGGCCAGCAGCAGCGAGTGGCCATGGGCCGGGCCCTGGCCCGCCGGCCGAAGATCTACCTGTTCGACGAACCGCTGTCGAACCTGGATGCCAAGCTGCGGGTGGAGATGCGCACCGAGATCAAGCTGATGCACCAGCGGCTCAGGACCACCACCGTCTACGTGACCCACGACCAGATCGAGGCGATGACACTGGGCGACAAGGTGGCGGTGATGAAGGATGGTATCATCCAGCAGTTCGGCACGCCCCGCGACATTTATACCAACCCTGCCAACCTGTTCGTGGCCAGCTTCATCGGCTCGCCGCCGATGAACTTCATTCCTGCGACCTTGCACGAGCGCGACGGTCTGGCGTTGGCGAGGTTGGACAGTGGCCAGGGGCTGCACGAATTGCCACTTGGGCGCATGACGCCCGAACTACGAGAACGAACGGTCACCTTGGGTATCCGCCCAGAACAGATCAGCACCAGCCTGGGACAGGGCACTGCCTTGCCCGGCATTCGCGCGCGCGTCCAGGTCACCGAGCCCACAGGCCCGGACCTGCTGGCATTCGTCACGCTCAATGACACCAAGGTCTGCTGTCGCCTGGCGCCGGATGTGGCCTGTCAGGCGGGCGATGACCTGGACCTGGCGCTCGACGCCAGCAAGGTATTGCTGTTCGACAGCGTCACCGGCGAGCGCTTGCGCCATTCGCCCGAGCTGTCGACCGAGCAGGGCGCGGCCCCGGTGCAACAGGGCTGCTGATACGCGTTGGGATACCCATAACAAGAAGAGGAAACACATCATGGAGCAGTGCAAACGCATGGGGGCGCTGGGAGCGCTGGGTCTGCTGGGCATCATCGCCAGCGGCGAAGCTCAGGCATTCGAACCGTTCGCGACGGATTCACCCTGGATGAGCGGGGATTGGGGCGGCACCCGCACCGAGTTGATCGAGAAGGGGTACAACTTCAGCCTGCAGTACGTGGGCGAGGCAGCGACCAACGTGCATGGCGGTTACGACCATGACCGCACGGCACGCTACAGCGACCAGTTCGCCTTCGGCCTGCTGACGGACCTGGACAAGATGCTGGGCTGGCAGAATGCCGAGTTCAAGATCGCCGTCACCGAGCGCAGCGGGCGCAACCTGTCCAATGACCGCATCGGCGATCCGCGCGCGGGCCACTTGAGCTCGGTGCAGGAAGTGTGGGGGCGTGGCCAGACCTGGCGTCTGACGCAGATGTGGTTCCGCCAGACCTACCTGGACGGCGCCCTGGACCTCAAGGTCGGGCGCTACGGGCCAGGCGAGGAGTTCAACAGCTTCCCGTGCGAGTTCCAGAACTTGGCGCTGTGCGGCTCCCAGGTCGGCAACTGGGTCGGCGACATCTGGTACAACTGGCCCGTGAGCCAGTGGGGCGGGCGCCTGAAGTACAACGTCTCGCCCGAGCTGGCGGTACAGGTAGGGGTGTTCGAGCAGAACCCGTCCAACCTCGAAACCGGCAACGGCTTCAAGCTGAGCGGCAGCGGCAGTCGCGGCACGATCGTGCCGGTCGAACTGATCTGGTCCCCGCGTCCGGGTGGGTTGCCGGGCGAGTACCGCCTGGGCTACTACCGCAGCAGCGCGTCGGCGGACGATCTGCACAAGGACGTCGACGGTCAGGAGCAGGCGCTCACCGGCAAGGCCTTCAAGTCCCATGGCAGCAAGCACGGGGCGTGGTTGGTCGCACAGCAGCAGCTGACCTCCCGGGCGTCGGACGCCAGCCGTGGCCTGAGCGTGTTCGCCAACGCCACCGTGCACGACAAGTCGACCAACCTGATCGACAACTACCAGCAGCTCGGCGTGCTCTATACCGGCGCCTTCGATGCCCGTCCCAAGGACGTGATCGGTCTGGGCGTGGCCCGCATCCATGTCAACGAGGATGTGCGCAAGCGGGCCACGCTGCTCAACACCCTCAGTGGCATCGACGACTACGACAACCCCGGGTTCGTGCCGCTGCGCGGCAGCGAATACGACGCCGAACTCTACTATGGCGTGCACGTCACCGATTGGCTGACCGTGCGCCCCAACGTGCAGTTCATCAAGCGTCCCGGCGGTGTCAGCCAGGTCGATGACGCCTGGGTCATGGGCCTGAAGGTCTCCTCGACCTTCTGAGTGACCTTTCAGCCAAGGTCGCTATCCTCGACGGGGTAGCGACTGGCGTTGAGGCTTTCCTTGATCTTGCGCAGGTGTGGCTGGAAATCCACGCCACGGCGCAGGGTCATGCCGGTGGCCAGCACATCGAGCACGGTCAGCTGGATGATGCGCGAGGTCATCGGCATGTAGATGTCGGTGTCTTCGGGCAGCGGGATGTGCAGGCTCAGGCTGCAGGCCTGGGACAGCGGCGAACCGGCCGCGGTCAGGCCAAGCACCGAGGCGCCGTTTTCCCGGGCGAGCCGTGCCACGTCCACCAGCTCGCGCGTGCGGCCGGTGTAGGAAATGATCACGAACAGATCCCCCGTGTGCGCCACTGAAGCCAGCATTCGCTGCATCAGCACGTCAGCGTGGGCGGAGACCGCCAGGTTGAAGCGGAAGAACTTGTGCTGGGCATCCAGGGCCACCGGCGCCGAAGCACCCAGGCCGAAGAAATGGATCTGCCGCGCCTGGATCATCATGTCCACCGCACGGCTGACCTGCTGCGGGTCGAGCTGCTGGCAGGCGCTGTCCAGCGACGCGATGGCGCTGCCGAAGATCTTCTGCGTGTAGGCCGCCGGATCGTCGTCCTCGGCGACCGCACGGCTCACGTAGGCCGCGCCGCTGGCCAGGCTCTGGGCCAGTTGCAGCTTGAGTTCGGGGTAGCCGCTGACGCCGAAGGAGCGGCAGAAACGGTTGACGGTCGGTTCGCTGACCTTCGCCGCCTGGGCCAGCGCCGCGATGCTGAAGCGCGTGGCTTGCTGGGGGTTGAGCAGGATGACTTCGGCCACCTTGCGTTCGGCCTTGTTCAGTTCCTCGAGGCGTCCCTGGATCTGTTCCAGGAGATTTCGCACACGGTCCATGGGGTGTCCTTGAGTCGAGAGGCGACCGACTGGCGAAGCAGCGGGCCGTTTGTGAGGTCTATCGTACTTGCAGCCGTCATGCGTGCACCACCTGTACACACGCGGCGCTCGAAAATGTTGTGTTTATTACTACATATTCCCTTGAAAAAAAGCCAATGAACCGGTATTCCTAGGGTCAATTTATGAAAGAACCCAACATCATGCCTGCGATCAACGTAGAACCTTGTACCTTCGGCCTGTTCGGCGCCCTTGGCGATCTGGCGCTGCGCAAGCTGTTCCCGGCGTTGTACCAGCTTGATCGGGCAGGCCTGCTGCACCCGGATACCCGGTTGCTGGCCCTGGCACGCGAGGCGGGCAGCGACGACGCGCACCTGGCGTCGATCGAAAGTCACCTGCGCCGCTACCTGCCTGCCACCGATGTGGACGAGACCGCCGTGCAGGGCTTCATGGCCCGCATCACCTACCTGCACCTGGATTTTCTCGAGCGCGAGGGCTACCGGCGCCTGGCCGACACGGTCACGCCCGAGCAACCCCTGATCGCCTACTTCGCCACCGCCGCCGCCGTATACGGCGCTATCTGCGAGCACCTTGACGGGGTCGGCCTCGCCGAGCGCACCCGCGTGGTCCTGGAAAAGCCCATCGGCCATGACCTGGAGTCGTCGCGCCGGGTGAACGATGCCGTGGCCCGGTACTTCCCGGAGAACCGCGTCTACCGCATCGACCATTACCTGGGCAAGGAGACCGTGCAGAACCTCATTGCCCTGCGCTTTGCCAACAGCCTGTTCGAGACCCAGTGGAACCAGAACTCCATCTCCCACGTGGAAATCACCGTGGCGGAGAAAGTCGGCATCGAAGGCCGCTGGGGCTATTTCGACAAGGCCGGGCAACTGCGCGACATGATCCAGAACCACCTGCTGCAGCTGCTGTGCCTGATCGCCATGGACCCGCCGGGCGATCTCTCGGCCGACAGCATCCGTGACGAGAAGGTCAAGGTGCTCAAGGCCCTGGCGCCGATCACCGGCGAGGGGCTGGGCAGCCGCGTGGTACGTGGGCAGTACATCGCCGGACACAGCGACGGCCAGCCCGTGCCGGGATACCTGGACGAGGACAATGCCAACAGCCAGAGCGACACCGAAACCTTCGTCGCCCTGCGCGCCGACATCCGCAACTGGCGCTGGTCAGGGGTGCCGTTCTATTTGCGCACCGGCAAGCGCATGCCGCAAAAGCTGTCGCAGATCGTCATTCACTTCAAGGAACCGACGCACTACATCTTCGCCCCGGAGCAGCGCCTGCAGATCGGCAACAAGCTGGTCATTCGCCTGCAACCGGACGAGGGCATTTCCTTGCGGGTGATGACCAAGGAGCAGGGCCTGGACAAAGGCATGCACCTGCGCAGCGACCTGCTGCAGCTGCACTTCTCCGACACCTGGCGCCGCAGTGCCCGCATTCCCGATGCCTACGAACGGTTGTTGCTGGAAGTGATGCGCGGCAACCAGAACCTGTTCGTGCGCAAGGACGAGATCGAGCACGCCTGGACATGGTGTGACCAGCTGATCGCCGGCTGGCAGCAGGCGGGCGACACACCCCGGCCCTATGCGGCCGGTTCCTGGGGGCCGATGAGTGCGGTCGCCCTGATTACACGCGATGGGAGGTCATGGTATGGCGATATCTGAACTGCAACTGCCGGCCAACGTGCAGGCACATACGTTCACCGAGGCCAGCGCCCTGGCCACCGGCCTGGCCCAGGACGTGGCCGAGCGGCTGCGTCAGGCCATCGAAGCCAAGGGGCAGGCGACCGTGGTGCTGTCCGGCGGTCGCAGCCCGGTACCGTTTCTCGAGGTCTTGTCCGGTCAGTCGCTGGACTGGTCCAAGGTGGTGGTGAGCCTGGCCGACGAGCGTTGGGTGCCGGTGGAACACGCCGACAGCAATGCCGGGCTGCTGCGCCGGCATCTGCTCAAGGGGGAGGCGGCCAAGGCACGCTTCGTGGGCCTGTACCGGGCGGCTGACACCCTGGACGCCGCTGCCGAGGCGGCCGACCGCGCCCTGGTCGATCTGCCGCCGATCGATGTACTGGTCCTTGGCATGGGCGACGACGGTCATACCGCTTCGCTGTTCCCGGCCAGCCCGCAGGTACGCGCCGGGCTGCAGCGCACCGGTGAGCACCGCTGCCTGCCGATGCTTGCGCCCAGTGTCCCCCACCAACGCTTGAGCATGACCCGCGCGCTGCTGGCCACTGCCGCCTTCACGGCCTTGTCCGTGCAAGGGCAGGGCAAGCTCGCGACCCTGCGCGAGGCACTGGCCGGCGACGATGCCGTGTCGATGCCCATCCGCGCGTTTCTTCAGGACCCGTTGCATCTGTACTGGTGCCCATGAGCCAAGGATCCCCAGCCATGCCCACGCTTGAACGTCCCCAGCCTCTGCTGACCATGCCCGAAAAGATGGCGCGCATCGACGCCCTGTGCGAGCGTGCCCGCATCTTGCCGGTCATCACCATCGCCCGCGAACAGGACATCCTGCCGCTGGCCGACGCCCTGGCCGAGGGCGGCATTCGTACGCTCGAAGTGACCTTGCGCTCAGAACATGGCCTCAAGGCCATCGAAGTGCTGCGCGAGCAGCGGCCCGAGCTGTGCGTGGGTGCTGGCACCGTGCTCGATTGCAAAATGTTCGCTGCCGTGCAGGCGGCCGGCGCGCAGTTCGTGGTGACCCCCGGCATCACGCCGGACCTGCTCAAGGCCGGGGTCGAGGGCGATATTCCGCTGCTGCCCGGTATCAGCACGCCTTCGGAGATCATGGCGGGCTATGCACTGGGCTACCGTCGCTTCAAGCTGTTCCCGGCCGAAATCTCCGGTGGCGTCGCCGCCATCAAGGCCTTCGCCGGCCCCTTCGGCGACATTCGCTTCTGCCCCACGGGCGGCGTGAATGCCAGCAATGCACGCCATTACATGGCCCTGCCCAACGTCATGTGCGTGGGCGGCACCTGGATGCTCGACAGCAGCTGGATCAAGAACGGTGACTGGGGTCGCATCACCGAGTGCAGTGCCGAGGCGATGGCCCTGTTCGACTGAGGGTACGGGGTCGAGCGCTCGATCTGCAGGGCGCTTACGGAATCCCACGCGTTCGAGCAGCCAGAAACGGAAAAGCCCGCATCCAGGATGCGGGCTTTTTCATGGGGCGATGACTCAGGCCGCCTTGGCCTGCTGCTGGCTCAGCGAGCGGTTCAATGCGCTGAACAGCGCCTTGAAGCTGGCGGTGGTGATGTTCTCGTCGATGCCCACACCGTGCACCGGACGCCCACCCGCTACGCGCAGTTCGATGTAGGCGGCGGCCTTGGCGTGGGTGCCCGCGCCAATGGCGTGCTCGTTGTAGTCCATGATCTCGACGGCCACCGGCAAACCGGCGACCAGGGCCTCCAGGGCGCCATTGCCCTTGCCGGACCATTTCAGGGTGGTTTCGCCTTCACCTGCGACGTCCACTTCCACGGCGCTGTGGCCGTTCTCTTCCCGCAGGCGGTGGCTGACCAGCGCGTAGGGCGTGTTGGCTTGCAGGTATTCCTTCTGCAGCAGGCTGTAGATCTGCTGGGCCGTCATTTCCAGGCCCAGACGGTCGGTTTCGCCCTGCACCACCTGGCTGAATTCGATCTGCATGCGGCGCGGCAGGCTGATGCCGTATTCCTGCTCGAGCAGGTAGGTGATGCCGCCTTTGCCGGACTGGCTGTTGACGCGGATCACCGCCTCGTAGCTGCGACCGATGTCGGCCGGGTCGATCGGCAGGTAAGGCACTTCCCAGCGCTCGCCGTCCTGCTGCTTGCTCATGCCTTTGCGGATGGCGTCCTGGTGCGAGCCGGAGAAGGCGGTGTGGACCAGGTCGCCCACGTAAGGATGGCGTGGGTGAACGGGCAACTGGTTGCACTCCTCGACGACCTTGCGCACGCCGTCGATGTCCGAGAAGTCCAGTTGTGGGTCGATGCCCTGGGTGTAGAGGTTCAGGGCCAGGGTCACCAGGTCGACGTTGCCGGTGCGCTCGCCGTTGCCGAACAGGCAGCCTTCGGCACGGTCGGCACCGGCCATCAGGCCCAGTTCGGTGGCGGCGATGCCGGTGCCGCGGTCGTTGTGGGTGTGCAGGCTGATGATCACGCTGTCGCGGCGGTTGACGTTGCGGCAGAACCATTCGATCTGGTCGGCGTAGACGTTGGGCGTCGCCACTTCGACGGTGGCCGGCAGGTTCAGGATGATTTTGTGCTCGGGCGTCGGGTTCCACACCTCGATCACCGCGTCGCAGACTTCCTTGGCGAACTCCAGTTCGGTGGCGCTGAAGGTCTCTGGCGAGTACTGGAACGTCCAGCGGGTCTCGGGTTGCTGCGCGGCGTACTTGACGAACAGCTTGGCAGCGTTGACCGCGATCTCCTTGACGCCTTGCTTGTCCTGGTTGAAGACTATGCGGCGGAAGGACGGGCAGGTGGCGTTGTACAGGTGCACGATGGCCTGCTTGGCGCCGCGCAGGGATTCGAAGGTCCGCGCGATCAGGTCTTCACGGGCCTGGGTGAGTACCTGGATGGTGGTGTCGTCCGGGATGTGCCCGTCTTCGATCAGCGTGCGCACGAAGTCGAAGTCGGTCTGCGAGGCGGAGGGGAAAGAGGCTTCGATTTCCTTCACGCCCACTTGCACCAGGGTCTGCCAGAAACGCAGCTTCTTCGCCGAGTCCATCGGTTCGATCAACGACTGGTTGCCATCACGCAGGTCGGAACTGCACCAGATCGGTGCCTGGGTGATGGTCTTCGACGGCCAGGTGCGATCGGGCAGGTCGATGGTCGGGAACGCGTGGTACTTGCGAGAAGGGTCTTTGAGCATGGACATGGTGCAATCCTTTAATGAGCGGCCGTGATCGGGCCTGCCAGACGATAACCGGTCGAAAGCGAGGTAACGCGGCTCAACCCGATAGTCGTGCGCTGACCAGGGAAAGGCTGCGATGCTGGCGGAGCAGGATGAGGGTGAGTGGAGTAATCATGCATCCAACCCTAACCACAGGCGCAGGGAATGGCAAGCATCGCAAGAAAATTGATAGGAATGGCCTGAAAGCCTTCATGGGGCCAAGTTGTCAGGCTTGTTTGTTAGGAAATTGTAATTTTTATTGCGCAAAGATTTTCGTGCCCGAAGTCATGCTGGCTGGCGGCTCAGGATTCGCTGATTCGTCAGGCTACCGTGTTGTGGGAGCGGGCTTGCCCGCGATGGCGTCAGTCGCCTCGCCATGGCTTCCTGCAAGGGCCGCTTGGCCGGCATCGGGTCTGTAGAGCCTGTGAAGTCAACGACTTCCCTTCGGCAGGCCCTCGAACGCTTTCACACCACCGCCAGTCCTTTTCGCGACATTCGAGACCTCAGGGCTGGAACGCCCCGATGAAGATCGCCGGGTCCACCCGTGCATCGTTCAGGCTCACGTTCCAGTGCATGTGCGGCCCCGTGGCGCGCCCCGTCGAGCCGACCCGGCCGACTACCTCGCCGCGACGCAGGTCCTGGCCTTTCTTCACGTCGATGCGCGACAGATGGCAGAACATGCTGATGAACCCCTGGCCGTGATCGACGAACACCGTCTGGCCGTTGAAGAAGTAATCACCGATAAGAATCACCTTGCCATTGGCCGGTGTCTTGATCGGCGTGCCCGCCGGCACCGCGAAATCCAGACCGGCATGGGGGTTGCGCTCTTCGCCATTGAAGAAACGGCGTACGCCGAACTTGCTCGACAAGGGGCCGTTGACCGGCTTGTCCAGCAGCAGGTTGCTCGGCAGGACCGGGCTGAAGCTGCGGTAGGCGGTGGTCTGCTCGGCCAGCTCGCGCTCGATCCGCTTGAGGTCGTTGGGCTCCGGGTTGACCTGGCGCTTGTTCTTCAGGGTGATGTGCTGTTCGGGGTACTTCTTGTTACCGACCGTGAACGGCAGGCTGCGCGAGCCTTGCGTCACCACCGCCTGACCCGGCTTGCGGGTCAGGGGGATGCCGACGATTGCCAGCCAGGTCTCCTGCTCCTTCACCACCAGCACGGGTTTGCCCTCAAAGCGCGCGCTGGGCGCCTGTGCCGAAGGGCCCAGGTCGACCACCGCCACGCCGCCCGGCACCGGCTTGTTCAGCTGGCGGGTGATGTAGCTGGCCTGGGCACAGGTGCCGACCAACAGCAGGATAAGGGCGAGCAGGGGGGCGATGAGCCTTGGCATGGGTCAGTCCAGAAGGGAGAGGGTGACGGGCGTCTGGTGGTTGTCTTCGACGCGCACCTTCAATTCGCCATCGTTCAGGCGAGCGGTCAGGCGCTGGCCGGTGTGGGTGTCGGCAGCGCTGCGGATGGCATGGCCCTTTTCATCGAGCAGGATGCTGTAACCGCGCGCGAGGGTCGCCAGCGGGCTGACCACCTGCAGGGTCTGCACCTGGGACTGGAGCCGCTGGCGGCGGTCCTTGAGCAGGTCGCGCATGGCCCGCGGCAGGCGCTCGGCCAGGGCGTCCAGGCGGTGGCCAAGCAAGGTCAGCGTGCGCCCCGGATGCTGCGCGCCCAGGCGTGCCTGCAGCCGCTCCAGGTGTTGCTGGTGCTGGCGCATGTGCAGCGTGAAGGCCCGGCGCAGGCGCATGTCCAGGTCATCCAGGCGCTGGGCCTGCTGGCGCAGACGCTCGCCCGGATGGCGCAGGCGCCGTGACAGGCCCTCCAGCCGCAGGCGATCGTGGGCCAGACGGTTACGCATGCGCATCAGCAGGCGTCGCTCCAGGCTCTCGAGGGTCTGGCGCAGCCCGCTGCTGTCGGGGGCCAGCAGTTCGGCCGCCGCCGACGGGGTCGGTGCGCGCACATCGGCCACGAAGTCACTGATCGAGACATCCGTCTCATGGCCCACGGCGCTGACGATGGGCGTGGTACAGGCGGCGATGGCGCGGGCGACGACCTCTTCGTTGAAGCACCAGAGGTCTTCCAGCGAACCGCCGCCACGGGCCAGGATCAGGGCATCGAAGCCCTGCACATCGGCTCGCTGCAGCGCCTTGACGATCTGGCCGATGGCCTCGCGGCCCTGGACCGCCGTGGGAATCAGGTTCAGCTCGACCTGCGGAGCGCGCCGACCGAACACGCTGATGATGTCGCGGATCACGGCGCCGGTGGGGGAGGTGATGATACCGATGCGCCGTGGGTGGGCAGGCAGGGGACGTTTGCGCTCGACGCTGAACAGCCCTTCGGCCCCCAGCTTGTCCTTCAAGGCTTCGAAGGCCAGGCGCAGGGCCCCATCGCCGGCGGGCTCGAGCGTATCGACGATCAGTTGGTAGTCGCCACGGCCCTCGAACAACGAGACCTTGCCGCGCACGCGTACCGCCAGGCCGTCACGCAGCGCCTGGCGCACCCGTGCGGCGTTCTGCCGGAACAGCGCACAGCGTACCTGAGCACCGCT
This sequence comes from Pseudomonas monteilii, assembly GCA_001534745.1. NCBI lineage: Bacteria > Pseudomonadati > Pseudomonadota > Gammaproteobacteria > Pseudomonadales > Pseudomonadaceae > Pseudomonas > Pseudomonas alabamensis. The sequence continues at coordinate 985,676 of CP013997.1, forward strand.
GTCCTTGAGCGTGAAATAAAGATGCCCCGAGGCAGGCCGGGCAAGGTTGGAGATCTCGCCCTCCACCCAGACGGCACGGAACACATCCTCGAGCAGCACGCGTGCGCGGCCGTTGAGCTGGCTGACGGTGAGGACCTCGCGGTCCAGGCCGAGTCGTTCGAAAGGGTCTCTGATCATGCAGGCATCATAAAGGACAAGCCGGTCGGATGCACCGGCAGGGTGTCGTCGGGAAGCGTCTTACCGTACACGGCGAAATCGGCGGCTTATCCATTCGCAGGCAGGGTTCTAGCCTGGGTGCTTACAGTCCCTGGGAGGTGCCCATGTACGAGATCGATTCCACCACTTATCGCTCGACGGCCTTCAACCGACGCGTGCGGTTTCTGGTCTTCCATTACACTGCGCTCAACTTCAACGGCTCGATCAATGCCCTGGTCAAGGGCAACGCCGTCAGTGCGCACTATCTGCTGCCGACCCCCGACGACCCTACCTACCAGCGCGCAGGCTTCGATCAGGTGCGCATCTTCAACCTGGTCGACGAGCAGGAGCGGGCGTGGCACGCGGGCGTCAGCACATGGGCCGGGCGCAGCAACCTGAATGACACGGCGATCGGCATCGAACTGGTCAACGAAGCCTCGGTGAGCGATGGCCAGTTCACCTTCCCGGCCTATCACCCCGAGCAGATCGACGCGCTGATCCAGTTGAGCCAGGACATTCTGCGGCGGTATCCGGACATCACGCCGACGCACGTGATCGGCCATAGCGATATTGCCGTCGGCCGCAAGAGCGACCCGGGCGCGGCGTTCCCCTGGCAACGTCTGCACCAGGCGGGTATCGGGGCCTGGTACGAGGACGCCCGCAAGGCGCACTTTCTCGACCAGTTCACGCGCGCCCTGCCTTCCGACAGGGAGGTCCAGGCCCACTTGCGCACCTATGGCTATGACGTTCCGGCGCAACCAAATGCCAGTCAGATGCGTTCGCTGCTCCGGGCCTTCCAGCTGCACTTCCGCCCTGGCGACTATCGGGGCGTGCTGGATGCCGAGACGGCAGCGATTCTCTATGCGCTGGTAGAGCGCTACAAGACCTGAGCGTCAGAAGCTGCAGGCTGGACTGCAGGGTACAGGCAGGTAAGGTGAACCGGGCCGTGCGCTGCGCGGTCGCTATCTCGGTCTCCGGGCAGGCGCTAGAATGAGGCCACCCTTGCAGTCCAGGTTCACCCGCCCATGAGCACCCAACGCATCATCGTCCCCAAGCTGTCCACCCTGCCGTTTCACGAAGCCCGCGCCCGGGCCATCCTGCGCTGGCTGGTGCGGGAGAAGGTGGTGGAAGAAGCCTTGACCACCTGCGGTCGCACCGGCAACCGCATGGGCCATGCCCTGGCGGAGGGCGCTCGCACGTTCGCCCTGCACCCCGACAAGCTGCCGTTCGGCGAGCAGGCCAACGGTCTGGAGGTCGTGCTCAAGCGCTGCATCTATACCCCCACCGATGGGTTTCTCGAAGAGGCCGGCTGCCCGGAGTGCCGTCGCGAAGTCGGCGAGCCGCTGTTCGACAGCCTGGACGAATGGATGCCCGGGGTGAGCGACAACTTCACCTGCCCCCTGTGCGGCTTCGAAGACGACATCAATGGCTTTCTGTTCCTGCAGCCGTGTGCGTTCTCCAACCTGGGCTTCATCTTCAACGGCTGGGGCGAGGCCGGGTTCACCCAGGCCTTCGTCGACAGCTTCGCCGACTGGCTCGACCAGCCGGTGGCGGTGGTGAGCGTGGGACGGTAGAGGGGGGGAGGGGCTATCGGTGCAGTCGATCCACACGCGCAGGGATTGACATAAAAAGTCAGCCTTGCGCCCCACCACTCGGCATTTCGCGTTGAGCAAAGGCCCCGGCATGAGTATAATGGCGCGCTTCCATTTTTCCCGCCCGGGAGCATCCGCGATGCTGCGTATCAGCCAAGAAGCACTGACCTTCGACGACATTCTCCTTGTACCTGGCTACTCCGAGGTACTGCCCAACGAGGTCAGTCTCAAGACCCGCCTGACCCGCGGGATCGAGCTGAACATCCCCCTGGTCTCCGCCGCCATGGATACCGTGACCGAAGCCCGCCTGGCCATCGCCATGGCCCAGGAAGGCGGCATCGGGATCATCCACAAGAACATGACCATCGAACAGCAGGCCAGCGAAGTGCGCAAGGTCAAGAAGTTCGAGGCTGGCGTGGTCACCGACCCGATCACCATCGACGCCGACGCCACCGTGCGCGACCTCTTCGAACTGACCCGCCTGAACAACATCTCCGGCGTGCCGGTGCTGGAAAACGGCGACCTGGTCGGCATCGTCACCTCCCGTGACGTGCGCTTCGAGAGCCGCCTGGACGTCACCGTACGCGAAGTGATGACGCCCAAGGATCGCCTGGTCACCGTGCGTGAAGGCGCCAATAAGGAAGAAGTCCGCGAGCTGCTGCACAAGCACCGTCTGGAAAAGGTCCTGATCGTCGATGCCGCCTTCAACCTCAAGGGCATGATGACCGTCACCGACATCGAGAAGGCCAAGGCCTACCCGCTGGCCAGCAAGGACGACCAAGGCCGTCTGCGCGTCGGTGCCGCGGTCGGCACCGGCAAGGACACCGGTGAGCGCGTCGCTGCCCTGGTCGCCGCTGGCGTCGACGTGGTGGTGGTGGACACCGCCCACGGTCACTCCAAGGGCGTGATCGACCGCGTGCGCTGGGTCAAGGAAACCTACCCGCAGGTGCAGGTGATCGGCGGCAACATCGCTACCGGTGCCGCTGCCAAGGCCCTGGTCGAGGCAGGCGCCGATGCCGTCAAGGTCGGTATCGGCCCAGGCTCGATCTGCACCACCCGCATCGTCGCCGGTGTCGGCGTGCCGCAGATCAGCGCCATCGCCAATGTCGCCGAAGCGCTGGAAGGCACGGGCGTTCCGCTGATTGCCGACGGTGGTATCCGCTTCTCCGGTGACCTGTCCAAGGCCATCGTGGCCGGCGCTTCGTGCGTGATGATGGGTTCGATGTTCGCCGGTACCGAAGAATCGCCAGGCGAGATCGAACTGTTCCAGGGCCGTTCCTACAAGGCCTACCGTGGCATGGGCTCGCTCGGCGCGATGGCCCAGTCGCAAGGCTCCTCGGACCGTTACTTCCAGGACTCCTCGGCCGGCGCCGAGAAGCTGGTCCCTGAAGGTATCGAAGGCCGTGTCGCCTACAAGGGTGCCCTGGCGGCGATCATCCACCAGCTGATGGGCGGCCTGCGTTCGTCCATGGGCTACACCGGCAGCGCCAACATCGACGAGATGCGTACCCGTCCGGAGTTCGTGCGCATCACCGGTGCCGGCATGGCCGAGTCGCACGTCCACGACGTGCAGATCACCAAGGAAGCGCCGAACTACCGCGTAGGCTGACGGCCCGCTTCGAGCGGCGCGCCGTAAGCGGTAAGCCCCAAGAGAAGGTATGGCGGTGAGTGCGCATTGCGCAGTCACCGCGCTTGCACAGCAGCTTGCAGCCAGCCGCTCACCGCGTGCAACTGCTCTTCCTGTTTCCCCGATCAACTTGCGGCCCGTGGCTCGACGCCCCGGCTGCACCAGAGAGTTCCCCATGGCCCTCGACATCCACGCCCACCGCATCCTGATCCTGGATTTCGGTTCCCAGTACACCCAACTGATCGCCCGCCGCGTGCGCGAGATCGGTGTCTACTGCGAACTGCACCCGTTCGACATGTCCGACGAGGCGATCCGCGAATTCAACCCGCGCGGCATCATCCTCGCCGGCGGCCCCGAGTCGGTCCACGAAGCCAACAGCCCGCGCGCGCCGCAGGCCGTGTTCGACCTCAACGTCCCGCTGCTGGGCATCTGCTACGGCATGCAGACCATGTCCGAACAGCTGGGCGGCAAGGTCGAAGGTTCCGAGCTGCGTGAGTTCGGCTACGCCCGTGTCGACGTGGTCGGCAAGAGCCGCCTGCTCGACGGCATCGAAGACCACATCGACGCCGACGGCGTGCTGGGCCTCGACGTCTGGATGAGCCACGGCGACAAGGTCACCCAGCTGCCGGCCGACTTCCACGTCCTGGCCAGCACCCCGAGCTGCCCGATCGCCGGCATGTTCGACGATGCCCGTGGCTACTACGGCGTGCAGTTCCACCCGGAAGTGACCCACACCAAGCAAGGCGGTCGCATCCTGTCCCGTTTCATCCAGGACATCTGCGGCTGCGAAGCCCTGTGGACCCCGTCCAACATCGTCGAAGACGCCATCGCCCAGGTGCGTGAGCAAGTCGGTTCGGCCAACGTTCTGCTCGGCCTGTCCGGCGGTGTCGACTCCTCCGTGGTCGCCGCACTGCTGCACCGCGCCATCGGCGACCAGCTGACCTGCGTATTTGTCGACAACGGCCTGCTGCGCCTGCACGAAGGCGACCAGGTCATGGCCATGTTCAAGGAGAACATGGGCGTCAAGGTGATCCGCGCCGACGCCGAGGCCCAGTTCCTCGACAACCTGGCCGGCGAAGCCGACCCGGAGAAGAAGCGCAAGATCATCGGCCGCACCTTCATCGACATCTTCGATGCCGAAGCCAGCAAGCTCGAGAACATCCAGTTCCTGGCCCAGGGCACCATCTACCCCGACGTGATCGAGTCGGCCGGCGCCAAGAGCGGCAAGGCCCACGTGATCAAGTCCCACCACAACGTCGGCGGCCTGCCCGAGGAAATGAACCTCAAGCTGGTCGAACCCCTGCGTGAACTGTTCAAGGACGAGGTGCGCAAGATCGGCCTGGAACTGGGCCTGCCGTACGACATGGTCTACCGCCACCCGTTCCCGGGCCCAGGCCTGGGCGTGCGCATCCTGGGTGAAGTGAAGAAGGAATACGCCGACATCCTGCGTCGCGCCGACCACATCTTCATCGAAGAACTGCGCAAGGCCGACTGGTACCACAAGACCAGCCAGGCGTTCGTGGTGTTCCAGCCGGTGCGTTCGGTCGGCGTCGTCGGCGACGGCCGCCGCTACGCCTGGGTCGTAGCTCTGCGTGCGGTAGAGACCGTGGACTTCATGACGGCCCGTTGGGCACACCTGCCGTACGAGCTGCTGGAAACGGTCAGCGGGCGCATCATCAACGAGATCGAAGGGATCTCGCGGGTGACCTACGACGTGTCGAGCAAGCCGCCGGCGACGATTGAGTGGGAGTGATTCTGCTCTGTTAGCGTGATCAAGAAGCCCGCATCGTTGCGGGCTTCTTGCATTGTGCGTCTGGCATTTCCGGCAGAGCAAGCAGCCTGCGTAGCATGGGGTCGACTAAGCGCTTATCCATGGCGTGATGAATGAGATTGTCATGCTAAAAACGAAGTGCTGAGCGGTAGTGTTCTGGCCTTGCCAAATTGACTGCACTATCGTATTTTGCTGTCATTGAATGCATTTTTTGAGGTGTGACTATGGCAATCTTGACGGTAAGAAATGTACCTGATGAGGTGCACCGCGCCATTCGCGTTCGGGCCGCTCAGCATGGCCGTAGCGCAGAAGCAGAGATTCGGGAAATCTTGGCCAATGCGGTGAAGCCTGATCAGCGTTTGCGTCTTGGTGATGCATTGGCAGAGCTGGGTAAGAAAGTAGGCCTGACCCATGAAGATTTTGCAGTGCTTGATCAAGTGCGCGACACCGCACCAGCAGAACCTATGAGGTTTGAATGATCGTCCTGGACACCAATGTCGTATCTGAGGCGATGAAGCCAATACCAGACCCAAAAGTCCGGGATTGGTTGAATGAACAAGCCGCAGACACGCTTTATCTTTCCAGCGTGAGCATTGCTGAGTTGACGTTCGGAATTGCCGCACTGCCAGCAGGCAAGCGTAAACATATGCTGGACAACGCCTTTGAAGGTCTCCTGGGGTTGTTCAAAGGGCGAGTGCTGAACTTCGATACACAGGCTGCACGTTGCTATGCAGGGTTGGCTGTAACTGCCAGAGCCCGTGGAAGAGGATTCCCAACGCCGGATGGTTATATTGCAGCGATTGCTGCATCACGTGGGTTTATCGTGGCCTCACGTGATACTGCTCCTTATGAGGCAGCAGGTGTCACAGTCATAAATCCATGGGAAGGCAGCTGAACATTATTAACTGACACCGTCATTTAGGATTTGTACGAAAAGCCATTGTGGCCAAAATTGATGCCATGGCTGGTAGGAACCCAGATGGCAAGGCGTTACGAACTCTTTAATGCATAGTGGATACTGATTAAAGACTTAGTTTTTCAGAGCAGAAATGGGCAGTCCTTGCAACGATGATCGCTTGGTTTTACACGGAATTCTGCGAATTCTAAGCTCTGCCGCTCTGTGGCGTGATCTGCCTGAATGCTTTGGGCCTTGGTCGACGCCGCATCAGCGCTTTCATGACTGGTGCGACGACGGCACACTTGAGCGAGTGCTGGAGAGTCCGCACATCTGGCTGAACCGGGAAGGAATGATCAACTCGGACACCTGGATTAACGACTCTACCGCAGTACGAGCAACGTGAGCCTCTTCAGGCGTCGAAATAAAAGGGGCCTGAAGAACCGTTAGATCATGCTTCGGGACGTAGTCGAGGCGGTCTGACCACCAAGATTCATATGGTTTGCAATGCCAATGGCGTGCCACTGCATTTCAGGCTTTCATCAAGACAAGCCTGTGATGTCTCCCATGCTCAGCCGTTGCAGGCAATTGCAAGAATTGCTGGCAAGCCAGGGCAACCGTATAAATGCAGCTGGTGATTAGTGGCTGACAAGAGATACGATGCCGAAAACCTGCCTCGGCACTACGACTGCTGCTGGATGCAACCGGTGATCCGGTTGCATACCATGGCGCGCAAACCTCGGTCTGGTTTGCTCCGATTTTTGGCCGGCCAAGTGCCGCCAGCGGAACATTATTGAGTGGATGTTTGGCTGGCTGAAAGAGAATCGTCGGATCGTCACGCGCTTGGACAAGCTCGCAAAAAGCTACGCTGCTATGGCTTCACGGGCTTGTACCACGCGGTGTTTGCGACATTTTTTTCGTACAGAACCTACGATTCCGCGAAGACCGCGATCGGCATCAGAGCCGCGCTGGGGTGCGCGGATCAGTGGCTATTCGAAACTCTGCTCGCCTTCCTGATCGCGCTTGCTCTCATGTTCGATCCAGCGTTCGAGTTCGGGCAGCATGTCGGTGACCCATTGCCGAACCTCGCTTTCAGCATTTTCATACAGCGTGGTAATAGCCGCACGACGCCGAACCAGGATACCGGCTAGCGAGCCGCTCCAGCTGCGCGGATACAGCCGCGACCAGATGTCACCGAGGAACGCCCGCTTGTCTGGCGCGTGGTCCAAAATCTCCAAGAAAAGTGTGTAGACACTATTTTCCTCTTCGCCCTGCCGCCGCTTGAACATGGGGATGCTTTTGCCAAGCAGCGGATAGCGCCGATTCGGATCAATATTCGCCCACTGAACAAGGGTCTCGGCGCTGACATCTTCCACCGGCGTGCCAGACCCGAAGTCCTCCTCAAACAGTCCCTGATTTCTAGGCCTAAGTTCGGGGAGCAGGAATTCATCGAGTGCAATCAAGGGATGGGTCTCGAAGAGCGCCTTCAAGACATAACCAAGATCGTAGGACGATAGATAGACGGTCTCTAGTCCAGTCCGGATACGAGCGCAGATTTCCCGCAATGTCGCCTCTCCATCGGGTCCGGGGCAGCAGATCCTAATAACGGTATGCAGCCCAAAATCGCGCATCGACTGCTTCTTTCTGAAGTCAGCGCGCAGTAGCAGCTCACGGCCAACAGCGATCAAGGATGGCGCACATTGGCGGCCTTCTTTCCGATCGCAGTAGAAATGCATGTGTAGCAAATCAAGCGCGATCTCGACGCCGTCGGCCAAATTGCTAATGTCGATGAGTAGCAGGCCAAGTGCGTCGGGTGGAGACTCCCCGACACTGCCATTGGCGATGCTTTGAAAATTCCACGCCGAAAGGACGCCAATTTTGATCGCACGCCGAAGCCGCGCTATGCCTTGAGTATCGATAGCAACACACGCCTGAAGATACGGCAGACTTCCTGCAAGATCGGGATTCTGGATCACATTCTCTAGCGTAGCGTTGGCAAAGGTCGGAGTCTTGGCGTGCGCGCCATGGATGAACCCGCCCAGCACCGTCGGATTCCGATTGTCCGCCTTGGCTACAGAGAACAAATCCAACAGTTCACACCACATCGCGTCAAGATCGGCGGCACCATCTGAGAGACCAATGCCGCATTCATAGGCGCGCTGCGGATTTTGTTCGACGAGCAATTCGGCGATGAAGGCAACTCGCGTCTCCGGGGTGTTCGCGAGTGCGGTGCCGATTTCTTTCGCCTGCTGGGAAGCGCGTTCATACGGTTTCATGAGGTCGCTGTCATCAGCGTCGCCGTCAACCATATCCCAACCGTAACTGCTGCGCCCCAGTACGACTGCACGGGCCTGATGAAGAAGATCGGTGGGTTTCAAGCGTTCGATGAGTGCAACGAGACGGGTACGCACCTCATCCGGCATCTTGTCGCCCTCGAAGCGCAGCGCTTTGCGAAAGCCAATCCACCCCTCGATCCAAGGTCGCTCGGAAGAAAAATGGATCGCTGCCTGCTCGAGCGCATCGTGGCAGGCCCCGAAGTGCCACAGCGTTCTTACGCTGTGAGCAAGGTAGTCCCTGACGTTTTCGATGATTGGCGATAGCTCGACCGCCAGGTCGACCGCGCCGTTGTACCAGGCCCAGATGTCACCATAGGTCGGCGGGTGCCAGCCATAGTCCCGTGGCCGGGCGCCGAAGTCGAAGTCGCTGGATGAACTGAAATGGTGCGCCTTCAGCAGCGCACCGAGTGCGACGCCGGCGCAGCGTGCCAAAGCCGGATCACCCGATTGCGCGAATCGGCGTATGAGCGCTCGCCGCTGATCTGGTAAAGCCTTGGTGCCGGACAGGTGCAGGTGATACAGCTCGGCGAACATGTCCGAAGCCGAGTTGTTGTGGTGGTCGGGCGATTCAGCGGAAAGGAACCGCGCAAGCAGGGTTGCCGCGCGGTCGAACAGCGGCGGATCGTAAGCGAGGAGCTTGATCAACCGTATCCATTGCCACCGGTTGCTCGACTGCGGATCGATGATCTTGCCGCCATCTGGGCCGGCAATATCACGCTCGATCCTCGCGAGCACGGCATCGGGTGCAACCGGGGCGATGTTGGCGATGATCTGAAGGCCGTTTTTTCCCAGTGTCGTAAGATCGCCGAGTGGCCCGTCGGCACTGAGCCAACGCTCGACCGCGGCCCGCGCCTCGGCGCTGTCGTGCAGATAGCCGAGGCGGCGCGAAAGGGACTTCTGCATCCGCGTTGTAAGCGACGCGCAGAAGCGATCGAAATCGGCCGGCGGCATGCGTTCAAGGGCGAACCCGGCGAGCGGGTTGGCGATCGCATGCGGCAGGATAGCGCGCCACCGTCCCCGCAACTGCGCGACTCCCCGCTGTCGAAGCGTATTCAGCGCCTCATATATCCTTGCTACGGGAACACCGCGAATAGCGGCGACCCGCGCAAGCTCACCACCTTCCGAGGTATCCTCGCCATCGATCGAATAAAGCAGGGCAAGGTCCTCGGCAGCGGAAAGCAGATCCCGATCAGGATCGTTGCGCTGATGAAAAATCCGCCCGAAGAGGTCGCGGCTCTTGAGCTTTCCCAGGGTCTCGCCTTTTCCGAGCGTGTCGGCGAGAGCGCGCGCCACGCGGAAGTTGCCGTCGCTGAACTCTGATATGGTTCGCCTGTCGACCTGCGTCACATTGGGGGAGGTCTTTTCCAGCCACAGTTCTACCATTTCGGACGATGCTGATTGTAAGCGAAAGACCTCGGTACGCTCGGGTTCGTCGTCGCGAACATCATATTCGACAGTTAAGAGACTGACTTGGCTTCCCGCTTCCGAACAGATGTGTGCCAATTCGCTGTGCGTCGCCGGGTTACAGTTGTCGACGATCAGGATCGCACGGTGCCGTGCGATCACCAGCTGGCGCGCCATGTCCCGTGCGGTCGGGTCAGTCTCCGCCGAATAGTCGGTATAAACGGCGAGCCCCGGATCGAGCGGCACCTCGCCCACACCATCCTCGAACAGTGCCTGCACGAGACGAGTCTTTCCGAGACCGGACAAGCCGATCAACCGGATACATTGGCGAGCTTTGGTCAGAGAGGCGCGAAGCCGGGCGATACCCTCGCCGATGGTGAGTTGCTCGCGGTCGCTCGTTCGCTCATCGGTTAGGCAGGCCTTATCGTTGAAGAGATAGGATGTCTCCTTGCTCACGCCGACGCCGCACCAATCGCCGATGCTGCTCCAGCCCTACATACCGATGCCGAGCCGCGTGCGGACCCAGGCGGCAATTCCGGGATGGTGATTGACCCATGTCGCCAGCCGGTTGCGATCATAGAAGTCGCTATGCAACTGCCCGGACTCAGGCAGATCGTCGAGTTGCGCCCGGATCGCATCGCGACGATCGCTCAGCGGCTTGTCTGCTACTGACCCTTGCGCGCTGACGATGATGTAGGCGCCAGAGCGAGCGGCGAGTTCGGCGATGACCGGCCGTAGTACGCCGCCAGGACGCATCTCATCACGGATTGCGCTCGCCGGCATGTCGGGCTTTTTCACTTGAAACCCTGTGTGCTGGCGCGGCACGAAATCCGGGATCAGCAGTGCGGACGGGCACTCGATCCGGACGTCAAGTCCGCCATCGGCCGCATCCTGATTGCCGCCAGCCGTTACCGACGAACTGGGGCAGCCCTGCGCCCGCAATTCTGCCATAGCGAGACGTGCGACGAGTGTCCGCAGATCAGCATCATTGAGGTCGGCGACTTGTGCGCCAGTAATTTCGAACATCGCCCCAACCCCCTTTTATCAAATATTAGATAGCATGCGGGAGAACGAAGAGCAGTCAAGCGATAGTTGGTCCGCCACGAAGGCGACGGAACTGCCAGTGATCCCGTCGCCACGCATGATGCCGGCGACTGGCTTGTCGAGCTGACGCTCCAGCGCCGTTTGCCACGGCACGAGCGTGAACTCGCGCGATCCGTCGAAGATGCTGTTGGGCCGCCATCCGCGTGATTTATGCTAGGTGCGGAGCATCTGAAACCTCTCGAGATGCTTAAGCGCCGTGCTTTCCAGTCCGTTCTTGAAGAAAAAGCCCGGACCTTTAGTTCGAAATGAGTTCGAAGTATCGTATCAATCATGGCATTTTTGGTTGATTGATTTATATCATATTGATAAATATGGATTTTATATGGCTATAAATAATCGAGTGGGAGTAATTCTGTAGCGTGAAAAAAACCGGCTTCTGCCGGTTTTTTTCTATCTGTAGAGAGCAAAAGGATGCCTTCTGGCTCATCTCCGTACGTCCTGCTAACGATGCCTGCTTCGTGAGAGGCGAGGGCGTAGGCAGACCAGCACCAGCCCCAAGAAACTAATGCCCACCCACCTCTCAAAAACCTACTCAGCCCCCCCGACTCAACCCCCCCAAACGCGCCGAAATCGACTGCATCCCCCTACCCAGCTCCCGAAGAGTACTCGCATCCCGCGCCCCTTCCTCACTGGCCGCATGGATACGCACCGCCAGCTCATTGATTTCCTGCGTCACATGACTCTGCTCCTGGGCCGCGACGGCGATCTGTTGAGCGCGCTGAACAATGTCATCGAAACTGCCCACCGTAGTACCCAAGGTAGCGGACACGCCCACAGCCTGTTGCACCGACTCGCGGGTGCGCTGGGCGCCGTTCTGCATGGTCGTGACGGCCGCATTCGACGCCTGCCGCAGCTGAGTGATCATCTCCTGGATCTCGTTGGCAGACGTCTGGGTACGGCCTGCCAGTGTCCGCACCTCATCGGCCACCACCGCAAACCCCCGGCCTTGTTCACCGGCCCGTGCAGCCTCGATGGCCGCGTTGAGCGCCAACAGGTTCGTCTGTTGGGAGATCGACTTGATGACCTCCAGCACGCTGCCGACGCGCTCGATGTCTTCCCCCAGCTGAGTGATCGCGGTGGCCGCGCCCGAGATGTCGGTCGCCAGGCTTTCGATGGATTCACCGTTGCGGTTGACCTGGTGCTGACTCTTCTGCGCCTCTGCCAGCGAGCTGCGCGCCGTGTCCGAGCAGTCCGTGGTATTGCGTGCGACCTCATGGGCGCTGGCCGACATTTCGGTGATGGCGGTGGCGAGCAGGGTGTTGTCCTGGCGTTGTGCTTCTGCCCGTTCCGCCAGGCCGTTGGACAGTTGCGCCAGCTCGTTGGCCTGGGTTTCCAGGGACACCGACTCATCGGCAATCTGTCGCAGCATGGTCCGCAAGGAGCCGGCGTAATGGTTAACGGCGCGGCGCAGCGCACCCAGTTCATCCGACCGCTGAATCTCCAGCTCAGCACCAGCTTGACCGCCTTGGCCGAGCCGTTCGATTTGCGTGGTGGTTTCCTCGATCTGGGTGAGCAGTCGTTTGCCCGCCAGCCAGGCGAGCCCCAGCAGAATGCCCAGCAGCGGCAGGAGGAACAGCAGGATCTGCCCGGTCAGTGTGTTCGCCAGTCCGACCACGCGAGCCTCGGGCGTGACCAGCCCGATGCGCCAGCCGGTGCCTTCCATGGTGGCCAACGTGACGTAGGCCGGCCCCTCCAGGCGCGCGTCGTGTTCGAGATACAGCGTCGTCGTGCCGGCGCGCTGGCTCGACAGGCTGTCGGTGACTGGCTTCAACCACGGTTGTTCCTGGCTCAACCCGGCCAGGGTCGGCAGGCCCTTGGTGCTCTTGGCATCGGGGAAGAACAGCAGATTGCCTGACGTGTCGACCGCGAACGCGTAGCCGCCGGTGACCGTGCCGTTGGCCTTGAGAAAGGCTGCCAGGCCGTCCAGCTTGAGGTCGATCGTGGCGACACCGGCAAACGTGCCCTGTGCCTGATAGGGCACGCTACACGTCGTCATCGCCACACTACTGACCGGGTCCTGGTAGGCATCTGACCAGACGCAACGTCCCTGGGGCGCGGATTTGGCGCCGGTGTACCAGGACTCGGCCTGATACGACGGGGTTTGCGCGGCGTTGTACTCGTCCGAATAGTCCAGCCCATTGCTGGCGTTGCGCGCCCAGAAAAAGCTGCGGCGCTCGGTGCCGGCCGTAAAGCGGTTGGGTTCTGGCCACACCCCGCCGCCTGCGATGGCGGCATCGCCCTGGCTGTCGATCACGTTGGGCAGCGTGGCCTTGAACAGGGCTTCTTCGTGGGGCAGGGTCTCGGCCAGGTGCGCCATCGCCGCCGTGGTGCCTTCGATACGGTTCACTTGCATGGCCAGCTGACGGGTGATCGCATTGGCCGATTGTTCCGCAGCCTCGGTGCCTGCAGCGACCAACTGCGGCTTGCCGCCCAGGGTCATGACGGCGTAGATCGCCAAGGCAGTCAGCACCAGCAGCGTCAGGATACCCAGTGTCATGCGCCCTGAAATGCGGTCGGGAAGTAGCGGCATGCTGAAACTCCACAAAAATTGAGGTCGGCTGTAGTGGGTAACGGCAGTCGGGCGCGATAGTTGAGGCGCTACCTGAGGGTTTGCGTGATCAAGTGACGGTCGATCGAGAAAACACCGCCAAAGACGTCACGCATGGGTCAACCCGGTCAACGTGTCCGCAATGGTCTTGGTCCGCTGCGCCGTGCCCTCGGTCGCCCGACTCGACGCTTCCAGCGTGTCCAGCATCTCCCGCAGCGCACCTACCCCGGTGGACTGATCCTCGATCTGCTGGGCCACCCGCTGGATCTCTCCCGACAGCACCTCGATGTCCGCGCCAATGTCCGCCGCGTTCTTGCGTGTGATTTCCGCCAGCTTGCGCACCTCGTCCGCCACCACCGCGAAGCCCCGGCCCAGGTCGCCCGCGCGTGCAGCCTCGATGGCCGCGTTCAGCGCCAGCAGGTTGGTCTGCCCGGCGATCTGCTGGATCACCTGCACGATCGACTGGATCCGCAAGCTCGACCCTGCCAGCGCACGCGCACCTTCCACCGCGGTCTCTGCCTGGCTGGACAGCCCTTCGACCGTGGTCCCGGCCTGGACGGACACCGTGTTCTGCTGGCCAATGGTGCCCACCAGTTCGTCCATCGAGGCATGCAGTTCACCGGAGTACTGCTTGAGCTGCGACGCGATGTCTTCCTGTTGGCGCTCGGCCTGGGCCAGCACCTGGCCCAGGTCGGTCAGGCCTTCGAAGACGGGCAGGATCGTGCGGTCCAGGCCACGGGTATTGAAGGTGTCGGTGAAGTCGTTGTTCTTGAACGCGGCAATCTGCTTGACCACCACATGGTTCAAGCCCGCCAGCTTCTTCACCTGGCGCCGCAGGAAGAAGGCTTTGAACTCGCCGTAATGGGCGATGAAGTTGTCTACATACTCGGCCGTGAAGCTCGCCCCCTTGGCCATCCGAAAGAAGAAGATCGCCGTCAGCGTCTGGTTCAGGTTCAGGCCCAGGATTTCCCCGAAGGTCGAAAACCCTGCCAGCGGCACGTCACCGAACACACCGGTCATGTTGCCCAGCTCGGCGCCGTTGTTCAGCCGGCGCAGGATGCAGTCGTTCAGGATGCCCGCCACCGGCTGGCCGCCCTTGCCACGCAGGAACTGCTCATAGTCCAGGCGCGTCGCTTCCCGCAACGGTGTACGCCGCACCATCACCAGCTCTTCGCCCGGCGCCACGTCGCAGAACAGCTGCACGATCTGCTGTTCGTAGTCGATTCGCGCGATGGAGCGTACGAACAGCTCATTGCCCACCCGAATCGCGAATGAATAATCCGCCAGCTTCGATTCCAGCGCCTGTGGCGCGCAGGCGAACGCGTCGCACAGCGCCTGCACCATGCTCTTGATGTTGCCGCTGCTGTCGATCACCTGATCGATCGTGCGGTCCTCCACCGAGGCCGTCAGCACACTGAACGTCAGGTTTTCTGCCTTGAAGTTCTGGCTCTTGAACACGTCGAACCGCACGTTCGCCGCCGTCTTCAGGAACACGATCTGCACGTGGTTCTGATAGCTGCGCTGGCCGTCATGGATCAGCGTCTTCTGGAAGTCCGACTTGCCCCCGGCCGACCCGCCCACGAACAGACACGGAAAGCGCCCGGACTCGTACAGCGCCTCCATGAAGAACGACTCCGACGCCGACAACCCGTCGAACACCACGTACGCCAGCGTATCGCGGTGATCGATCGAGGTGCGCACCTGCGCTCGCTTGATATTGGCCACCAGCTTGGCGATCCGCTCCTGCATCCCCAGCCGCGGGCCCCCACCGCGAATGTCCTCGCACTCGAGCGGCACCATCACCACCTCGGCCGAGGCGATCACACTGTCGTCGAATAGCTGCAGCACGATCCGGTCCCAGCGCTCGCCCGTGGCGCAATACAGCGAGGTGGGCGCATTGCAGAGTTCGCCGGAGGTCGTGCACAGGCTGATGCTGGCGTGGGGGAACCGGCGCTTGAGCTTGGCGGCGATGGCATCGATGTCCAGGTGCGGCGAGATGAAGCCGGTGATCAGCAGCGGGGTGATGCGCAGGGCATCGAGCGCCGCGTCCAGGTCGTTGGCAGTGCTGGTGAGCGTGGCGGTGCCTGGGCGCGATGGCCGGGTTTTTTTCAGGAAGGCGAGTGGGTTCATGAAGGCTCGGTCGAAAAGGGGACGGCGTACGGTTAAAAGAACTATCGGCAAGTTGAAGAGGGGCTGGAGGGGATGCGACGGATGGACGCGTTACAGCACTTTCCCTATCCGCGACGGGCGACTGCCGATCGTTGGCGAGTACTCAAGGTGTTGATGACATCGGCAGCCGCCTGCGAGATGACGTCGCTCCCTACCGGACGAATGAAGGGCTATTCGCCCCAAGGCGCAACCAACACCCTCGGGCGAATGACCACCTTCATCGACGAATCAAACCGCCTGCACCCTGGCCAGTTGCTCGCCTTCGAGCCAGGCGCCGATCTCGCTGGCACGCATGGGTCTGGAAAACAGGTAACCCTGGGCCAAGGTGCAGCCTAGGTTTTTCAGGGTGCCGAGCTCGTCAGCGGTTTCCACGCCTTCCACGATGCATTCCAGCTGCATGTCCTGGCACAGGGTCACCAGCGACTTGACGATCTTGGAGCTGGCTGGATTGAGGTGGATGTGGGTGACGAAGGTGCGGTCCACTTTCAGTTTGGTCAGCGACAGCGCGTGGATCTGGCTCAGGCTGGAATAGCCGGTGCCGAAGTCGTCCAGGGAAATGCCGCAGCCCAGTTCGCGGAACCGGCCGATCGCACGCTGGGCTTGGGGCAGGTCCTGGATGACGGCGGTTTCGGTGATCTCCAGGTCGAGGCAGGTCGGGTCGAACCGGCTGCGCTGGATCAGCTCGACGATCTGCTGGGCGGCATCCTCAGACCCGCAATCGTGGGCGGACAGGTTGAACGACAGGCGAATCCCTGTCGGGAAGTTCGCGGCGGCGTCCAGCGCCTTGCTCAGCAGCGGCACCGTGAGCTGATTGACCATGCCGATGCGCTCGGCGATCGGGATGAAATCGCTGGGCGGCACGTGGCCCAGTTCCGGGCTTTCCCAGCGGGCCAGTGCCTCGAAGGCGACGGTGTGCTCGCGGTAGATGTCCACGATGGGCTGGAACACCATGTAGAACTCGCGATCCAGATCGGCCCTGCGCAGCGCCTGTTCGGTCAGGCCTTCGCGGTTGAGCTGCTGGCGATGGGCGCCGCTGAACAGGCAGACCGTGCCAGGGCGGTGGCGTTTGCTCTGGTACAGGGCATAGTCGGCGTATTCGTACGCTTGCGTGGCGCAGGATGCCTGGTCGGGGAAGGTCGCGATGCCCAGTGAGCCACTGATCTGGATCGGGATGTCCACCAGCAGGAACGGCTCGCGCAGGCGGTCGCAGATGTTCTCGCCGAACGCCCGCAATTGGTCGTCGCCCATGGCCCGCGTGATGATCAGGCCGAACTCGTCGCCCCCCAGGCGGGCCAGGTGCACCCCCTCGTCGAGCAGTCCGGTCAGGCGCTGCCCCACCTGATAGAGCAGCTTGTCACCGATGCTGTGGCCGTAGAGGTCGTTGACCGGCTTGAAGCCGTCCAGGTCGATCAACCCGACGGCCAGACGAGCCTCCTGCTCCGGGGCGTGGGACAGCAGGGTTTCGAGACGGGAAAAGAACTGCCGCCGATTGGCCAGCCCGGTCAGGCTGTCCTGATTGGCCAGGTGAAGGTTTTCTTCGCTGAGCTTGGCCGTCTGTGCCTGCATGTTCACCAGGCGGGTGAAGTCGGCGTACTGCGCCTTGAGGATGACCAGCATGGCGATGGACACCAGCAGGACATCGATCGCCGTGGCGATGAAGGTCGGGATGGTGGTGGAGGCGAAGAACACCACGAACGCCGTGTTCACCACCGCCGTGGTGGCCAGGGCCGCGGGCAGCAGGTGCATCATGCAGAAGATGCAGCCGATGACGGTGATCGCCATGTAGAAGGCGACATGCGCCTGGGTATAGCTGTTGCCATGGGGAAACAGCGCCAGGGACCAGGCGGTGAACGCCACGGCCACGAAGGGTGCGAGCATGTTGGTGCGCCTGAGCGCCGCCAGCATCTGTTCTGGCGTGCGGGTGCGCTTGCGCGTGCGTATCCAGTTCGCCGCACGGATCACGCCGAACAACGTCATGAGCAACGGGCAATACACCACCAGCCAGCGGGGCGCGACCTCAAAATGGGTGCCCGCCAGCATCAAGGTGTTGATCAGCAGGATGAAATACATCATCGGCAACTGGCGCGACAGCGAGATGTATTGCGCCTTGACCAGGCCAGGGTTGTCCTTGGGCACGGACATCGACGCTCGAAGACCGAGCAGTATGTTCTTCATTAGGCGATGCTCTGAAAAGACGACCAGGTGAACGACCGACTGGATTGCCCTTTCCAGCCTGGACCGAGCGGGGCTGAATGCATGCTCCCAGGAAGGATATCGGCCGATCCTGGGGTTTCTACAGCGTCTACGACTAGTGGCACTTTGACTTCGTTCCGTCAGCCGGTCGCTTTCGCCCCCTGAAGCGCGCATGCGCACTGCGTTTCTGGCGGCGCACCCATGTCGCCTGCCGTGCTACCTTGACCCGAACCTGGCAGTCCGGCCGCTTGCCAACCCTCACGCCACCCACACAGTTCACCTGCCCATGCCTGTGCGTCCTTCGTCCACTCCGCGTTCCGATGCCCTCAGCCTCCGTCGACTGCTGGGCTATTACACCCTGTTCATGCTCGGCATCGCCCTGTTCGCCGCCGCCCCCTTGCTCCTGGCGATCGGCGCAGGCACGATGGCCAGCCAGTTCGGCTGCCAGGTGGACGAGGGGAGCCCGCATGCCTGCTGGATCCTGGGCTGGGACGCCGGCCCGACGTTCTATCGGCTGGGCGTCATGGGCTGGTACATGTTGGTCACGTTACCAGCAGGCGCCATGCTGATGCTCGGGGCGACAGCGCTGCTGGTGGTGCAGCTTGTCCGCCACTGGGGCTCTGCTCGACGTCACTGATACGTAGGCACTGGGTGGGCGTTCGCCGAACAGGGCCGTCGCACAGGATCGCTGTCTTGGCCATACGGCATCGCCTGACAGTTCTGCCAGTTGTACTGCGTCTCTACAAACCACAAGCTGGGTGTCTGGTATGTAAAGAACACTGTGAGGTTGGGGGACTGCATGGACAGGCGGATGTATTTCTATCTTCATGACTCCTCTAGACAGGAGATCCAGCAAGCACTGAGCTGGACGTTCATGCACGGTCACGGGCAGCCACTTGTCGAGTTGATGCATGCAGGTGCAGCGTCCGATGCGTGCCCACTGGCGGTCGATGGCGCCGCTTCGGTGCTGCACACGAGCAGTGCAGGGCACAGGGTCGATCATGCCTATACGCCCTACGGTCATGTCTGGCGTAGGGATCGACAAACGCATCGGTTGGGATTCAAGGGCGAGCGTTACGATCCATTGAGCGACACGTATGCCTTGGGTCAGGGGTATCGTTTGTATGGTCCTGGCCTAATGCGCTTCCTGGCGCCCGATAGCTTCAGCCCCTTTGGCCAAGGAGCGCTTAACAGTTATGGCTTTTGTATCGGCGATCCGATCAATAGGTCGGATCCGACAGGCCATGTATCGGTGGAGGAGCTAAAATTAAGGATGAAAAGTATGGGGTTGAAGGCGACTGACCATTCGCCAGTCCTGCACAGATCGTGCGTTTCGTCAGCGCCTGAACGGTCTGAACAATCCCGGCAGAGTACATCTACCCCTGAAGACGCCCGGCCCAGCCAGGTGGCCAAGTCAAAAAAAACAGTCTCGTTCGAGGGCGTCGTGCGTGCGTTTGAAACCGACGAATTTACCGGGCTGCGTGCCCCCGTCGAGGTAAGGGCGTCTTTCCGCGAGCGTCTAGCGCTGTCTAAACAAGCAGGCGAGTTGTTCGGCCAGTATGAGGACCAACTGAAACAGTACACCACCGCGCTCTCCTATTCCCGAAGCGCGACCAATATCAGATTTACCAGAAATCCTTATTTTGCTGACAAGATGACTGCAATCAATAAGGAAAGACGCCACACAGTCCAGCGCTTGCTCGATGTGCAAAAGGCTATTGCAAAACTGCGCTATTAAGCCTGTCGGCAGGGGCAGTCTCGGCAGTTCCGTGGGGTTTTAAAGACCTAAGTGGGTGTTGCAAGGCAGCCGCACCCTGCATCATTGGAGGAACAGAAGATGACCAAGGACCTACGTTTCTACCAACACAAGCAGTTGAAGACCGAAGTGGAAAACGCGCAATGTCGAACGCTCTTCTCGAACGGTCATCAGGCGCTCGCCGAGTGGCGCAATGCGGGTGCAAAAGCGCACGGCCTGCTATTGGCAATCGATGCTTCTCATTCAGTGCTGTATACCCGCAGCCAGTCCGGGCTCGTTGGCCGAGCCTACTGCCCCTACGGTCATGGCGCCTTTGATGGGACATCCAACCAGGGATTCAACGGCGAGCGTTACGAAACGCTCATCAAGGCATATGCCCTGGGGCAAGGTTATCGTTTCTACAGTCCAAACTTGATGCGTTTTCTGGCTCCAGATACCGCGAGTCCGTTCGATCGTGGCGGTCTGAATAGCTACCTGTATTGTTCGGCCGACCCTGTGAACCGTCAAGACCCTGATGGGCATGCAGATTTCAGTCAGATGCGCAGAGTGCCGCAAAAATTCCTTGCAGAGGCAGCACGGCAGCGGACTGCACGGCAGCAGGTTGAAGCGTTTCGACGGCGCCGTGGTATCAATCAGCCTCCTCAGCCTCCTCAGGCGGCTCAGCCCCCTCAGGCTGCTCAAACACAGCCTAGAAATCCTCTGGCCTTACGCCATGGCGCTCAATTCTACGAACGACCTAACGTCACTAACAACGCGCTTGCCGTACCTGTACGGCCGCCTGAAGCAACGACTGATTCACGTTCTCCTGAATCGACCGCAGCTCGCACGCCGACAGCCCTGCATGAGGAATTGATAGAGCTCCATAGCCATATACAGCGCTACGAGAACTCTACACGTTATCTGACACCAGGAACCGAGGTGACCGATAATTATGTGGCCGATATCGAACGTTTCCGGCAGCGTGCCCACTCAATTCGGCAACAGCTTGATGTGAGTCAACTCAGCTGGTTTCATTTTTAAGCGTCTGCTGGATATGGTAATGACGACCCTGTCCATTCAGTGCGTAGCGCAAACGCTTACGTCCAGGCAACGATGCTGTAGGCTGGTACAGGTTCCATCCCAGCCAAAAGGATTCGCATGTCGCTTCGTCACTCCCCCGACTTTCTTCACGCAACGCATTGTCCCCAAGTCGTACAAGACCTAATCGAAGCGCGCTTCGACGCCGTCGATGGCCATTTGCAGAGCCTGTCGTCGGCAGGCGACAGTGCCAGCGAGCAGGCCCTTGGCACCCACTGCGCGACGCTTCAGGCGTTTGCCGGAGCCTGCCAGCAGTACGCTGAACAATGGCCCGTGTGGAAACACCAGTGCCCGGACAGCGTCTGGCCGGACGTCGTCGCCTGCCTGTTGTGGGAAAAGGCTGCCAGCGAGACACGCGGCCAGGGCTTGGCTGAAGACGTCAGCGAAGGGCAATGGCAGCAGGCCCAACTGGCCTGCGATGCGCTTTTTCTCCAGGCGTTGGACGTGGCCCAGCGTCAGCCTCTGCCCTGGGTGATGACCGTGAGCCTGATGCGCTCCGTGCTGGTATTCGGCGAACCCGATTGGCTGATGCCCTGGCTGACAGGCCAGTCGAGCGACGCCGAGCTGGCCGCGTTGCATCAGCGTCGACAGGCGGCGCTCGCCCACTGGCCGAACCTGCCACCTGTCCCGGCGCTGCCCGCCGTGCCCCCGACCCGCCTGGTGGCTGCCTTGGCCGCTTACCCCCGTCGCGAAGGCGAGCCGCAAGGGTTCTTCTGGCTGCATCAGGCGCTCCAGGCTTCGCCAGTCGGCGCCTGGGCCTTGGAGCTGTATGCCTTTTTGCGCACGCCGCGCTGGGGCGGCAGCCATGAGGAGATCCTCTGGCTGGCCGATTCGCCGCTGGCCGCGCGCCTGGATGAATCGCAGCGCAACGCGATCCGCCTGGTCGCCTGGCTCGACGACCTCGATGCCGACAGCGTGGACGTGGAGGACGACGCAGCCTGTCAGGCCGCCTTCCAGCGGGGCCGGCATTTGCTGGAGCGACCATTGCCGGCCTCGGCACGGGCCCGGGTCAGCCTGGCCTTGGGCGACCTGGCGTATCTGGCCGATCACATGGCGCACGCCCAGACCTATTACGCGCAGACCCTGGCCGAGTGGCCCCAGCTGACCGCGGCGGACGACGTGCTCTACCGCATGCTGTGCGTGGCGGCGCACAGTGGTATGGACCCCTGGTTTGGCCAGGTGGTGTCCCAATCGCGCCTTCAGTCGGCCTTCGCTTCGGTGCTTTATGGCCTGCTGTGCGACACCGGCTGGTGCGGCGTGCCGCGTGATCCCGCCCAGGCCGAACACTGGTACCGGCAGGCACTCACCTACGGGCCGATGCCGGTACCGGAAGGCGAATGCCCCTTCAATGACGTGTACTACGCCTTCGATGAAAGCCTGCACGGCACGGCCCTGCGGCACATGGTCGAGTACGCGGCCGGGCTGGGTGTGCCCGAGATGCAGTTCGCCCTGGCCTACCTGCACGAAGAGGAGGACCCGGTGACGGCTCTGCACTGGTATCGCCAAGCGGGTGCCCAGGGCTTTGGACGGGCGTTGTACAACCTGAGCGTGGTCTGCGACCGTGGCGTGGAGGAGGGCGGCCTGCCTGGCTGGAGCGTGGAAGCCTTGCGCGAGCTGGGCAACGACTGCGAGGTGGCGTGCCTGGAAGAGCTGGTCGACCAGCCGACGCTCACGCCTCGGGCGCTCAACCGCATTCCGAACTGCTTCATCGGTATTCACGGCTACCTGACCAAGCACAAGGTCGACTCCGAACGCGTGCGGCGCAACCTGGCGGTGTTGCGGCAGTATGCCGAGCGGGGCTGGGCCGAGGCCATGTACGTGCTCGCCGAACACTACCGCGCCGAGGACTGCCCGCAAGGCCATGACTACCCGCAGGCGGTCTACTGGTGCGAACAGGCCTGTCGCCTGCAGCCGGACGATGCGCGCAGCGTGCGATTGCGCGAGCGCTTGAGCGAAGGGCTGATGGGCGGTATGCGCTACCGGCGGGCGTTGGCCAAGGCAGAAAAGCGCTAGGCGCACGGGTCTGGCGGCTTAGGTGGATCGCTGCACTCCGTCCATCTGAGCCGCCTTGGGCAGGCCAACATGACATTTCTTTCAGCTCCAGCCATCACGCATCGCTTAATCTTTCGCAATTGCAGGTGTATCGTATTCGCCCTTCGCTGCCACGCTGTTGGCACAACGCTCCTGCATGACGAGGTACCCGCCCGATGTCCCTGACCCGCCGACAAATTCTCAAGGGCCTGACTGGCCTGGCCGTGGTCGGCCTAGGCGCAAGGGGCGCCACGCGCTATTGGCTGGGCAAGGTGGAAGACGAGAATGCCGGGCACGATTACGAACTGATCGCCGCGCCCCTGGACGTCGAGCTGGTGCCAGGCCACATCACCCCGGCCTGGGCATTCGGCCCCTCCGCGCCAGGCACCGAGCTGCGGGTTCGTCAGGGCACCTGGCTGCGGGTCCGCTTCATCAACCACCTGCCGATCGAGACCACCATCCATTGGCACGGCATCCGTCTGCCACTGGAGATGGACGGCGTGCCCTACGTCTCCCAGCTGCCCGTTAAACCGGGCGAATATTTCGACTACAAGTTCCGCGTGCCGGACGCCGGCAGCTACTGGTACCACCCCCATGTAGCCAGTTCCGAAGAGCTGGGCCGTGGGCTGGTCGGGCCGCTGATCGTCGATGAGCGCGAGCCGACCGGCTTCCAGCACGAGCGCGTGCTCAATCTCAAGACCTGGCACGTGGACGAGCAGGGCGCCTTCATGCCGTTCAGCGTGCCCCGCGAAGCGGCGCGCAACGGCACGGCCGGGCGCTTGATCACCATCAATGGCGACGCTGAATCGGTCACCGAGTTGCCGGCAGGGCAGGTGGTGCGGGTGCGTCTGCTGAACCTCGACAACACCTGGACCTACCGGATCAACCTCAAGGGCAATTGCGAAGCCCGGATCTACGCGATCGATGGCAATCCGGTCCGGCCCAGATCGCTGGAGAAAGAGTACTGGCTCGGCCCCGGCATGCGCCTCTGCCTGGCCATCAAGATTCCCGAGGCCGGCGAGGAAATCTCGCTGCGTGATGGTTTCGTGCGCCTGGGCACCTTGCGCTCGGTCGCCAGCGACCAGCCTTCTGGCGAGTGGCCACCGGCCTTGCCGCCCAACCCGATCGCCGAGCCGGACCTCGAAAACGCCGAGACGCTCAACTTCAACTTCGAATGGTCAGGCAAGCTGTCGACCGGGGTGGACGACGGCAAGCCGCCCAGCCTGTGGCAGATCAACGGCAAAGCCTGGGACATCACCGACAAGACCTGTGCGGACCGGCCCATCGCCACCTTGCAGCAGGGCAAGAGCTACATCTTCGAGCTGAAGAATATGACGCAGTACCAGCACCCGATCCACCTGCATGGCATGAGTTTCAAGGTGATCGGCTCCAATCGCCACAAGATCACCGAGCCCTGGTTCACCGACACCTACCTGCTGGGACGCAACGAGCGGGCCCAGGTGGCACTGGTGGCCGATAACCCGGGCACCTGGATGTTCCATTGCCATGTCATCGACCACATGGAAACCGGCCTGATGGCCGCGATCGCGGTGGTCTGATGCGGCCACGGATCATCGATCGCAGTCGCGATCAGGCCTTCATGGAGCTGGCCCTGGCGCTGGCGGCACAAGGCGCAGCCCTGGGCGAGGTGCCCGTGGGCGCCGTGCTGGTCCAGGACGGGCAGGTGGTGGGCCAGGGCTTCAACCGCCCGATCCTCGACAGCGACCCGAGCGCCCACGCCGAGATGGTCGCCATCCGTGAGGCGGCGCGCATGGCAGGCAATTACCGGCTACCGGGCAGCACGCTGTACGTGACCCTCGAGCCGTGCAGCATGTGCGCCGGGCTGATCGTGCATTCCCGGGTGGCACGCGTGGTGTATGGCGCGCTGGAGCCCAAGGCCGGCGTGGTGCAGAGCCAGGGGCAGTTCTTCGAGCAGGGGTTTCTCAATCACCGTGTGCTGTACGAAGGGGGTGTGCTGGGGGAGGCGTGCGGGCAGATGCTGAGCGCGTTCTTCAAGGCCAGGCGCGGGCGCAAGGCGAGCCCGCAGGACTAGGGCGGCCTTTACTTCGGCGCAGCGCCTTCGGTCGGCTTGCCCGGATTGACCGCCGGCACGTGCAGGCTGCCGTCGGCGGCCTGCCCCTCGAGCTGCGGCTGGGTCACCCAGGTGAGGATGTCGTAGTAGCGGCGGATGTTGGCGACGAAGTGCACCGGCTCACCGCCGCGCGCATAGCCATACTTGGTCTGGCGGTACCACTGCTTCTGCGCCAGGCGCGGCAGCATCTTCTTCACGTCCAGCCACTTGTTGGGGTTGAGCTTTTCGCGCTTGGCCAGGGTGCGCGCATCCTCCAGGTGGCCGCTGCCGACGTTGTAGGCGGCCAGGGCGAACCAGGTACGGTCCGGTTCCTGGATGCTGTCGTCGAGCTGTTCCTTGATCAGCATGAAGTACTTGGCCCCGCCTTGAATGCTCTGGCGCGCATCGAGCCGGTTGGACACGCCCATGGCCTGGGCCGTGCGCTGGGTCAGCATCATCAGGCCGCGCACGCCGGTCTTGGAGGTGACTTCCGGCTGCCACATGGACTCCTGGTAGCCGATGGCCGCCAGCAGTCGCCAGTCCACCCCCTCGACCTTGGCCGAAGCCTTGAAGTGCTTCTCGTAGCGCGGCAGGCGTTGCTGCAGGTGCTGGGCGAAGGTGTAGGCGCCGACGTAGCCCAGCACGTCCACATGCCCGTAGTAGCGGTCCTTGAGGCGTTGCAGCACGCCATTGCCTTCGGCTTCGTCGAGGAACGCGTTGACCTCGTTGAGCAGGCTGTTGTCTTCGCCTGGCGCCACGGCCCAGCGCTGGCTGCGTGCTTCGCCCAGGTCGAAGGCCACGCGCACGTTGGAGAAGTACACCTGGTTCATCGCCAGTTCGTTGGAGTCCACCAGGGTCAGGTCGATCTGCCCTTCGTCCACCATGCGCAGCAGGTCGACGACCTCGACCGCATCGGATTCTTCGTACTCGAGCGCCGGGTACTGTTTCTTCAGGGCGGCCAGCTGCTCGGCGTGGCTGCTGCCTTTGAGCACCATGATCTTCTTGCCGACCAGCCCCTGGGGATCGGTGGGCCGCGACCGGCCGTTGCGGTAGATGACCTGGGGCGAGACCTCGAGGTAGGGGTGCGAAAAGCGCACCTGGGCGTTGCGCTGTTCGCTGCTGACCAGCCCGGCCGCCGCCAGCACCGGCCCCGAGGGCGCACTCAGCTGGGCGAAGATGTCGTCGAGGTTGTCGGCGGTCTGGATCTCCAGCTTGACCCCGAGCTCGTCGGCGAAGCGCTTGACCAGCTCGTACTCGAAGCCGGTTTCGCCATTGCGGTCCTGGAAATAGGTCGCCGGGCTGTTGCGGGTGACCACGCGCAGCACGCCGTCCTCCTTGATGCGCTCGAGGGTGCTGGGTTTTTCAACGCAGGCACCGAGCATGAGGAAGAGGGCGGTTGCGAGGAGCCATCTGGCGCAACGCTGGCGCAAAGCAATGGTGGCGGACATAGGGTGCAGTATACGCAAAGCATTGGCTGCGCCATATCTCGACAATCGACTAGGGCTCTGGTAGCGGCTGCGAGCTGCGAGCGACACGTCACGCGCAGCAGCTGCAAGCGGACGGTAGGGCGGTGGGGCAGGTGGACAGGACATTGAGGTCGCGCTGACTTGCAGCTCGACCGCATCGCCGACCGCTCGTTCCAACCGGGTGCCGATTCCCCGTGTTTTACGCTAGAATGCCCGGCCTCCAAGCACACCCCTTCTTGAGGCTGTCCCGACGATGTTGATCCTGCGCGGCGCTCCTGCCCTTTCTGCCTTTCGCCACGGTAAATTACTCGAGCAACTGAGCCAGAAAGTCCCCGCTGTTTCTGGTTTGTATGCCGAATTCGCCCACTTCGCCGAGGTCGACGGCGAGCTGACCGCCGAGCAGCAGCAGGTGCTGGGTCGCCTGCTCAAGTACGGTCCGAGCGTCCCGGTGCAGGAACCTGCCGGCCGCCTGTTCCTGGTCGTGCCGCGTCTGGGCACCATCTCGCCCTGGGCGAGCAAGGCTACCGACATCGCCCATAACTGCGGCCTGGGCAACGTCCGTCGCCTCGAGCGCGGCATCGCCTATTTCGTCGCCGGCGAGCTGTCCGACGCCGAGGCCGCCGTGGTCGCCGCGCACCTGCACGACCGCATGACCCAGCGCGTGCTGGGCCAGCTGGAGCAGGCTGCCGACCTGTTCAGCCACGCCCAGCCACGCCCGATGACCTCCGTGGACATCCTCGGTGGCGGCCGCGCCGCCCTGGCCCAGGCCAACGTCGACCTGGGCCTGGCCCTGGCCGAGGACGAGATCGACTACCTGGTCCAGGCGTTCCAGGGGCTGAAGCGCAACCCGAACGACATCGAGCTGATGATGTTCGCCCAGGCCAACTCCGAGCACTGCCGCCACAAGATCTTCAACGCCAGTTGGGACATCGATGGCCAGGCGCAGGACAAGAGCCTGTTCGGGATGATCAAGAACACCTACCAGATGCACAGCGACGGCGTGCTCTCGGCGTACAAGGACAACGCCTCGGTGATCGTCGGCAACGTCGCCGGCCGTTTCTACCCCAATCCCGAGACGCGCCAGTACGGCGCGGTGCGCGAGCCCGTGCACATCCTGATGAAGGTCGAGACCCACAACCACCCGACCGCCATCTCGCCGTTCTCCGGTGCCTCCACCGGCTCCGGTGGCGAGATCCGTGACGAAGGCGCCACCGGTCGCGGTGCCAAGCCCAAGGCAGGCCTGACCGGCTTCACCGTATCGAACCTGCGCATCCCCGGCTTCGAGCAGCCCTGGGAGCAGGCCTACGGCAAGCCCGAGCGCATCGTCGACGCCCTCGACATCATGATCGACGGCCCGCTCGGCGGCGCAGCGTTCAACAACGAGTTCGGGCGCCCGGCGCTGACCGGCTACTTCCGTACCTTCGAACAATCGATCCAGACCCCCCATGGCGAAGAAGTGCGCGGCTACCACAAGCCGATCATGCTCGCGGGCGGCCTGGGCAACATCCGCGAAGACCACGTGCAGAAGGGCGAGATCACCGTCGGCGCCAAGCTGATCGTGCTCGGCGGCCCGGCCATGCTGATCGGTCTGGGCGGCGGTGCGGCCTCGTCGGTCGACACCGGTACCAGCTCCGCCGACCTGGACTTCGCCTCGGTACAGCGCGAGAACCCGGAAATGGAACGCCGCTGCCAGGAGGTCATCGACCGCTGCTGGCAGCTGGGCGAGCAGAACCCCATCGCCTTCATCCACGACGTGGGCGCCGGTGGCATTTCCAACGCCTTCCCCGAGCTGGTCAACGACGGGGGCCGTGGCGGCCGCTTCGAACTGCGCAACGTGCCCAACGACGAGCCGGGCATGGCCCCGCACGAGATCTGGAGCAACGAATCCCAGGAGCGTTACGTGCTGGCCGTCGGCGCCGACGACTTCGAACGCTTCAAGGCCATCTGCGAGCGCGAGCGTTGCCCGTTCGCAGTGGTCGGCGAAGCCACCGAAGAGCCGCACCTGACCGTCACCGACAGCCACTTCGACAACACGCCGGTGGACATGCCGCTGGACGTGCTGCTGGGCAAGCCGCCGCGCATGCACCGTTCGGTCACCCGCGAAGCCGAGCTGGGCGATGACTTCGACCCGAGCACGCTGGACCTGGACGAAGCCGTGGAGCGCGTGTTGCGTCACCCGGCCGTGGCCAGCAAGAGCTTCCTGATCACCATCGGCGACCGCTCCATCACCGGTCTGGTCGCCCGCGACCAGATGGTCGGCCCGTGGCAGGTCCCGGTCGCCGACTGCGCCGTCACCGCCACCAGCTTCGACGTCTACACCGGTGAAGCCATGGCCATGGGCGAGCGTACCCCGCTGGCCCTGCTCGACGCCCCGGCGTCCGGGCGCATGGCGATCGGCGAGGTGCTGACCAACCTGGCCGGCGCACGTATCGAGAAGCTGTCCGACATCAAGCTGTCGGCCAACTGGATGTCGGCTGCCGGCCACCCCGGCGAAGACGCGCGCCTGTACGACACCGTCAAGGCCGTCGGCATGGAGCTGTGCCCGGAACTGGGCCTGACCATTCCGGTCGGCAAGGACTCCATGTCGATGAAGACCCGCTGGAGCGAGGAGGGCGCCGAGAAGAGCGTCACCGCGCCGATGTCGCTGATCGTCAGCGGCTTCGCCCCGGTGGTGGACATCCGCGGGACCTTGACCCCACGCCTGCGCATGGACAAGGGCGAGACCGACCTGATCCTGATCGACCTGGGTCGCGGCAAGGACCGCATGGGCGCGTCCATCCTCGCCCAGACCTACGGCAAGCTCGGCGCCCAGGCACCGGACGTCGACGATGCCGAAGACCTCAAGGCCTTCTTCGCCGTCATCCAGGGCCTCAACGCCGACGGGCACCTGCTGGCCTACCATGACCGTTCCGACGGCGGTCTGGTGACCACCGTGCTGGAGATGGCCTTCGCCGGCCATTGCGGTCTGGACCTGCACCTGGACCCGCTGACCGACAGCCGCAGCGAAGTCCCGGGCATTCTGTTCAACGAAGAGCTGGGTGCGGTCATCCAGGTCCGCCAGGACGCCACCCCCGACGTGCTGACCCAGTTCAGCGTCGCCGGCCTGGGCGAATGCGTCGCGGTGATCGGCAAGCCGATCAACAATGGCGAGGTGTCCATCAGCCTCAACGGTGACGTGCTGTTCGACGACCAGCGCCGTCTGTTGCAGCGCCAGTGGGCCGAGACCAGCTACCAGATCCAGCGCCTGCGCGACAACGCCGACTGCGCCGACCAGGAATACGAGGCGCTGCTCGAAGAGAACAACCCAGGCCTGGATGCCAAGCTGGGCTTCGACGTCAACGAGGACATCGCCGCCCCGTACATCAAGACCGGCGTTCGACCCCAGGTGGCGATCCTGCGCGAGCAGGGCGTCAACGGTCAGGTCGAGATGGCCGCGGCCTTCGACCGCGCGGGCTTCGCCGCCATCGACGTGCACATGAGCGACCTGCTTGCCGGACGTGTCGATTTTGCCGACTTCAAGGGCCTGGTCGCCTGCGGCGGCTTCTCCTACGGCGACGTGCTCGGTGCTGGTGAAGGCTGGGCCAAGTCGGCGCTGTTCAACGCCCGTGCCCGCGAGGCCTTCCAGGCCTTCTTCGAGCGCGGCGACAGCTTCGCCCTGGGCGTGTGCAACGGTTGCCAGATGATGTCCAACCTGCACGAGCTGATTCCGGGCACCGAGCACTGGCCGCACTTCGTGCGCAACCGTTCGGAGCAGTTCGAGGCGCGCGTGGCCATGGTCGAGGTGCAGAAGTCCAACTCGATCTTCCTCGAGGGCATGGCCGGTTCACGTATGCCGATCGCCATCGCCCACGGTGAAGGCCATGCCGAGTTCGCCAGCGAACAGGCCCTGATCGACGCCGATGCATCGGGTTGCGTGGCGCTGCGCTACGTCGACAACCATGGTCGCGTGACTGAAGCCTACCCGGCCAACCCGAACGGCTCGCCGCGCGGGATCACTGGCCTGACCAACCGGGACGGCCGCGTCACCATCATGATGCCGCACCCGGAGCGTGTGTTCCGCGCCGTGCAGAACTCCTGGTACCCGGATGACTGGCAGGAAGACGGCGCACTGATGCGCATGTTCCGCAACGCGCGGGTGTGGGTGAACTAAGCGTGTACAAGCTCGCCTTCTTCGTTCCGCCCAGTCACCTGAACGTGGTCAAGGCCGCTGTGTTCGCCGCAGGTGGCGGACACCTCGGCGACTATGACCAGTGTGCCTGGCAGACGCTCGGCCAGGGCCAGTTTCGCCCGTTGGACGGCAGTCAGCCGTTCATCGGTCAGGCTGGCCAGCTCGAGCAGCTGGAGGAATGGAAGGTCGAGCTGGTGGTGACCGACGACCTGATCGCTCAGGTCGTCGGTGCACTCAAGCAGAGCCACCCGTACGAGACGCCCGCCTACGACGTCTGGCGACTTGTCGAGTTCTAACCCGCAATAACGATATTGACGACAGTTTTACCGCGACGCTAGGGGAACGTAGAGTACTTTGGTCGGCCTAAGGGATGTCCACTCCCCGGCAAGTGCTTTCGGTCTTAACCATCGCGCTAAAAGGTGAGGGGATGAAACCCGATGAATTTCAAGCAGCGATGGGGCAAATAATCGTGTTGAGCGTTCAGACGCGATAACCGAGTTTGAGATCATCAAGGCTGCCTGATGTTATCGACAATGGCCCTAATGTCTTCGAACCTTGAAAGAGCAAAAAGAGTCTGGCCTCCAACCCCCCCTAACGCTAGCGCCGCACCTGCTGCAAACGAACTTCCCGTCGCTGCAAATGTTCCGTATCCGGCGATAGCCGTTATGGCTGCGATAGTCGGCGCGTCACCAACTAAAGGCACCCCCGTGGTCCCGAGTACATCATAATCATCATTAAATACAGGCACCCCCGTGATCCTGGACCTCTCCTCATCAACCCTGCCGCGCAAGGCGATAATAGCGTTATTCACGACACCTATGTCCTCGTCATGCAATGCGATGGATATTTCAATATGAGATCCGGGCCGGTTGGGTGAGTTTTCCACGCGATGAACGTCGATGCCGGGACTCACAACGCCGTGCGTAGTCTGTACCGAAAAATTCGGTAACTGCCCAAGCACCCAATTTCCAGCTCTTCTCAACCAATGCCACCATTGGCCGCTTGGGTCTTCTCGATTGATGGGATCTCCTTGACAGTAGCTATAGGCATTGATACCGCCTTGACGAAAAGGGGATAACGTATCCGCTTGTAGGAAGCGCATTAATCGTGGACTGTAATATCGATGTCCATTTCCAAGCGCATAACAGTTCGAGAAAGGATCGAGTCGTTGTCCAGTGAAGGCTGCCAGAGAAGCAGCAGGCGAGGTGTACAGAAAACCATAGGGCGAATAGGTTTGGTGGAGGTTGCCAGGGAGGCGGCGTAGAACCGTATTTGTAGCATCACAGGGTAAAAGGTACTTGGCCCTCTGCGTGCAGCCGTCCTCTGCCAATACCATGCCAGCGGCCCGTATCAATCGGCGTGGTGAGTGACTGGACTCAGCTGTCAATTGGTTGTTCTGGTAGAAAAAGTCCCTTCTGTGCATCGAACATGTCATAGAGCGCATCGACGGAAACCCTGACCTTGGACGTTTATGACAGGGTTCTCTATAAGCCCGGAAGGTGTCTACTGATAGAAGTGCCAGGTGCATCCAACAGTGCCTTGGATGCGGACGGTGTGAGAGCGCTGAACGGCACGCGCGCCTAGCTTGCTTTGTATGTGTCAACAGACAAGGCTGAGACGGGGAACGTAGGCAAGGCCTGTAGAGAGGGCAATATTCGGAGCAGCCTCGCTGTGATCGATGACCTGATCGCTCAGGTCATCGACGCACTCAAGCGAAGCCCTTGCTCCCCGACAGCTGTCTGCGAGGTCTAAAAAGCGTCGGATAGTCCTCACAGGCTAGCCCTCTGTCGCGATCACAGGGGAATGAAGTCCGGTGCGAAGGTGGTTTGAATCCAGCTGGCCCCCGTCGCGTCCTCGATCTCCTGAATGAATTCGCCGGTTTCCTTCAATACCTTCGACAGCCGGTCACTGAGATGGCCTAGCTCGGAGAACTGCAGGGTCCGTAACGTTTCGATCGACGTGCCTTGCGCGACCTTGCGCGGGTTGTCTTGCGCCCATTGAACGACGGTCGCCTCCCACCAGGTCACGTCCCACGGATGCACGAGAAAGCCCTTGGCGATGTCGATCGGACTGTCGGCCTGCTCGGTATGCCCTGCCCAGTGAGCGTACATCGCCTGACCCACTTGCTTGACCGCCACGCCGGCCAGTTGCACGGCCAATGTGTGGAACGGGTGCGTGGCATGGTCCTTGGCCAGCTGTGAGTGGGTCAGGAGCGCCTCAGGGTCAGTGTTGGGATCCTTGTCCAGCAGCACCTGCAAGGTCGCGATATGGTCGCCGGCCCATTTCACCAACGGCTTCATGAGAAAGTTGCCGGCATAGTTCAAGGGCTTGAAGTGGTGCTGCAATGCGCCGGTCGTGGCGTTGTAGATCTTGTAGTAGTAGTTGCTGGCGATTTGTCGGCGGGCCTGCACGTAGAGCCCGTACAGCCTGAGCAGCAAGGGCAGTCCTTCTTCCTCCAGGATCGTCGTGACGATCTGGTCGAACACCGCCTGCTCGTCTTCGCTCTGGCTTTCGTCCAGGTCGGTGGGGAAGAAGTGGTTGGCCAGCGGGTCGAGCAGGCTGTTGATCAGGTCGAGCTGGCCGAACATGCCCGTCACTACAGGCCAGCCATGGCCCGAGGGCGCAACCTTTTCGAGCTTCGGGGTCCACACCAGCACCCGGTCATCGACGGCGCGCTTGAGGCACAGTTCGACGACGTTCGAGTGCGCGAAGTAGTCTTCCAGGACATGCAGCGCTTCACCCAGGTAGCGCAACCCGACAGGGGTCGGTCCTTCTTTCATGGCAGCGGACAGTTTTGCCTGCACGTAGGCGATGGAGCGGCGGATGTAGCGTTTGATCGAGCGCTTGGGCAGAAGCCCAAGCCGAGGGTCGCCCGGAAACACCAGGGGCAGGAAGTCGGGGTCGATCTGCCGAGGGTCGTAGGCCTGTGGGGTGGGCACTAGCGGATTGTCGATATGTTCATGGGGCCGGTAGACCCCGAGCCTGTCGGGGGTGACCTTGTAGGCGGCACGGCTGTCCGGCGTCGTCTGCAGAGGCGCGAACGCCTTCAGGGCCAACAGGTCGATGAGGGTCGTCAATCGTTCACGAGAGAACCGCAGCGAGGCTTTGCCGATCTGCTCGCGCGTCTCGGGCGTCAAGGCAGACATATCCGCGGGGCGTACGAGTTTCTGATCGATCAGTTGCGAGTGATCGCGCAGCCAGTTACCGAAATAGATGGCATCGCATTGGGCCGTGCTGAAGCCGACTTCGACCAGCAGACGTGAGAGCGAGCCATGCCCCGATGAGCCGGGCACATGCGCTTCACCGTAGCCGGCGGCGAAACGCTTGGTTCGGCGCCGGCGGCTTTCAGGCAGTTCCAGCGTGCCCAGCGAAATCGTCACCGCGGCGGCTTCGGCATTGGGGCGGTAGGTCGCCAGGACGTCACCTGGCTTGACGGGCTCTGCATAGAACAGCAGCGCTTTGGCGAAGGCGACAGCTGCCCCTTGATCCAGCGGACTGGGTGCGTCGCTTGTCTCGAGAGCGTCCGGACGCCGTGACAGGCTGTCTTCGACATAGCCAGCGAAGGCCTCGAGCAGTCCGGTCAGCAAGTCGAAGCCGGCTCTGGAGGTCTGGAGTGCGCTTTCGATGAGCGCTTCGCTCACGTCGATACAGCGGGTGTCGGGGTTGTACACCGCCGCCCGCTGCTGATCCGACACGAGGGTGTAGGCGGGCGGAGCGATGCGGTCATGTTTCAGATCCTCCCGGAAAGCCAGGAACGCTTTCAGCGTGCAGTGGCGTCCGACCATCGGCCTGAAGAGCAGGACGAACGACGATTCATCGGTGTGTGCGGCCACGTGCTTCAGCAGGTCGAGGGCCAGGCGGCTGGCGAAGGAGGCGGTCGGGGGCAAGGCGTACAGGTGGCTCATGACTCATGCTCGTTGAGGGATCGGACGAGCAGCATGCGCAATAGGTCCTTCGATTTTAACGATGGAAGATTACCGGGTCAGGCGCCGCGACAAGGGCGTCTTTGACCGTGTGACGCCGCGCGACAGGCCTGTCGTGCCTGCCGCGAGCCGCCTGAGGCAGACGCTCGGATGAGTAGGCCGCCGTGGTCAACCGACGCCGATCGGGCCGCCATCGTTGCGCTGGATCACCACTGTCGCCGAGCGGGGTCGCACGCGCTGGTGGGCAGGCGTGGCCACGGTCGCGTCATCGCGCCAGGGCCAGTTGTCCGGGTGCTGGATGTTGAGGAACAGCGTGGTGTGGTCCGGGGTGAACGCCAGGCCAGTGACCTCGCAGCCATTGGGCCCGACGAAGAACCGCCGCAGGTCCACCTGGTTTCGGGCATCGACCGGCACCTGCTTGCCGCTGGCATCCACCAGTTGCGTGGGAATGACCGCCAGCAGTTGATCGTTGGTGTAATCGGTCACCGAGGTCTCGCCATTGTCCGTCTCGAACCAGAGGATCCCGCGGCCATCGAAGCGCATCCCATCCGGGCTGGCGAACTGATTGAGTTCGGTCAGACCCGAGCGGTTGATGTCCGGGGCGCCTGTGGCGTTGGCGCCGAACACGAAGATGTCCCAGGTGAAGTGCGTGTGATCGTCGCTGTCGTGCCAGCGGATGATATGGCCGTGACGGTTGGGGCCGCGCGGGTTGGCCGCATCGACGTTCTCCGGGGTGCGCACGCTGTTGTTGGTCAAGGTCAGGTAGACGTCGCCGTTGAGCGGATTGACTGCCGTCCATTCGGGGCGGTCCATGGGCGTGGCGCCCACGGCGTCGGCTGCGCTGCGGGTGTCGAGCAGGATGCCGGCCAGGTCACCGTACAGGGTGCCCAGGGTCGCGCCGGAGACCGTGGGCGCGTTCACCGTCAGCGGCAACCAGACCCCGCTGCCATCGGCGTCGAAGCGCGCCACATAGAGTGTGCCCTTGTCCAGGTACTTGGCGCCGGTGGCCAGGCGATCGGCCGGTGAGGCATCGGCCGGATCCCAGACGGCATCGGACACGAACTTGTACAGGTACTCGTTGTTCGAGTCGTCGCCCATGTACCAGACCAGGGGCTTGCCGGCCACCGGAAGGCCGGGACAGCAGCCCTCATGGCGGAAGCGACCCAGTGCGGTGCGCTTGGTGGCCGGGGCCTGTGCATCGAACGGGTCGATCTCGACGATGTAGCCGTAGGTGCTGGCTTCGTTGCGGTAATCGTCGGTGGCGCTGTCGCCCCGCGGCGTCACGTCGAAGCGGGCGAACTCGTCGTCCACCTCGCTGGGGTCGCCTGCGGCGGTTTCCCAGCGGTGCTGGCCGCTGCTGGTGGCGATGCCCAGGCGGCGCTGGTCGGTCGGCAAGGGTGCTTTGTTGACGAAGATGCCCGGCCAGTTTTCTTCGCAGGTCAGGTAGGTCCCCCAGGGGGTATAGCCATTGCCGCAGTTGTTGTTGGTTCCTCGCGCCTGGGTGCCGTCTGGAGAAAACCGCGTCCTGACGTGCGCCGATCCACGCAGAGGGCCGGCGATGGCCATCGGCGTGGCCGTGGTGAAGCGCCGGTTGAGTGGATCGTTCATGACCACCTGCCAGCGCCCGTCGACCTTGTCCAGACGTACGACACCGACGCCATGGGCGTTGATCTCCTTGCGCGCTTCCTCGGCCGGACGCCTGCCCTGGGCATCCTGGGTCGGGCCGTTCGGGTGCAGGGCCTGGGTGTCGATGTACTCGAAGTTGATGGCCAGCAGCCCGGCATCGGAGCGGCCCTCGAGCGGGAAGAACTGCATGCCATCGTGGTGCATGCCCATGGCATTGGCCTGGTCGGCCGCGCTGTTGCTGCCGTCGGCTTTCCAAGGGGTGGCGCGATCGTTGAGGGGTGTGCCCCAGGGGGCGAGTACGTGAGCGCTGTAGCCGGGTGCGACCGTGCAGGCATCGGTGCGCGAGCCGGGGATCGACTGGAAGCCCAGGGCGAGCGGTGACGGGCTGGGTCCAGCGGGCGGCTGCCCGAGCGTCGTGGCCTGCGCATCGCCCAGCCAACTGGCCAGGCCTGTGCCGACCATCATCGTGACGGCGGCCCCCAGGCCACCACGCAGTACCGTACGACGACTGAGGTAGGCGTCCATCACGCTGGCCATCGGCGCGTGGTCGCTCGGGTTGCGGTTCAGGCTATCGCCAGACGCTCGACTCATCGGGAAATCCTTGCGGCTCTTAAGGGAAACGAACGGCGACTGTAGTACGTCAATGTGACGTTCAGTTGGCAGAATGATGAACGCCCCTGGCACGGGGCCAGGGGCGTACGGTGCACGGCTTGTGAGGCCTGCTCAGACGGGGAGGCACCAGGCCGACCGGGGTCGAACGGCCTGGCTCGGCCGTGGGTCAGCGATCCTGCTTGCCCCGGACCGTCGCGTCCCACTGTGCGGAGTTACTGTGACCGCTGGTGCGCAGCAGCCCCAGGTCCAGGGCGTTCTCGCCCGCCGCCGCGCCCACGTTCTGGCTGACCTGGACGATCGCTGTCCCCAGGTCCACCGGCGCGTTCGACGCATCCAGGCTGACGTCCCGACGGTAGTCATGCCCACTGAGGGTTTCCTTGCTCAGCGACGCGGTCTGCAGGTCGACGGCCCCGTTGACCGATTGCAGGCGCGCGCCGACCAACGAAGTGCTGCCGCCCACGTTCAGGTCGATGCCGTTCTGGCCGTTGATCGAGGTCTGCTGCGCGACCGTGTCGCGTTGCTGGTGCGAGACATCGACCTTGATCGTCGGCGAGAAGCCTGGCTCGGCTTTGCTCAAGGCCGGCCCGACCTTGTCCAGGACCTTGCCACTGGCCGGCCCCGTCACCGCGGCCACCGCGTTGGTGTAGCCCTGTGGGTTCTTCTCCTGGCTCAGGCGTGCATCGGCCTTGACCGACAGGGCATCGACGTGGTCCTTGCGGCTGGCCACGTGCAGGTCGCCACCGACCTCGCCCGAGACCTGGCCGGCCTGTACCTGTACACCCTCCAGGCGGGTATCGCCTTGACTGAGCAGGGTGAGGCGGTCAGCGCGCAGTTGGCTGTCGACGTGGGTGCGATTGTCGCGCTTGTCCAGGTCGACCTGCAGGCGACCGTGCAGCCCTCGAGTAGCGTTGTCAGGGGTGCCAGTCTTGCTCATGGCAAAACCGGCGCCACCTGTGACGTCGAGGTTGTTACGGTGCTCGCGGCTCTCGCTCGCCTCCACCCGCAGGCCGCCGTTGGGGGCTCGAAGGTCGATCTCGCCCGCCGTCATGTGCACCCCTTGCAGGTGCACGGCCTGATCGTCGCGGGCCTGACCGGCGACCGTGACCTTGCCTTTGGCATGGACTTCGGCCACCGAAGACGTGGAACTGCGCTCATCGATGCGCCCGCTGGTGAGGTGCCCGCCCAGGCTGCCGCCGCGGGTCGCGCCCTGCTTGTAGCCCACCTCGCCACCGCCGCCGAGGGTCGAACCGCTGACCTCGTGGGTGTCGACCGCCGCCACGACCTGGGTCACGCCGCCACTGTCCAGCTCGACGCTCGCCGCAGGCCGCTCGCGTGTCCCGATGCGCAGGCCTTCCAGGCGCAGGTCGCCAGCGCTGGTGAAACTCACCTGGCCCTCGGCCTGGGCCTGGGCGACCCGTGCCTGGGTATCGGTACCCTGTCGATGGGTGCGGTCCAGGTAGCCGCGTGCTTCTGCCCCGATGTTCGTCGGGCGGTTGCCACCCTTGGCCCAGGCATTGCCGCTGAGCTGGTCGATCTGCTCGGTCTGCGTGTCGTTGGCCTGTACGACGTCGAGTTTCCCTTCGCTGCGAACCGTCACATCGCCCTGGCCCCCCTCGAAGCCACTGCCTTCGTAGCGACCGTCGCTGCCCAGCTGGATCTGCACGCCCTGGCGTCCCTGGAACAGGGCCGGGCGCGCCGTGCTGCGCTCGGTGTGCTGCGTCAGCGAGCTTCCCTTGCCGGCCACGCGCAGGTTGATGTCTTCACCGGTGCTGGTGTCCACGCGGCCGTCGCCGTCCACGGCCAGCTCGTGCACCTGCCGGCGGGTAGTGTCCTGCGCCGCGCGTGCCTGGTGGGTTTCGGCTGCCAGATCCAGTCGCCCGGCGTCGGCCTTGTACGCCGTGCCCTCGTCCAGCAGCGTGTCGGCCTCGACCTTGACCGCGCTACCGGTGTATTGGGCTACCTGGGCCTGGGTACTCGCGTCGACAATCTCACGGCGCAGATGGCCACCGGTGACGTCGCCGCCCACACTGGGCGGCGCCATGGCGTCTTCCGGGCCGGCCTGCTGGAAGCGCGCGGCCTCTTCACCGGTGACCAGGCGCTCGATCGGCCGGGTCACGTCGCGGTATTCCAGGCTGGCGCCCAGCGTGCCCTGCCAATCGGTCTGCCGCTGCGTGCGCTCATGGGTGTCGCTGACCGCCTGGTTGTCGACGGTCTTGGCCACGGCGTGTACCTGCTTGCCGGCGCTCAGGTGCGCTGCCTGGTTGACCAGGTGCGGTGTCTCGATCGTCAGGTCACCGGCCGACGTGATCGTGGTGCGTGCCACCGTGGTGTCGCGCACCTGATCGACCTGCTGGCGGCGATGGCCTTCGAAGGCACTGCTGACACGGTCGATACCGCCCCCCACGACCAGGCCGCCGCCGGTGCGTGTGGTGGTGGTTTCGCTGTCGTGTTCATCATGGCTGGCGGCCAGTGTCACCTTCTGGCCCTTGACCGTGACATCGCCGCTGTCGGTGACAAGGGTGGCCGTGTCCAGGCGCACGTCACCGGCGCCATCGAGCACGATCTCGGCGCCCTTGAGCTGGCTGCCGATGGCGGTGTCCGTGCGCGTGCGGGTGGTGGTGTCGTCGACCTCATAGCCGACGCTGGCCGCGTACTGCTTCGAGCCTGGCGTGCCGTCCTTCGCTTCGCGCGTCTGCCCGGCGCTCGCGGTGAAGCCGCGGCGTTGCTCGGTGTCGTGCTGCGTCTGGACCTGGCGTTCGGGGGTGATGTCCAGGTCACCCTTGGCCTGCAGCTCGAGGCGTTGTCCCGCCTTGAGGTGCGCGCCACGGACCTGCAGTTCGGCCTCGCTGGCCAGGCGCAGGTTGGTGTCCGACGAGACATCGCTGACCAGCACGTCCTGACGCTCCTTCTGGCTCTGGGTACGCGTGCCGAGCAGGCCGAAGACCTGGCTGTCCTTCTGCTGTCGCTGTTGACGTTGAGTGTCGACGGCGGCTTCCACCGACAAGGCGCCGCTTCGGCTGTACAGCACGGCATCTCCCTGGCTGCGTACCTGGCTGCCTTGGATGCGGACCTGATCGGCCGTGACCTCGAGTG
Source organism: Pseudomonas monteilii (assembly GCA_001534745.1). Classification (NCBI taxonomy): domain Bacteria; kingdom Pseudomonadati; phylum Pseudomonadota; class Gammaproteobacteria; order Pseudomonadales; family Pseudomonadaceae; genus Pseudomonas; species Pseudomonas alabamensis. The sequence continues at coordinate 1,025,333 of CP013997.1, forward strand.
CGCCGCCGGCCTGTACCGCGCTGCCGAAGGTGCGTTCGCCCTGGGTGTCGTCGTTGCCGCGCCCACCGAAGAACGTCCCTGACACCAGATCGCCGCGGTAAGCCTGTTCGGTCGCGGTTTGCCGCATCTTCTGCCCATCGATGGTGACCTGCCGGGCCGTGAGGCTCATGTCGCTGCGGCTGGTCACCCGACTGCCAGTCACGTTCAGTGCGTCCTGGGCGGTGAGGGTGACCCGCTGGCCGGTCAACGTGGTCGGGTTGCCCGACTCCTGATAGCGCTCGGCCTCGGTATCGCCGCGCCACAGGTGCTTGCGGTGTTTTATGCGCTCTGCAACGTGCTGGCTGTCGAGGGTCGAGCCGAGGCTCAGCTTGCCCGCGCTGTCGAGACTCAGGTCGCCACCGGCCTCGATGCGTGCGCTGCGCACGTCGAGATCGCCGCCGGACTTCAGGCGTACATCGCTGCGCGCCAGCAGCTCGGTGCCCGCGTGCGTGCGCGTGGTGAGGGTCTTGTCGCTGTCGTAGGTTTCGTAGGTGACGAACAAGGTCTTGTTCTTCCAGTTCTCCCGTTGCCGCTCGATGTCCTGCCGCATCTTGGCGTCCAGGGTCAGTGCGCCGCCGGCGCTCAGGTCGATGCGCTCGGCGCGCGCCTTGACGTCACGCATGTACAGGCCGCGCATGGCCGCCAGCACCACGTCACCCCGTTCCGTGAGCAGCTGGCCGTGCCCGGTCTGGCTGCCTTCGATCTGCAGGCCACCAGCGGAGCGCACGTCGATCCCGTCCTGGGCCTGGATGTCGGTTCTGACCATGCGTACGCCTGCCCCATCGGTGGTGCTGACGATGCGCACGCGCCCGGCGCGCATGGCACCGAACAGCGTGGCGTCCAGCTCGGTGGACGGTGCACTGGCATGCGCTGCGATGCTGCCATCGACCCTGTCGACCCGGTTACGGCCGGCGATCACGTCCAGGTCGGCCTTGGCTTCCAGGCTGCCCAGGGCCTCGATGCGTGGCGCGATCAGGGCCAGGGCGCCCTCGCGATTGGCGGCGCCCTCCTTGAGCACGGTCAGGCTGCCTTCGGCGCCCAGGGTGTCGAGGTAACGGATCCGCCCGTCTTCGAGGATCGGAGTGCCGACCAGAAAGCCCGCGCGGGTGGTGTTGATGAACTGGCCGCCATTGACCGTGATGCCATTGGGGTTGGCCAGCACGTAGTCGGCCGGACGGCCGAAGATTTCCTGCCGGCCTTCGATGAGCGACGCATTGCGGCTGACCACTTCGTTGAGGATGGTCGAGGCTGACTGGCCCTGAAACTGCGGGTTGGCCGCCAGGGCCCCGGCCAGCTGTGAATACCCCGCCTCCAGGGCATTGTTCAGCACCAGGCCAGGCTTGCCGACGTTGTAGTCGAGGAACTGGTTGTGCGACAGGCCATTGGCCGTGGGCGGCACGATATCGATGACCGGCACGCCATGGGCGTCGTTGATGAGGGGCGTGCCCCCAGGGCCCGTCGTCGCCTGCAAGGGCCCGGCGGCCAGGGCAGGGGTGCTGCCCAGGACGGCCAGGAAGATGGCCCAGCGCAAGGGGTCGGGGTGTCGGGGGGAGGTGGGTGTGTGCTGTTTCACAGGGGTCTCTCTTCTTGTTGGATGAATCACAGATCGATGCTCAGCTCGGCCACCCAGAACCCAGGTTCCAGGCTGCCTCGGCGTGGCCCGTGAGCGGACAACGCACGCTGGTGGTCCAGGCGCAGCCGCGCGTGGGGCAAATCCAGGTGCAGGCCCAGGGCGGCGCCGACCAGACGTTGTGACGGTTCGCCCTGGGCATAGCGGCTCCAGCCGACGTCCAGCCCGGCGGATGCGCGCAGGCCCACGCCCTTGAGGTCGGGTTGCCAAAGGGGATGGCTGAACGTGTTGCGCCACAGGGCGCCCGTGGCGCCGGCCACGTAGTGCTGGCGAAAGCCGCGCACGGCCAGGTCGTCGCTCAGCGCCAGCTGTTCGAGGGCAGGCAGGCGGTCGGCGCTGTACTGCAGGTTCACGAGGCTCTGCCAACGCCAGTCGGTGGGGCGTTGCCCCTGGCGCAGGTGCAGCAGGCTGGCCCGGTACTTGCGAAAGTCCGGGCGGGGCGCCTGGCGCGAAGCGCTCGGCGCGTCGGCGCCCAGGGAGGGCAACCCCTGGGACACCCCCAGCGAGGCATGCCACAGGCCTGCTTGAAGCCAGAGCAGGTCCAGGCCGACATCGAGTGTGGTCAGGCGCGTACTCTGCAACAGGGTCTTGCGCGCGTAGAGGCGATTGAGGGTGTGCTTCTGGTCGAACCGTACCGACGCATTCAGCAGACCTTGCTGGTTGCGCCACAGCATCCGGTTCACGCTCAGGCCTTGGAAGCGGCTTTCGCCCTCGGGGCGTCCAGGCGTCTGTGGCGTGGCGCGATAGGCGATACGGCTGGCCATGGCGCCGAGGGTCCATGGCCCGTAGGGCACGCTGTAGTGCAGTGCCAGGGCCTGGCTCTGACCTGCGGTGCCGGGTGGTGCAGTGGACAGCGAGACGTTGAGGGCATCGTTCAGGTGGGCGGGCGAATCCAGACTGAACCGCAGGCCCAGGCGGTGGCGTCCGACGGTCTCACTGGCGCGGTTGTCGAGCGTGCCGGACAGGTGCCAGCGTTTGCCCACGTGCTGAGGGTGCAGCACCAGCCGCGAGCCACCGGGCAGCTCGCCCGGCAACAGGTCGGCCGACAGGGTGAAGGCCGGGAGGCGGTTGAGCTGGTCGAGCCCCTGTTCGAGGTCGGGCAGGTGTAGCGGCTCGCCAAGCATGTCCGGGAACGCGCCGCGCAGCGACAGGGGCAGGCTGGGGTCGGCCAGCACGATCGACTCGACGAAGCCTTCGACGATGACGACCTGCAGCGGCTCGCCCTGGCGTGGCGTGCTGGCCAGGTAGGGGCGCGCGGCAGGGTAGCCGGCCTCGACGTAGCGTCGGGTGATGGCGGCAAGCAGCTGGTTGATGTCGGCCACGCCCGTGCAGGGACGCAGGATCGGCTGGACGGCCGCCTTCAGGGCGGCGCTCGATACGACCTGGTTGCCGCTCAGGTGCAGGCCGGGGAAGGGCCAGCAGGCACCGTCCACGTCCGCCGACGTCTCGGCTTCGGGCGTTGGCGCCGTCTGCTCGCGCTGTTGCCAGCGTTTCAGGCGCTGCTGCTGTTCGAGGGTGCGAAAGTCCGATTGCTGTTCGCGCAGCAGCTGGCTGGCCGGGTCGATGCCCAACGCCACCGAAGGCAGGGCCAGGCAGCTGACCAGGCACAGCCGCCGCAGGGCCGTGGTGTGGGTGGACGGTGTGAGAAGGAACATGCCGCAGATACCCATCGTGGTGGATCTGCGACGACTGTAAAAAGCGGGGCGCGTGGGCGATGCCGTCCCGGGCCGAGAAACGTGTCGGCCAGGGGCGAGGGATCAGGTAGGGGGGTTCTGGAGACTTTTCCTACATCCTAGGACGTCAAGGACGAATCTCGATCAGCGTCCCATCCTTGACCAGGCTCCAGACCTCGCGCATGTCGTCATTGCGCATGGCGATGCAGCCTTCGGTCCAGTCCAGGGTGTGGAAGTACCACTCCGGGTACTGCGCGTCGATCGGCGTGCCGTGGATCATGATCATGCCGCCGGCCGGAACACCCTCACGGGTGGCACGGGCCGCATCGCTGATGTTGGGGTAGGAGATGTGCATGGCCAGGTTGTAGCGATCGCTGACCTTGCGCCAGTCGATCCAGTACAGCCCTTCGGGCGTGCGCTTGTCGCCTTCCTGCAGCTTGGGGCCGTTGGGCCGCTTGCCCAGCGAGATGCGGTAGGTCTTGAGCGGCTCGCCCCGGCTGATCAGCTGCAGACGGCGCTCGGACTTGATCACCAGCACCTTGTCCACCACGCGTTGGGTGACCTGGGCGGGCACGGTGGCCGGTGCCTGTCCCGGAGCGGGCAGGGGCTTGCGAATGAGGGTTTCGGTAAAGGCCGCCTGGGACAGGCTGGCGAAACCGACGCAGAGCAGGGCGAGCAACCAACGCATGGAGCGATCCTGTGGAACTAGCTATGGGGTGAGGCGAGCTGCATCGGCGGCAGGTATTCGTTGCCGATGGGGTAATGCTGCGTGAGGCGGTCACGATAATAGCATTGCAGGGTGCGTGTCACGGTGCGGAACGCCAAGTGCGACCAAGGGATCTCGTGTTCCTCGAACAGCCTGACTTCCAGGCTCTCGACGCCGATGGCGAAGTCCGTGTCGGCCAGCTCGGCGCGGAAGAACACGTGCACCTGGTTGATGTGCGGCAGGTCGAACAGCTGGTACAGCGCCATCTCGCCGACGCGTGCGCAGGCCTCCTCGACGGTCTCGCGACGAGCGGCCTGTTCGAGGGTCTCGCCGTTTTCCATGAAGCCGGCCGGCAGCGTCCAGTAGCCATGTCGCGGCTCGATGGCGCGACGGCACAACAGGACGCGGCCTTCGTGGGTCGGCAACACCCCGGCGACGATGTTCGGGTTCTGGTAGTGGATGGTATGGCAATGCTCGCAGACATACCGCAGGCGGGTATCGCCCTCGGGAATACGCTGGATGACCGGTTGACCGCACGCGCTGCAGAAATTCATGTCTGGCTTCCTGGTGGATGCCGCTATCTTGGCGTGCCGGTGCGGTGCGCCGCAAGTCGTGGCAGGGCTTGGGTTGCGTCATGGCTTTGGTGCATGATGCAGACAGGCCTTGATTCGAGACTGCGTGATGCTGGATGAGCTTGTTCGCCGGATGAGCACCCACACCCCCGGCACCCTGACCACCGACCGCCGCCTTCCGGAGGCTGCGGTGCTGCTGCCCATCACCCGTGGCGAGGAGCCGGAGCTGGTGCTGACCCTGCGTGCCAAGGGGTTGTCGACCCATGGCGGTGAAGTGGCGTTCCCGGGCGGTCGACGTGACCCTGAAGACCCGGACCTGATCTTCACCGCCCTGCGCGAGGCCCATGAGGAAATCGGACTGCCACCCGGCCTGGTGGAAGTGCTCGGCCCGCTGAGCCCCTTGATCTCCCTGCATGGCCTGAAGGTGACACCCTTCGTCGGGGTGATTCCGGACTATGTCGACTACGAAGCCAACGATGCCGAGATCGCGGCGGTGTTCAGCGTGCCGCTGGCGTTCTTCCGTGAGCCGCCCCAGGAGCACACGCACCGGGTCGATGCCCAGGGTCGGCATTGGTACGTGCCCAGTTACCGCTTCGGCGAGTACCGGATCTGGGGCCTGACCGCGATCATGATCGTCGAGCTGGTGAACCTGCTCTTCGATGCCGACATCGGCCTGCACCGGCCGCCTGCGCACTTCATCGAGATTTGACCGGCGTGCTTTTCCCTGCCGATTGCGAGGATTTTTCATGAACTACCGCCTTGGCGACCTGCGTGTCGACACCCACCCCAGCAGCTGGACCGCCCCAGGCGCGATCCTGATCGGCAAGGTCCGCCTGCAGGCGCAGGCCAGCGTCTGGTTCGGCGCCGTGTTGCGCGGCGACAACGAGCTGATCGACATTGGCGAGGACAGCAACGTCCAGGACGGTGCGGTCCTGCACACCGATCCGGGTTCGCCGCTGACCCTGGGGCGTGGCGTGACCATCGGCCACAAGGCCATGCTGCACGGGTGTCACGTGGGCGACTACAGCCTGATCGGCATCAATGCGGTGATTCTCAACGGGGCGCGTATCGGCAAGCATTGCATCATCGGCGCCAATGCCCTGATTCCCGAAGGGCGGGAAATCCCCGACGGCTCGCTGGTGGTCGGCTCGCCGGGCAAGGTCGTGCGTACCCTGAGCGATGCCCAGATGCGCCTGCTCGAAGCCAGCGCCGCGCATTACGTGGCCAATGCCCAACGCTATGCGCGCGACCTCGCGCCCCAGGAGGACTGAGCATGGAGGTCAAGGAACGGCCGGTCGCCTCGCCCTGCGTGAGCATCTGCGCACTGGACGAGCAGGACATCTGCACCGGCTGCCAGCGCAACGTCGATGAAATCACGCGGTGGTCGCGCATGGACAATGCCGAGCGCCGCCAGGTCCTGGCCCTGTGTCATACGCGTGCCCTCGAGGCCGGGCTGATCCTCGGCTAGCCAGGCTTGGCCGAGGGCAGCGACTCACGTACCCTGTGCGACCTGTCCGACGGTCCTGCTCATGTTCTATCTTCTTGCCTATGTCAGCAGCGTGGTGCTGATCAACTACGCGTTTTCCAGTGCGCCGCACCTGGACGTCATCTGGTCCGCCTGGGGCGGGTTGGTGTTCGTCCTGCGCGACATGGTCCAGACCCGCTACGGCCATGGCGCATTGCTGGCCATGCTGGCAGCGCTGGTGCTGTCCTACGTCACCTCCGAGCCGGCCATCGCCCTGGCCAGCGCCACCGCGTTCTTCGTCTCCGAGCTGATCGACTGGCTGGTGTTCAGCGTCACCCGCCGGCCTCTGCGTGACCGGCTGTGGTTGAGCTCGGCACTGAGCATCCCGGTCGACACCTTCATCTTCTTCGGCATGATCGGTGCCCTGACCCCAGCGGTGGCTGGCACGGCGCTGCTGTCGAAGTTCGCGGGCGTGACCGCCGTGTGGCTGATCATGAGCTGGCGCGACCGGCGCAGTGCCCTGGCCAACTCCTGAGTCACAGGCCGGCACCGTTCCGCTTCTGCTTGCAGCTCAAAGCGTGCAGCCCTTCACCCCCCAAACCAGAACGTCAGGTGTAAACTACCGGTCCTTTTCAGCGGCGGGCCCCAGCGGTCCGCCCCGCACGCTTTCGAGGACCTGAGATGACGACCCGTATCGGAACCCCCTTGTCGCCTACCGCGACCCGTGTACTGCTCTGTGGCTGTGGTGAACTGGGCAAGGAGGTGGTCATCGAGCTGCAGCGCCTGGGCGTCGAAGTGATCGGTGTGGACCGCTACGCCGATGCGCCCGCCATGCAGGTCGCCCACCGCAGCCATGTCATCGACATGCTCGACGGCGCCGCGCTGCGCGCAGTCATCGAGGCCGAGAAGCCGCACTACATCGTGCCGGAGATCGAAGCCATCGCCACCGCGACGCTGGTGGAACTGGAAAGCGAAGGCTTCAACGTGGTGCCCACGGCGCGTGCCACGCAACTGACCATGAACCGTGAAGGCATCCGCCGCCTGGCCGCCGAAGAACTGGACCTGCCTACTTCACCGTACCATTTCGCCGACACCTTCGAAGACTATGCGCGTGCCGTGGCCGACCTGGGCTACCCGTGCGTGGTCAAGCCGGTGATGAGTTCGTCGGGCAAGGGCCAGAGCCTGCTGCGCAGCGAAGGCGATCTCGAGAAGGCCTGGCAGTACGCCCAGGAAGGCGGCCGTGCAGGCAAGGGGCGGGTGATCGTCGAAGGCTTCATCGACTTCGACTACGAAATCACCCTGCTGACCGTGCGCCATGTGGGCGGCACCACCTTCCTGGCCCCGGTCGGTCATCGTCAGGAAGGCGGCGACTACCAGGAATCGTGGCAGCCCCAGGCCATGAGCCCCAAGGCCCTGGCCGAGTCCGAGCGGGTGGCCAAGGCGGTCACCGAGGCGTTGGGTGGGCGTGGGCTGTTCGGCGTCGAACTGTTCGTCAAGGGCGATCAGGTCTGGTTCAGCGAAGTGTCGCCACGGCCCCATGACACCGGCCTGGTCACCCTGATTTCCCAGGACCTGTCCCAGTTCGCCCTGCATGCCCGGGCCATTCTTGGCCTGCCGATTCCGGTGGTGCGCCAGTTCGGCCCATCGGCCTCGGCGGTGATCCTGGTGGAAGGGCAGTCGAGCCAGACGGCATTCGCCAACCTCGGCGCGGCCCTGGCCGAACCCGATACCGCGCTCCGCCTGTTCGGCAAGCCGGAGGTCAAGGGTCAGCGGCGCATGGGCGTGTGCCTGGCCCGGGACGAATCGATCGAGGCGGCCCGCGCCAAGGCGACCCGCGCATCGCAGGCGGTGTCTGTAGAGCTTTAAGAAACGATCAGTGGGTGCCGGACGCACGAGCCTCCCGGCAGGCGGCACCCACCGGGTTGGGTGAGCCTGCCCGCGATTGCCTCCCCCGAGTCACCGTCTGCATCGCGGGCAAGCCCGCACAAGCTGCTTGCGCAGTGAGGCCCATATTGATGGCTGCAGAGGTCTGGGTGGGAGCTGGCTTGCCAGCGATAGGGCCCTGCCAGGCGCTGCATGCGGTCGGGCATGTACCGAGTAGAAAAGACAGTTGCTCCCACAGGCGGCTTTGCCGTCATGTGGGTGCCTGCTCGAAATGGATATCTATGGAAGTCTGTCCGCCGCCTTGGCGCTGCGCTGTCGCGCAGAGAACATGGCGATAGCTGGCAGGATCCGAAGCTTCATTGCTGATCGATTTAAGGGCCGCCTTGCGGCCCATCGCGGCACTGGGGCCGCTCCTACACCCGTAGCCCCACTGCGGCGTTGCAGGCTATCGCGGTCACCTGTAGGAGCGGCCCCTGCCGGGGCGCCGGACCGGCCGCGATTGGGCCCGCAGGGCCCACAAAGCAGTCAATGCGGTGGAGCAGAAAAGGACAATGCCTCCCCCAGCGCGCGCGCACCCCGTTCATCCTGGCAACCCCCCTTGCGAGAGGCCGCCTGACCCGCCTGCCGCTCAGAGCGCCCGATCCCGTGTTTCCTTCAGGCACATCACCGCCACCAAGCTGATCACCGCCGCGCCCGACACGTACCCGCCGACCCAGCTCAACCCACCCAGGCTGACCAGCTTCTGCGCGAAGAACGGGGCTGCCGAGGCGCCGACGATTCCACCCAGGTTGTAGGCGGCAGAAGCACCGGTGTAGCGCACGTGGGTCGGGAACAGCTCGGGCAGCAGGGCGCCCATCGGTGCGAAGGTTACGCCCATCAGGAACAGCTCCAGCGCCAGGAACGCCGCCACGCCCATGCTCGAGCCGGACGTCAGCATCGGCTCCATGGCAAAGCCCGACGCGACTGCCAGCACGCCACCGATCATCAGCACCGGCTTGCGCCCGTAACGGTCGCTGAGCCACGCCGACAAAGGGGTGGCCAGGGCCATGAAGATCACCGCGAAGCACAGCATCGCCAGGAAGCCCTCCCGGGTATAGCCCAGGGTCGAGACACCGTAGCTCAGGGAAAACACCGTGGAGATGTAGAACAGCGCATAGCACACCACCATGGCCATGGCCCCCAGCAGCATCGGCTGCCAGTAGTGGGCAAACAGCTCGACCACCGGCAGCTTCACGCGCTCCTGGCGGGCGACGGCCTTGGCGAACACCGGGCTTTCCTCGAGCTTGAGGCGCACGTACAAACCCACCAGCACCAAGGCTGCGCTGAGCAGGAACGGAATACGCCAGCCCCAGTCGCGGAATTGCTCGTCGCTCAGCACCAGGGCCAGCGTCAGGAACAGACCGTTGGCGGCCAGGAAGCCGATGGATGGGCCCAGTTGCGGGAACATGCCGAACCAGGCGCGCTTGCCTGCCGGAGCGTTCTCGGTCGCCAGCAGGGCCGCGCCGCCCCATTCGCCGCCCAGGCCCAGGCCTTGGCCGAAGCGCAGCAGACACAGGATCACCGGCGCCCACAGGCCGATGCTGTCATAGCCCGGCAGTACGCCGATCAAGGTAGTCGAGACCCCCATCAGCAGCAGCGAGGCAACCAGCGTCGACTTGCGTCCGATGCGGTCGCCAAAGTGCCCGAACAGCGCCGAACCCAGCGGCCGCGCCAGAAAGGCGATGCCGAAGGTCATGAACGCCGCCAGCATCTGGGCGGTGCCTGAGCCCGAGGGGAAGAACACCGGCCCGATCACCAGGGCCGCCGCCGTGGCGTAGACGTAGAAGTCGTAGAACTCGATGGCGGTGCCGATGAAGCTGGCGGTGGCCACGCGGGCAGGAGAATTCACCGGCGCGGTCGGCGCGGTGGAGGCGAACGTGTCGCTGGAAGTCATGGCATCGATCCCTGGCAGTCTGGTGCTTCATGGCCTGCGCAGGCGCGCAGGCTGGAGCCTGTTCTTGTGATTCGACGTCTCGACGGGCGGGGCCGGATGGGGCCGGGAGGGCAGCGCTCAGGATGGCGAGGCGATGCCGCAGGTACGTCGAGCCGTGGACTGGCCGCTGACCCCCAGGCGCGGGTAGCAGGGGGGCGGCAGGGCTGGGTAAGCGTGGCTCGAGTATAGCTAGCGGGTCAGGGTCCAGGCCAGCACCTTGCTGGCGCGGTTGTCTTCGGTCTCGAGGATCTCCAGGCGATAACGCCCGACCTTCAGGCACACGGCGCTGGCCGGAATGCTTTCCAGCGCTTCGGTGACCAGCCCGTTGAGGGTCTTGGGCCCGCCATCGCAGGGCAGGTGCCAGCCCAGGCTGCGGTTGATCTCGCGCAGCGAAGCCACGCCATCGATGACGTAGCGCCCATCGGCCTGGGGGTGGACGTGGGGGTTGTCCAGCCCGTGCTCGTCCTCGAACTCGCCGACGATCTCTTCCAGGATGTCTTCGAGCGTGACCAGGCCCAGCACATCGCCATACTCGTCCACCACCAGGCCCAGGCGGCGCTGTTGCTTGTGGAAATTGAGCAGTTGCTGCTGCAGCGGCGTGCCTTCGGGGATGAAGTAGGGCTCGTGGCAGGCCGCCTTCATCTGCTCGACGGTCAGGCTGTCGGTCCTGAGCAGGTGCTCGATGGTCTTGCGGTTGAGCACCGCCTGCACCTGGTTGATGTCGGCGTGGTAGACCGGCAGGCGGGTATGGGTGGTGCGCTGGAGCTGGGCGGTGATCGCCTCGATCGGGTCGTCGAGGTTGATACCGTCGACCTCATGGCGCGGAATCAGGATGTCGTCGACGGTGATGCGCTGCAGGGCCCGCAGCCCCTCGAACAGGTCGGCGCGTGACGGTTCGTTGCGCGGCGGCTCCTCGAGCGCATCGTGCTGTTCGACCTGCGCAGGGTGGGCGACCGGCCCGCGCTGGAACGGCCGCAGCAACAGGCGCGCGCAGCCATCGAGCAGGCAGGCCAGCGGCTGGACGATCAGCAGCGGCAGGCGCAGCAGGCTGTGGCCCAGGCTCAGCAAGGCCCGAGGGTGACGGAGGGCCAGGCGTCGCGGCAGGTAGTCGGTGAGCACCAGCAGGGCCAGGGTCGCCCCCAGGCCGGCCAGCCAGAAGCCCTGGGCCGGTGCCTGGCGCTGGCCGATCAGCAGCGCGCTGCCCAGGACCAGCAGACGTCCCAGGCCGGCGCACAGGATCAGCGCGCGCACGGACAGTCGCGGTACGTCAGGGGAGGCGTCGGGCGAGGCCGTCGTGACCTGCCGCTGCGCCGCCTCGGCCGCGCTGAACAGCATCGACCACAACAGGGCCAGGACCAGAAGGGCGATCAACGGATCGAGCGTGGGAGCGTCCATGATGAGCGATCAGATGTGCAGGATGAATTCACGTACCAGCTTGCTGCCGAAGTACGCCAGCATTAGCAGGCAGAACCCGGCCAGTGTCCAGCGGATCGCCTTGTGCCCGCGCCAGCCCAGTCGATGGCGCCCCAGCAGCAGGACGCTGAACACCACCCAGGCGATGCACGACAGCGAGGTCTTGTGCACCAGGTGCTGAGCGAACAGGTTGTCCAGGAACAGCCAGCCGGAGATCAGTGACAGCGTGAGCAGCCCCCAGCCGGCCCACAGGAAGCCGAACAGCAGGCTTTCCATGGTCTGCAGGGGCGGGAAGTTGCGGATCAACCCCGAGGGATGCTTGTGCTTGAGCTGGCGGTCCTGCAGCAGCAGGAGCAGGGACTGGAACATCGCCATGGTGAACAGCCCATAGGCGAGGATCGACAACAGGATGTGCGCCAGGATGCCCGGTTGCTCGTTGACCAGCGGCACGGTGCCCGGCGGCGCGAACTGCGACAGCAGCGCGGTGATGGCGCCCAGCGGGAACAGCAACAGCAGCAGGTTCTCCACCGGGATGCGCAGGCAGGCCAGCAGGGTCAGGGCGATGACGGCAGTGGCGATCAGGCTGGCGGCGCTGAAGAAGTCCAGGCTCAGGCCCAAGGGGGTGAGCAGCTGGAAGAACAGGGCGATGCCCTGGGCCACGACGGCGATGCCCCCCAGTGCGCCGAGCAGCCGCTTGTCGGCACGCGTGCCCTTGGCCAGGCAGGTGCCCTGATGGAACGCGGCGATGGCGTACAGGCAGGCGGCGATCAGATTGGGGATGAGGCTGGGTGAGGAGAGCATAAGTCCTGGTAGGCAAGCCCTAAAGGCCGGAGTTTGGCATAGAACGCGCTCGCCTAGGAAGCCTGCCGGCCAGTCGGCGCCGGGACAGGCGGCGAGCGCCGTTCGGCATCGGCGCGCTGTCCGGGCAGGTGGGCGACGGCGCCAGTCTTGGTTATACTCGCCGGCTTGTTGCGCCCCCCGCGTGTCGTCTGCCGCCCCGGCGCCTGAAAATCTCGGCTCGCCAGCCTGAAAGGATCACCATGTTCGAAAACCTGACCGACCGCCTGTCACAGACGCTGCGCCATGTCACCGGCAAGGCCAAGCTGACCGAAGACAACATCAAGGACACCTTGCGCGAAGTGCGCATGGCCCTGCTCGAAGCCGACGTCGCGCTGCCGGTGGTCAAGGATTTCGTCAACAGCGTCAAGGAACGTGCGGTCGGCACCGAAGTGTCGCGCAGCCTGACGCCGGGCCAGGCCTTCGTGAAGATCGTCCAGGCCGAACTCGAAAGCCTGATGGGCGCCGCCAACGAAGAGCTGGCGCTCAACGCCGCGCCACCGGCGGTGGTGCTGATGGCCGGCCTGCAGGGTGCGGGCAAGACCACCACGGCGGGCAAGCTGGCCAAGCTGCTCAAGGAGCGCAAGAAGAAGTCGGTCATGGTGGTCTCGGCCGACGTCTACCGTCCGGCGGCGATCAAGCAGCTCGAGACCCTGGCCAACGACATCGGCGTGACCTTCTTCCCGTCCGACATCAGCCAGAAGCCGGTGGCCATCGCCGAGGCGGCGATTCGCGAAGCCAAGCTCAAGTACATCGACGTGGTGATCGTCGACACCGCCGGCCGTCTGCACGTCGACGCCGACATGATGGACGAGATCAAGGCGCTGCACGCCGCGGTCAAGCCGGTCGAGACCCTGTTCGTGGTCGACGCCATGACCGGCCAGGACGCCGCCAACACGGCCAAGGCCTTCGGCGATGCGCTGCCGCTGACCGGCGTGATCCTCACCAAGGTCGACGGTGACGCCCGTGGCGGTGCCGCACTGTCGGTACGCGCCATCACCGGCAAGCCGATCAAGTTCATCGGCATGGGCGAGAAGAGCGACGCGCTCGAACCGTTCCACCCCGAGCGGATCGCCTCGCGGATTCTCGGCATGGGCGACATGCTCAGCCTGATCGAGCAGGCCGAGCAGACCCTGGACAAGACCAAGGCCGACAAGCTCGCCAAGAAGCTCAAGAAAGGCAAGGGCTTCGACCTGGAAGACTTCCGCGACCAGCTTCAGCAGATGAAGAACATGGGCGGCCTGGGTGGCCTGATGGACAAGCTGCCGAGCATCGGCGGCATGAACCTGTCGCAGATGGGCAATGCCCAGGGCGCGGCCGAGAAGCAGTTCAAGCAGATGGAGGCGATCATCAACTCCATGACCCCGGCCGAGCGCCGCGACCCCGACGTCATCAGCGGGTCGCGCAAGCGCCGCATCGCCTTGGGTTCCGGCACCCAGGTGCAGGACGTCGGCCGTCTGATCAAGCAGCACAAGCAGATGCAGAAGATGATGAAGAAGTTCTCCACCAAGGGCGGCATGTCGAAGATGATGCGCGGCCTGGGGGGGATGCTGCCAGGCGGCGGCAACATGCCCAAGCTCTGACCCGATTCAGGTCGGTCGCGGGCGCCGCGATCGACCGGAAATCCCCGCCCCGGCGGGGCCATTGCCGCTTTTGCGAGCGGCGTAACCGGCAGGTCCGGACGCAGGCGAACGGCCTTTTTTCCAAAAGGCGTTTGCAAAAGCCCGTATATTCCCTGAGAATATGCGGCCTTTTGGGCACCCGTGCCCACTGTGCATTCAGATTTGCAGCACCGACTACAGGAACGATGTTCACATGGTAACCATCCGTCTTGCCCGTGGCGGCTCCAAAAAGCGCCCATTCTACCACCTGACCGTGACCAACAGCCGTAACGCCCGTGATGGCCGTTTCGTCGAGCGTATCGGTTTCTTCAACCCGATCGCAGCTGGCGGCGAAGTTCGTCTGTCGGTCGATCAGGAACGTGCTACCTACTGGCTGAGCCAGGGTGCGCAGCCGTCTGAGCGTGTTGCTCAGCTGCTGAAGGACGCTGCCAAGGCCGCTGCCTGAGCACTATGAACGCGACGCCAGAAAACGCGGACGACCTGATCGTCGTCGGCAAGATCTTTTCGGTTCACGGCGTTCGCGGCGAGGTGAAGGTGTATTCCTTTACCGATCCGATTGAAAACCTGTTGGATTATCCCCGCTGGACGCTTCGGCACGAAGGCGTGGTAAAGCAGGCAGAGCTGGTCAGCGGTCGTCCCTCGCAAAAGGGATTGGTCGTCAAGCTCAAGGGCCTCGACGATCGTGATGAAGCACGTCTTCTGAGCGGTTACGACATCTGTGTCGAACGAAGCCTTTTGCCCAACCTGACCGACGGCGAGTACTACTGGTACCAGCTGGTGGGTCTGAGTGTCATCAACCAGGACGAACACCTGTTCGGCAAGGTCGATCACCTGTTGGAGACCGGCGCGAACGATGTACTGGTGGTGCGGCCCTGCGCAGGCAGCCTGGACGATCGCGAACGCTTGTTGCCCTACACGGCGCAATGCGTGCAAGCCATCGATCTGGATGCAGGCGTGATGCGGGTCGACTGGGACGCGGACTTCTGACCGATGGGTAACCTTCGCGTCGATGTGGTCACGTTGTTCCCCGAGATGTTCTCGGCCATCACGGCGTACGGCATTACCAGCCGCGCGGTGAAACAGGGGTTGCTCGAAGTGACCTGCTGGAACCCGCGGGACTACACCACGGACCGACACCACACGGTGGACGATCGGCCCTTCGGTGGCGGCCCTGGCATGGTGATGAAGATCAAGCCTCTGGAAGATGCCCTGGCCAGCGCCAGGCAAGCGACCGGAGCACAGGCGAAGGTGATCTACCTGTCGCCGCAAGGCCGCAAGCTGACACAGCAGGCGGTCAAGGACCTGGCGCAAGAAGGATCGTTGATCCTGATCGCCGGTCGTTACGAAGGCATCGACGAGCGTTTCATCGAGACGCATGTCGATGAGGAGTGGTCGGTTGGCGACTATGTTCTGTCCGGTGGCGAGCTGCCGGCCATGGTGCTGATCGATGCGGTTACACGACTGCTGCCCGGAGCTTTAGGGCATGTGGACTCGGCGGAAGAGGATTCCTTTACCGACGGTCTGCTGGACTGCCCGCACTACACCCGACCTGAGGTGTATGCGGATCGGCGTGTACCCGACGTGTTGCTCAGTGGCAACCATGCACACATCCGGCGTTGGCGAATGAAGCAATCCCTCGGGAGAACCTTCGAGCGACGCGCCGATCTTCTGGAAAGTCGCTCGCTTTCTGGAGAAGAGAACAAGCTGCTCGAGGAATATCTCCGCGAGCGGGACGATAGTTAAACGTATCGATGGTGGATCGAACATCCGCCTTAGGAGCACAGCATGACCAACAAGATCATCCAGCAGCTCGAAGCCGAGCAGATGAGCAAGGAAATCCCGACCTTCGCACCCGGCGACACCGTTGTCGTCCAGGTAAAAGTGAAGGAAGGTGAGCGTTCCCGTCTGCAGGCATTCGAAGGTGTCGTGATCGCCAAGCGTAACCGCGGTCTGAACAGCGCCTTCACCGTGCGCAAGATCTCCAGCGGCGTTGGCGTCGAGCGTACCTTCCAGACCTACAGCCCGCAGATCGACAGCCTGGCCGTGAAACGTCGTGGTGACGTGCGTAAAGCCAAGCTGTACTATCTCCGCGACCTGTCCGGCAAAGCCGCTCGCATCAAGGAAAAACTGTCCTGAGTGCAGTTTGACCGGTGGCCCTGGCCACCTCGCGAGACAAAAAGCAGCCTTCGGGCTGCTTTTTTGCTATGTGCCCCTCCCGTTTTCGTGAAGCGATGCCATGACGACCCGTGACCATGAAATCCAGCGCCGTACCGAAGCCTCGGTCACGCGCGTGACCAAGGCGGTATTCCCGTCCACCACCAATCACCACAACACCTTGTTCGGCGGCACGGCCCTGGCCTGGATGGACGAAGTCTCGTTCATCGCCGCGACCCGTTTCTGCCGATTGCCCTTGGTGACGGTGTCGACCGATCGCATCGACTTCAAGCACCCGATCGCCGCCGGCTCCATCGTCGAGCTGGTCGGGACGGTGATCAAGGTCGGCAACACCAGCCTGCAGGTGGAGGTCGAGGTCTTCGTCGAGGACATGTACGTGGACGGGCGCGAGCGGGCGATCCACGGCGTGTTCAGCTTCGTGGCCATCGACGAGGACAAGCGGCCCGTGCCGGTGTTGCCGGTGGGGGAGTGAGCCGCAAGCCATAAGCCATAAGCCATAAGCTGCAAGCTGCAAGCTGCAAGCTGGACTGCGGCGCTGTTTGAATGTTGATTGAATGAATAATGTCGGCGCGACTTGCTCTAGCTTGTAGCTTGTAGCTTGTAGCTTGTAGCTTGTAGCTTGTAGCTCGAAGCTCGCCGCCCCCGCCCAGGTAGCCCATGCCCGCACTCGACCATCCTCTGATCGATCCCTTTCTCGACGCCCTGTGGCTGGAAAAAGGCCTGTCCGACAACACGCGTGTGGCCTATCGCAGCGACCTCGTCCTGTTCAACGGGTGGTTGCAGACGCAGGGCGTCACGCTGGAAGCGGTAGGGCGCGAGCTGATCCTCGATCACCTGGCCTGGCGCGTGGACCAGGGCTACAAGCCACGCTCCACGGCGCGCTTCATCTCCGGGCTGCGGGGCTTCTTCCGCTACCTGCTGCGCGAGGGGCACGTGGCGGTCGATCCGACCCTGCTGGTGGACATGCCGCAACTGGGCAAGCCGCTGCCCAAGTCCCTCTCGGAGGCCGATGTCGAGGCGCTGTTGCAGGCCCCGGACCTGGGCGAGCCGATCGGCGAGCGTGACCGGGCCATGCTCGAGGTGCTGTATGCCTGTGGGCTGCGGGTGACCGAACTGGTGAGTCTGCGGCTCGACCAGATCAACTTGCGCCAGGGTGTATTGCGGGTGATGGGCAAGGGCAGCAAGGAGCGCCTGGTGCCGATGGGGGAGGAGGCGGTGGTCTGGGTCGAACGCTACCTGCGTGGCGGCCGTGCCGACCTGCTCAACGGGCGGCCGAGCGATGTGCTGTTTCCCAGTCAGCGTGGCGAACAGATGACCCGCCAGACCTTCTGGCACCGGATCAAGCACCATGCGCTCGTGGCGGGCATCGACAAGGGCCTGTCGCCGCATACCTTGCGTCATGCCTTCGCCACGCACCTGCTCAACCATGGCGCCGATCTGCGAGTGGTGCAGATGCTGCTGGGGCACAGTGACCTGTCGACCACGCAGATCTACACCCACGTGGCCAAGGCGCGGCTGCAGCAGCTGCACGCCGAGCACCACCCGCGTGGATGAGCCGCGCTCATGTTGCGCCACACGGCCCGTGACTGTCGGTCAGCAGCCTCGGGTTGTGGTAGGCTTGGGCGCTTTGTAGCCTGCGCTGTCGAGTCGCCCCGTGGCGTCCACCCGGCAGCTGCGCCGTCCTTGTCCGCCCCCAGGAGTTTTCATGCGCGTGACCCCGCTTTTCGCCGCCGCCACCCTGGCGCTGGCCAGCACGTTCGCCGTCGCGGCGAGCCCTGATCCGGCCGCCGAGCAGGCCATCCGCAAGACACTCAAGACCCTCGAGCTGGACGTGCCGGTGGAAAGCGTGTCGGCCAGTCCGGTCAGCGGTCTGTACGAAGTCCAGCTGCAGGGCGGTCGTGTCCTGTACGCCAGTGCCGATGGGCAGTTCGTCATGCAGGGCTACCTGTTCCAGGTCCAGGACGGCAAACCGGTCAACCTCACCGAGAAGACCGAGCGCACCGGCGTGGCCAAGCTGATCAACAGCATTCCCGTGGGTGAGATGGTGGTTTATCCTGCCCAGGGCAAAGCCAAGTCGCACATCACCGTCTTCACCGACACCACCTGCCCGTACTGCCACAAGCTGCACGCCGAAGTGCCCGAACTCAACCGTCGCGGTATCGAAGTGCGCTATGTCGCCTTCCCGCGCCAGGGGCCCGGCTCGGCGGGCGATGAGCAGTTGCAGGCAGTCTGGTGCTCCAGCGATCGCCGTGCGGCGCTGGACAAGCTGATCGACGGCAAGGACGTCAAGGCCGCCAGTTGCGCCAACCCGGTCGCCAAGCAGTTCCACCTCGGTCAGTCGATCGGCGTCAACGGGACGCCTGCGATCGTGCTGGAGAGCGGCCAGGTCATTCCGGGGTATCAGCCCGCGCCACAGCTGGCCAAGCTGATCCTGGGCGAAGCCAAGTAATCTAATCTGACGCCGTCGCCATGGGGAGACGGCTGTTTTCACGGTCGGCACGTCGTCGGCCGTTCATGGGGAGTTGACAGTGAAACCGGTCAAAGTAGGCATCTGTGGGTTGGGGACCGTCGGTGGCGGTACCTTCAATGTGCTTCAGCGCAACGCCGAGGAAATCGCCCGGCGGGCCGGCCGTGGCATCGAAGTGGCGCAGATCGCCATGCGTTCGCAGAACCCCAACTGTCAGATTGCCGGTACCCCCATTACCGCCGATGTGTTCGAGGTCGCGAGCAACCCCGAGATCGACATCGTCATCGAACTGATCGGCGGCTACACCCTGGCGCGCGATCTGGTGCTCAAGGCCATCGAGAACGGTAAGCACGTGGTCACCGCGAACAAGGCGCTGATCGCCGTGCATGGCAACGAGATCTTCGCCAAGGCCCGCGAGCAGGGCGTGATCGTCGCCTTCGAAGCGGCCGTGGCCGGTGGCATCCCGGTGATCAAGGCCATCCGCGAAGGCCTGTCGGCCAACCGGATCAACTGGCTGGCCGGCATCATCAACGGCACCGGCAACTTCATCCTCACCGAGATGCGCGACAAGGGCCGCACTTTCCCCGATGTGCTCGCCGAAGCGCAGGCCCTGGGCTATGCCGAGGCCGACCCGACCTTCGACGTCGAAGGCATCGATGCCGCCCACAAGCTGACCATCCTGGCGTCGATCGCCTTCGGTATCCCGTTGCAGTTCGACAAGGCGTACACCGAGGGCATCACCCAACTGACCACGGCCGACGTCAACTACGCCGAGGCACTGGGCTACCGCATCAAGCACCTGGGCGTGGCCCGCAGCACCGACAGCGGTATCGAGCTGCGCGTGCATCCGACCCTGATCCCGGCCGACCGCTTGATCGCCAACGTCAACGGCGTGATGAACGCGGTCATGGTCAACGGCGATGCCGCTGGTTCGAGCCTCTACTATGGCGCTGGCGCCGGCATGGAGCCGACCGCCTCGTCGGTGGTGGCCGACGTGGTCGACGTGGTCCGCGCCATGACCTCCGACCCGGAAAACCGCGTGCCGCACCTGGCCTTCCAGCCCGACGCGCTGTCGGCCCATCCGATCCTGCCGATCGAGGCCTGCGAGAGTGCCTATTACCTGCGCATCCAGGCCAAGGATCACCCCGGTGTGCTGGCCCAGGTCGCGAGCATCCTGTCCGAGCGTGGCATCAACATCGAGTCGATCATGCAGAAGGAAGCCGAGGAGCAGGATGGCCTGGTGCCGATGATCCTGGTCACCCACCGCGTCATCGAGCAGCGCATCAACGATGCCATCGTCGCGCTGGAAGACTTGCAGGACGTGGTCGGCAAGGTGGTCCGCATTCGCGTCGAGCAACTGGGCTGAGGGGGTGAACGGCGAGTGGCAAGCTGCAAGCTGCAAGCCGTAATCCTTCGCTTTCGAGACCCTAGAATTCATTACAGTCGCGTGGGGCGACAGAACGTAACGCTCAGCACCGCTAGACGAGCTTGAAGCTCGCCACTTGCAGCTTACGTCCCCGCCCCGCGCCCAGAGGTTTGCACACATGCGCTACATCAGCACTCGCGGCCAGGCGCCGGCCCTGAACTTCGAAGACGTCCTGCTGGCGGGCCTTGCCAGCGACGGCGGCCTTTACGTGCCGGAGAACCTGCCACGCTTCACCCAGGAAGAGATCGCGTCCTGGGCCGGTCTGCCGTACCACGAGCTGGCCTTCCGGGTGATGCGTCCGTTCGTCGAAGGCAGCATCGCCGATGCCGACTTCAAGCGGATCCTCGAAGAGACCTACGGCGAGTTCGCCCATGCTGCCGTGGCGCCGCTGCGTCAGCTCGACAGTAACGAATGGGTCATGGAGCTGTTCCACGGCCCGACCCTGGCGTTCAAGGACTTCGCCCTGCAACTGCTCGGTCGCCTGCTCGATCACGTGCTGCTCAAGCGCGGCGAGCGTGTGGTGATCGTCGGCGCCACCAGTGGCGACACCGGTTCGGCCGCCATCGAAGGCTGCCGCCGGTGCGACAACGTCGACATCTTCATCCTGCACCCGCACCAGCGCGTGTCGGAGGTGCAGCGTCGGCAGATGACCACCATCCTCGGCGAGAACATCCACAACATCGCCATCGAAGGCAACTTCGACGACTGCCAGGAGATGGTCAAGGCCAGCTTCGCCGACCAGTCCTTCCTCAAGGGCACCCGTCTGGTGGCGGTGAACTCGATCAACTGGGCGCGGATCATGGCCCAGATCGTCTACTACTTCCATGCTGCCCTGCAGCTGGGCGGGCCGGCGCGTTCGGTGGCCTTCTCGGTGCCGACCGGCAACTTCGGCGACATCTTCGCCGGTTACCTGGCGCGCAACATGGGGCTGCCGATCAGTCAGCTGGTGGTCGCCACCAACCGCAACGACATCCTGCACCGGTTCATGAGTGGCAACCGCTACGTCAAGGAAACCCTGCACGCCACCCTGTCGCCGTCGATGGACATCATGGTGTCGTCGAACTTCGAGCGCCTGCTGTTCGACCTGCACGGTCGCAGTGGCGCGGCGATCGCCGAGCTGATGGATCGCTTCCGCCAGGGCGGCGGCTTCACGGTGGAAGAAGACCGCTGGACCGAAGCCCGCAAGCTGTTCGACTCCCTCGCGGTCAGTGACGAGCAGACCTGCCAGACCATCGCCGAGGTCTTCGCCCGGACCGGCGAGGTGCTCGACCCGCACACGGCCATCGGCGTCAAGGCCGCCCGCGAGTGCCGTCGCAGCCTCGACACCCCGATGGTGATCCTGGGGACTGCCCATCCGGTCAAGTTCCCGGAAGCCGTGGAGCAGGCCGGCGTCGGCAAAGCCTTGGAGCTGCCAAGCCACCTGAGCGACCTGTTCAGCCGCGAAGAGCGTTGCACGGTCCTGCCCAACGACCTCAAGGCCGTCCAGGCCTTCGTGGCGCAGCATGGCAACCGCGGCAAGCCGCTTTAATCCAGCGGTTCGGGAACGGCGCCAGAAGGCGCCGTTTTCAGGTCGCCTCTAGGCTATTTCCCTACGTCCTTCAGTTATTTCCTACAGACCGCTCTAGAAGACCTTCCCTACAGTGGCCGGCCGTCGTGCCCGTCTACTGCAGGAGAAATGCATGGACCGTCTGAGCGTCCTGATTCATCAGCACAGCCCCTTCCACCAGATTCACCTGCACCAGGCCTTGAACGCCCAGGGCGTGTACGACGTCCGGGTGAGCGACGACCTGGCACTGGCCTGCACCTGGCTCAAGCGTGATCGCCCCTTCGACCTGCTGGTGGTGGACCATGGCGTTCGCCTGGCAGAAGGCACGCGGTTGCTCCAGCGCATGGCCCGCAGTCAGGGCGCGCGTGCTGTCCTGTTCGTCGGTCATCCGCGCGACGGCGAACGCGACCTGGCCCGCCAAGCGCAGGCGCTCGGCCTCTGGGTGCTGGGCGAACTGGACTGGCCCTTGTCGACCCTGGCCCTGGCGCGTCACCTGCAGCGGTTGCGGCGCAGCAGCCCGCGCCTGAGCAGGCGCTGTCAGCAAACGGTCATGACGACCTCGCATGCTCGCTGAACCAGGCCAGGCATGCGCGAACTTTCTCTGCCCTGGCACGGTCAGTCTTCCTACCTAACCAGAACAAGCGAGTGAGTCGGATGGAACGAATCTGCAAACTGCTCAATGAAGCCTTGACTCCCTATCACGCCACCCTCGGTGAAACCGATGCCCGTTCGATGCGTGACCTGTCGCTCTTCGACCGTCAAGGTCGCCTGGTGCTGCGGCGCGCCGTGACCCTCTCGCAACTGCAGGACCAGCGCCTGCTGGTAGACCTGGTGGATGGGTTGCACCGCGACTTGCAAATCGCCGAAGGACGTCTGCAGCCCTGTGTGATCGCTGCCCTGCAGCACTGCCAGCAGTCGGTGGGAACCTTCGCCTGAGGGCGCCGTCAGACAGGTAATGGCAGTCGTGCGGCGCTTTGCTCCGGTGTTGGCTGGCTGCCTCGGAAAGCTCCCAAGGGCTTTCGCTTGACCCCGGGCGTCTTCCCCAGCGCCCGGGGTTTCTTTTTTCCGGCGTTCATGTGGGCGTGTGGAACGTCCCCGCGATACTTTCCGTCCGCGCCCCGCTGTACTAGACCACCCCGCGTGCCCGCAGCCCTGCGATGGCTTCAGCGTCGAATCCCAGCCCCGCCAGCACCGTCTCGGTATGCTCGCCCAGCGCCGGCCCCACCCACTCGGTGCCGCCGGGCGTTTCCGACAGTTTCGGCACGATCCCCGGCATCCGGAATGGCGTGCCATCGGGCAGCTTGGCCTGAAGGAACATCTCGCGTGCCAGAAACTGCGGATCGCTGAACATGTCTTCGGCCGAGTAGATACGGCTGACCGGCACGCCCGCCGCATTGAGTACGCTCACGACCTCGTCCAGGGGCAACCCGCCTGCCCAGCGATCGATCACGCCGTACAGCTCATCGCGCCGCCGATCACGGCCATCGTTGCTCGCCAGCGCCGGGTCATCGGCCAGGTCGGCGCGATCGATGGCGCGCATGAAGCGCTGGAAGATCGCATCGCCGTTGGCGCCGATCTGCACGTGGCGGCCATCGGCGCAGGTGTGGATGGAGGAGGGGGTGATGCCGGGCATGATGTTGCCGGTGCGCTCGCGAATGAACCCGAACACGTCGAACTCCGGCACCATGCTCTCCATCATCGCGAAGATGGCCTCGTACAGCGCCACGTCCACCACCTGGCCCTGTCCACCGTTGACGTCGCGATGACGCAAGGCCATGAGCGCGCCGATCACGCCCCACAGCGCTGCAATGGAATCACCGATGGAAATGCCCGTGCGCACGGGCGGGCGGTCCTCGAAACCGGTGATGTAGCGCAGGCCACCCATGGATTCACCGACCGCGCCGAAGCCTGGCTGGTCCTTCATCGGACCGGTCTGGCCGAACCCCGACAACCGGACCATGACCAGGCGCGGGTTGAGCGCGTGCAGCACCTCCCAGCCCAGGCCGAGTTTCTCCAGCACCCCGGGGCGGAAGTTCTCGATCAGGATGTCGGCCTCGGCCAGCAACCGCTTGAGCACGTCCAGGCCCTCGGGGTGCTTGAGGTTGAGCGTCAGCGACTGCTTGTTGCGCGCCTGCACGAACCACCACAGGGACGTCCCCTCGTAGAGCTTGCGCCACTTGCGCAGCGGATCACCCCCGTCGGGCGATTCGATCTTCACGACCTCGGCACCGAACTCGGCACAGATGCGCGACGCGAAGGGGCCGGCGATCAAGGTGCCGAGTTCGACGACCTTGAGGCCGGCGAGGGGTTTGCTGGGCATAGTCATGACGCATCCATGGCGGTGGGAACAGGCGCCCGGTTTTACCACAGGCCCTCGTCGGGCCGATACCGCTGCGACCCACCTGGCAGCAGGATCAGGTAGACTGTGCGCCTTTTCTTGCAGAAGCCCGCGTCCATGGCCCAGCCGTCCACCACCTACAAGTTCGAACTCAACCTGACCGACCTCGACCGAGGTGTCTACGAAAGCGTTCGCCAGACCATCGCCCGCCATCCGTCCGAGACCGAAGAGCGGCTGGCCGTGCGCTTGCTGGCCTACGCGCTGTGGTACAACGAGCAACTGGCGTTCGGGCGCGGTCTGTCGGACGTCGACGAAGCCGCCTTGTGGGAGCGCAGCCTGGACGACCGCATCCTGCACTGGATCGAAGTCGGCCAGCCGGATGCCGAGCGCCTGACCTGGTGCTCGCGCCGCACCGAGCGCACCAGCCTGCTGGCCTATGGCAGCCTGCGCGTCTGGCAGGGCAAGGTGGTCGATGCGGTCAAGGGCTTGAAGAACCTGAACATCGCCGCCGTGCCGCAAGAGGTGCTGGAGGTCCTGGCCAAGGACATGCCGCGCACCATCAAGTGGGACGTGATGATCAGCGAAGGCACCGTGTTCGTCACCGACGACCGTGGCCAGCACGAAGTCCAGCTCGAGTGGCTGCTCGGCGAGCGCGGCTGATGTCCCCCGATTCCAACTGAAGATGGCCATGCGTATCGAACCCCGTCCACTGCCTGACACCCTGCCGTTCCTCGGGCCGCTGCCGCCCTTGCTCACACGCCTGTACGCCGCGCGTGGCGTGCAGTGCGAAGGCGAGCTGGACAAGAGCCTGGCGCGCCTGCTGCCGTACCAGCAGCTCAAGGGGATCGACAGGGCGGTCGAGCTACTGGTGCAGGCGATCGAGGCGGGCCAGCGCATCCTCATCGTCGGCGACTTCGATGCCGACGGCGCCACCGCCAGCACCGTCGGTGTGCTCGGGCTGCGCCTGCTCGGCGCTGCCCACGTCGATTACCTGGTGCCCAACCGCTTCGACTATGGCTACGGCTTGACCCCGGAGATCGTCGAGGTCGCCCTGCAGCGCCAGCCGGACCTGCTGCTGACCGTGGACAATGGCATCTCCAGTGTCGAGGGGGTCGCCGCCGCCAAGGCCGCTGGGCTGACGGTACTGGTCACCGACCACCACCTGCCGGGGCCGCAGTTGCCCGACGCCGATGCCATCGTCAACCCGAACCAGCCCGGCTGTCCGTTTCCGAGCAAGTCGCTGGCCGGCGTGGGGGTCATCTTCTACGTGCTGATGGCGCTGCGCGCGCGCCTGCGCAGCCTGGGCCGCTACGACGCCCAGCCACAGCCGAACATCGGCGAACTGCTGGACCTGGTGGCATTGGGCAGCGTGGCGGACGTGGTGCCGCTGGATGCCAACAACCGCATTCTGGTCCACCAGGGCCTCGAACGCATCCGTGCAGGGCGCGCCCGTCCCGGCATCAAGGCGATCCTCGAGGTCGCACGGCGCGAGCCTCAGCGCATCAGTTCCACGGACCTCGGCTTCATCCTCGGGCCTCGGCTCAACGCGGCCGGCCGCCTGGACGACATGAGCCTGGGGATCGAGTGCCTGCTGTGCGACGACCCGGACCTGGCACGCGACATGGCCGCCCAGCTGGACGACCTCAACCGCGACCGCAAGTCCATCGAGCAAGGCATGCAGCGCGAGGCGCTGGCGCAGCTCAAGGACCTGCCCATCGAGTCCATGCCCTACGGCCTGTGCCTGTTCGACGCCGACTGGCATCAGGGCGTGATCGGCATCCTGGCCTCGCGCCTGAAGGAGCGCTACCACCGCCCGACCATCGCCTTCGCCGATGCAGGCGACGGCATGCTCAAGGGCTCGGCGCGTTCGGTGCCAGGCTTTCACGTGCGCGATGCCCTGGATGCGGTGGCGGCCCGTCACCCGGCGCTGATCAGCAAGTTCGGCGGGCATGCGATGGCCGCCGGGCTGTCGCTGCCCGCCGAGCATTTCCCGGCGTTCGCCGAGGCCTTCGACGAGGAAGTGCGACGCCAGCTGCGCGAAGAGGACCTGACCGGCCGCCTGCTGTCGGACGGTACCCTGGCGGTGGAGGAGTTCCACCTGGAGCTGGCGCGCGCGTTGCGCCATGCCGGCCCCTGGGGCCAGCATTTTCCAGAACCGCTGTTCCACGGGGTGTTCCAGCTGGTCGAGCAACGCATCGTCGGCGAGCGTCATCTGAAGGTGGTGCTCAAGAGTGAATGCGGCAGCGTGCGTCTGGATGGGATCGCCTTTGGCGTCGATCTCGCCGTCTGGCCCGACCCTGCCGTGCGTTGGGTGGAAGTGGCCTACAAGCTGGACGTCAACGAGTTTCGCGGCCAGGAAAGCGTCCAGTTGCTGATCACGCACCTCGAACCGCGCTGAACCGGGTACGGCAAAACGGGTCTAGGCTCAGAGAAGCCGGCATGCGGCTTGCCCTCCACGGGTGAGCACGGCCGGTCCCCTTGCCGCCTTCGGAGGACCTTCCATGAGCCTGCTGCTCGAGCCGTACACCCTGCGCCAGCTGACCTTGCCCAACCGCATCGCGGTCTCGCCGATGTGCCAGTACTCCAGCGTCGATGGCCTGGCCAACGACTGGCACCTGGTCCACCTGGGCAGCCGCGCCGTCGGTGGCGCAGGGCTGGTCATGACCGAAGCCGTCGCGGTGACGCCGGACGGCCGCATCACCGCCGAAGACCTGGGGCTGTGGCACGACGAGCAGATCGCGCCGCTGCAGCGCATCACCCGCTTCATCGTCGCCCAAGGCTCGGTGCCAGCCATCCAGCTGGCCCATGCCGGGCGCAAGGCCAGTACCCATCGCCCCTGGTTGGGCAAGCACGGCAGCGTGTCGGTCGAGCAGGGCGGTTGGCAACCCGTCGGGCCCTCGCCGATCGCCTTCGACCCTGAGCACACCGCGCCCCTCGAGCTGAGCGAGGGGCAGATACAGGACATGGTGCAGGCCTTCGTGGCCTCGGCCCGCCGCGCCCTGACGGCGGGCTTCAAGGTGGTCGAGCTCCACGCCGCCCACGGCTACCTGCTGCACCAGTTCCTCTCGCCTCTGAGCAACCAGCGGCGCGACAGCTACGGCGGCAGCTTCGAGAACCGTATCCGCCTGACGCTGGAAGTGACCGAGGCCGTGCGTGAGGTCTGGCCTCAGGACCTGCCGCTGTTCGTGCGCGTTTCGGCCACCGACTGGGTCGAGGACGGCTGGAACCCGGAAGAAACCGTCGAACTGGCCCGGCGCCTGAAGGCCTTGGGTGTCGACCTGATCGACGTGTCCTCTGGCGGCACCTCGGCCAACGCCGAGATCCCGACCGGGCCAGGCTATCAAACGCGCTTCGCCGAGAAGGTGCGCAAGGAGTCGGGGCTGGCCACCGGCACGGTGGGCATGATCACCGAACCGGCCCAGGCCGAGCACATCCTGCGTACCGGGCAGGCGGACATGATCTTCCTGGCCCGGGAGCTGCTGCGCGATCCTTACTGGCCCCTGCATGCCGACGACGACCTGGGCGGCAAGCAGGCGGTCTGGCCGGCGCAATACCAGCGCGCCACCCACCGCGATCAACCGATTCACGAGTCGGACCTGCGCGACTGACGGCATGGCCCTGGGCCGCTCGTCGCGTGCCCAGGGTCGCGCCCTGGCCCAGGGTGCGGGGCAGACGGCTCTCGTAGCCCACGCAACATCCCGAAGCACAATCTTTTAAGCGCCCGTTAAGCCAAGGACTCTAATCTGCAAGCCATTCCCTTCAGGAGACTGCAGATGAACACCCGTGCCTTGCTCGAAAACCTGTTCAAATCCGGCCAATCGCTGCTTCAGGACCGCGCCTCGGGCAAAGGGGGCGGGCTGAGCGATCTGCTGGGCGCCGCCAAGGGCGCCACCCAGGGCGGGGGTGGGCTGGGCAGCCTGCTCGGGGGCGGCAAAGGCCAGTCGGGTGGGTTGGGTGGCCTGCTGTCGGGGGCCGGTGGCGGCGCCATGGCCGCCAGTGCCCTGGGCGTGCTGATGGGCAGCAAGAAGGCCCGCAAGTACGGCGGCAAGGCGCTCACCTATGGGGGGCTGGCCGCACTGGGCGTACTGGCCTACAAGGCGCTGGGCAACTGGCAGGCGCAGCAGGGCCAGGCCAACGCTGCCGAGCCGCAGACCATCGACCGGCTGCCGGCCGACCAGGCCGAGCAGCACAGCCAGGCCATCCTCACCGCCCTGGTGGCCGCGGCCAAGGCCGACGGGCATGTGGATGAGCAGGAGCGCGCAGCCATCGAAGGTGAGTTCGTCAAACTGGACAACGATCCAGAGATGAAACAGTGGTTGCATCAGCAGCTCGAGCGCCCCCTGGACCCGGCCGAGGTCGCGCGCGCGGCGCAGACACCGGAAATGGCTGCCGAGATGTACCTGGCCAGCGTCATGGTGGTGGATCAGGAAAGCTTCATGGAGCGCGCCTACCTCGACGAACTGGCCCGCCAGCTGAAGCTGGAGCCTGCCCTGCGCCAGGAGCTTGAAAGCCAGGCCAAGGCCGCTGCGGATGTCACGCCTGGCCCGTGATGCCTGACAGGGCAAGGACGCCCGTTCGCAATCAGATCAGCCGCAACGTGTAGGACGCGTGCGCTATACTTCGGCGATTTTTCCGCTCGTAGTATCGTTGAGGGCTGACCGTGAAGAACTGGACACTGCGCCACCGTATCCTGGCAAGCTTTGCCGTGATCATCGCCATCATGCTGCTGATGATCGTGGCGGCCTATTCCAGGCTGGTGGCCATCGAGGCCAGCGAAGAAGCCGTCGGCTCGGATAGCATTCCCGGCGTCTACTACAGCTCGATGATCCGCAGCGCCTGGGTCGACAGCTACGTCACCAGCCAGCAGCTGGTCGGCCTCAGCGGCCATCGCGAGATCACCTCGACGGACCTGGAGCTCTACAAGAACTTCGAGGACCGCCTCAAGCAGCACATGGCCAGCTACCAGGGCACCATCCGCACCCCGGACGACCAAGCCAGTTTCGACGTCTTCGTCAAGCTGGAGCAGGACTACATGACCCTGGTCAACCAAGTGCTGGCAGCCTATCGGCAGCGCAACTATGCCCAGGCCGAACGGCTGATCACCGACCAGTTGACGCCGGTCTGGATGGAAGGGCGCAAGCACCTCAATACCGTCATCGAGCGAAACCGTGAAGCCGCCGATCAGGCCAGCGATGCGATCGTGGTCGCCGTGGCCACGGCCAAAGGCAGCATGATCGTGTCCCTGGCCCTGGCGATCGTCGCCGCTGGCGTCTGCGGCCTGCTCTTGCTGCGCGCCATCACCACACCCATGCGCGCCATGGTCGAAGCCCTCGATCGCCTGCGCTCCGGGGATTTGAGCATGCGCCTGAACCTCGACCGCAAGGACGAGTTCGATGCCGTGCAGACCGGCTTCAACGAGATGGCCGAATCCCTGGCGGCCCTGGTGTCCCAGGCGCAGCGCTCGTCGGTGCAGGTGACCACCTCGGTCACCGAGATCGCCGCCACGTCGCGCCAGCAGCAGGCGACGGCCACCGAGACGGCCGCGACCACCACCGAGATCGGCGCGACCTCGCGGGAGATCGCCGCGACCTCCCGTGACCTGGTGCGCACCATGACCGAGGTGACCTCGGCAGCGGACCAGGCTTCGGTGCTGGCCGGTTCGGGCCAGCAGGGGCTGGCGCGCATGGAAGAGACCATGCACCAGGTGATGGGCGCCGCCGATCTGGTCAATGCCAAGCTGGCGATCCTCAACGAGAAGGCCGGCAACATCAACCAGGTCGTGGTGACCATCGTCAAGGTCGCCGACCAGACCAACCTGCTGTCGCTCAACGCCGCCATCGAGGCCGAGAAAGCCGGCGAGTATGGCCGCGGCTTCGCCGTGGTCGCCACCGAGGTGCGTCGCCTGGCCGACCAGACCGCCGTGGCCACCTACGACATCGAGCAGATGGTGCGCGAGATCCAGTCTGCGGTGTCGGCGGGGGTGATGGGCATGGACAAGTTCTCCGAAGAAGTGCGCCGAGGCATGTTCGAGGTGCAGCAGGTGGGCGAGCAGCTGACCCAGATCATTCATCAGGTGCAGGCGCTGGCCCCCCGGGTGCTGATGGTCAACGATGGCATGCAGGCCCAGGCCACGGGCGCCGAGCAGATCAACCAGGCGCTGGCCCAGCTCAGCGATGCCAGCACCCAGACCGTCGAATCCCTGCGCCAGGCCAGCTCGGCCATCGACGAGCTGAGCCAGGTCGCGGTGGGGCTGCGCGGCGGCGTGTCGCGCTTCAAGGTGTGAGCGCGGTGGACTTGCCGATGTCCGCACCTTCGTCATCGACGCATGCCAAGGGCACCCTGTATCTGCAGTTCACCCTGGGCGAGCAACGCTTTGCCGTGGACGTGCGCGAGGTGATCGAAGTGCTGCCCTGGCGTGCGCTCAAACCGATCGCCGAGGCGCCTGCCTGGGTCGTCGGCCTCCTGGCCCACCGAGGCCAGCTGATTCCGGTGCTCGACCTGTCGTCACGCAGTGTCGGTCGGCCAGCGCAACGCCGGACCAGCACCCGCCTGGTGCTGGTGCACTATCAGCCCGAGACGACTGCGGCACGCCAGCCATTGGGGCTGGTGCTCGAGCGGGCCACCGACACCGTGCGGCATCCTGCCGAAGCCTTCAGACCCTACGGGCTGGACACGGGCCAGGCACGTTACCTGGGGCCGGTGCT
This sequence comes from Pseudomonas monteilii, assembly GCA_001534745.1. NCBI lineage: Bacteria > Pseudomonadati > Pseudomonadota > Gammaproteobacteria > Pseudomonadales > Pseudomonadaceae > Pseudomonas > Pseudomonas alabamensis. The sequence goes on from CP013997.1 coordinate 1,055,802, forward strand.
CGAGGATGCGCAAGGCCTGTTGCAGCGCATCGAGGTCGGGCAGTTGTTGCCCGATGATGTCCGCGCCGTGCTGTTCCCCGTGCCGGTCGAGACGAGGTCATCATGATCGAGCAGCGGTTCTTCGATTTTCTCCACCAGCGGATCGGGCTGGACGTCGCTTCGGTGGGCGAGACCATGGTGCAGCGCGCCCTGCGTCAGCGCTGCGACGCCCTTGGGCTGAACGGCCTGGATGACTATTGGCTGAGCCTGCAGCATTCGCCCCAGGAGCAGCAGGCCCTGATCGAAGCGGTCATCGTTCCGGAAACCTGGTTCTTCCGCTACCCCGAGTCGTTCGGCGCGTTGGCGACACTGGCCCGCACACGGCTGGCCGCGCTCCACGACAGCCGCCCCCTGCGCATCCTGAGTCTGCCCTGTTCCACGGGCGAGGAACCGTATTCCATCGCCATGGCCCTGCTCGATGCCGGCGTGCCGGGCAGCGCCTTCAGGGTCGACGCGATGGACATCAGCCCGGACTCGATCGCCAAGGCCGAACGCGGTGTCTACGGGCGCAATGCCTTTCGCGGCACCGACCTGGGGTTTCGCGAGCGCTACTTCCACGTGGAGGCCGACGGCCACCGGCTCGACGAGCGGGTCCGCCGTCAGGTCGACCTGCGCGCTGGCAATCTGCTCGACCCGCGGCTCGAAGCCCGTGCCGGGCATTACGATTTCGTGTTCTGCCGCAATCTGCTGATCTATTTCGACACCCCGACCCAGCAGCGCGCCTTCGAGGTGCTGACGTTGATGACGCATGCCGACGGCGTGCTGTTCATCGGGCCTGCCGAAGGGAGCCTGCTGGCGCGCCTGGGCATGCGTCCGTTGGGCGTCCCGCAGTCGTTCGCCTACGTCCGCCAGGCGCCGCCGCCGACGCCCCGTGCGCCCGCGAGCAGGCCTCGAGCGTTTTCCCCACCCCCGATGCCTCGGCCCTTGCCTGCACCGCCACGGCCACTGCGCCAGGTGGCCTCGGCACCCGCGCCGGTGGCCGCCCCGATTCGCCGCGACAGCGAAGCCGAACTGCTCGCCCAGATTCGCGCCCAGGCCAATGCCGGGGCCAGCGACGAGGCGCGGCGTACCTGCCAGCGCTACCTGCAGCAGTTTGAACCGCGCGCGCAGGTGTTCTACTGGCTGGGTCTGCTCAGCGATACCGCCGGCGATGCCCAGCAGGCCCAGCAGCTGTACCGCAAGGCGCTGTATCTGGAGCCTCAACATGCCGAGGCCCTGGCGCAACTGGCCGCGCTGCTGACGGCCAACGGCGATGCGCCCGGTGCACAGCGTCTGCTGGCCCGGGCGGCACGTGCACGCGGGGAGGTTGAATGATGGACGCGCCACGCATCCCCCTGATCGCCGAGGACGCTGACCGTATCGACGACTGCTGGAATCGCATCGGTGTGCAAGGCGATCGCAGCTGCGCGCGGCTGGTCGAGCACGTGCACTGTCGCAACTGCGAGGTCCATGCCGAGGCGGCGACACGCCTGCTTGACCGGTATGCGCTGGTTCGTCAGGCGGCAGAGGCGGAGCAGGCGACGGTGCCGGTCTCGTCGGCATCTGCCGAAGGGCGTCCGCTGTTGCTGTTCCGTCTGGGGCAGGAATGGCTGGCCCTGCCTACGGCCTGCCTGGTCGAGATCGCTCCGATGCAGACCATTCATTCCTTGCCCCATCAACGCTCGCAGGCCTTGCAGGGCGTGGCCAACGTGCGCGGTGCCCTGGTGCCGTGCCTGTCGTTGGTCGCGCTGTTGCAGATCGACCCTGGGACATCGCCAGCAGCGACCCGGCGCTGCGTGCCGCGCATGCTGACGTTGACCACGCCCCAGGGGCCGGTGGTGTTGGCCGTGGATGAAGTCGAGGGCATTCATCGCCTGGCGATCGATGTACAGGCGAACGAGGGGCAGGCCGCGCCCTTCACGGCGGCGCTGTTGCACTGGCGTGAGCGCACCGTGCGCGTGCTCGATCAACAGCAGGTGGTGGCCGCCGTGAACCGGAGCCTGTCATGACCCCCGAACAGATGCGCGATGCCTCGCTGCTGGAACTGTTCGCCCTCGAAGCCGAGGCCCAGACGCAGGTGCTCAATGTCGGCCTGCTGTCGTTGGAGCGCGATCCCCGGCAGGCCGATCAGCTGGAGGCGTGCATGCGTGCGGCGCACTCGCTCAAGGGGGCGGCGCGTATCGTCGGCCTCGATGCCGGCGTGCAGGTCGCCCATGTCATGGAGGATTGCCTGGTCGCCGCCCAGCAGGGGCAGTTGCGCCTGCGTGCCGAACACATCGATGCGCTGCTGCAAGGTACCGACCTGCTGATGCGCATCGCCACGCCGAGCGATACCCAGGCCCGTGACGCCGTGCCGGGGTTCCTGGCGCGTATCGCTGGGCTGCTGGCTTCGCCTGCTGCGCCGGAGCGCACGTTCGAGCCGCCTGCGCCCGTGCCTGAAGCCTCGCCGTCACCCGCACCGTCGATCCCGTCGCCTGCCGTGGCAGAGCCGACTATCCCCGAGCCGGCCAGGCGTGCCGGGGAGGGCGCCGAGCGGGTGCTGCGGGTCACTGCCGACCGGCTCGACAGCCTGCTGGACCTGTCCAGCAAGGCACTGGTCGAGACGCAGCGGCTCAAGCCCTTGCTGACCACCTTGCAGCGCCTCAGGCGCCTGCACGACCAGGGCATGCGCGCGCTCGACGACCTGCGCACCCAGATCGAAGGCAAGCCCCACGATGTCGAGGTCATCGATGCGCTGGCGCAGACCCAGCGCCTGCTGGTCCAGACCCGTGAAGTGCTGCAGCAGCAGGCCGCCGAGCTGGACGAGTTCGGCTGGCAGGCCGGCCAGCGTGCGCAATCGCTCTACGACACTGCGCTGGCCTGCCGCATGCGCCCGATCGCCGATGTGTTGACCGGGCAGGGCCGCATGGTGCGTGACCTGGGACGATCGCTGGGCAAGCAGGCCCGGCTGCACATCGAGGGCGACAAGACCCAGGTCGACCGCGACGTGCTGGAAAAGCTCGACGCGCCCTTGACCCACCTGCTGCGCAACGCGGTGGACCATGGGCTGGAACTTCCGGCGCAACGGGTACTGGCTGGCAAGCCCGAGCGCGGCACGATTCGCCTGCGTGCCTCGCATCAGGCCGGCCTGCTGGTGCTCGAGCTGAGCGACGACGGTGCCGGGGTCGATCTGCGGGCCTTGAGCCGCAGCATCGTCCAGCGCGGCCTGTCCCCGGCCGAGACCGTGGCCGAAATGAGTGAAGAGGAGCTGCTCAGCTTCCTGTTCCTGCCAGGCTTCAGCCTGCGCGACACGGTGACCGAGGTGTCCGGGCGGGGCGTAGGGTTGGATGCGGTGCAGCACATGGTGCGCGAGCTGCATGGGGCCATTCGCCTGACCCAGGTGGCTGGCCAGGGCTGTCGTTTCCACCTCGAAGTGCCGCTGACCCTGTCGGTGGTGCGCAGCCTGGTGGTCGAGGTCAGCGGCGAGGCTTATGCCTTCCCCTTGGCGCACATCGAGCGCACGGTGCGGGTGGCGAGCACGTCGGTGGTGCAGGCCGAAGGGCGCCAGCATTTCTGGTACGAGGGGCAACTGGTCGGCCTGGTCGCCGCCAGTCAGCTGCTCGACCGGCCTCGGGACACCGGGCAGGCGTCCGACATGGCCGTGGTGATCATCCGCGAGCAGACGCGCCTGTACGGCGTGGCGGTCGACCGTCTGCTCGGCGAGCGCGTGCTGGTGGTGATGCCGCTCGATCCACGGCTGGGCAAGGTGCAGGACATTTCGGCCGGTGCCTTGCTGGACGACGGTCGCGTGGTCCTGATCGTGGATGTCGAGGACCTGCTGCGTTCGGTGGACAAGCTGCTCGGCACCGGACGCCTGGAGCGCATCGAGCCCGGCGCCGGTACCGTGGCAGGGCTGCCACGCAAGCGCATCCTGGTGGTGGACGACTCGCTCACCGTGCGCGAGCTGCAGCGCAAGCTGCTGACCCACCGAGGCTACGACGTGGCCGTGGCGGTGGATGGCATGGATGGCTGGAATGCCCTGCGTGGCGAGGCCTTCGACCTGCTGATCACCGACATCGACATGCCGCGCATGGACGGTATCGAGCTGGTGACGTTGGTACGCCGTGACCAGCGGTTGCAGTCGTTGCCGGTCATGGTGGTGTCCTACAAGGATCGTGAAGAAGACCGACGGCGTGGTCTGGACGCCGGGGCCGACTATTATCTGGCCAAGGCCAGCTTCCATGACGACGCGTTGTTGGATGCCGTGGTCGATTTGATCGGAGTGGCGCAAGGATGAAGATTGCTCTTGTCAACGACATGCCCATGGCGCTGGAAGCCCTGCGCCGCGCCTTGGCGTTCGAGCCGGCCCATCAGGTGATCTGGGTGGCCAGCAACGGTGCCGAAGCCGTCCGGCGCTGCACCGAGCAGACGCCGGACCTGATCCTGATGGACCTGATCATGCCGGTGATGGACGGTGTGGAGGCCACGCGCCAGATCATGGCCACAACCCCTTGCGCCATCGTCATCGTCACCGTCGATCGCAAGCAGAACGTGCACCGGGTCTTCGAGGCCATGGGGCACGGCGCGCTGGACGTGGTGGACACCCCGGCACTGGGTGCAGGCGATCCGCGCGAGGCGGCGGCACCCTTGTTGCGCAAGATCTTCAACATCGGCTGGCTGATCGGCCAGCAGCGCAGCGAGACAGTACGCAGCCTGCCGGCTGCCCCGCGGCCCACCGTGCAACGGCAGAAATTGGTGGCCATCGGCTCGTCCGCCGGTGGACCCGCCGCGCTGGAAGTCATCCTGCGGGCACTGCCCAGAAATTTTCCTGCGGCCATCGTGCTGGTGCAGCATGTCGACCAGGTCTTCGCCGGTGGCATGGCCGACTGGCTGAACAGTGTGTCCACCTTGCCCGTGCGTCTGGCCCGCGAAGGCGAGACCCCGCAGCCGGGCCAGGTACTGCTGGCTGGCACCAATCACCATCTGCGCTTGCTCAGTAGTGGCATTTTGGCTTATACAGCCGACCCAGTGGACGAGATCTATCGACCTTCCATCGATGTGTTCTTTGACAGCGTTGCGCGGTTCTGGACCGGGGACGCGGTTGGGGTCTTGCTCACCGGCATGGGGCGCGATGGCGCTCAGGGGTTGAAGGCCATGCGCCAACACGACTTTCTGACCATTGCCCAGGACCAGCACAGCAGTGCAGTGTATGGCATGCCCAAGGCTGCCGCGGCCATCGACGCCGCGGTGGAAATTCGCCCATTGGACGGCATCGCTCAACGTTTGACGGACAGTTTCCCGACATGAAAACCAGCAATGACATGCAGCGCCTACCCGCCGCCAGCCCAGTGGTCCCTCAATGAGCGAACTCTCGCTGGAAGGCTTGATGCACACCGACGCGCAGTCGGCGATGGTGCTGCTGGTCGATGACCAGGCCATGATCGGTGAAGCGGTGCGGCGTAGCCTGGCCCATGAAGACAACATCGATTTCCATTTCTGTGCCGACCCACGCCAGGCGCTGGAGCAGGCCATCGAGCTCAAGCCGACGGTCATTCTCCAGGACCTGGTCATGCCCGGGCTCGACGGCCTGAGCCTGGTGCGCGAGTACCGTGCCCATCCGGCCACGCAGGACATCCCGATCATCGTGCTGTCGAGCAAGGAAGACGCCCTGATCAAGAGCGCGGCCTTCGCCGCCGGCGCCAACGACTACCTGGTCAAGCTGCCCGACACCATCGAGCTGGTGGCGCGCATCCGCTACCACTCGCGCTCTTACCTGACCTTGCTGCAACGCGACGAGGCCTACCGCGCCTTGCGCGTCAGCCAGCAGCAGTTGCTCGACACCAACCTGGTGCTGCAGCGGCTGATGAATTCCGACGGCCTGACCGGGCTGTCCAACCGTCGCCATTTCGACGAGTACCTGGAGCTGGAATGGCGACGCGCGATGCGCGAGCAGCAGCAACTGTCGCTGCTGATGATCGACGTGGACTATTTCAAGGCGTTCAACGACACCTTCGGGCACCTGGCCGGCGATGAGGCCCTGGGCAAGGTCGCTGGCGCCATTCGCGGTTCGTGCGGCCGGCCCAGCGACCTGCCGGCGCGCTATGGCGGTGAAGAGTTCGCCCTGGTACTGCCCAATACCTCCCCGGGCGGCGCCCGGTTGGTGGCCGAGAAACTGCGTCAGAGCGTGGTGGCGTTGAACATCCCGCACACCTCGCCCCATGCCAACGCGTGCCTGACCGTGAGCATCGGCCTGGCCACCCATGTGCCGAGCATCGGCAGTCAGTGTCGGCAGTTGATCCTGGCGGCCGACAAGGGGCTGTACCAGGCCAAGGCTTCGGGGCGCAATCAGGTGTGCGTCGTCTAGGACCGAGGCAGGGAAGGGCCGCTGTGCGGCCCAATCGCGGGCAAGCCCGCTCCCACAGAAGGGCGCTCGTCACGCCGAAGCAGGGGTGCAATCGGGACTTGTGGGAGCTGGCTTGCCAGCGATAGCGTCCGGTCCGTCACCGCCTGCATCGCGGGCAAGCCCGCTCCCACAGAGGGGGCGCTCGTCACACCGAAGCATGGTTGGAATCGGGACCTGTGGGAGCTGGCTTGCCAGCGATCAGGACGTGCAGCCCTTGAGCACGTTCACGCGTGCCGCCTGCCCGCCAGCGACCGGCGTTCGCTTGTCGCTCGACACGCGCTTCAAGCCACCCGGCGTCTCATCGCTTCCCGGTTGCCGCGCCCCGCAGGGCTTGAGGTATACTCCTCGGCTTTTCACTGTTTACCGACGAGAGCCGCCCGCCATGGAAATCCAACCGATCCTGAACACCATCAAGGACCTCACCGAGCGCTCCCAGTCCATTCGGGGGTATCTTTGACTACGATCACAAACATGATCGTCTGACCGAAGTCAACCGCGAGCTGGAAGACCCCAACGTCTGGAACAAGCCCGAGTACGCTCAGGCCCTCGGTCGCGAGCGTGCCATGCTGGCCCAGGTGGTCGAGACCCTCGACAAGCTGGCCAACGGTCTGGCCGACTGCAAGGACCTGCTCGACATGGCCGTCGAGGAAGACGACGAAGGCACTGTCAGCGACGTCGAGACCGAACTGCAGGCCCTGGACGAATCCCTGGCCCAGCTCGAGTTCCGTCGCATGTTCAGCGGCGAGATGGACATGAACAACGCCTACCTGGACATCCAGGCCGGCTCCGGCGGCACCGAGGCCCAGGACTGGGCCAACATCCTGCTGCGCATGTACCTGCGCTGGGCCGACAAGCGCGGCTTCGACGCCACCATCATTGAGCTGTCCGAAGGCGAAGTAGCCGGCATCAAGGGCGCCACCGTGCACATCAAGGGCGAGTACGCCTTCGGTTGGCTGCGCACCGAGATCGGCGTGCACCGTCTGGTGCGCAAGAGCCCGTTCGACTCCGGCGCCCGTCGTCACACGTCGTTCTCCGCGGTGTTCGTCTCGCCCGAGATCGACGACAAGGTCGAGATCGAGATCAACCCGTCCGACCTGCGCATCGACACCTACCGCTCCTCCGGGGCCGGTGGTCAGCACGTCAACACCACCGACTCGGCGGTGCGGATCACCCACGTGCCGACCAACACGGTCGTGGCCTGCCAGAACGAACGTTCCCAGCACGCCAACAAGGACACCGCCATGAAAATGCTGCGGGCCAAGTTGTACGAGCTGGAGATGCAGAAGCGCAATGCCGCGTCCCAGGCGCTGGAAGACAGCAAGTCGGACATCGGCTGGGGTCACCAGATCCGTTCCTACGTGCTCGACGACTCGCGCATCAAGGACCTGCGGACCGGTGTCGAGCGCAGCGACTGCAACAAGGTGCTGGACGGTGATATCGACCAGTACCTGGAAGCCAGCCTCAAGCAGGGGCTGTAACCCTCCCGTCCGTGGCAGGCCCGTGTCGGCGAGCCTGCCAGCGCGATCCCTCACCCGCGAGGGCAATGAATACCTGATGGAAACGATGACGACATGAGCGACCTGAAGACCGAATCGCAAGACCTGCAACAGGAAGAGAACACCCTGATCGCCCTGCGCAAGGAAAAACTTGCCGCCGAGCGGGCCAAGGGCCAGGCCTTCCCCAATGACTTCCGCCGCGACAGCTACTGCAACGACCTGCAGAAGCAGTACGTCGACAAGACCAAGGAAGAACTGGAAGCCGCAGCGATTCCGGTCAAGGTCGCAGGCCGCATCATGCTCAACCGTGGCGCGTTCATGGTCATCCAGGACATGACCGGTCGCATCCAGGTCTACGTCAACCGCAAGACCCTGCCGGCCGAAACCCTGGCAGCGGTCAAGACCTGGGACCTGGGCGACATCATCAGCGCCGAAGGTACCCTGGCCCGTTCGGGCAAGGGCGACCTGTACGTCGAGATGACCGACGTGCGCCTGCTGACCAAGTCGCTGCGTCCGCTGCCGGACAAGCACCACGGCCTGACCGACACCGAGCAGCGCTACCGTCAGCGCTACGTCGACCTGATGGTCAACGAAGACACGCGCCATACCTTCCGCGTACGTTCGCAGGTCATCTCGCACATCCGCAAGTTTCTCATCGAGCGCGACTTCCTCGAAGTCGAGACGCCGATGCTGCAGACCATTCCCGGCGGTGCCGCGGCCAAGCCGTTCGAGACGCACCACAACGCCCTGGACATGGCCATGTTCCTGCGCATCGCCCCGGAACTCTACCTCAAGCGCCTGGTGGTCGGCGGCTTCGAGAAGGTCTTCGAGATCAACCGCAACTTCCGCAACGAAGGCGTCTCGACCCGGCACAACCCCGAGTTCACCATGCTCGAGTTCTACCAGGCCTACGCCGACTACCGCGACAACATGGACCTGACCGAGGAACTGTTCCGCGAACTGGCGCAGCTGGTCCTGGGCAGCACCGACGTGCCGTACGGCGACAAGGTCTTCCACTTCGGCGAGCCGTTCGTGCGCCTGTCGGTGTTCGATTCGATCCTCAAGTACAACCCTGAGCTGACCGCCGCCGACCTGCAGGACGTGGACCGTGCGCGCGACATTGCCAAGCGGGCTGGCGCCAAGGTGCTGGGCCACGAAGGCCTGGGCAAGCTGCAGGTGATGATTTTCGAAGAGCTGGTCGAGCACAAGCTGGAGCAGCCGCACTTCATCACCGAATACCCGTTCGAGGTTTCGCCGCTGGCCCGTCGCAACGACGAGAACCCGAGCGTCACCGACCGCTTCGAGCTGTTCATCGGTGGCCGCGAAATCGCCAACGCCTACTCCGAGCTCAACGATGCCGAGGACCAGGCCGAGCGTTTCCTGGCCCAGGTGGCCGAAAAGGATGCGGGTGACGACGAGGCCATGCACTACGACGCCGACTTCGTGCGCGCACTGGAATACGGCATGCCGCCAACGGCCGGCGAGGGCATCGGCATCGACCGCCTGGTGATGCTGCTGACCAACTCGCCGTCGATCCGCGACGTGATCCTGTTCCCGCACATGCGTCCGCAGGCGTAACCGGCGGCTGGGGCCTACAGAGCGACAGCCGTGCTCTGATACCCCAGGGCCGCGATCACAGCTGAGCAAACAGCTGGCTTGGATCGCGGCCGTTCCGGTGCCCCGGCAGGGGCCGCTCACACGGACCGCCATACTCCGCCTCATCGCGGTGTGGCTACGGGTGTAGGAGCGGCCCCTGCCGGGGCGCCGGACCGGCCGCGATCGGGCCCACAGGGCCCGTAAAATCCGCCACCCCTCCCTATCAGATCAGCACTGCAGACACGCGCTCACCTACACAGGCTCGACGCTTCTCGCGACACCCACCCTCATTCAGGTTGACGCCCCCCAACCGCTCAGCTAGAAGATCGAAACCTGCCAGGGCTGCACGCCTGCACCCGTGCCAGGCCAAGGCTCGCGGTCTCGGCCACTGACCTTTCCTGCTCAGACGCCCCGACCGGCCACCGCACCTTCCAAGGAGTGCTTCATGAGTGTCTGGCGCAAGCTGTTGATCCTGTCCTTCCTGCTGCTGGGCGGCTGCCTGGCGACGTTCGATGACCCCCTGCCGGGCACCCAGCCCGCACCCAAGGGCTTGCTGGGCCACTGGAGCAGCAAGGACGGCTGGGGCGAACCGGTCGATCTGGTGATCAGCGCCCTCCCGAACAACACCTACCGGGCGAAGGTCCGCCTGCACGGCAAGCCGGCCCGCAGCTACACCTTCACCGTGTCGCACCATGGCGGGCGCTGGTACGCGTCGAGCGTGCAGCCCGACGCCCGTGGGGCCCTGATCGGTGGATTCGAATTGATCGAAAACCGGCAGTTGGTGATCTACACCCTGGACGTCGAACCGTTGCGCCAGGCGATCGCCCATCGCGAGCTGTCCGGGCGCATCACCACCGTCGGGCAGGACGACGTCCCCGGTGTCCACATCGACAGCCCGGCCGAACGCGTCGTGGCCTACCTCGACGACCCGGCCAATTCGGACGTGTTCGTCGAAACCGCACGGCTGCAGCGCGTCGCTCGCTGACGCCCCAACCCAAGGAGTACAGGGTGGACGATTACCAACAGACCATACGCGCGCTGTCCGACCGCATCGTGGCCGCGCAGACGCCGATCCGCGTGCTCGATGCGGTGAAATGGGACGAGAACATCCGTCAAGGCTTCATCGAGGGCAAGGGCCGCGAACCGCCGGCGATCGACAAGGCGTACTACCAGTCGCGACCGCTGTCGTTCGACGCCAGCGCGGTCAAGGCCGAGTTCCAGAGCATCGAGCGTGACGTGACCCGTCGGCTCGGCCAGTTCAGCCCGGTCGGGCAGATCATGCGACGGATGTGTCGCGAGTACCGCATGGTGGTGCGCATGCTCGAGGCACGGGGCACCGAGGACTTCGGGCTGATCTCCCAGGAGCTGTACGGTGCTGCCTCCGATGCGTTCCACGCTGGCGACCCGACGCTCGCCGACCTGGGCCTGATGCTCTCGGACTACCTGAACAACATCGACGGCCGTGGTGACCTGAAGGACGAGCCGAAGAACCTGACCGCCACCCAGGCCGTGGAGATCCTGCAAACCCGCTTGAACAAGGTGTTCGGCGAGACCGAAGGCACCATCCGTGTGTTCGAGTCCGATGGCATCGTCGCCGACGCCGCGGCGGGCGCCGACTACATCAAGGTGCGTGCCGACGCCATGTTCAACACCCGCGACGTGCGCGCGCTCGAGGTGCACGAAGGCCTGGTCCACGTCGGCACCACCTTGAATGGCCTGAACCAGCCCATCTGCACGTTCCTGTCGAAAGGGCCGCCATCGTCGACCGTGACCCAGGAAGGGCTGGCCATCCTCATGGAGGTCATTGCTTTCGCCTCCTACCCCAGTCGCCTGCGCAAGCTGACCAACCGCACGCGCGCCATCCACATGGTGGAGGAGGGCGCCGACTTCATGCAGGTGTATGGCTTCTTCCGTGACCAGGGCTTCGAGATGGCGGACAGCTACGGCAATGCCAGCCGCGTGTTCCGGGGTTCGGTGCCCGATGGCTTGCCGTTCACCAAAGACCTGTCCTACCTCAAGGGCTTCATCATGGTCTACAACTACATCCAGCTCGCCGTGCGCAAGGGCAAGCTGGAGCAGATCCCCTTGCTGTTCTGTGGCAAGACTACCCTGGAAGACATGCGCACCTTGCGCCAGCTGGTCGACGAGGGCCTGGTGGAGCCGCCGCGCTACCTGCCGGAGCAGTTCCGTGACCTGAACGCGCTGTCGGCCTGGATGTGCTTCTCCAACTTCCTCAACCACCTGAGCCTCGACCGCATTGAAGCCGACTACTCGAACATTCTCTAGGCGCGCCCGCCATTGGCTGCTGGGGCTGACGCTGGTGGGCCTCGGCGGATGCAGCAGCCTGCTGTTCTATCCCGAGCCCGGTCAACCGTTCACCCCCGCCTACGCGAAACTGGCGTTTCGCGAGCTGACCTTGACGGCCGAGGATGGCACACGCCTGCACGGCTGGTGGCTGCCGGCCAAGCCCGGTGTACCGGTCAAGGGGACGGTGCTGCACTTGCATGGCAACGGCGGCAACATGGCCTGGCACCTGGGAGGGAGTTATTGGCTGCCCGAGCAGGGCTACCAGGTGTTGATGATCGACTACCGGGGGTATGGCCTGTCCCAGGGCACGCCACGCTTGCCCGAGGTGTACCAGGACCTGCAGGCGGCCATGGACTGGCTGGGGCAGGCGCCGGAGGTGAAAGGCAAACCGCTGGTATTGCTGGGCCAGAGCCTGGGTGGGGCGCTGGCGATCCATTACCTGGCCGCACACCCCGAGCAGGCCGGACGCTTCACCGCCCTGGTGTTCGACAGCGTGCCGGCCAGCTACCGGCAGGTGGGGCAGTATGCGTTGAGCACGTCCTGGCTGACCTGGCCGCTGCAGGTGCCGCTGTCCTGGGCGGTGCCCGACGGCGATAGCCCGATCCGCTCCATGGGGCGTCTGCAAGGGCCACCCAAGCTGTTCTTCCACAGTCTCGACGATACCCTGGTGCCGTTGGACAACGGATTGTCGCTGTACAAGCAAGCCCCGCCGCCGCGCGTCTTCCAACTGACCCGGGGACCTCACGTGCAGACGTTCGCCGATCCGACCTGGCGGGAGGTGATGCTGCGGTTTCTCGATGATCCGAAACGGTTCGATGGACTGCGTCGGTTGGGCGAGGTGCCGAACTACCCTGAAAAGCCGCAGGGGGCGAAAGGGGCGGGGGATTGACTCATGAGAACGTCGAGCGTTGGGCGGGGGAAGGCTGATCGTGGGCAGCAACCTTACAGACAACGAGGTTCTGCAGGGGGAGTCTGCAAGCGCACATGGCTTTTCCAGTCCTGATCCATGCATGACCACTTCGGCGGATTTCATGAGCCCTGCGGGCTCAATCGCGGCACGGGGGCCGCTCCTACACCTGTAGCCCCACCGCGGGGTTGCAGGCTGTCGCGGTCACCTGTGGGAGCGGCCCCAGTGCCGCGATTGGGCCGCAAAGCGGCCCACACTGGAAGACACCATAGAACCTATCAGTGCGCCCAAACGCACATCGCCGACCAGTCAGCTCTCATATCCACTCGCTATCACGACGGAAATGAAAGTCGGCTGGCCGGCGATGAAGCCTGCCTGGTGCCTGAGCCTGGCGCCGAGACGCCAACCGCTCAGGCTACCGGTCGAGCACGGTCGCTCAGTGAGTGCGCGGCGCGACAGGCTGGTTGTCGTTGGAAATGGTCACTTCCACGCGACGGTTCTGGGCACGGCCCGAGTTGCTGGAATTGTCGGCAACCGGGTATTCCTTGCCATAACCCTGCGACACGATGCGCGCTGGATCGACACCGGCGCGGACCAGGGCCATGCGCACGCTGCCAGCACGACGCTCGGACAGGCTCTGGTTGTACGAAGCCGAGCCGACGCTGTCGGTGTAGCCTTCCACGATCACCTTGCGCTCTGGGTTTTCCTGAAGGAACTGAGCCAGCTTGGTGATGTTCGGGAAGGCGGTGCTCTTGAGCTCGGCCTTGTTGAAGTCGAACAGCACGTCACCGAAGGTCACCAGGGTGCCACGGTCGGTCTGCTTGGCGTTCAGGCTGTCCTGCAGCTTCTTGATCTCGGCGTCGCGGGCATCCAGGCGAGCCTGGGCGCGCTGGGCAGCGGCGTTCTTCAGGTTGCCTTCGGCAGTGCGCAGGGCGATGGTTTCCTTGGCGACTTCGACGCGCTGGTTGGCCAGGTAGGCCAGCTGATCGACTTTCTTGTCGTCGTCACGGTCGAGGTAGGCCTTGTCGGCCTTGTTCAGCCAGTCCTGCGCATCCTTGGTTTCCAGGGCAGCGATCTTGCTGGCCTGCGGATCGCTCTGCAGCGTCGAGAAGTTGCTGCGCGCCGCTTCCAGGTTAGGGTTGGGCTGGTGGGAGCAGGCAGCCAGACCGACGCTCAGGGCCAGCAGGGCGGGGATCATGACATGTTTACGCATAATGGTTCATCCTTTGATCGATAACGAGTGCATGGGTCGGCGACAGGCTTATTTAGCGCTGCGCATACCTTCCTCACGCAGTTCCTCTACGCCCTGACGAGCATCCTGGACGGCTTTCTGGGCCTTGGCAGCCTGCGCCTTGCGCTCGGCGACACGGGCGTCCCACTCAGCCTGCTCGGCCAGGCGCTTGGCCTCTTCGTATTTCTTGTCGTGCATGGCGATTTCCGCCTTCTTGAACTTGTCCTGCGCCGATTTCATCTCGACAGCGGCAAATTCGGTGCCCCCGGCGCTCACAGCGGAATTGACCGCCGATTGAGCCACGGCATATTGCTCGGTAGGCGGGTTGCCAGCGCAACCGGCCAGGACCAGGCTGCTGCCCAGGGCCAGCGCGGCCAGCTTGAGCCCGCGCAGGTGAGTGGACGGGGTTTTTGCGATGCGGGTCTTCATGGTGGTCAACTCCATTGGAACACTCCTGATGAACGACGATGTCCGTAGCAGTCCATCGGTGACGCCCTGACAGTACGAGCGCGGATCAAAACCGCGGACCGCCCGTGTTTACAGGGTTTTACCGTAATGGCTACTGGCTGTGACCGGGTCGTTTTTTGAATAGTTCACAGAAATTTGCGCGACGGGTATTATTTTTCCTGACTGATCAGTCAGCCTTTTTTCACCCGGAACTTTCACGTTTCAGCGTGGTTTTACCTACCTTGCGACTAACGATTTCGCGTCTCTTCGTCCACGCTGGCATCGTCGGTCCGAGTGCCTTCGAGACGGTGCAGATGCTGCCGTGACAACGCCAGGAAACGCGGCGTGGCGCCTACGTCTTCGTACAGCGGGTCACCCTCTTCATCGGTGGAAATGACCTGCTCGCCCTTGACGTAGGGAAAGCTCGCTTCCAATTCTTCGAGAGCGGCGCCGACCAACTCGCCCAGCAGCGCGTCGACCGTACGCCGGGGGTACATCTCGGCGAGGGCCGCCAGGCGAGCCTCGGCTTCGACATCCAGGTGCAGCACATGCCCGGTCGGGCTGAGCTGGCCGTTGGCATCCTGTTCCCAATGGTGGGCAAGTTCACGAATCTTCATGGCATCCTCCAGCGAATGTAGGTCGGTCACTGTGTGAGACGGTGGGACCTCGGGTTAGTTGCCCACGACCTGGGGCCTTGTAAGGCGTCTGCGCAGGCGGCACTCTGACGGCTGTGCTGTTTCCCTGGACTGGAGAGGCTCGATGACCGATATCGATCAGCGTTTGCGAGAGGATGTGCACCTGTTGGGCGAGCTGCTGGGCGAGACCATTCGCCAGCAGCATGGCGATGCCTTCCTGCAGAAGATCGAAGCCATTCGCCACAGCGCCAAGGCCGACCGCGGGGGTGCAGAGGAGCAATTGCGCGGCACCCTGGACGACTTGGCCGAAGACGACCTGTTGCCCGTGGCGCGAGCTTTCAACCAGTTCCTCAACCTGGCCAACATCGCCGAGCAGTACCAGTCGATTCGCCGTCTCGAGACCGATCAGCCCGCGCCTTTCGAGCAGCGCGTGCTGCCCGAACTGCTGGCCCGCCTGCGCGACGCCGGACATGCGCCAGCCGAGTTGGCGCGGCAATTGATCGGCCTGGACATCGAACTGGTGCTGACCGCGCACCCGACCGAAGTGACTCGACGCACCCTGATCCAGAAGTACGACGCCATCGCGGCGCAGCTGGCCGTGCAGGATCACCGCGACCTGAGCCCTGCCGAGCATGGGCAGGTGCGCGAACGCCTGCACCGGCTGATTGCCGAGGCCTGGCACACCGAAGAGATCCGTCGCGAGCGCCCGACCCCGGTAGACGAGGCCAAGTGGGGCTTTGCGGTGATCGAGCACTCCCTGTGGCATGCCATTCCCGAGCACCTGCGCCAGGTCGACCAGGCGCTGTTCGACGCCACCGGGCAACGCCTGCCGCTGGACGCCGCGCCCATCCGCTTTGCTTCCTGGATGGGCGGCGACCGCGACGGCAACCCCAACGTCACTGCCGCCGTCACCCGCGAGGTGCTGCTGCTGGCGCGCTGGATGGCCGCCGACCTGTTCCTGCGCGACGTGGACCACCTGGCGGCCGAGCTGTCCATGCAGCAGGCCGATGCGGCGCTGCGGGCACAGGCCGGCGACAGTGCCGAGCCCTACCGCGAAGTGCTCAAGCGCCTGCGCGAGCGGCTGCGGGCCACGCGCGCCTGGGCCCATGCTTCGCTGCAGGGCCCCCAGCCGATGGATCCCGCGGTGCTGGTGGACAACCAGGACCTGATCGCACCCCTGCACGCCTGTCATGCCTCGCTGCAGGCCTGTGGCATGGGCGTGATCGCCGACGGTGCCTTGCTCGACAGCCTGCGCCGCGCCCACACCTTCGGCCTGTTCCTCGTGCGCCTGGACGTGCGGCAGGATGCAGCCCGGCATGCCGCTGCGCTGTCCGAGATCACCCGCTACCTGGAACTGGGCGACTACCAGGCCTGGGACGAGGAGCAGCGCGTTGCCTTCCTCCAGCAGGAACTCAAGAACCGTCGTCCCTTGCTGCCGTCCTGCTTCCAGCCTGAACCCGACACCGCCGAGGTCCTGGCGACCTGCCGCGAAGTCGCTTCGGCACCGGCCGCCTCGCTGGGCTCCTACGTAATCTCGATGGCGGGCGCCGCCTCGGACGTCTTGGCCGTGCAGTTGCTGCTCAAGGAAGCCGGCCTGACCCGGCCGATCCGGGTGGTGCCGTTGTTCGAGACTCTCGACGACCTGGACCATGCCGGCCCGGTCATGCAACGCCTGCTCGACCTGCCGGACTACCGGGCAAGCCTCGCCGGCCCTCAGGAAGTGATGATCGGCTATTCGGACTCGGCCAAGGACGCGGGCACCACGGCCGCGGCCTGGGCCCAGTACCGGGCCCAGGAAGCCTTAGTAGAGATCTGCCGCGAACGTGACGTGGCACTGCTGCTGTTCCATGGCCGGGGCGGCACCGTCGGACGCGGCGGTGGCCCGGCGCATGCGGCCATCCTGTCCCAGCCGCCGGGATCGGTGGCCGGGCGCTTCCGCACCACCGAGCAAGGCGAGATGATTCGCTTCAAGTTCGGCCTGCCCGGCATCGCCGAACAGAACCTCAACCTCTATCTGGCCGCCGTGCTCGAGGCAACCCTGCTGCCACCGCCGCCGCCCCAGGCCGACTGGCGTGCCTTGATGGACCAACTGGCGAGCGACGGGGTCAAGGCCTATCGGCACGTGGTGCGCGAGCATCCCGACTTCGTCGAGTACTTCCGCCAGGCCACGCCCGAGCAGGAACTGGGTCGTCTGCCCCTGGGCAGCCGGCCCGCCAAGCGCCGCGCCGGGGGCATCGAGAGTCTGCGGGCGATCCCCTGGATCTTCGGCTGGACTCAGACGCGGCTGATGCTGCCCGCCTGGCTGGGATGGGAGGCGGCGTTGAGCAACGCCCTGGCGAGCGGGCAGGGCGAATTGCTGGCGCAGATGCGTGAGCAGTGGCCGTTCTTCCGCACGCGCATCGACATGCTGGAAATGGTCCTGGCCAAATCCGATGCCGACATCGCCCAGGCCTACGACGAACGTCTGGTGCAACCCGAGCTGCTCGAATTGGGTGCGCATCTACGCGACCTATTGTCGCAGTCGTGCCAGGTGGTGCTGCAGCTGACCGGCCAGCCGGAGCTGCTGGCGCACAGTCCGCAGACCCTGGAATTCATCCGCCTGCGCAATACCTACCTCGACCCCTTGCACCACCTGCAGGCCGAACTGCTGGCCCGTGCCCGTGCGCAGGACAGCGTGCCAGACAGCCCGCTGCAACAGGCGTTGCTGGTGACCATCGCCGGTATCGCGGCCGGTCTGCGCAACACCGGCTGATGCCAGCGCCTGCGCCGGAGCGGTCTGCGAACCCTCCGGCGCAGGCCCGGCATGGGGCGGTTGCACCCTGCGCAACCGGGGCGGCCGAGGGGCTTGGAGCGTCCCCTTTTGCGACATTGGGATGCTTGTCTGCCTGCCGGGCGCTGTGTATCTTGAGCAGCCTTTTGGCCGATTCATGGCCACGATCCGATTGTCCGGAATTGGCCCTGAGCGCCGACTCCACAGATCTGCATAAAAAAACATGAGGAGCACAAGATGCGCGTAATCCTGCTGGGAGCTCCCGGGGCCGGTAAAGGTACTCAGGCAAAATTCATCACCGAGAAATTCGGCATTCCCCAGATCTCCACCGGCGACATGCTGCGCGCCGCGGTCAAGGCCGGCACGCCGCTGGGCCTCGAAGCCAAGGCGATCATGGACGCCGGCCAGCTGGTCTCCGACGACCTGATCATCAACCTGGTCAAGGACCGCATCGCCCAGCCCGATTGCGCCAAGGGTTTCCTGTTCGACGGTTTCCCGCGCACCATTCCCCAGGCTGAAGCCCTGGTGACGGCCGGTATCGAACTGGATGCCGTGGTCGAGATCGCCGTCGAGGACGAAGAGATCGTCCAGCGCATCGCCGGTCGCCGTGTGCACGAAGGCTCGGGCCGCGTCTACCATGTGGTCTATAACCCGCCAAAGGTCGCAGACCTGGACGACGCGACCGGCGAGCCGCTGGTGCAGCGCAAGGACGATACCGAAGAAACCGTGCGTCATCGCCTGAGCGTCTACCACCAGCAGACCAAGCCGCTGGTGGCGTTCTACCAGAACCTCGAGGCCCAGCAAGGCAAGCCCAAGTGCAGCCACATCGAAGGTGTCGGTTCGGTCGAGGCCATCACCGCCAAGGTCATGGCCGCGCTTTCCTGATCGCGCCTGCCTGGTATCGACGGCCCGCTTGCGGGCCGTTGTCGTTTATACTGCCGCCTTTGTCTTCTGCCTCTGGATACCTGTTCGATGACCACCTTGCTGGCCCTGGATACCGCCACTGAAGCCTGTTCCGTCGCCCTGCTGCACGACGGTCGCGTGACTGGCCATCACGAGGTGATACCGCGCCTGCACGCGCAGAAACTGCTGCCCATGATCCAGCGCCTGCTGGCCGATGCTGGGGTCGCGCTGAGCGCCGTGGATGCGATCGCCTTCGGTCGTGGTCCGGGCGCCTTCACCGGCGTGCGCATCGCCATCGGCGTGGTTCAGGGCCTGGCCTTCGCCCTCGAGCGTCCCGTGCTGCCGGTGTCCAACCTGGCGGCCCTGGCCCAGGGTGCGCTGCGTCACCATGGCGTGCAGCAGGTCGCGGCGGCCATCGATGCGCGCATGGACGAAGTGTATTGGGGCTGCTACCAGGCCCAGGACGGCGAGATGCGCCTGCTCGGCCAGGAGCAGGTGCTGGCCCCGGAACGTGCCGTGCTGGTCCCAGGCAGCCAGGGCCAGTGGTACGGCGCCGGCACCGGCTGGAGCCTGCGCGAGCGCATCAGCGCCTCGGTCACGGCCTGCGACCCCGCCCAGCTGCCCGACGCCCTGGATATCCTGCACCTGGCCACGGGCGCCTGGGCACGGGGCGAGGCAGTCGTCGCCGAACAGGCGCAACCGGTGTACTTACGTGATAATGTCGCTACACCCAAGGCGCGTTGAGCGTACCCCGATAAAACCTTCGGCGCGCCGGGTGGTCTAGTCATAGGCAGGCATCGGCGAGGGAACCCGATACTGCGGGATTGCCTTCATTGCTCCCCGAGTAGATGATCCATGCGCATCGACGGTTTTTCACCCCAGTCCTACCCGGTCAAGCGTGCGCCGCGAAAGCCGGCGCCGCGCGACGACGTGGCCGAGGACGCCGAGCTGATCGAGGACACGCCGGTCCCGCCTCAGCGTGCCCTGCGCCGCAATGCCGGGCTGCCCGCGCGCCAGCAGGACATGATCTACCCACGTGCCCGCGATCGTCGCACGGCCGCTGCCCTGGCCAGCTACCTGAGCACGGCCACGCTGAACGACTGGGACATGGACGTCCTGGGCCTCGACCTGTACATCTGACCCATGACGGCGGCACTGCCTTACTACCTGGGTTGCCCTTCCTGGAGCGATCCGGTCTGGCGCGAGTACCTGTACCCGGCCGACGCACGCTCCACCGACTTCCTGGCGCTGTACTGCCACGTGTTCAATGCCGTCGAAGGCAACACCACGTTCTATGCCCGTCCGGCGGCGGCCACCATCGCACGCTGGGCGCAGATCATGCCCGCGCACTTTCGCTTCACGGCCAAGTTTCCCGGTGACATCAGCCATCAGGGCGACTTGCGCGAGCAGATCGACGCGGCCAGGGACTTTCTCCAGTTGCTGTCGCCCTTGGGCCAGCGCGTATCGCCTGCCTGGCTGCAGTTGCCGGCCACCTTCGGCCCCTCGCGCCTGGGCGAACTGGCTGCTTTTCTCGACGGGCTCGACGCGCACGTGGCCGTGGAGGTGCGCAACGACGCGTTCTTCGCTCGCGGCGACGAGGAGCGTGTGCTCAACCGGCTGTTGCACGACCGCGGTATCGAGCGCATCTGCCTGGACCCGCGTGCCTTGTTCAGCGGTGACCCCCGCGAACCGAGCCTCCGGCATGCCCAGGCCAAGAAACCCCGCGTCCCACCGCGTCCGGCGGCGTTCACCGCCTGTCCGCAGGTGCGCTTCATCGGCCATCCGCACCTGGAGACCAACGATGTATTTCTGCTGCCCTGGCTGGACAAGGTGGCCGGTTGGATCGAAGAGGGGCGCACGCCTTATGTGTTCCTGCACACCGCCGACAATCGCCTGGCTGCCGCATTGGCGCAGCGCTTTCACCAGCAGTTGAGCCTGCGCTTGCCTGGCCTGCCTCCGCTGGAGGAATGGCCGCGTGCCCCCGAGGTCGAACAGCTGGGACTGATCTGACGTGCGCCTGCTGCTGTGGGTGGCATTGGTCCTGATAGCGTTCGGGGCCGTGACCTGGCAACCCGGCTGGCGACTGCCATCGCAATTCGACCCTTGGGCCACGCTCGATGTGCGCCAGCCGCCGAACCTGCTCACCTCCTACAAACTGGCCCGGTTGCGTGATGATCCTGAACTGTGTCGCCAGGCGCTCGCCACCTCGACCCTAAGGTACCGTGCTCAGGCCGACAGCCCCGACAGTGCGCGTTGCCCCTTGCGCAACGTCTGGCGTATCGAAGGCGGGCAGGCCCGACTGAGCAGCAGCTTTCTCGCCAGCTGCCCGTTGGCAGTGGCCTATGCGATGTTCGAGGTGCATGGGTTGCAGCCCATCGCCCAACGGGTATTGGGCCAGCCCGTGACCCAGGTCGATCACCTGGGCAGCTTCGCCTGCCGGAACATCTACCACCGACAACAGGCGCCATTGAGCCAGCACGCGACGGCCAATGCCCTGGACATCAGCGGCTTCCGGCTCAAGGACGGGCGACGCCTGGCCCTGCTGCGCGACTGGCAGGGCACGGGGCTCGAGGCCGAGTTCCTGAGGCAGGTGCGCCAGGCCGCCTGCGAGCACTTCAACACGGTACTGGGGCCGGATTACAACGCGGCGCATCGCAATCACTTCCACCTCGACATGGGTCGCTGGCAGGTCTGTCGCTGACCTCAGGCCGTCAGGCGCACGTTGTTCAGCACCACCGGGCGTGCCCAGTGCGCGTCGAACGCCAGGTCCGTCGTCTGCGCGGCGAGGGTCTGCTCATCGAAGGGAACGGGCGCTTCATCCAGCAGGGACCAGTCGAACTCGGCGATCGGCAGGTGCAGAGGGCGTGGCGCGGGTCCATCGCCGGGCAGGGGCAGGGGATGGCCTTGACGCATCACGGTTGGCCGTTGCCACTGGGTCTCGATCTCCAGATGACGCTGCTGGGCGATCAGCTCGGCCGCACTGAAGGGTTCGGCGGCAGGCTCGAGCAGGTCGGCTTCCAGTTCGGCCTTGGGCAGGAACAGCGGCTCGGGTGGACGCACGTCACGGTCGCCGATCTCGCAGTCGCGTTGCGTCCTGATCAGGGCCAGGGTATCGCTGCCGGCCACCGGCTCGCCCGTGCGCGGGTCCACGGTGGCGTGACGCTGCACGTCGTCGAGCGGCTGGCTGCCTTGCTGCTCGCTCAGCGCGCGGGCGAAGAAATCCGACCACAGGTGACTGACGCCGCCGAGCGCTTGGGTGTTGTGTCGACCGTAGTGGTCGACGGGCGACAGGTAGGTCAGGCCAATGGCAAGAGTGTCGGACATGGCAGCCGCGCGTGAAGTGGTCTGGCAGAATGGGCGATACTGTTGTATCGGCGAAGGCCGAGGTTTCATTAATCCATTCGAGTACGGGCACAGATGAGCGATTCACACGGCGACACGGGGATCAGGGTCGAGGCCCTGTCGACAGCATTCGAGACGCAGGCCGCCGCCTGGGCCGCGCGCCTCGACCTGCCCCGGCAGGACCCTGCTGCCGGGTTCGCCGTGCAGGTCGGCGCCGAGGGTCTGCAGATCCAGCAGTTGGGGCCCCAGGCGCCGGGACCTGTGCGAGTGGACTTCGTCGACGGCCAGGCCGCGCACCGACGCCAGTTCGGCGGTGGCAACGGGCAGATGATCGCCAAGGCCGTCGGCATCGCTCAAGGCGTGCGTCCATCGGTCCTCGACGCCACGGCAGGCCTGGGCAAGGATGCCTTCGTGCTGGCCAGCCTGGGGTGCACGATGACGCTGATCGAGCGGCAGCCGCTGATCGCCGCCCTGTTGGAAGATGGCATGGCCAGGGCGCGTGCGGACGAAGACGTCGGGCCGATCATCGTCCGCATGCGCCTGCTCACCGGCAATGCCATCGAGCGCATGCGAACCTGGGAAGGGGAGGCGCCACAGGTGATCTACCTTGATCCCATGTTCCCGCACCGCGACAAGAGCGCGCTGGTGAAAAAAGAGATGCGCGTATTCAGGCCTCTGGTCGGCGATGACCTGGATGCGCCCGCCTTGCTCGAGGCCGCCTTGGCGCTGGCCACCCACCGGGTGGTGGTCAAGCGGCCGCGCAAGGCGCCGATCATCGAAGGGCCGAAGCCCAGTCATGGTCTGGAGGGCAAGTCGAGCCGGTATGACATTTATCCGAAGAAGGCGTTGAAGGCCTGATGCTGCACGTGAGGGGCAAACCAGCCACATCAAGAGGCTCGAAGTGCGTTGACGTCCTCGTCAATATAATTGCCTGTGAAGGCTAAATAGTTTCTTGAAAATGCATTCCTTCTTGGAAGTGTCATGAAGGGGCCGGCAGGCGCAATTAAAAAGTCAGGAGCTTTTTCATCGGCGGCGCCATGTGCTTTCTTCAATGCTTCGAATCGTTCAGCCAGCGTTTCCCATGGTATCAAACTGTCCGGGTCAACGTACCTTGTCTTTTGGCCTTTAGGCTTGTGAGGTGTGAGAGACTTCAACCTGTGATCTAGAGAAGAAGTTATTTTGACGCGTTCCATGCCTTTGGATTGATAATGGGTTTGGTAGTTTCCTAGCTCCCTATCAGCCTTGGTGTTTTGAGCGGTGATGTATTTTTCTGCTATTCTATATTCACGTTGCGTAAGGCGAGGCTCTTCTTTCATCATATTTTTAATAATGGTCTTGGGCCTATAACCTCCCCTCAATAATTTAAATATCGAATACCGACCACTGGGATCCGATCGATTGACCGGGTCATTGTTGCAGTAGGCATATGCATTGAGACCTCCTGCCTCGAAGGGCGATAGGCTGTCAGCGCTGTAGAACCGCATCATCGCTGGGCTGAACAGCCGATGGCCGTTGCCCAGCATGTAACCGACCGCCGAGGGTAACCAGGGTTGGCCGGTGAATCGGGAAATCACCCGTGCATCGGAATGCCGATCGTCGTGGCCGTAAGGTCCGTACGCAAACGCCGTTCGATTTTCCGAAGCGACCGTGACGGTCGACTGCTGCACGTCTGTGGCCAACAAGCGCGCCTCCAAGCGCGTCGTCTCGCTCAGATTGTGCGCGTTGGCACTGACTATGACGTGGTGGTCATTGTCCGTCTGCACGGTAGAGAGGGTGTTGTTCTTGTAAAAGAAGTTTAGTGTGGGCGCTGCCATGAGCTGTTTACTCCCGTTCGAGGATCGAGCATGAGCTTGAGAGAAAGCAGCAGGAGAAACCACTGGCAAAAATGACAGGAAAACAGAGCGCTCTGGCAGGCTTCGACTGACGAACGCGCCGGCCGTGTAGCCACATCCTTGCTATACGATGGGCTGCAGAGCAGCCCGAGGTGCTTCAAAGCACGCCAAAAACCTTCTTTGCCAAGCGTGTCGCTGCCTCGGCAGGATTCTGGCGGATGCTCTGCTCCTGCTGGGCGATCCGCTTGAACAGGCCATCGAGCGCCTGTTCGGTCACATACTGTTCGACGTTGGCATTCTTGGTGTCGACTATTCCCAGGGCTGCCGCCTGACCCGCGAAGCTGTTGTATTTCTGCACCACGCCGACCTTATCGGTCGCCGCCTTGACGATGGGCAGGAACTTGGCGCGGATCGCCTCGCGACTGCTCTTGTCCAGGTACTGTGTCGCCGAATCCTGGCCGCCAGCCAGGATGCCCTTGGCATCGGCGACGCTCATCTTCTTCACGGCGTCCACCAGGATCACCTGCGCCTGGGGCACCGCTGCCTCGGCTGCCTGGTTGAGACTGCTCTCCAAGGCCTCGACCTGAGCGCCCTGCCCAAGCATCTTCATCGCTTTGGCAGCCTTGCCCAGTTTGCCAGGCAGCTCGATGCGCACCTCGGGATCGTTGCTGAAGCCGCCAGGCGTACCCAGTTGTTTGACGGCGACCTGTGCGCCTTGGATCAGCGCATCCTTCAGGCCACCTGAGGCATCGGTCTGGGTCAGGTCGCCCAGCGACAGCGCCATGGCGTGGGCACCGAACAGCAAGCTGGTGCAGAAAAGGGCGAGACGGAAGGGCGTGCGAAGCATGGGATGTTCCTTGCGAGGTCAATGAGCGGGCCCAGCGTACCGGATCGGTACGCGTCCGCACAGCAAGGAGAAGGCAGTGAGCAGGGTACGAGTGGCCTGCCTGGCCGACGATCGGGGCGGGCCAGCCGCACGGTCGTCAGCTGACAGGCCACAGCGCTTCACTGCCTGTGTTCTTCCATCCGGTTGCCGCCGTGGATGCCTTCAACAAGGTTACCGCCATGGATGCCATCGATCAGATTGCCGCCGTGAATGCCATCGATCAGGTTACCCCCGTGGATGCCATCGCGGGGCCTTGTATCGACCATGACCAATGGGACCGTGACAGGAGCGATGTCGGGCCAGGCAACGGGCACCTGTTCATCGTTGATCAGCAACAGGTTGCCTTCGCACGCGATGCTGACCTGAATGCTCAAGCTGCCCTTGGGATCCACTGCGCGCGGATCGTAGTGCAGAACGAGCGAAGCGGGCGGCGTGCCCACGCACCGTATCGTCTGACGCGCGAGCGTGACGGCCGCGGCGTCAGCGCGTGCATGATCTTCGAGGGCATAGGTCATGAGCGCGCCTTGGGGCAGATGCAGCGATGCTGGATAGACCAGGTTGAGGGTGAGCTGGCTGAGTGTGTATTCCATGGTGAAACTCCTGATATGAATGTGGCTCCACGCGCCTGGGCCTGAGCAGACAGAGGCAGGCTGTGGTTACGGGTGTGTCTGGCTCGGCGTCATGGTTTGCGGCGTGGTTTGCGCAGCGTCAGCGCGGACAGGTCGGGCACGGCGTTCAGGTCGATGTCCCTCAGCACGGTGCCGGCGTATAGCTGGGTCCGGTCAAGGCTGTACAGGCCAATGTGCAGTTTGCAGCGGCTGTCGGATGGCAATGCGGCAAGGTCCACCGTTAGCGCGAACGTCGCCTGGTCACCTTCCAGGTAGGCGGAGTGCTCGGCGATGTTGCTCGAGTAGCGATTGCTGTAGCCATCCTCCTGAATCAGCAACAAGGTGCAGTCCAGATAAGCTTGTGCCTGACGCAATTCGGCGGGAATCGACACGCCGCCCTCGAGCACGACGAACGAGCCAGGTTGCGGAGCAGCAGCCTCGGGCGCAGTGTCCGTAGGGTTCAGCACCAGATCGAAAGACTGGGCCTGGCCCAGTTGTTCGAGCGCATACGTGTCCAGGAACTGGGCGATGATCGCCTCTTCACCCAGGCCGACCGTGCAGCGGGCTTCCAGTGTGAAGGTCGTGAAACGCTGTGCTGCCGTCGGATCTAGGGTCAGCGTGAAAGGCGCGGGGGCGCCGGTGCATTGGCCGCCGCAGGTGCCCAACAGTTGATGATCATCGCCCTGGTGGCCGATCAACGAGACGAACAGGCGTGGCGCGCCGTCGTCGAGCGAGGGTAGGGCGGGAGGGCTGAGCGTGCCGGTAAGAGACAGGGTCATGGGGGACTCCAGACAGTGGGTGAGAATCGATGCAGCGCACCGATCCTGCGCGTCCCGCCCCCTCTGGATGAAGCCTGAAACGCTACCCTGCGTCGACGCCGCTCACCGTGTCGGTGTTCGACGTGACCTGACGGATCGACAGGCGCAGTTCGGCCGACAGCACGCGCTTGGCCACGCCCTCGGCCAACTCGCCCAGGCGGGCGGGATAGCTTAGCCGGCCCTGTTCGTCGGCGCGCACCACGCCTTCGCGCAGCAGGGTCTGGATGAAGTGCCGGAACAGGCTCTTGTCGAAGAACTCCGGTGCGTTCAGCCCGTGCAGGATCGACAGGCGCTGGGCCATCGTCACGCACAGGCCTTCCAGGGTTTCGGCGGTCAGGCGGCGTTGGCCATTGTCCAGCAACAGCGACGTGGCCATGTAGAAGCGCTGCAGGGTCTGCGTGATCGCCCGCGCCAGCAGGGTCAGCAGGACGAACTGGCGCGAGCTGGGCGCCGGGCGCAGGTACACGCCGTTCTCCTGGCGCAGCAGCCCCTGCGCGACCAGGGCATCGAGCCACTGATCGATGACCGCCTCGAGCTGGTCGGGCGACCAGCGCAGGAACAGCTCCGCCTGCAGGTAGGGGTACAGGGCCCCGGCGTAGGTGCCGATCTGCTGGCGATTCATGCGCGAGCTGCTCATGAAGAAGCTCGCCAGCAAGCCTGGCAGGGCGAAGATGTGCAGGACGTTGTTGCGGTACCAGGTCATCAGCACCGCGTTGGCCTCTTCCAGGTAGAGGATGCGGCCCAGCGCGTCGCTCTGCTCCGACAGCAGGCCCATGCCCTTGACGTGTTCGATCAGGGCCAGACCATCGCCCTCGGGCAGGGTCGAATGGGGGGAGTAGGGCACCTGCCGCAGCAACGCCAGGTAGGTGTCGAGCACCCGCCGCAGGGCGCGCTCGTCGAGGGCCAGGCGGCTGGTGGACAGCAGCGCCAGCGCCACCAGGTTGACCGGGTTGATCGCTGCGGCCTCGTTCAGGTGCTGGGCCACGGTATCGCCCAGGCGGGTGGTCACCGCGTTAAGCCACTCCGGCCGGGCCTCGGGCGCGTCGGTCCAGGTCCGCCAATCCGGACGCTGCTGGTCGAGGAACTCGGCCAGCCGAATGGGTTCGCCGAAGTTGACCGCCACCTGGCCGTAGCGCTGGCGCAGCGCGCCGATGACCTTGAAGATGTCGAAGATCGATTCCTTCTTCTTGCTGGCGCCGCGCAGCTCGCCCAGGTAGGTCCGCCCTTCGAGCACGCGTTCGTAGCCGATGTACACCGGCACGAAGACGATCGGGGTGCGCGACGAGCGCAGGAAGCTGCGCAGGGTGATGGCCAGCATGCCGGGACGCGGTTGCAGCATGCGACCGGTCCGCGAGCGCCCGCCCTCGACGAAATACTCGACCGGAAAGCCCTTGGTGAACAGCGTGTGCAGGTATTCGTTGAACACGGCGGCGTACAGCGGGTTGCCCTTGAAGGTACGCCGCATGAAGAACGCACCGCCGCGACGCAGCAGGTTGCCGACCACCGGCATGTTCAGGTTGATGCCGGCCGCGATGTGCGGAGGCGTCAGGCCATTGCGGAACAGCAGGTAGGACAGCAGCAGGTAGTCGATGTGGCTGCGGTGGCAGGGGACATAGATGATCTCGTGCCCCGGCGCGAGGTCCTGCACCTGCTCGATGTGATTGACCTTGATGCCGTCGTAGATCTTGTTCCAGAACCAGCTGAGCACCACCTCCAGGAAGCGGATGACGGTGTAGGTGTAGTCCGATGCGATCTCGTTGGCATAGCGCAAGGCCTGGGCCTCGGCCTTGGCCAGCGGGATGGCGTCGCGCGCCGCCTGCTCGGCGATCGCCTGACGCACCAGCTCGGCGTGCAGCAAGCCTTTGACCAGGTGGCGGCGGTGCGAGATGTCCGGTCCGATCACGGCCGTCTTGAGGTTGCGCAGGTGGACCCGCAGCAGGCGCTGCGCCAGGCGCACGGTGCGCTCGGGCCCCTTGCCCTGGGCCACCAGGGCGCGCACCCGCAAGGGTTCGGAGAACTGCACCCGGGTCTTGCGGCCCAGCACCAGGATGGTCAGCAACCGGCGCAGGCGTCCGGTCACCGCCCAGCTGTCGGCGAACAGCAGCTTCCAGGGGCTCGACTCGCTGTCCGGCGACTGGCCCCAGAACACGCTGACCGGAATGATCTGCACATCCGTTTCGGCCTGCTCGCTCAGCGTCTCGACGATGCGCCGCAGGGCCGGTGGCGCGCCACGCTTGTCGCGGCGCCCGAGCCAGTCGGCTTCCGGTGTCAGGTAGAAGAATGCCGCAGGCTCCTGGTGATGCCCCACCGTCACGGACACCACCGGGCGTGGCAGACCGGCCTTGACGCACTCACGGTCGAGCACTGCCAGGTCGCTCGCCGAGGGCGAAGGCAGCGCATAGACCACCGGGCAGGTGGGATCGGGCTTGAGCCCTGGCGACGACGGGTTGATGGTCTCGGAGCGCACCCACAGGTACAGCACGCGGCGCAGGGCGCCGAACATCAGGCGACGCAGGGGAGAACGGGTCATCGGGGGCAGGGCTCTGGCTGGACGGGGTGAAGGGGTGTACGAGCCCTCAGTCTGCCGGATCC
The DNA here is from genome assembly GCA_001534745.1 of Pseudomonas monteilii. Taxonomy (NCBI): domain Bacteria; kingdom Pseudomonadati; phylum Pseudomonadota; class Gammaproteobacteria; order Pseudomonadales; family Pseudomonadaceae; genus Pseudomonas; species Pseudomonas alabamensis. The sequence continues at coordinate 1,084,572 of CP013997.1, forward strand.
GTCAGTGTTCGGCAAAAGTCCGTGACAGGGTTTTTTGGATACATGATGCGAAATCCGGTCCGTAGCTTGCAGGAAACTTCTTTGAGTCGTGTAGGCCTTGCAGGAGCCGCAGGGCTGCGATGCTCGTCAAAAACAAAAGATCAGGAGTGGTACCGATGTCGTCTCGTGAAACTGGAAGCGTGAAGTGGTTCAACGATGCCAAGGGCTATGGCTTCATTCAGCGGGAAGGGGGCGCGGACGTCTTCGTCCATTTCCGGGCCATTCGGGGTGAAGGGCACCGTACCCTGCTCGAAGGTCAGCGGGTGGAATACGCCCTGGTCGAAGGCCAGAAGGGCCTCCAGGCCGAGGACGTCCTGGGCCTGTGAAGCACCGTCGGGCCGCGCCCCACAAGGCGTGGCCCGATGCGCAGGACGCCGGACGGCAGGACGTGGTCAGGCAGGCTGCCACGCCAGGACGGTCAGGTCCGCCAGGTGATTTCCTGCTCGCCATCGGCGCTGATGCGCACCCAGCGGTCGGCATCTTCTTCGCCTTCTTCTTCCACCCAGCTGCCCGGTGCGCAACGCACTTCCACCTGCAGCGCGGCGTACACGGCGTGGGCGCAGGCGATGTCGTCCTCCCATGGGGTCTGGTCACTTTCCAACAGCAGGCTGTTCCATTTCCCTACAGCATTGGGTACCCAGGTGACCGGAATGTTACCGGCACGGCACTTCCAGGTCTGGCCCTGCTGTTGCCAGGCCGAGCATTGACCCAGCGCCTGCTCAAGCCAGGTGGTCACCTGATGGCGGGAAACGTCGCTGTCCTTGAGGTAGATCTCGATATCGGGTTGGCGCATCAAAGGGGCTCCAGGTGTGCTCAGTCTTGGCGCACGAAATAGTCATAGCGCATGGAAACGGTGACGTCGAACGGTTCGGGCTGGTCGATCACCTGCGCGCGCCGTTCGGCGCTGGCGCGCCAGCCATGGGGCGTCATTGCCAGCAGGTCAGCGCGCGCCTGGGGTTCGGCCAGTGACAGGCGGAAGGTCAGGGTTTCGCTGTGGGCATGCTGCATCGACGCCGGGACCAACGCCAGGTGCTTGTCGTCGGCATACGGGCGAACCTCGTCGTAGAGCACCTGGCGCAGCTCCATCAGGTGATCGCGGGTCGGGCCGACCCGCATCAGGCCGCCCCCGGGGCTCAGCAGGCGCAGAGCCTCCTGCCAGTCGAGCGGGCTGAAGACGCTGGCGATGAACTGGCAGCTGGCATCGGCCAGTGGCACCCGCGCCATGCTGGCGACCAGCCAGGTGACCTCGGTGGCGCGTCGGCAGGCACGCTTGACCGCTTCGCGGGAGATGTCCAGGGCATAGCCGTCGGCCTCAGGCAGGGCCTGGGCAATCTGCGCGGTGTAGTAGCCTTCGCCGCAGCCGATGTCCAGCCAGGTGGCCGGGTGGCGCTCGGCCGCCAGCTCGGCCAGGCGCTGGGCCACTGGCGCATAGTGGCCGGCCTCGAGAAAGCCGCGACGGGCTTCGACCATCGCCTGGTTGTCGCCCGGGTCGCGGCTGTTCTTGTGCTGCACCGGCAGCAGGTTCAGGTAGCCCTGGCGCGCACGGTCGAAGCGGTGACCGGCCGCGCAGGCCACACCGTTGTCGAGGCGCGACAGGGGCGCATGGCACAGCGGACAGGCGAGCATCAGGCGAGCAACCTCACCAAGGTCTGGTAGTAGATTTCGGTGAGCAGGTCGAGGTCGCTGGCCAGGATACGCTCGTCGACCTGATGGATCGTGGCGTTGACCGGGCCCAGTTCGACCACCTGGGTGCCGAGCGTGGCGATGAAGCGCCCGTCCGAGGTGCCACCGCTGGTGGAGGGCTGGGTCTGGCGGCCGGTCACGGCGTGGATGCTGGCCGCCACGGCATCGAGCAGGTCACCTGGTTCGGTCAGGAACGGCAGGCCGGACAGCGACCAGTCGATCGACCAGTCCAGCTGGTGCGCATCGAGGATCGCCGCGACGCGCTGTTGCAGGCCTTCGACCGTCGACTCGGTGGAGAAGCGGAAGTTGAACAGCGCCGTCAGCTCGCCCGGCACCACGTTGGTGGCGCCGGTACCGGCACTGAGGTTGGAGATCTGGAAGCTGGTCGGCGGGAAGAACGCATTGCCGGCATCCCAATGCTCGGCGGCCAGTTCGGCCAGCGCAGGCGCGGCCAAGTGGATCGGGTTGCGCGCCAGGTGCGGGTAGGCCACGTGGCCCTGCTTGCCGCGCACCGTCAAGGTGGCACCGAGCGAGCCACGGCGGCCGTTCTTGACCACATCACCGAGCAGCGAGGTGCTGGACGGCTCGCCGACGATGCACCAGTCCAGGCGCTGCTGGCGGACGCGCAGGCGTTCGACCACGGCCTTGGTGCCATGGTCGGCCGGACCTTCCTCGTCGCTGGTGATCAGGAAGGCGACCTGCCCACGGTGGTCGGGGTAGTCGCGCACGAAACGTTCGCTGGCCACCACCATCGACGCCAGGCTGCCCTTCATGTCGGCGGCGCCCCGTCCGCACAGCATGCCCTGCTCGTCGATCAGCGCCTCGAAAGGCTGATGCGTCCAGGCCTGGAGCGGGCCGGTGGGGACCACGTCGGTGTGACCGGCGAAGCACAGCACCGGGCCGTCCTGGGTGCCATGGGTGGCCCAGAAGTTGTCGACGTCTTCGATGCGCATCGGCTCGAGCGCGAAGCCGACCTGTTCCAGGCGGCGCATCATCTGCGCCTGGCAATCGGCATCGACCGGGGTCACGGACGGACGGCGGATCAGGTCGCAGGCCAGTTGAAGGGTAGGCGAGAGGTCGGCTGAGGCCGTCATGGGTCACTCCAGGGGCAGGGCGAGGGGGCGAGGTGGTCGGCGTCATCATGCGGCCTCTGTGCGACAGGACCGCTCCCCTCCGAGCCATGAGGCCGACCGGTAGGAGCGGCCCCAGTGCCGCGATGGACCGCGCAGCGGTCCCAGAATCGACCAGACCCTGACGAACCGAAGCCACGCATAAAGCCCGTTATCTTATATCAAAGCCACGCCGAGGGCACGTCCGACACGACCGCGCGGTGGCCCCTGACTGCGCCGGATTTCGCACGCCACGACCCTCGACTCACGCGCCCTGCTCATGGGAAGCCCGCTCGGCCAGCGTTTCCCGCCGTGGCAGCGACGACAGAAACGCCATCACCAGCGCCGCCAGGTACGGCAGCGATTGCACCAGCAGCATCACCACCCAGAAGCGCATGTCCATGTTGGGCAGGCCCTGGACCAGGCAGATGCCTGCCGCCGCGCCCCACAACAGCAACAAGATGAACAGCTCCTCCCGGGCCTCGGCGATGGCCACCAGCACGCCATGGCTGTCGGCATGCTTGGGCGTGCGGATGAACGGCATGCTGCGGGTGAAGAACCCGTACAGCACCGCCTTGGCGATCGTGTGCGACAGCGCCAGGCCCGCCAGGGCCGCCGCGAAGGCGTCCTTCAGGTCAACGCCCACCGCCCGGCGGTAGAGGAAGATGATCTTGCCGACCTTGAAGCCGAACAGGGCCAGGGGTGGGATGGCGAACATCAGCAGGGGCGGATCGACCCGCTGCGGCACGATGATCATCGCCGCCGACCAGAGCAGCGCGCCGACGGTGAAGAAGATGTTCATGCCATCGGCCACCCAGGGCAGCCAGCCGGCCAGGAAGTGGTAGCGCTGTCCGCGGGTCAGCTCGCTGCCACGACCACGCAGCAGGGCGCCGGCGTGGTGCTTGATGATCTGGATGGCGCCGTAGGCCCAGCGGAAGCGCTGCTTCTTGAAGTCGATGAAGGTGTCCGGCATCAGCCCCTTGCCGTAGCTGTCGTGGGCGTAGGCGGCCGAATAGCCACGCTCGAACACCCGCAGGCCCAGCTCGGCGTCCTCGCAGATGCACCAGTCGGCCCAGCCCAGTTCGTCGAGCACCGAGCGGCGCGTCATGGTCATGGTGCCGTGCTGGATGATCGCGTTGCGCTCGTTGCGGGTGACCATGCCGATGTGGAAGAAACCTTTGTACTCACTGTAGCAGAGCGTCTTGAACAGGCTTTCGTGCTGGTCACGGTAGTCCTGGGGCGACTGCACCACGGCGATCTTCGGGTCGGCGAAGTGCGGCACCATGTGCTTGAGCCAGTTGCGATCGACGCAGTAGTCCGAGTCGATCACCGCGATCACCTCGGCATCCGGCGCGGTGAGCGGCAGCAGGTAGTTCAGCGCGCCGCCCTTGAACCCGGCGAGCGGCGACACGTGGAAGAACCGGAAACGCTCGCCGAGTCGCTCGCAATGCGCCTTGAGCGGTTCCCACACGGCCGGATCCTTGGTGTTGTTGTCGATCACCAGCACTTCGAAGTCCGGGTAATCCAGCGCGGCCAGGGCATCGAGGGTCTGCTTGACCATCTCTGGCGGCTCGTTGTAGCAGGGCACGTGCACCGACACCTTGGGCCGATACGCGCTGTCGGTGTGCACCGGCAGGAATTCCCGACGGCGCTTGTGGATCCAGACCGCCTCGGCCAGCTCGTGCGCTTCGGTCAGCAGCACGATGAACACGCCCAGCGCCCCCAGCCCCAGCAGAACGCCCACGGTCAGGCTGAACCAGGTGCTGTACTGCTGGCTATAGTCGTAGGCGATCCACACCAGCACCGAGCCGCACAGGAAGGCGATGAAGGTGAGGAAGGTACGCCCGCGCTGGCGCAGGGTCGAACCGTCGATCAGCAGCAGCGCCAGGGCCAGCAGGGCCAGCACCACCGAGGCCACGGCCAGGGCGCGCCACTGCGGGATCGCCACCACCGGGCCTTCGAAGTTGAATTTCTGTTGGCGCGCCGCATTGAACACGCCCCAGTACGCGCCCACCGACCCTTCGTCGCTGGCTTTCCAGGGCTGGTCGTAGGCTTCGATCACGAAGTAGTTGTAACCGCGCCGGTTGAGGGTGTTGACCAGGGTGCGCAGGTAGATGGCCTGGTCGGCCTGGGTCGCGTCGGCCCCGCCGCGCATGCGCCCGTTGCTCGGCCAGCCGACCTCGGACAGCAGCAGCGGCTTGCGCGGGAACTGCTGCTTGAGTTCGCGGGCGCGGTCGAGCACGAACTGCACCGAGTCCTGCATCGGCACGAATTCCCAGTACGGCAGGATGTGTGCGGCGATCAGGTCCACATGCCCGGCCAGCTCCGGGTGCGCCTTCCAGATGTGCCATTGCTCGCTGGTGGTGACCGGAACCTTGACGGCAGCGCGCACCCGGTCCAGGTAGGCGATCAACCCTTCCGGCGTGACCTCCTCGCGGAACAGCGCTTCGTTGCCGACCACCACGCGGATCACGCTGCGCGAGGTGTTGGCCAGTTCGATGGCGCGGGCGATCTCGCGCTCGTTGCGCTCCAGGTCCGGGCTGATCCAGATGCCCAGGGTCACCCGCAGGCCCATCTCCTCGGCCAGTCGGGGGATCTGCGCCTGACTGCCCTCGACGGTGTACAGACGGATGCTGTCGGTCAGCGTGCTCAGTTGCGCCAGGTCCTCGCGCAGCTCCTGCTCGCTGGGGTACTGGCCGCGCTGTGGACTTTCGTTCAGGCGAAACGGCGAGTACGAAAAACCCGAGATCTGCTCGGGCCAGGCGGGGGCGGACACGGGGCGATTGATCAAGGCCCAGAACCCGGTGAACAGGGCGGCGATGAGCAGCACCACGACCAGGTTGAGGCCGAATTTGCGTGATGACATAAGCGTGTGAGGTTCCAACGCCCGCGCCGACGAGGGCGTGGGCGGCTGTCCGAAGGTGAGGGTTCCGTCCTGCCGGGAGCACGGGCTTTTCCAGGTGAATAGTGGTTATTAAAGCAGGCTTGCGCGGATTAATCCCCTTGAAGGGACCGTCCAGGGCTTGCAGCGCTGTGCACCCGGTCTGCCGAGGGTTCGTCATCCGGCCAACTGCTTTATACTGCGCGCCGGTTTTTTCCAGGGTTTGGCGACATGAGCACAGAAGATCCACGCTTCGCCGGCATTGCCCGGCTGTATGGCGACGACGGCCTCGAGCGCCTGCGTCGCGCCCATGTCGGCGTGGTCGGCATCGGCGGGGTCGGCTCCTGGGTGGCCGAAGCCCTGGCGCGCAGCGGGGTGGGCGAGATCACCCTGTTCGACCTCGACGATGTCTGCGTCAGCAACACCAACCGCCAGGCCCACGCGCTCGAAGGGCAGGTGGGGCGGGCCAAGGTCGAGGTCATGGCCGAGCGGCTGCGCGCCATCAACCCGGCCTGCGTGGTCCATGCGGTGGCCGATTTCGTGACCCGCGACACCATGGTCGAGTACATCCACGAAGGCTTCGACGGCGTGGTCGACTGCATCGACAGCGTCAACGCCAAGGCGGCGCTGATCGCCTGGTGCCGGCGGCGCAAGATCGCCGTCGTCACCACCGGCGGTGCCGGCGGGCAGATCGATCCGACCCAGGTGCAGGTCGGTGACCTCAACAAGACCTTCAACGACCCGCTGGCGTCGCGGGTGCGCTCCACCCTGCGCCGCGACTACCAGTTCTCGCGCAACGTCAGCCGCAACTACGGGGTGCCGTGCGTGTTCTCCAGCGAGCAGCTGCGCTACCCCAAGGGCGATGGCAGCGTCTGCCTGCAGAAGAGCTTCGTCGGGGAAGGCGTGCGCCTGGACTGCTCCGGCGGTTTCGGCGCGGTGATGATGGTCACCGCGACCTTCGGCATGGTCGCCGCCAGCAAACTGGTGGAGAAACTGGTAGGCGGGGCGCGCCGACCTTCGGAACGTGCCGTGGCTCAGGCGCCTGCGGCCAGTTGAGCCATGCGCTGCAGCACGGCGTGCAGGCCGTTGCTGCGTGACGGCGTGAGCTGGCGCTCCAGGCCCAGCTGCGCGAACCAGCCGGGCAGGTCGACGCGGGCCAGTGCGTCCCGGTCGAGCCCCTGCACGCGCACCAGCAACACCGCCAGCAAGCCCTTGAGCAGCCGCGCCTCGCTGTCGGCCTGAAACTGCCAGTGCCCGTCGACAGCCTGCGCGGTCAGCCAGACCACGCTCTCGCAACCGTGGACGCGGTTGGCCTCCACCTTGTCGGCTTCATCCAGTGGCGGCAAGCGTTGGCCCCATTGCATCAGCAGGCGCGCGCGCTGCTCCCAGCCGTGGGCCTGCTCGAAAGCCTGCAAGGCCTCGCGGGCCGCGTTCGACAGGCTCATCGCAACAGCGCCAGGGCATGGTCGAAGGCGTCGAAGAACCGCGCCAGGTCGTCGCCATCGTTGTACAGGCCCAGCGACACGCGGATCGCGCCGCCCAGGCCAAGCTGCTCGAGCAGCGGCATGGCGCAATGATGCCCCGCGCGCACGGCGATGCCCTGTTCGGTCAGCAGGTGGGCGATGTCGGCCGTGTGCACGCCGTCGACCACGAAACTGGCCAGTGCCACCTGCGGATCGCCCAGCAGACGCACGCCTTCGCGGGCAACCAGACCCTCGCACAGGGCTCGGTGCAGCGCAGCCTCGTGGGCCGCCACCGCCGACAGGTCCAGGCCATTCAAATACGCCAGGGTCGCGCCCAGGCCGATCACCCCCGCCACCGGCGGCGTGCCTGCCTCGAATCCCAGGGGCGCGGGACGGAAACTCGCCTCGTGGTAGCCGGCCAGGTGGACCATCTCGCCACCGTACTGCCAATGCTTCAGATGGGCCAGCGCCGGCGTGCGGCCGTAGAGCACGCCCACGCCGTCCGGCCCATACAGCTTGTGGCTGGAGAACACGTAGAAATCGCAGCCCAACTGGTGCAGGTCGGGGCGGCCATGGACCACGCCCTGGGCCCCATCGACCACACTCAGCGCGCCTTGGGCGCGGGCATGCGCCAACAGGGGCGCCAGCGGCTGCCAGGTGCCCAGCACGTTGGACAGCTGGCTGACCGCCAGCAGCCGGGTCCGTGGGCCGATCAACTGCAGCGCCTGCTCCAGATCGATGCGGCCTTGGGCATCGATCGGCAGGATCACCAGGCGTAGGCCTCGGCGCCGTGCCAGCTGTTGCCACGGCAGCAGGTTGGCGTGGTGCTCCAGGGCGCTGACGGCGATCTCGTCACCGGCCTCGAAGCCATGTTCCAGGCCATAGGCGAGCAGGTTCAGCGCCGACGTGGCCCCGTGGGTGAAGATGAACTGCTGGGCCTCGCCAGCCCCCGTCCAGGCGGCCAGTGCACTGCGCGTCGCCTCGAACGCCTGGGTCGCCAGGGCGCCTGGCACGTGCTGGGCCCGATGCACATTGGCGGCGCCACCCCCGTAATAACGGGCGAGGGCGTCCAGCATGGCCTGGGGCTTCTGGGCGGTGGCCGCACTGTCCAGATAGGTCTGGTGCTGGCGGTGCAGGGCGGCGACGGCGGGGAAGTCGGCGCGCCAGGGGGAGGGCTGGAGCATGATGGTGGACCTGGAAAAGAAACGGGCCTGGCAGAAAGCCAGGCCCGATCTTATCACTTCAGGTCAGTGCAGGCCTCAGTTGTGGGCGTGCAGGGCCTCGTTCAGCTCGATGGCCGACTTGTGGGTCTTGCACTCGACCGCGCCGCTGACCGAGTTGCGACGGAACAGCAGGTCGGTCTGGCCCGCCAGATCGCGCGCCTTGACCACCTTGACCAGCTGGTTCTGCTCGTCCAGCAACTGCACCTTGGTGCCGGCGGTGATGTACAGGCCTGCCTCGACGGTGTTGCGATCGCCCAGCGGGATGCCGATACCGGCGTTGGCACCGATCAGGCAGCCTTCGCCGACGGTGATGACGATGTTGCCGCCACCGGACAGGGTGCCCATGGTCGAGCAGCCGCCGCCCAGGTCCGAACCCTTGCCGACGAACACGCCGGCCGAGACACGGCCTTCGATCATGCCCGGGCCTTCGGTGCCGGCGTTAAAGTTGACGAAGCCCTCGTGCATGATGGTGGTGCCTTCGCCGATGTAGGCGCCCAGGCGAACCCGCGCACTGTCGGCGATGCGCACACCGGCCGGGACCACGTAGTCGGTCATCTTCGGGAACTTGTCCACCGAGAACACTTCCAGCAGGTCGCCGCGCAGGCGTGCTTCGAGCTGCTGCTCGGCCAGTTCGGCCAGGTCGATGGCGCCCTGGCTGGTCCAGGCGATGTTCGGCAGCAGCGGGAAGATGCCGGCCAGGCTCACGCCATGGGGCTTGACCAGACGGTGCGAGAGCAGGTGCAGCTTCAGGTAGGCTTCCGGGGTCGAGGTCAGCGCGCCGTCCTCGGCCAGCAGGGTCGCCACCAGCGGCTTCTGGCTTTCCGCCAGGCGGGTCAGCAGGGCGGCCTGGGCAGCGTCGACCGAGCGCACGGCTTCGGCCAGTTGCGCCGCCTGGGTGGTGCTGATGGTGATGGCCTGGTTGCCGCCTTCGTAGCCGAGTACCGGGGCGATCGCCTCGACCAGGGCGCTGGAAGGGGCCACCAGAGGCAGCGCGTAGAAGACTTCCAGCCAGGTGCCCTGGCGGTTCTGGGTGCCGACGCCGAAGGCCAGGCTGAACAGGGTAGTGGACATGCAGTTACCTCTTGCGAATAAGGGAAAGCGGAAAATCAGGTCAGCGCAGCGGCATACCGGTCGGGCGCGAAGCCCACCAGCGTGCGTTCGCCCAAGTCCAGCACCGGGCGCTTGATCATCGAGGGCTGGGCCAGCATCAGGTCGATGGCCTTGGCCTGGTCGAGATCGGCCTTGCTGGCCTCGTCGAGCTTGCGGAAGGTGGTGCCGGCACGGTTCAGGACGATCTGCCAGCCATGCTCGTCGCACCAGCGCGCCAGGCTGTCACGGTCGATGCCTTGGGTCTTGTAGTCGTGGAAGGTGTAGGCGATGGCCTGCGCGTCGAGCCAGGTACGGGCCTTCTTCATGGTGTCGCAGGCTTTGATGCCGTAGAGAGTCGGGGTCATCGCGTGTCGGAGGCCATTACGCGGTTCGAACGGGCAGGAAGCGGTGCGGGGAGGCTGACCGACCGGAAGGGAACCGCAACGGGCTCTACCGTCTCCGAACGGTACAGGGCAACTCGACCGACCCCTGTCCGAGCCTGGGCGTGCCGCCTCGGTGCTCCTTGAACAGTGGACGGCCGATTATGCGTCATCGACGGCGCGGATGCCATGAGCGCGGCACCTGAGGCCCACGCCGTGGTCCATTGCAGGTCGTCGCGGTCGTCGACGCAGGCGGTGCAGGGGTACGACGTTGGTCGCACGGCCCTGCCTGGCCTTTCGCCCTACCATGGCGCCGCTCGCGCACACCGGCCGCCCTTGGCCCTCGCTCACACAGGACACATGCTCCAATGCAGTCAGCCTACACCGTGCTTATCCTGCTGACGCTGGTAAGTCTTTCCAAATTGCTGGTTCGCGTCGTTCCGCTGCCGCTGCCGTTGATCCAGATCGCCGCCGGGGCCTTGCTGGCCTGGCCAACCCTGGGCCTGCACGTGGCGCTGGACCCTGAACTGTTTCTCTTCCTGTTCCTGCCACCGCTGCTGTTCGTCGATGGCTGGCGCATTCCCAAGCGCGCCCTCTGGCGACTGCGCGGCCCCGTGGTCGGGTTGGCGGTCGGGCTGGTGCTGTTCACCGTCGTCGGCGCCGGGTACTTCATCCATTGGCTGCTGCCGAGCATTCCGCTGGCCGCCGCCTTCGCCCTGGCGGCGATTCTCTCGCCCACCGATGCGGTGGCCGTGTCGGCGATCACCCAGGACCGCTTGCCCAAGCCCTTGATGCACATGCTCCAGGGCGAGGCCCTGATGAACGATGCGTCGGGCCTGGTGACCTTCAAGTTCGCCCTGGCGGCCGCCATCACCGGGGCCTTCTCGCTGGCCGAGGCCAGCGTGACCTTCGTGCTGGTGGCCCTGGGCGGGCTGGCGGTGGGCGTGGCCCTGAGCTGGCTGATCGGGCGGCTGCGCATGTGGATGATCGGCCGGGGTTGGGACGATCCGGCCACCCACGTGGTGTTCATGCTGCTGCTGCCGTTCGCCGCCTATGTCCTGGCCGAGCGCCTGGGCGCCTCGGGCATCCTCTCGGCGGTGGCGGCCGGCATGATGCAGAGCTGGCTCGACTTGCTGCCGCGCCAGACCAGCACCCGGCTGCTCAACCGCAGTGTCTGGTCGCTGCTGGAGTTCGCCTTCAACGGGCTGATCTTCCTGCTGCTGGGCCTGCAGTTGCCCGATATCGTCAAGGCCGTGGCCAGCCACGAGACCTCGCTCTGGCCGACCCTGGCCTGGCGCTGCCTGGACGTGCTGGCGATCTTCGCCACCCTGGTGCTGCTGCGCTTCGTCTGGGTACAGAGCGTCTGGCGCATCATCGGACGGGTCCGTCACTGGCGCGGCAAGTCGGCCCTGGTGATGCTGCCGACCGCGCGCTCCTGCTGGCTGCTGACCCTGGGCGGTGTGCGCGGGGCGGTGACCTTGGCCGGTGTCATGTCGGTGCCGCTGCTGATCGGCGCCGACCAGGCCTTCCCTCAGCGCGACCTGCTGATCTTCATCGCCGCCGGGGTGATCCTGCTGTCGCTGGTCAGTGCCTGCATCGCCCTGCCGCTGCTGCTGCGCGGGGTCGACAAGAGCGCTGACGAGCGCATGGACCAGGAAGTGCAGGAGGCCTGGCGGCGGACGGCCGAAGCGGCCATCCATGCCCTGGAGGCCGAGGATCTGAGCGAAGCCGACGCGCCGCAGAACGCCGACCTGGCCACCCTCGCGGTCGAGCTCAAGGGGCGGCTGATGGCCGAATACCGTGATCAGCTCGAGCGCTACAACCACAGTGACGAAAGTCGTGCCCTGGCCGAGCGCATGGACCAGCTCGAGCGGCACCTGCGGCTCAAGGCCCTGCGTGCCCAGCGCCTGGAGCTTTACGCGCTGCACCGTCGGCACCAGGTCGGCAACGAGGTGGTCCGGCAGATCCTTGGCGAACTCGACCTGAGCGAGGCCAACCTGGCGCGCAACAAATGATCCGTCGCTTCAGCGCGGGTAGGCCAGGCGCATGAGCTGCTTGTCCTTCTCGCTGATGCGTGTGTTGATGCCGACCTCCCAGTCGCCCAGGGTCAGTTCCTGGGGCACTGGGTAATGCATGATCGAGTGACGGTCGTAGGGCACCTTGCGCACCCGCGGATTATCGATCTTGGCCAGCACCGACTCGTCGACCACGGCTTTGGAATGGCCCTTGGCGGCGTACCAGGCATAGACCTTCGGAATGTCCCAGGGGATGTCGGCGTCTGGATGCTGGTGCTCATGCTCGGCGCCCAGCGCATGGCCGAACTCATGGATGACGGTGCGCTCGAAGTTGTCCATGTCCGGGGTGACCCCGAGCACCATGGAGGCATCGGCGCTGGTCAGCGCATCGGTGCCGAACATTGAGTAGTTGAAGGTTGGCGACCCGCCGGTGAAGACCTTGATCTCGCTGTCGCTGTCATCCTCGACCAGCTCGAAACGCAGGTTCACGTAGGGCAGCCACTGGCAGGCCGCTTCGAAGATCGCCTGCTTGAGCGCAGCGTCCGGGTCATTGGTGAAGCTGATGCGCAAGGTACGGCCCGGCGCCCACAGCTTGTCGACATAGGCGATCGAGCGCTTCTTGCGCTGCCCGCCCGAAGCCGGGCCGGCGTTGGCCGGGTTTTCGGCGACGGCGACCTGGTAGGCAAGCAGCGGATCGAGGGGTTTGCGGCAGTGGCACAGCATCAGTTCCAGCATGGCGAGACTCCAGTGAGATAGAGCCCCGGAGTCTCGTGCCGTCTGGTGCGCGCTGCGCGTTAGATAATGCTGGGGCCGGTGGGCTCAGCGCGACAGAAAGTCGCGAATGCGCTCGGCCGCCTCGATGCATTCGGCCAGCGGGGCGACCAGGGCCATGCGCACGCGCCCGGCGCCTGGGTTGACGCCGTCCACCTCACGCGACAGGTACGAGCCGGGCACCACCGTCACATGCTCGGTCTCGAACAGGTCACGGGCGAAGGCGGCGTCGTCCCCGGGGACCTTGGCCCACAGGTAGAAGCTGCCGTCTGGACGCTGGACGTCGAGCACCGGCTGCAGGATGTCCAGGACCGCGTCGAACTTGGCGCGGTACTGGTCACGGTTGGCACGCACGTGCGCTTCGTCGCCCCAGGCCGCGATGCTGGCGCGCTGGGTCGGCACGGGCATGGCGCAGCCGTGGTAGGTGCGGTACAGCAGGAACGGCTTGAGGATGCGTGCATCACCGGCCACGAAACCCGAGCGCAGGCCCGGCAGGTTCGAGCGCTTGGACAGGCTGTGGAACACCACGCAGCGGTGGAAATCCTGGCGGCCCAGTTCGGCGCAGGCCGTCAGCAGGCCGGCCGGCGGGCTGTCTTCGTCGAAGTACAGTTCGCTGTAGCATTCGTCGGCGGCGATCACGAAATCGTGCTGGTCGGCCAGGGCGATCAGTTTCTTCAGGGTCTCCAGGGGGACCAGGGCGCCCGTCGGGTTGCCTGGCGAGCACAGGAAGAGGATCTGGCAGCGTTCCCAGATCTGCGCCGGCACGGCGTCGAAGTCGGGGTTGAAGCCATTGGCTTCCAGGCACGGCAGGTAATGGGGGGTGGCGCCGGCCAGCAGCGCTGCGCCTTCGTAGATCTGGTAGAACGGGTTGGGGCTCACCACCAGGCCATCGTCGGCCCGGTTGACCACGGCCTGGGTGAACGCGAACAGGGCCTCGCGCGTGCCGTTGACCGGCAGCACGTGACGCTCGGCGTCGAGCCAGCCGGCCGGCACGTCGAAGCGCCGTTCGCACCACTGCGCGATCGACTGGCGCAGCGCCGGCAGGCCGAGGGTGCTGGGGTACACCGCCAGATCACCGAGGTGGTCCGCCAGGGTCTGGGTGACGAAGGCCGGCGATTCGTGCTTCGGCTCGCCGATCGACAGGGCGATGGGCCGTTTGTCCGCCGCCGGTTTCACGCTGCCGAGCAGGGCGCGAAGTTTCTCGAACGGGTAGGGCTGAAGCTGGGTCAAGGCATGGTTCATCGGCGCAAGGTCTCGTCAATCGTCAAAAGGTGACACGGGTAGGGGTGCCATCGCTCTGCTGGCCTGCCTGCAACTGGCGCACGATCGCCTCCTGCAGGCGGCTGCACAGCTGCGGGTCGGACAGCGGCTGGTTGTCGGCATCAGTAATGAAGAACACGTCCTCGACCCGCTCGCCCAAGGTGGCGATCTTGGCGTTCTGCAGGGACAGATCGAACTCCAGGAAGATCCGGCCGATACGTGCCAGCAGCCCGGGACGGTCGGGAGCGGTCAGTTCGAGGACGGTCACCGGCCGTTGCGCGTCGTTGTGGATGGTCACCTGCGGGGCGAAGGTGAAGTGCTTGAGCTGGCGCGGCACCCGCCGCTGGATGATCGTCGGGTAGTCTTCGGGCGTGCGCAGCGCTTCGGTCAGCCCCTCGCGAATCTGGCGCACCCGCTGGGGGTCGTCGCCGATGGAGCCGCCATCGGTGTCCAGCACGATGTAGGTGTCGAGGGTGAACTGGCTGCTGGAGGTGATGATCCGGGCATCGTGGATGTTCAGGTTGAGCTGGGACATGGCCGCCACGGTCACGGCGAAGAAGTCGTGCTGGTCCGGCGCATAGATGAAGATCTGCGTGCCGCCCTCGAACTCGCGCTGGGTGGTTTCCTTGATCAGCACCAGGGGGCCGCCATCGGCCGGTTGCTGGAGAATGGCGTCGGTGTGCCAGGCGACGTCGGCGGAGGTGTGGCGCAGGAAGTAGTCGTCGCCCAGTTGCGACCAGAGCTGTTCGACATCGTCCGGGTCGGTGCCTTCGCGCACCAGGATGTCCAGCGCCGCGCTCTGGGTCTGGCGGATCAGCTCCTCACGGTCCAGCGGGTTTTCCAGGCCGCGGCGCAGGGCCCGCTTGGTCTCGGTGTAGAGCTGGCGCAGCAGGCTGGCACGCCAGGAATTCCACAGGCTCGGGTTGGTGGCGTTGATGTCGGCCACGGTGAGCACGTAGAGGTAGTCCAGGCGCGTCTCGTCGCCGACCAGCAGGGCGAAGTCGTTGATCACCTGGGGGTCGGACAGGTCCTTGCGCTGGGCCGTGGTGGACATGCTCAGGTGATGGCGCACCAGCCAGACGATCAGGCGGCTGTCCCAGGCCGGCAGGTGGTGACGCCGGCAGAACGCCTCGGCCTCTTCGGCCCCGATTTCCGAATGGTCGCCCTGACGGCCCTTGCCGATGTCGTGGTACAGGCCGGCCAGGTAGATCAGCTCCGGCTTGGGCAGGCGTCCCATCAGCTTGCTGGCCAGCGGGAATTTCTCCGACACCGGCGTGTACTGCAGCTTGCGCAGGTGCTTGATCAGGTTGAGCGTGTGCGCATCGACCGTGTAGATGTGGAACAGGTCGTGCTGCATCTGTCCGACGATGAAGCCGAATTCGGGTAGGTAGCGCCCGAGGATGCCGTAGCGGTTCATGCGGCGCAGGTTGCGATGGATGCCCACCTCGCACTTGAACAGCTCGATGAACAGGCTGGTGTTGCGGATGTCGTGGCGGAAGGTGTCGTCGATCAGGTGCCGGTGCTCGCGCAGCAGGCGCACGGTATCGGCACGCACCCCCTTGATCGCCGGGTGCTGGGCCATCAGCACGAAGATCTCCAGCATGGCGAACGGCGTGCGCTTGAACACCTGGGCGTTGACCGCCTCCAGGTAGCCGTCATGCAGGCGGAAGCGCGGGTTGAGCGGCTGGGTCGTGCCGTTGTCGTCGGCCAGGATCACCTCTTCAAAGTGCTGGATGATCAGGTCGCACAACTGGCTGATGCTCATCACCACCCGGTAGTACTGTTGCATGAACTGCTCGATGGCGCGCTTGGGGTTCTCGTCGCTGTAGCCGAGCAAGGTGGCGACGCTGCGCTGGTGATCGAACAGCAGGCGATCTTCGGCGCGTCCGGCGAGCATGTGCAGGGCATAGCGCACCTTCCACAGAAACGACTGGGACGAGGCCAGCAGCTCGTTCTCGCTCTCCAGCAGGAAACCTTCGCCGGCCAGGGCGTGCAGGTTCAGCGTGCCGTAATGGCGCCGGGCGACCCAGAGCACGGTCTGGATGTCGCGCAGGCCGCCGGGCGAGCCCTTGACGTTGGGCTCGAGGTTGTACTCGGTGTCGTTGTACTTGTGGTGGCGGGCCTGCAGCTCGGCGCGCTTGGCCAGGAAGAACGCCTTGCTCGGCCACATGTGCGCGGTGCCGGTGGCCTCGAGCATGCGCTTGCGCAGGGTTTCGGGGCCGGCGATGGTGCGGCTTTCCATGAGGTTGGTGATGACCGTGATGTCGGCACGCGCCTGCTCGGCGCATTCGGCGACGCTGCGCACGCTCTGGCCGACCTCCAGGCCAATGTCCCACAACAGGGTCAGCAGCCCCTCGATGGCGCCCCGGTAGCGCTCATGGTCGTCTTCGCCCAGCAGGATCAGCAGGTCGATGTCCGAGTAGGGGTGCAGTTCGCCGCGACCGTAGCCGCCCACGGCCACCAGGGCGATGCCGCCCGGTTCGCCCCAGTCGAACTGGTTCCAGGCCTGCTGCAGCAGGTTGTCGACGAGCCAGGCGCGGTCTTCGATCAGCCGGCGCACGTCGCGGCCGTCGCGAAAGCGCCGGTCGAGTACCTCGCCGGCCTGGCGCATGGCTTTCTTGAAGGCCGCGATGGGGCTGGCCTTGAGCGCCAGCTCGGCCTGGAACTGGCCGCGGTCGAACAGTTCGGGATCCACCTGGGGCATCGATCGGGTTCCTGTCTGGACAGCCGGCCTGGGGTCAGGCCGAGGTGCGCGGGAGGGTGTCGTCCTTGCGCAGGGTGAAGATCTCGTAGCCGGTGGCCGTCACCAGCAGCGTGTGCTCCCACTGCGCCGACAGCTTGCGATCCTTGGTGATCGCGGTCCAGCCATCGCCCAGCACCTTGGTGTCGGCCTTGCCCTGGTTGATCATCGGCTCGATGGTGAAGGTCATGCCTTCCTGGAGGATCATGCCGGTGCCGGCCTTGCCGTAGTGCAGGACCTGGGGCTCCTCGTGGAACACCTTGCCGATGCCGTGGCCGCAGAACTCGCGCACCACGGAGAAGCCGTTCTTCTCGGCGTGCTTCTGGATCACTTCGCCGATGTCGCCGAGGCGGCAGCCTGGACGCACCAGCTCGATGGCCTTGTACAGGCATTCCTGGGTGACCTGGGACAGGCGCTCGGCCCAAGGCGCGACGGTGCCGACGTGGAACATGCGGCTGGTATCGCCGTGGTAGCCGTCCTTGATCACGGTGACATCGATGTTGAGCGTGTCGCCGTCCTTGAGCGGCTTATCGCCCGGGATGCCGTGGCAGACCACGTGGTTGATCGAGGTGCAGATCGACTTGGGGAAGCCCTTGTAGTTCAGGGGCGCGGGGATGGCCTTCTGCACGTCGACGATATAGTCGTGGCACAGGCGATCGAGTTCCTCGGTGGTCACGCCAGGCTTGACGTGTGGCTCGATCATTTCGAGCACGTCGGCGGCCAGGCGGCCGGCGATCCGCATCTTTTCGATGTCTTCGGCGGTCTTGATGGTTACGGTCATTGCAGGCTCTCTACGGCGCCGCCAGGGCGCGAACGAACGGAAAACCGCGATTCTAGCAGACCTGGCCAGGTTTCTGGGCCTTCCGCCCGCGTGCCATGCCGTGTCCGCAGGCGCAAGGTTCTGGTTCCGTTCCCCCGTCGGCTGTGGTATAACATGCGCCGCTTTCGGGGACGACCCCGTCAGCCTGAACCCACACACGTGTCGGCACGATGGCCTGGGTGCCGCGAATCACTGGATTCGCGGTTGGTCATTGGGATGCGTGGAGGCCCAACCCGACTTATCAAGGAACAATCATGTCCCAAGTCAACATGCGCGATATGCTGAAGGCCGGTGTGCACTTCGGCCACCAGACCCGTTACTGGAACCCGAAGATGGGCAAGTACATCTTCGGCGCGCGCAACAAGATCCACATCATCAACCTGGAAAAAACCCTGCCGCTGTTCAACGACGCACTGTCGTTCGTAGAGCGTCTGGCCCAGGGCAAGAACAAGATCATGTTCGTCGGCACCAAGCGTTCCGCGGGCAAGATCGTCGCCGAGCAGGCAGCACGTTGCGGTTCGCCGTACGTCGACCACCGCTGGTTGGGCGGCATGCTGACCAACTACAAGACCATCCGCGCTTCGATCAAGCGTCTGCGTGACCTGGAAACCCAGGCCGAAGACGGCACGTTCACCAAGCTGACCAAGAAAGAAGCGCTGATGCGTTCGCGCGACCTGGAAAAGCTGGACCGTAGCCTGGGCGGCATCAAGGACATGGGCGGCCTGCCGGACGCACTGTTCGTGATCGACGTCGACCACGAGCGCATCGCCATCACCGAAGCCAACAAGCTGGGCATCCCGGTCATCGGCGTTGTCGATACCAACAGCAGCCCGGAAGGCGTTGACTACGTCATCCCAGGCAACGACGACGCCATCCGCGCCATCGAGCTGTACATGACTTCGATGGCCGACGCCATCATCCGCGGCCGCAACAACGTTGCTGGCGGCACCGAAGTCTACGCTGAAGAAGCGGCTGCACCGGCTGCCGAGTAAGAGACGCTAGCGTCGACTGGGCACGCGAAAAGGGGGCTATGCCCCCTTTTTGCCACCTTGAGATCCTGCTGTCGGCAACCGTGCCTTCCAGGCATGCAGGCGCTGACAGCGGATTGGCAGAATTGAACGCCCGTCATCGACGGGTGGAATGGTTGAAAAACTTTCCAAGAGGATTTTGAAATGGCAGCAATTACTGCAGCGCTGGTCAAAGAACTGCGCGAGCGTACCGGCGAAGGCATGATGGATTGCAAGAAAGCCCTGGAAAAGGCTGACGGCGACATCGAAAAAGCCATTGACGACATGCGTGCCTCGGGCGCCATCAAGGCCGCCAAGAAGGCTGGCAACGTCGCTGCCGAAGGCGCGATCGCCGTCAAGACCGACGGCAAGTCCGCCGTTCTGCTGGAAGTGAACTCGCAGACCGACTTCCTGGCCCTGCAAGACGACTTCAAGAACTTCGTGGCCGAAAGCCTCGAAGAAGCCTTCGCCCAGAAGCTGACCGACGCTGCGCCGCTGATCGCCTCGCGCGAAGCCGCTCGTGAAGCCCTGGTCGCCAAGTGCGGCGAAAACGTCAACATCCGCCGCCTGGTGCGCGTGGAAGGCGACGTCGTCGGTGCCTACCTGCACGGCAACAAGATCGGTGCTGTCGTCGTTCTGAAAGGCGGTGACGTCGAGCTGGCCAAGAACATCGCCATGCACGTCGCGGCGTCGAACCCGGAGTTCCTGGATTCGTCGGAAATCTCCGCCGAAGCCATCGAGCGCGAGAAGGGTGTCTTCCTGCAGCTCAACGCCGACAAGATCGCTGGCAAGCCAGAGAACATCGTCGAGAACATGATCAACGGCCGTATCACCAAGTTCAAGGCCGAAGCGTCGCTCAAAGAGCAGGCCTTCGTCATGAACCCGGAAGTCAAGGTCGGCGAACTGGCCAAGAAAGCCGGTGCTGAAATCGTTTCCTTCACCTACTTCAAGGTTGGCGAAGGCATCGAGAAGCCAGTCGACGACTTCGCTGCTGAAGTTGCCGCACAGGTCGCTGCCGCCAAGCAGTAAGACAGACCCGTCTGTCGCCCCGAAGAGGCTGCCCGCTCACGCGCGCAGCCTCTTTTTCAAAGCGCCTGCCGGTTTACCCTGCCGGCAGGCGTTGGCGCTGAAGCAGCGCCGCGCTACAGTCTTTGGCAGGCTGCATCCAGCCCGCTCTGAATTTTCTATACAACGCCGCAGGAGAGACTCGCAATGGCTCAGCAGGTGAGTGGTCGCCAACCTCGCTATAAACGCATTTTGCTCAAACTTAGCGGCGAGGCCCTGATGGGTTCGGAAGAGTTTGGCATCGACCCGAAGGTCCTGGACCGCATGGCCCTGGAAGTCGGGCAGCTGGTCGGCATCGGCGTCGAGGTCGGCCTGGTGATCGGCGGTGGCAACCTGTTCCGGGGTGCCGCGCTGAGTGCCGCCGGCATGGACCGCGTCACCGGTGACCACATGGGCATGCTGGCCACGGTCATGAACGCCCTGGCCATGCGCGACGCCCTGGAGCGTTCGAACATCTCGGCCATCGTCATGTCGGCGATTTCCATGGTGGGCGTGACCGATCATTACGATCGCCGCAAAGCCAATCGTCAACTGAAGTCCGGCGATGTGGTAATTTTCTCCGCCGGCACGGGCAACCCGTTCTTCACCACCGACTCCGCCGCCTGCCTGCGCGCCATCGAGATCGATGCCGACGTGGTGCTCAAGGCGACCAAGGTCGATGGCGTGTACACCGCCGACCCGTTCAAGGATCCGCACGCGGAGAAGTTCGATCGCCTGACCTACGACGAGGTGCTCGATCGCAAGCTCGGCGTCATGGACCTGACCGCGATCTGCCTGTGCCGTGACCACAAGATGCCATTGCGTGTCTTCAACATGAACAAGCCTGGCGCCCTGCTGAACATCGTGGTGGGTGGCGCCGAAGGAACCCTGATCGAGGAAGGCCAAGCATGATCAACGACATCAAGAAAGACGCCCAGGACCGCATGGGCAAGTCCCTCGAAGCCCTGGCACGCAACCTGGCGGCCATCCGTACCGGCCGTGCCCACCCCAGCATCCTGGACAGCGTCAAGGTTCCGGCCTGGGGCAGCGAGATGCCACTGAACCAGGTCGCCGCCGTCAGCGTCGAGGATGCGCGGACCCTGAAGATCGTCGCCCATGACAAGAACCTGAGCGCCGCGATCGAGAAGGCCATCCTGACCTCCGACCTGGGCCTGAACCCGTCCAGCGCCGGCACCACCATCCGTGTCCCGATGCCGGCCCTGACCGAAGAGACCCGCAAGGGCTACACCAAGCAGGCCAGCGGCGTCGCCGAGGATGCCAAGGTCGCCGTGCGCAACGTGCGTCGCGATGCCCTGGCCGACTTGAAGAAGCTGACCAAGGACAAGGAAATCAGCGAAGACGAAGAACGTCGCGCTGCTGACGAGATCCAGAAGCTGACCGACAAGTACGTCGCCGAAGTCGATGCCGCCTTCAAAGCCAAGGAAAAGGACCTGATGGCCGTTTAAGGCCAGGGTTTTTCAATGGAAAAGACCAAGCCAGCGGCCCCGTCCTCGGTGCCGCGTCATGTCGCGATCATCATGGACGGCAACAACCGCTGGGCGAAGCGTCGCCTGCTGCCTGGCGTCGCCGGGCACAAGGCAGGTGTCGACGCCGTCCGCGCGGTCATCGAGGTGTGTGCCGAGGCCGGGGTCGAGGTACTGACCCTGTTCGCCTTCTCCAGCGAGAACTGGCAGCGTCCCGCCGACGAGGTGGGTGCGTTGATGGAGCTGTTCTTCTCGGCCCTGCGCCGGGAAGCCCGGCGCCTCAACGAAAACGGCATCTGCCTGCGCATCATCGGCGATCGCTCGCGCTTTCACCCCGAACTGCAGCAGGCGATCCGCGAGGCCGAGTCGCTGACGGCGGGCAATACCCGATTCACCTTGCAGGTCGCTGCCAACTATGGCGGCCAGTGGGACATCGCCCAGGCCGCGCAGCGCCTGGCGCGCGAGGTCCAGGCCGGGCACCTGCGTCCGGAGGACATCACCCCGGGGTTGCTGCAGACCTGTCTGGTCACCGGTGACCTGCCGCTGCCGGACCTGTGCATCCGGACCGGCGGCGAGCACCGCATCAGCAACTTCCTGCTCTGGCAGCTGGCCTATGCCGAGCTGTACTTTTCCGACCTGTACTGGCCGGATTTCAAACACGACGCCATGCGCACCGCGCTGGCCGATTTCGCTTCGCGCCAGCGTCGTTTCGGTAAGACGAGCGAGCAGGTCGAATCTGGAGCTCGTGCCTAATGCTTAAACAACGCATCATCACCGCGCTGATCCTGCTGCCGATCGCCCTGGGCGGTTTCTTCCTGCTGCAAGGCGGGGACTTCGCCTTGTTCATCGGCCTGGTGGTGAGCCTGGGGGCCTGGGAGTGGGCGCGCCTGGCCGGGCTCGAGGCGCAGCCGCTACGGCTGGCCTATGCGGCGGTCATCGCCGGCGCGCTGATGGTGCTGCACCTGATGCCGGACCTGGCGCCCTGGGTGCTGGGTGCCTCGGTGATCTGGTGGGGGCTGGCCACCTGGCTGGTGCTGACCTACCCGCGCAGCAGCGAGCTGTGGGCGAGTGCGGCCTGTCGCCTGCTGATCGGCGTGCTGGTGCTGCTGCCTGCCTGGCAGGGCCTGATCCTGCTCAAGCACTGGTCGATGGGCAACTGGCTGATCCTCTCGGTGATGGTGCTGGTCTGGGCGGCAGACATCGGTGCCTACTTCTCCGGGCGCGCCTTCGGCAAGCGCAAGCTGGCGCCCCAGGTCAGCCCTGGCAAGAGCTGGGAAGGCGTCTACGGCGGCCTGGCGGTGAGCCTGGCGATCGTGGTCGCGGTCGGCCTGTACCGGGACTGGAGCCTGGGCCAGGTGCTGATCGGCGTGCTGGGTGGGGCGCTGGTGGTGATGGCCTCGGTGATCGGTGACCTGACCGAAAGCATGTTCAAGCGTCGCTCCGGCATCAAGGACAGCAGCAACCTGCTGCCCGGCCACGGAGGCGTGCTCGATCGCATCGACAGCCTGACGGCGGCCATCCCGGTGTTCGCCGTGCTGTTGTGGGCTGCCGAATGGGGTGTGATGTGAGCCACGCGCAACAGGTCACCGTACTGGGAGCGACCGGCTCCATCGGGCTGAGCACGCTGGATGTGATCGCCCGCCATCCCGAGCAGTACCAGATCTTCGCCTTGAGCGGGTTTTCCCGCATCGACGAGTTGCTGGGGCTGTGCGTGCAACATCGCCCGGTCTGCGCCGTGGTGCCGGACGAGGCGGCAGCCGCGCGGCTGCGCCAGGGTCTGGCGACGGCGCAGGTTGCTGTCGAGGTGCTGGTGGGCGAGGCCGGCCTGTGCCAGGTGGCGTCGGCGCCGGAGGTCGACACGGTGATGGCGGCCATCGTCGGTGCCGCTGGCCTGCGGCCGACCCTGGCGGCGGTCGAGGCAGGCAAGAAGGTGCTGCTGGCCAACAAGGAAGCGCTGGTGATGTCCGGCGCGCTGTTCATGCAGGCCGTCCAGCGCAGTGGCGCCGTGCTGCTGCCGATCGACAGCGAGCACAATGCGATCTTCCAGTGCCTGCCGGCCGACTACGGCCGTGGGCTGGAGGCGGTGGGCGTGCGGCGCATTCTGCTCACCGCCTCGGGCGGTCCGTTCCGCGAACTGTCGGCCGAGGCCCTGCACGACGTCACCCCCGAACAGGCCTGCGCACACCCCAACTGGTCCATGGGGCGCAAGATCTCCGTGGACTCGGCGAGCATGATGAACAAGGGGCTCGAGCTGATCGAGGCCTGCTGGCTGTTCGACGCGCCACCGTCCAAGGTCGAAGTGGTGGTGCATCCCCAGAGCGTCATCCATTCGCTGGTCGACTATGTGGACGGGTCGGTGCTGGCCCAGCTCGGCAACCCGGACATGCGCACGCCCATCGCCCATGCCCTGGCGTGGCCCAGGCGCATTGCCTCGGGCGTGGCGCCGCTGGACCTGTTCGCCATCGCGCGGCTGGATTTCCAGACGCCGGACGACCAGCGCTTCCCCTGCCTGCGCCTGGCGCGAGAAGCCGCGCAGGCGGGCGGCAGCGCCCCGGCCACGCTCAACGCGGCCAACGAGATCGCCGTGGAGGCATTCCTCCAGGGGCGTATCCGCTTCCCCGAGATCGCGCGTATCATTGCCCAGGTCCTCGAGCAGCAGCCCGTCGAGCCCGTGGCCTCGCTGGAGGCCGTGTTCGAGGCCGACCGGCGTGCCCGCGAGCTGTCGAGACACTGGCTGGAGCGGCATGGCCGATAAGGCTGCCACCGCGCGCTGACCCTGGCTGAACGCCTTCGGAGATTCCCATGACTGCGCTCTACATGATTGTCGGCACCCTGATCGCCCTGGGCGTGCTGGTCACCTTCCACGAGTTCGGCCACTTCTGGGTGGCCCGTCGCTGCGGGGTCAAGGTGCTGCGTTTCTCGGTCGGCTTCGGCACGCCCCTGGTGCGCTGGCATGACCGCCAGGGCACCGAGTTCGTGATCGCGGCCATCCCCCTGGGTGGCTATGTGAAGATGCTCGACGAGCGCGAGGCGCCGGTGCCGGAGGCACAGCTCGATCAGGCGTTCAACCGCAAGACGGTGGGGCAGCGCATCGCCATCGTCGCGGCCGGGCCCATCGCCAACTTCCTGCTGGCCATCGTGTTCTTCTGGCTGCTGGCCATGCTCGGCAGCCAGCAGATCCGTCCGGTCATCGGCGCGGTCGAACCTGGCAGTCTGGCGGCCCAGGCCGGCCTGCGCGAGGGGCAGGAGATCGTGTCGGTCGACGGCGAGCCGACGACCGGCTGGTCGGCCGTGAACCTGCAGCTGGTCCGGCGCCTCGGCGAGACCGGCACCGTGCGGGTCGGTGTGCTCGAGCCGGGCAGCAGTACCGAATCGGCCCATGAGATCACCCTGAAGGACTGGCTCAAGGGGGAGGGCGAGCCCGACCCGATCCAGTCCCTGGGCCTTCGCCCCTGGCGGCCGGCCATCGTGCCGGTCCTGGCCCAGCTCGACCCCGACGGTCCTGCCGCAGCGGCAGGGCTCAAGACCGGTGATCGGTTGCTGGCGCTCGACGGCAAGGCACTCGACGACTGGCAGCAGGTGGTGGACACGGTGCGCGGTCGTGCCGACGGCACGGTGCAGGTGCGCCTGGAGCGCGATGGCCAGGTCATCGAACGCAGCGTCACGCTGACGCACCGCGGAGAAGGCAGTGCGGCGGCCGGCTACCTGGGTGCGGGCGTGAAGGGCGGCGAATGGCCTGCCAAGATGCTGCGCGAAGTCCGCTACGGGCCGCTGGAAGCCGTCGGTCAGGGGTTGTCCAGGACCTGGTCGATGAGCGTGCTGACCCTTGAGTCGCTGAAGAAAATGCTGTTCGGCGAGCTCTCGGTAAAAAACTTGAGTGGACCGATAACCATTGCTAAAGTGGCGGGCGCTTCAGCCCAGTCCGGCGTCGGTGATTTCCTGAATTTCCTCGCCTACCTGAGCATAAGCCTGGGAGTTCTGAACCTGCTGCCCATTCCCGTGCTGGATGGGGGGCATTTGCTGTTCTACCTGATCGAGTGGACGCGCGGTCGTCCGCTCTCGGATCGGGTGCAAGGTTGGGGGGTCCAGATCGGTGTCAGTTTGGTCCTGGGGGTGATGCTACTCGCCCTGATCAACGATCTGGGTCGACTTTAACGCTACGCGCATTGCGAACCTGCCGCCCCCGTGCGGCAGGTTGTTTATTGCCAGTTGGAATAAAAGGACTTCATGAAACGTCTGCTGCTAACTGCGGTGCTTTCCGCATTGATGATCGCTGAAGTTCACGCCGAGTCCTTCACCATCTCCGATATTCGTGTCAATGGTCTGCAGCGGGTGTCCGCCGGCAGCGTGTTCGGCGCCTTGCCCCTGAACGTGGGCGACCAGGCCGACGATCGGCGCCTGGTGGACTCGACCCGTTCGCTGTTCCGGACCGGCTTCTTCCAGGACATCGAACTGAGCCGTGATGGCAACGTCCTGATCATCAACGTGGTCGAGCGCCCGTCGGTGGCGAGCATCGAGATCGAAGGCAACAAGGCCATCAGCACCGACGACCTGATGAAAGGGCTCAAGCAGTCCGGTCTGGCCGAAGGCGAGATCTTCCAGCGCGCCACGCTCGAAGGCGTGCGCAACGAGCTGCAGCGCCAGTACGTGGCCCAGGGCCGCTACTCGGCCGAGGTCAATGCCGAGGTCGTGCCCGAGCCTCGCAACCGCGTCGGTCTGAAGATCAAGATCAACGAAGGCGAAGTCGCGGCCATCCAGCACATCAACGTGGTCGGCAACACCGTGTTCGACGACGACGAGCTGAGCAGCCTGTTCGAGCTGAAGACCACCAACTGGCTGTCGTTCATCCGCAACGACGACAAGTACGCCCGCGAAAAGCTCTCCGGTGACCTGGAGCGCCTGCGTTCCTACTACCTGGACCGCGGCTACATCAACATGGACATCGCCTCCACCCAGGTGTCCATTACGCCGGACAAGAAGCACGTCTACATCACCGTCAACATCAACGAAGGCGAGAAGTACAGCGTTCGTGACGTGAAGCTTTCGGGCGACCTCAAACTGCCCGAGGACCAGGTCAAGTCGCTGCTGCTGGTGCAGCCGGGCCAGGTGTTCTCGCGCAAGGTGATGACCAGCACGTCCGAGCTGATCACCCGCCGCCTGGGCAACGAAGGCTACACCTTCGCCAACGTCAACGGCGTGCCGCAACCGAACGACCAGGACCACACCGTCGACATCACCTTCGTGGTGGATCCGGGCAAGCGGGCCTACGTCAATCGCATCAACTTCCGCGGCAACACCAAGACCGACGACGTGGTCCTGCGCCGCGAGATGCGTCAGATGGAAGGCGGCTGGGCCTCGACCTACCTGATCGACCAGTCCAAGACCCGTCTGGAGCGCCTGGGCTACTTCAAGGAAGCCAACGTCGAGACGCCGCCGGTGCCGGGCACCGACGACCAGGTCGACGTGAACTACAGCGTCGAGGAGCAGGCCTCCGGTTCGATCACCGCCAGCGTCGGCTTCGCCCAGAGCGCCGGCCTGATCCTAGGGGGTTCGATCAGCCAGAGCAACTTCCTCGGCACCGGCAACAAGGTGTCCATCGGCTTGAACCGCAGCGAATACCAGACCCGGTACAACTTCGGCTTCGTCGACCCCTACTGGACCGCCGACGGCGTGAGCCTGGGCTACAACGCCTTCTACCGCAGCACCGACTACGACGACCTCGACGTCGACGTGGCGAGCTATGCGGTGGACAGCCTGGGCATGGGCGTCAACATCGGCTACCCGATCAGCGAGACCTCGCGCCTGACCTACGGGTTGAGCGTGCAGCAGGACGAGATCAAGACCGGCAAGTACACCGTCGATGAGATCTTCGACTTCCTCGACAAGGAAGGTAAGGACTTCACCAACTTCAAGGCGTCGGTCGGCTGGTCGGAATCGACCCTGAACAAGGGTGTGCTGGCAACGCGGGGTCACTCCCAGAGCCTGACCCTGGAAACCACCATTCCCGGCAGCGACCTGTCGTTCTACAAGCTCGACTACCGTGGCCAGGTGTTCAAGCCGATCACCAACAACTATACCCTGCGTCTGCACACCGAGCTGGGGTATGGTGATGGTTATGGATCGACCTCGGGGCTGCCGTTCTATGAAAACTACTATGCCGGTGGTTTCAACTCGGTGCGTGGTTTCAAGGACAACACGCTTGGGCCGCGTAGTACGCCAAGTAGAGGCGAGGGTAATCCTGGTGGTAAGCCTGGAACCATTGCTGACCCTGATCAGGACCGCCTGGCCTTCGGCGGCAACGTCCTCATCCAAGGCGGCGCCGAACTGCTCTTCCCGCTGCCCTTCGTCAAGGACCAGCGCTCGCTGCGCACGTCGGTCTTCTGGGACGTGGGTAACGTGTTCGACACCAACTGCAGCTCCTCGCGCAACTGCCCGAGCGTCGGGTTCGGCGACATGGCCAGTTCGGTCGGCCTGGGCGTGACCTGGATCACCGCCCTCGGCCCGCTGAGCTTCAGCCTGGCGATGCCGATCAAGAAGCCGGACGATGCCGAAACCCAAGTGTTCCAATTCTCCCTGGGCCAGACCTTCTAAGGTCTGACCCGAGCTCAACGACAACGGATCTTGCAGGAGTACACCGTGCGCAACCTGTTCAAACTGGCCATCGTGGCCGCGGCGCTGGTCGCCACCCCGGCCTTCGCCGAAATGAAAGTCGCCGTGCTGAACTATCAGATGGCCCTGCTCGAATCCGATGCCGCCAAGAAGTACGCGGTCGATGCCGAGAAGAAGTTCGGCCCGCAACTGACCAAGCTCAAGAGCCTGGAAAGCAGCGCCAAGGGCATCCAGGACCGCATCATCAAGGGCGGCGACAAGATGCCGCAGCCTGAGCGTGAGCGCCTGGAACTCGAATTCAAGCAGAAGGCCCGCGACTTCCAGTTCCAGTCCAAGGAGCTGAACGAAGCCAAGGCCGTCGCCGACCGTGACATGCTCAAGCAGCTCAAGCCCAAGCTCGACGGCGCGGTCGAGGAAGTGATCAAGAAGGGCGGTTTCGACCTGGTGCTCGAGCGCGGCGCGGTCATCGATGTCAAACCTCAGTACGACATCACCCGCCAAGTCATCGAGCGCATGAACCAAGCCCGTTGAACATGAGCGCGACCATCACACTCGGCCAGCTGGCCGAGACCCTCGGCGCCACCTTGCAGGGCGCCGAGTCCGTATCGATCACCGGACTGGCCACCTTGCAGGAGGCCGGCCCCGGTGAATTGAGCTTTCTCGCCAACCCGCAGTACCGCAAGTACCTGGAAGGGTGCACGGCGGCTGCGGTGTTGCTCAAGGCGGCCGATGCCGAAGGGTTCCAGGGCAATGCGTTGATCGTCGCCGATCCGTACCTGGCCTATGCGCGCATTTCGCACCTGTTCGACCCCAAGCCCAAGGCGGCAGTGGGGATCCACCCGAGCGCCGTGGTGGCCGATGACGCCCAGGTGGACGCCACGGCCAGCATCGGTCCGTTCGTGGTGATCGAGTCGGGGGCCCGGATCGGCCCGGCGGTGACCATCGGTGCGCACTGCGTGATCGGCGCCCGTTGCGTGATCGGCGAAGGCGGCTGGCTGGCACCGCGGGTCACGCTGTACCACGATGTGACCATCGGCAAGCGGGTGGTGATCCAGTCCGGCGCCGTGCTCGGCGGTGAAGGCTTCGGCTTCGCCAACGAGAAGGGTGTGTGGCGCAAGATCGCCCAGATCGGCGGCGTCCGGCTCGGTGACGACGTGGAAGTGGGCGTCAATACCGCCGTCGACCGCGGCGCGCTGTCCGACACCGTGATCGGTGACGGGGTCAAGCTCGACAACCAGATCCAGATCGCCCACAACGTCCAGGTCGGCGACCACACGGCCATGGCCGCCTGCGTCGGCATCTCGGGCAGCACCCGGATCGGCAAGCACTGCACCATCGCCGGCGGCGTGGGCATGGTCGGTCATATCGACGTCTGCGACAACGTGTTCGTCTCCGGCATGACCATGGTGACCCGTTCGATCACCGAGCCTGGGGCCTATTCGTCGGGTACCGCCATGCAGCCTCTGGCCGATTGGCGCAAGAGCGCCGC
Organism: Pseudomonas monteilii; assembly: GCA_001534745.1. Lineage (NCBI taxonomy): Bacteria > Pseudomonadati > Pseudomonadota > Gammaproteobacteria > Pseudomonadales > Pseudomonadaceae > Pseudomonas > Pseudomonas alabamensis. The sequence continues at coordinate 1,113,678 of CP013997.1, forward strand.
GCGCATTCGTCAGCTCGACGACATGTCCAAGCGTCTCGCGCAGCTGGAAAAACGCGTCGTCGCCGTGACCTCGGACGGACAGCCACCATCAGAAGGCTGATAACATTTTCCGAGCAAGCGTGAACCGTGGCTCGCTGGCTCCTCTCTGGCATTGCATGAGGAGCGTGTGGTCAGCACCTGCGCTCCTTATTATTACTACAGGCTTCCCCCCGAAATGATGGACATCAACGAGATTCGCGAATACTTGCCTCACCGCTACCCGTTCCTGCTGGTGGACCGTGTGACGGAGCTGGATTTCGAGGCCCAGAGCATTCGTGCCTACAAGAATGTCAGCATCAACGAGCCCTTCTTCAACGGCCACTTCCCGGCGCACCCGATCATGCCGGGCGTGCTGATCATCGAGGCGATGGCCCAGGCGGCCGGCATCCTCGGGTTCAAGATGCTCGACGCCAAGCCGGCCGACGGCACGCTCTATTATTTCGTGGGCTCCGACAACCTGCGCTTCCGCCAGCCCGTGCTGCCGGGCGATCAACTGATCCTCGAGGCGAAGTTCCTCAGCCGCAAGCGTCAGATCTGGAAGTTCGAGTGCCAGGCCACGGTCGATGGCAAGCCGGTGTGCTCGGCCCAGATCATCTGCGCGGAACGCGCACTGTGAGTTTGATCGATCCACGGGCAATCGTCGATCCTTCGGCCGTGTTGGCCGACGGTGTCGAGGTCGGACCCTGGTCGATCGTCGGGCCGGGTGTCGAGATCGGCGAGGGCAGCGTCATCGGTCCCCACGTGGTGCTCAAGGGCCCCACGGTGATCGGCAAGCACAACCGCATCTACCAGTTCTCGTCCATCGGCGAGGATACCCCCGACCTGAAGTACAACGGTGAACCGACGCGTCTGGTGATCGGCGATCACAACGTGATCCGCGAAGGCGTCACCCTGCACCGCGGTACCGTGCAGGACCGGGGCGAAACCACCATTGGCGATCACAACCTGATCATGGCCTATGCCCACATCGGCCACGACAGCGTGATCGGCAACCATTGCATCCTGGTCAACAACACCGCGCTGGCCGGGCATGTCCACGTCGGCGACTGGGCGATCCTCTCCGGTTACACCCTGGTGCACCAGCATTGCCGCATCGGCGCTCACAGCTTCTCCGGCATGGGCACCGCCATCGGCAAGGACGTCCCTGCGTTCGTCACGGTGTTCGGCAGCCCGGCCGAGGCCCGCAGCATGAACTTCGAGGGCATGCGCCGGCGCGGGTTCGGCGAGGACGTGATCCACGCCCTGCGCCGTGCCTACAAGATCGTCTACCGTCAGGGCCTGGGGGTCGAAGAGGCGCTCAACGAGCTGGACCCGCTGGCGACCCAGTTCGCCGAAGTCGAACTGTTCCGCCAGTCCATCCTGACCTCCGCCCGCGGCATCACGCGCTGACATGGCCCAGCTCTGTGTTGCGTTGGTCGCGGGCGAAGCGAGCGGCGACATTCTCGGTTCCGGTCTGATGCGCGCGTTGAAGGCGCGCCACCCGGACGTGCGCTTCATCGGCGTGGGTGGCCCGCTGATGGAGGCCGAAGGCCTGGTCTCGAGCTTTCCCATGGAGCGCCTGGCGGTCATGGGCCTGGTGGAAGTGCTCGGCCGTCTGCGCGAGCTGCTCAAGCGGCGCAAGGCGCTGGTCGCCGACCTCATTGCCCAGCGGCCGGACGTGTTCATCGGCATCGACGCGCCGGACTTCAACCTCGACATCGAGCTCAAGCTGCGCCGCGCCGGGATCAAGACCGTACATTACGTCAGCCCGTCGGTCTGGGCCTGGCGGCAGAAGCGGGTGCTGAAGATCCGCGAAGGCTGCGACCTCATGCTCACGCTGCTGCCGTTCGAGGCACGCTTCTACGAAGAGCAGGGTGTACCGGTGCGCTTCGTCGGCCACCCGCTGGCCGACACCATCGCCCTGAGCGCCGACCGCGAAGCCGCACGCGCCGAACTCGGCCTGGGCGACGGCCCGGTGGTGGCCTTGATGCCAGGCAGCCGCGGCGGCGAAGTCGGTCGCCTCGGCGCGCTGTTCCTGGACACGGCACGCCTGCTGGTCGAGCGCGTGCCGAACCTGCGGTTCGCGGTGCCCTGCGCCAATGCCGCCCGCCGTGCCCAGCTCGAGCAGATGCTCGCCGGGCGTGAGCTGCCGGTGACGCTGCTCGATGGCCGTTCGCACCAGGCGCTGGCCGCCTGCGACGCGGTGCTGATCGCTTCGGGCACGGCCACGCTCGAGGCCCTGCTGTACAAGCGTCCCATGGTGGTGGCCTACCGGTTGTCGCCGGTGACGTTCTGGATCCTCAAGCGGATGGTCAAGAGCCCCTACGTGTCGCTGCCCAACCTGCTGGCCCAGCGCATGCTGGTGCCGGAACTGTTGCAGGACGCCGCCACCGAGCAGGCGCTGGCCCAGGCGTTGCTGCCCTTGCTGGCCGATGGCCGTGGGCAGACCGAACACTTCGAACAGATCCACCACAGCCTGCGCCGCGACGCCTCCAATCAGGCGGCCGACGCGGTCCTGGCCCTGGTCGAGGAGCGCTAGATGCAATTGGGACTGGATTTCACCCTGGTCGAGGAACTGGTCGCCGGGGTCGATGAAGTCGGCCGCGGCCCCCTGTGCGGCGCCGTGGTCACCGCGGCGGTGATTCTCGACCCGTCGCGTCCGATCGCCGGGCTGAACGACTCGAAGAAGCTCACCGAGGCCAAGCGCGAGCGGCTGTTCGACGAGATCTGCGAAAAAGCCCTGAGCTTCTGCATCGCCCGGGCCGAGGTCGAGGAGATCGACCGCCTGAACATCCTGCAGGCCACGATGCTGGCCATGCAGCGCGCGGTGGAGGGGCTGCACCTGACCCCACGCCTGGCACTGATCGACGGCAACCGCTGCCCGGTCCTGGCGGTGCCGTCGGCACCGGTGATCCAGGGTGATGCCAAGGTCCCGGCGATCGCTGCCGCGTCCATCCTGGCCAAGGTCAGCCGTGACCGCGAGATGAGCGCCTTCGAACTGATCTATCCGGGCTATGGCATCGGTGGCCACAAGGGCTACCCGACGCCGGTGCACTTGGAAGCCCTGGCCCGCCTGGGGCCGACCCCGATCCATCGGCGTTCGTTCGCGCCGGTGCGCGCCGCCTGGGACGCGCACGGCGCGCTGGCCGGTTCATTGCTCTGAACCCTGCGTGCACGCGGTCGTCGGGCTGCGTCGATCGATCCCTCCGTGCGCCGGGCCAAGGACGTGGCCTTACGGTACAATCGCGCCTCTGTCGTTGCGCCCAGCCATAGGAACATCCATGTCGGTCTCCTTCGTTCATCTTCGTGTGCATTCCGAATACTCGCTGGTCGATGGCCTGGTGCGGATCAAACCGCTGGCCAAGGTCCTCGCCGGGATGAACATGCCGGCGGTGGCCATCACCGACCAGAGCAACATGTGCTCGCTGGTGAAGTTCTACAAGAGCGCCATGGGCGCAGGGATCAAGCCGATCTGCGGGGCAGACCTGTGGCTGGCCGGTGCCGAGGCCGATGCGCCGGTATCGCGCATCTGCTTCCTGGCGATGGACGCCCAGGGCTACCGCAACCTTACCGAGCTGATCTCCCGCGGCTGGATGGAAGGCCAGCGCAACGGCCTGGTGATCATCCAGCGCGAGTGGATCGCCGAGGCCTGCGAAGGCCTGATCGGGTTGTCTGCCGCGCGGGAAGGGGACATCGGCATGGCCTTGCTCAATGGCCATGCCGAGGAGGCCGAGCGCCTGCTGCGCGACTGGATGCAGAAGCTGCCAGGCCGGTTCTACGTCGAGGTGCAGCGCACCGGCCGTCCGGGTGACGAAGAGCACCTGCATGCCGCCGTGGCCCTGGCCGACCGGGTCGGCGCCCCGCTGGTGGCGACCAATGACGTGCGCTTCATCAAGCAGACCGATTTCGATGCCCATGAAACCCGCGTCTGCATCGGCGAAGGCTGGACCCTGGACGATCCGCGTCGGCCGCGCCTATACAGCGACCAGCAGTACCTCAAGAGCCCGGAAGAAATGGCCGAGCTGTTCAGCGACCTGCCCGAGGCGCTGGCCAACACGGTGGAGATCGCCAAGCGCTGCAACATCCAGGTGCAGTTGGGCAAGCACTTCCTGCCCGACTTCCCCACGCCCAACGGCATGGGCATCGACGATTACCTGCGGCACGTCTCGCACGAGGGGCTGGAAGAACGTCTGGCGGTGATCCTGCCCAAGGACAGCACCCCGGACTACGAAGAGCGCCGTCAGGTCTACCTGGACCGCCTGAAGTTCGAGCTGGATATCATCATCCAGATGGGCTTCCCCGGCTACTTCCTGATCGTCATGGACTTCATCAAGTGGGCCAAGAACAACGACGTGCCGGTGGGGCCGGGTCGAGGCTCAGGCGCGGGTTCCCTGGTGGCCTACGTGCTGAAGATCACCGACCTCGATCCGCTGGCCTATGACCTGCTGTTCGAACGTTTCCTCAACCCCGAACGGGTCTCGATGCCGGACTTCGACGTCGACTTCTGCATGGACGGCCGCGACCGGGTGATCGAGTACGTGGCCGACGCCTACGGGCGCAATGCCGTGAGCCAGATCATCACCTTCGGCACCATGGCGGCCAAGGCGGTGGTGCGCGACGTGGCGCGGGTCCAGGGCAAGTCCTACGGCCTGGCCGACCGCCTGTCGAAGATGATCCCGTTCGAGGTCGGCATGACCTTGGAGAAAGCGTTCGAGCAGGAAGAACTCCTGCGCGACTTCCTCAAGAGCGACGAGGACGCGCGCGAGATCTGGGACATGGCGCTCAAGCTCGAAGGCGTCACCCGGGGTACCGGCAAGCACGCCGGTGGCGTGGTGATCGCCCCGACCAAGCTGACCGACTTCTCGCCCATCGCCTGCGATGAAGAGGGCGGGGGGCTGGTGACCCAGTTCGACAAGGACGACGTCGAGGCGGCCGGGCTGGTGAAGTTCGACTTTCTCGGCCTGCGGACCCTGACCATCATCAAGTGGGCGATGGAGACCATCAACCGCGAGCAGGCCAAGCAGGGCCTGCCCGACGTGAACATCGACTTCATCCCGCTGGACGACAAGAAGACCTACGAGCTGCTGCAGAAGGCCGAGACCACGGCTGTGTTCCAGCTCGAATCGCGCGGCATGAAGGAGCTGATCAAGAAGCTCAAGCCCGACTGCCTGGAAGACCTCATCGCCCTGGTGGCGCTGTTCCGTCCCGGACCGCTGCAATCGGGCATGGTCGACGACTTCATCAACCGCAAGCACGGCCGCGCCGAGCTGGCCTATCCGCACCCCGATTACCAGTACGACGGGCTGCAACCGGTCCTGGCGCCGACCTACGGCATCATCCTGTACCAGGAACAGGTGATGCAGATCGCCCAGGTGATGGCCGGCTACACCCTCGGCGGTGCCGACATGCTGCGCCGTGCCATGGGCAAGAAGAAGCCCGAGGAAATGGCCAAGCAGCGCGGCGGCTTCATCGAAGGCTGCGCCAACAACAACATCGACGCCAACCTGGCGGGCAACATCTTCGACCTGGTGGAAAAATTCGCCGGCTACGGCTTCAACAAGTCGCACTCGGCCGCCTACGGCCTGGTGTCGTACCAGACCGCCTGGCTCAAGACCCATCACCCCGCGCCGTTCATGGCCGCGGTGCTCTCGGCGGACATGCACAACACCGACAAGGTGGTGGTGCTGATCGAAGAGGTGCGCTGCATGAAGCTGCGCCTCGACGCCCCTGACGTGAACACCTCCGAGTTCAAGTTCACCGTCAACGACGACGGGCGCATCGTCTATGGCCTGGGTGCGATCAAGGGCGTCGGCGAAGGGCCGGTCGAGGCGATCGTCGAGGCGCGTGCCGAGGGCGGACCGTTCAAGGACCTGTTCGATTTCTGCGCACGGGTCGACCTCAAGCGCATCAACAAGCGCACCCTCGATGCGTTGATCCGCAGCGGCGCGCTGGATCGCCTCGGGCCGCACTTCCATGACGAGCTCAAGGCCTACCACGCCAACATCGACCGTAACCGGGCCATTCTGCTGTCGGCCCTGGAGGAGGCGATCAAGTCCGCCGAGCAGACCGCGCGTACCGCCGACAGTGGTCATGCCGACCTGTTCGGCGGGTTGTTCGTCGAGGCCGATGCCGATGTCTACGCCAACCACCGCAAGGTCCGCGAGCTGACCCTCAAGGAGCGTCTGCGTGGCGAGAAGGACACCCTGGGCCTGTACCTGACCGGTCACCCGATCGACGAATACGAGGGCGAGATCCGCCGCTTCGCCCGGCAGCGCATCGTCGACCTCAAGCCGTCCCGCGAGACCCAGACGATCGCCGGGATGATCATCGCCCTGCGGGTGATGAAGAACAAGAAGGGCGACAAGATGGGCTTCATCACCCTCGATGACCGCTCCGGGCGCATCGAGGCGTCGTTGTTCGCCGATGCCTTCATGGCCGCGCAGGCCCTGTTGCAGAACGATGCGATGGTGGTAGTCGAAGGCGAAGTCAGCAACGACGACTTCTCTGGGGGGCTGCGCCTGCGCGTCAAGCAGGTGATGACCATGGAGGATGCTCGCACCCGCCTGGCCGAGAGCCTGCGCCTGAAAGTCGCGCACGAGGCGCTCAAGGGCGACCGGCTGCACTGGCTGGGCGAGCTGATCAACCGTCACCGCGGCGCCTGCCCGATCACCCTGGAGTACACCGGCAGCGATGCCAAGGCCATGGTGCAGTTCGGCGACAGCTGGACCATCGACCCGGGGGACGGGCTGATCCAGGCCCTGCGTGACCAGTTCGGACGTGAGAACGTCTTTTTGCAATACCGTTGAACGAACGCTTTTTTAATCTCGACCTGAATGTGCCCTTCCTTTAAGGTAGGGCGCCAAACGGATCAACCGGCCGGCCGCCTGGCCGTAGACCCAAGACGGATGACTATGAACCCGAATTTCCTGGATTTCGAACAGCCGATTGCCGACCTGCAAGCCAAGATCGAAGAGCTGCGCCTGGTCGGCAACGACAACTCGCTGAACATCGGCGATGAAATCGCCCGTCTGCAAGACAAGAGCAGCACCCTGACCGAAAGCATCTTCGGCAACCTGACCAGCTGGCAGATCGCGCGCCTGGCGCGCCACCCACGCCGTCCCTACACCCTCGACTACATCCAGCACATCTTCGACGAGTTCGAAGAGCTGCACGGCGACCGTCACTTCTCCGACGACGCCGCGATCGTCGGCGGGACCGCGCGCCTGGACGGCAAGCCGGTCATGATCATCGGCCACCAAAAGGGCCGCGAAGTGCGCGAGAAGGTGCGCCGCAACTTCGGCATGCCGCGTCCGGAAGGCTACCGCAAGGCCTGCCGCCTGATGGAAATGGCCGAGCGCTTCAAGATGCCGATTCTGACCTTCATCGACACCCCGGGCGCCTACCCGGGCATCGACGCCGAAGAGCGCAACCAGAGCGAAGCGATCGCCTGGAACCTGCGGGTCATGGCGCGGCTCAAGACCCCGATCATCGCCACCGTGATCGGTGAGGGCGGTTCGGGCGGCGCGTTGGCCATCGGCGTATGCGACCAGCTGAACATGCTCCAGTACTCCACCTACTCGGTGATCTCGCCCGAAGGCTGCGCGTCGATCCTCTGGAAGACCGCCGACAAGGCGCCGGATGCCGCCGAAGCCATGGGCATCACGGCCGAGCGCCTGAAGAGCCTGAACATCGTCGACAAGGTCATCAGCGAGCCCCTGGGCGGCGCCCACCGCGACCCTGCTGCCATGTCGGCCAACATCCGTGCCGAACTCAACGAGCAGCTCGACATGCTGAGCACGTTCGACCAGGACGCGCTGCTGGCGCGCCGTTACGACCGGCTGATGAGCTACGGCGTCTGAACCCGGCCATCGCCGGCTTGCCGGCGAGCAGGGCGAGGGTTGGGCTGGCACCATCGCTGATCGATTGCCAAGGTCGCTCACCCCTGGCTACGCCGCAGTAAGTCCGACTGTCACGGACCTTGTGGGAGACTCTATGGTTTCTGCCAAGTGCGATGTGGGCCCCGGCGGGCCCAATCGCGGCACGGGGCCGCTCCTGCACCTGTAGCCGCACCGCGATGAAGCAGAGTATTGCGGTCCGTGTGGGAGCGGGCTTGCCCGCGATAGCGTCGGGTCCGCCAGCGCCTGCATCGCGGGCAAGCCCGCTCCCACGAAAGGCTCCCACAAAAGGCTGCGTCGGCCCATCGGGAACACGACCGGTCGACGGTCGAGGACTCTCTTCGATGCTCGATCTTTCCAAGGCACTCGCCCCTTGGCTCACGGCCCCCACCTGGTACGTGGCCTTCTCCGGCGGTCTCGATTCCACGGTCCTGCTGCATGCGCTGACCCTGCAGCGCGCCCAACGGCCTACGCCCGTGATCCGCGCCCTGCACATCCACCATGGCTTACAACCTGCTGCCGATGCCTGGCCTGCGCATTGCCAGCGCGTGTGCGAGGACCTGGGCGTGCCCCTGGACATCGTGCACGTGCAGGTCGCGCCGGGTGCCAGCCTCGAACAGGCGGCGCGAGATGCGCGTTACCAGGCATTCGCCACGGTGCTGGGACCAGGCGATGCCTTGTTCACCGGGCAGCATCGCGACGATCAGGCCGAAACCCTGCTGTTCCGCCTGCTGCGCGGGGCCGGTGTGCGCGGCCTGGCGGGCATGCCCCGGCAGCGTCCCCTGGGGCGCGGCACCCTGGTCCGGCCGCTGCTGGGGCATGGACGGGCCGAGCTGCTTGCTCATGCCACCGAAGCGGGTTTGTCATGGATCGAGGACCCCTCCAACGACGACACCGCGTTCGACCGCAACTTCCTGCGCGCCCAGGTCCTGCCCGTGATGGAACAGCGCTGGCCGCGGGCCAGCCTGAGCCTGGCCCGCAGTGCCGATCATCTGGGCGAAGCGCTCGCGCTGCTGAACGAGATCGCCTGCGACGATGTGCAGCAGGCCCGTTACGGTCATCCCGTGGACTGGCCCGGGCTCGACTCCCTGGACCTGGGCGTGCTGGCCACGCTGTCCGAGGCTCGCCAGCGCAATGCATTGGGCCATTGGCTGGCGGCACGCACGCGCCTGCCCGACAGTCGCCACTGGGCCGGCTGGCAGACGCTGCGCGATGCGGCAGAGGACGCCGCGCCGATCTGGCGCCTGACCGACGGCCAGGTACAGCGCGCCTGCGGACGCCTCTGGTGGCTGTCGGGGCCGTGGCTGCAGGCCCCGCAGGCCGGAGTGGCCTGGCCACACCCTGGGCACCCGCTGGCGTTGTCGGGCAATGGCCAGGTCAGGCTGGAAGGCGATCTGCCCCCCGGTCGCCTGCGCATCGCCTACCGCCAGGGCGGGGAGCAGCTGACCGTCGTCGGCCGCGGACAGCGTGATCTCAAGCGTCTGCTCAACGAGGCGCGCGTACCCTCGTTCATCCGGTCGCGCCTGCCGTTGCTCTACGATGAGCAGCGCCTGCTGGCGGTGGCGAACCTGCCGGCCCTCAGCCAGGGCAAGTGGCGTCTGCACTGGCAACCGCCGACCTGCGCGCAGCGTTTGAGCTGAAAGGTACATTCCGGTAGACTACCCTCCCTTCTTGATACAACTTCTGTGGGTTCTTCGAAAACACAGGGGTTGCCGATTACCAAGCAGTTCTTTGCTGGGCGATTCCAGAAATGACGAGCGAGCTCCATGCCGGGTATCCACCCCTGGTCTGTACAGACGCGGCAGTATTTCAAGGTGCACTGTGATTGACGCAGGTGATCGGGGGCTTCGGCCTTCCTTCGCTTTCTCCGGCGGCGCTGGCCGCCTTAACGCAGACTTCTAGGGTTTTTCATGACGCGCTACATATTCGTCACGGGCGGTGTTGTTTCTTCATTGGGGAAAGGCATTGCCTCGGCTTCCCTGGCGGCCATCCTGGAGGCGCGGGGGCTCAAGGTCACCATGCTCAAGCTGGACCCGTACATCAACGTCGACCCGGGCACCATGAGCCCGTTCCAGCACGGCGAAGTGTTCGTGACCCACGACGGCGCCGAGACCGACCTGGACCTGGGCCACTACGAGCGGTTCATCCGCACCACCATGACCCAGAACAACAACTTCACCACCGGCCGTGTCTACGAGCACGTCCTGCGCAAGGAGCGCCGGGGTGACTACCTGGGCGCGACCATCCAGGTCATTCCGCACATCACCGACGAGATCAAGCGCCGCATCATCAAGGGCGCCGGCGATGCCGACGTGGCCCTGGTCGAGATCGGCGGCACCGTGGGCGACATCGAGTCGCAGCCGTTCCTCGAGGCCATCCGCCAGCTGCGCGTCGAAGTCGGTTCCAAGCGCGCGATGCTCATGCACCTGACGCTGGTGCCGTACATCGCCACCGCCGGCGAAACCAAGACCAAGCCGACCCAGCACTCGGTCAAGGAGCTGCGCTCCATCGGCCTGCAGCCGGACGTGCTGATCTGCCGCTCCGACCACCCCGTCGATGCCTCGTCGCGCCGCAAGATCGCGTCGTTCACCAACGTCGAAGAGCGTGCGGTGATCTCCCTGGAAGACGTCGACACCATCTACAAGATCCCGGGCGTGCTGCATGCCCAGGGTCTGGATGATTTCGTCGTCGAGCGCTTCGGCCTGCAGTGCAACGGCGCCGACCTGTCCGAGTGGGACCAGGTGGTCGATGCCAAGCTCAACCCCGAGCACGAAGTGACCATCGCCATGGTCGGCAAGTACATGGAGCTGCTGGACGCGTACAAGTCGCTGATCGAAGCGATGAGCCACGCCGGTATCCAGAACCGCACCAAGGTCAACCTGCGCTACATCGACTCCGAGGACATCGAGAACCAGGGCACCGGCCTGCTCGAGGGCGCCGATGCCATCCTGGTGCCGGGCGGCTTCGGTCTGCGTGGTGTCGAGGGCAAGATCACGGCCGTCCAGTACGCCCGTGAGAACAAGGTCCCGTACCTGGGCATCTGCCTGGGCATGCAGGTGGCGGTCATCGAGTTCGCCCGTAACGTGATGGGCTGGAAGGACGCCAACTCCACCGAGTTCGACCGCGACAGCGGCCATCCGGTCGTCGGCCTGATCACCGAATGGTCCGATGCCACCGGCGCCGTGGAAACCCGCACCGAGACCTCCGACCTGGGCGGCACCATGCGCCTGGGCGCTCAGGAATGCCAGATCGCCGGCAACTCCAAGGTCCACGACTGCTACGGCAAGGACGTGATCGTCGAGCGTCACCGTCACCGCTACGAGGTCAACAACAACCTGCTGCCGCAGCTGATCGACGCTGGCCTGCTGGTCTCGGGTCGTTCCGGCGACGGCGCGCTGGTCGAAGTGGTCGAGTCCAAGGACCACCCATGGTTCGTGGCCTGCCAGTTCCACCCGGAGTTCACCTCCACGCCACGCGACGGTCACCCGCTATTCAGCGGTTTCGTCAAGGCGGCGCTGGCGCAGAAGAGCAAGGCCTGAGGCCTTGACCGACCCAGGGGTGTCGCCGGCGCGGCGGTGCCCCTGGCGTCAGATCGCCGTGCCCCGGCACGGCGACACGTTTTCCGACGGTATTCGCCACGCAGGACGCATTTCTCCGGTAGAGTACCGCCCGTTCCGCTTGCGACCGCCAGGTCGCAGGCTGCCCTTGCCAGGCCTGCCCGTTGCCGATCGCCTGGGCAGTGGCCGATTTCCTCAGCTGCGTTGTTATTAGTCAATTTTGGAGTGCTTACAACAATGGCAAAAATCGTCGACATCAAAGGTCGTGAAGTTCTCGATTCGCGTGGCAACCCCACCGTGGAAGCCGATGTACTGCTCGACAACGGCATCGTTGGCAGCGCCTGCGCGCCTTCCGGTGCCTCCACCGGCTCGCGCGAAGCGCTGGAGCTGCGTGATGGCGACAAGAGCCGCTACCTGGGCAAGGGCGTGCTGAAGGCCGTGGCCAACATCAATGGCCCGATCCGTGACCTGCTGCTGGGCAAGGACCCGGCCGATCAGAAGGCGCTGGACCGTGCCATGATCGAGCTGGACGGCACCGAGAACAAGGCGACCCTGGGCGCCAACGCCATCCTCGCCGTCTCGCTGGCTGCCGCCAAGGCCGCCGCGCAGGACCAGGACCTGCCGCTGTACGCCCACATCGCCAACCTCAACGGCACGCCAGGCCAGTACTCTATGCCGGTGCCGATGATGAACATCATCAACGGCGGCGAGCATGCCGACAACAACGTCGACATCCAGGAATTCATGGTGCAGCCGGTCGGCGCCAAGACGTTCTCCGATGCGCTGCGCATGGGCACCGAGATCTTCCATCACCTCAAGGCGGTGCTCAAGGCCCGTGGCCTGAGCACCGCAGTCGGTGACGAAGGCGGCTTCGCGCCGGACCTGGCGTCCAACGAAGACGCACTCGGCGCCATCGCCGAAGCCGTGAAGAACGCCGGCTACACCCTGGGTACCGACGTGACCCTGGCCCTGGACTGCGCGGCTTCCGAGTTCTACGAAGGTGGCAAGTACAACCTCTCCGGCGAAGGCAAGTCCTTCGACGCCGAAGGGTTCGCCGACTACCTCAAGGGCCTGACCGAGCGCTTCCCGATCATCTCGATCGAGGACGGCCTGGACGAGTCCGATTGGGCAGGCTGGAAGATCCTCACCGACAAGATCGGCGAGAAGGTCCAGCTGGTGGGTGACGACCTGTTCGTGACCAATACCAAGATCCTCAAGGAAGGCATCGACAAGGGCATCGGTAACTCGATCCTGATCAAGTTCAACCAGATCGGCTCGCTGACCGAGACCCTCGAAGCCATCCAGATGGCCAAGGCAGCCGGTTTCACCGCGGTCATCTCGCACCGTTCGGGCGAAACCGAAGACTCCACCATCGCCGACCTGGCCGTCGGTACCGCAGCAGGTCAGATCAAGACCGGCTCGCTGTGCCGTTCCGACCGCGTGTCCAAGTACAACCAGCTGCTGCGTATCGAAGAGCAGTTGGGTGCCAAGGCCGCCTACCACGGTCGTGCCGAGTTTCGCGGCTGAGCGATAGATGGTAAAAAGACAGCTGCCCAGGTGCTCTGACACGTCGCACTGACGTGTCGAACCCTTCAGGTGGCGTTCTGTCGAAGAAGCCTGGCCTCGGCCGGGCTTCTTGCTGTCCGACGCGCCGAAGCGCTGGCCTTTTCACTCCCGGATGACCCCTGATGCGCAGTCCCTATTGGTTGTTCCTGATCCTGCTCCTGCTCCTGGGAGGCTTGCAATACCGCCTGTGGGTGGGCACTGGCAGCCTTGCGCAAGTCAAGGAACTCACGCAGCAGATCGCTGACCAGCATGCCGAGAACGAACGGCTGCTCGAGCGCAACCGTGTCCTGTACGCCGAGGTTCTGGAACTCAAGAAGGGCATGGAGACCGTCGAGGAGCGCGCGCGTCACGAGCTGGGCATGGTCAAGGAAGGGGAAACCCTGTACCAGTTGCCGAAATGAGCCAGCCCTTGCCTCGCTTCTGGGCCGTCGTGCCCGCCGCCGGTGTCGGTGCCCGCATGGCCGCCGATCGCCCCAAGCAATACCTGACAGTGGCCGGGCGCACCGTGCTCGAACACACCCTGGCCTGCTTCCTCGACCATCCCGCGCTGTTGGGCGTGGTGGTCAGCCTGGCGGACCACGATCCTTACTGGCCCCACCTCGCGTGCGCGACCGACGAGCGCATTCGCCGGGCGGCAGGCGGGCGTGAGCGTGCCGACTCGGTACTCAACGCCTTGCAGGTCTTGCAGGAGCAGGGCGCTGCCGACGAGGACTGGGTGCTGGTCCACGATGCCGCACGGCCGAACCTGGCGCGCAGCGACCTGGACCGGCTGCTGTCGATGCTGGCCGATGACGCGGTGGGCGGCCTGCTCGCCGTGCCGGCCCGGGATACCCTCAAGCGGGCGGGTGCGGACGGGCGCGTCAGCGCGACCCTGGATCGCAGCACGGTCTGGCAGGCCTTCACACCGCAGATGTTCCGGTTGGGGATGCTGCACCGGGCCCTGGCCGACTGCCTGGTCGCCCAGGTCACGGTGACCGACGAAGCCTCGGCCATCGAGTGGGCAGGCCAGGCGCCGAGGCTGATCGAAGGGCGAGGGGACAACCTCAAGGTGACCCGTCCCGAAGACCTGGACTGGTTGCGCCAGCACTGGTCCGGCCGCGCCTGAAGACAGGTTGCCGGGTCGCTGCCGCGTCCCGGTTCAGTCGCTGCGGTACTGAGGCAACTGCGCCAGGCCTTCCTTGAGGTAGTCCACCAGGCGCCGGACCTTCGGCGACAAGTGCCGCTGCTGGGGGTACAGGGCCCATACGGCCGTGTTGGGCGGCTGGTGCGCTTCCAGCAGGGGCACCAGCGCGCCGCTGTGCAAGTGCTCGAGCACGTAGTAGTCGGGCAACTGACACAGCCCCATGCCCTGAAGCGCCGCATCCAGCACGGCCTGGCCACTGTTGCAGCGCCAGTTGCCCTGTACCCGCTGACTCAGCTCCCGGCCATTCTGCTGCAGGATCCACAGGTCCGAACTGCCGATCAGGCAATTGTGCCGGGCCAGCTCCGACAGGCTGTGCGGGCGGCCATAGCGGGCCAGGTAGGAGGGCGAGGCGCACACGTACATGCGCCGGGGCGCCAGGCGCGTGGCCACCAGCCGTGAGTCCTGCAGGCGGCCCAGGCGAATGGCCAGGTCCATGCCTTCGTGCAGCAGGTCCAGCGGTCGATTGGTCAGTTCCACGTCCACGCGCAGCTGCGGGTAGAGCGCCATGAAGCGCGTGACCAGGGGCACGATGAAGCGCTCGCCGTAGGCCACCGCACAGGTGGTGCGCAGCAGGCCCTTCGGCTCGCTGGCCAGATCGCCCATGGCCCGCAGCGCCTCTTCGCGACCGTCCTGCAGGCGCTGGCAGTGATGCAGAAAGGTCTGCCCGGCCTCGCTCAGGGTGACCCGCCGGGTGCTGCGGTAGAGCAGACGCGTCTGCAGGCGCTCTTCCAGTCGCGCGACCTGACGGCTGATGTGCGAAGACGACACTCCCAGCCGCTCGGCCGCAGCGGTGAACTGGCCCGACTCGGCCACCGCAACGAACTCGTCGATGCCTTCCCAACGGCTGTGCATGGATTGTCCCTGTACGGCAATAATGTTTTGTGAGCGGCCCGATTATTCATCAAAAGCCGATCAATTACACTCGAAGGCTGATTCGAGCCATTGTCTGGAGAGCATTGATGATCAAGTCCCGTGCCGCCGTCGCCTTCGAAGCGAAGAAACCCCTCGAAATCGTCGAAGTCGACGTGGCCATGCCCAAGGCGGGCGAAGTCCTGTTGCGCGTCGTGGCGTCCGGTGTCTGCCACACCGATGCCTACACCTTGTCGGGCGCCGACCCGGAGGGCATCTTCCCGTCGATCCTCGGCCACGAGGGTGGGGCGATCGTCGAGGCCGTGGGCGAGGGCGTGACCTCCGTGGCGGTCGGCGACCATGTCATCCCGCTGTACACGCCCGAATGCGGCCAGTGCAAGTTCTGCAAGTCCGGCAAGACCAACCTGTGCCAGGCCATCCGTGCCACCCAGGGCAAGGGCCTGATGCCGGACGGCACCACGCGCTTCTCCTACAAGGGTCAGCAGTTGTTCCACTACATGGGCACCTCGACCTTCTCCGAGTACACCGTCCTTCCGGAAATCTCGGTGGCCAAGATCCAGAAGGAAGCGCCGCTGGAGAAGGTGTGCCTGCTCGGTTGTGGCGTGACCACCGGCATCGGCGCCGTGCTCAACACCGCCAAGGTCAAGCCGGGCGACACCGTGGCCGTGTTCGGCCTGGGCGGCATCGGTCTGTCGGCGATCATCGGTGCGGTCAAGGCCAAGGCCTCGCGCATCATCGCCATCGACATCAATCCGGCCAAGTTCGAGATCGCCAAGCAGCTCGGTGCCACCGACTGCATCAACCCGAAGGACTATGACCGTCCGATCCAGGAGGTCATCGTCGACCTGACCGACGGCGGCGTCGACTTCTCCTTCGAGTGCATCGGCAACGTGCAGCTGATGCGCGCAGCCCTGGAATGCTGCCACAAGGGCTGGGGCGAGTCGGTGATCATCGGCGTCGCCGGTGCCGGTCAGGAAATCGCCACCCGTCCGTTCCAGCTGGTCACCGGTCGCGTCTGGCGCGGTTCGGCGTTCGGCGGCGTGCGTGGGCGCAGCGAGCTGCCCAGCTATGTCGAGATGTCGGAGAAGGGCGAGATCCCGCTGGACACCTTCATCACCCACACCATGGGCCTGGAAGACATCAACAAGGCCTTCGACCTGATGCATGAAGGCAAAAGCATCCGCAGCGTCATTCACTTCTGAGGTCTGCCATGAGTCTGGAGAACATCTCCTGCCAGAAGAGCTTCGGTGGCTGGCACAAACGTTACCGTCACACCTCGCAGACCCTGGGCTGCGAGATGGTCTTCGCCGTCTACCTGCCGCCCCAGGCCGAGCAGGGCGAGAAGCTGCCGGTGCTGTACTGGCTCAGCGGGCTGACCTGCACCGACGAGAACTTCATGCAGAAGGCCGGTGCCCTGGGCCTGGCGGCCGAGCTGGGCATGATCATCGTCGCGCCCGACACCAGCCCCCGTGGCGATCAGGTGCCGGGCGACCCGGACGGGGCCTGGGACTTCGGCAAGGGGGCAGGTTTCTACCTCAATGCCACCCAGCAGCCGTGGGCCCAGCATTACCGCATGCACGACTATGTGGTGAACGAGCTGCCTGCGTTGATCGAAGCGCATTTCCCGGCGTCCGACCAGCGCAGCATCAGCGGTCACTCCATGGGCGGGCACGGCGCACTGGTCTGCGCCTTGCGCAACCCGGGGCGTTACCGCTCGGTCTCGGCGTTCTCGCCCATCAGCAACCCGATGGATTGCCCCTGGGGCGAGAAGGCCTTCTCGCGCTACCTGGGCGACGACCGTGCGCGCTGGCGGGAATGGGACGCCAGTGTGCTGTTGGCCGAAACGCCGGCGGGTCAATGTCCGCCGCTGCTGGTGGACCAGGGCGATCGCGACGATTTCCTCGACCACCAGCTCAAGCCTCAGGCGCTGGAGCAGGCGGCACGCAAGGGCGGCCATGCGCTGACCCTGCGCCTGCAGCCAGGTTACGACCACAGCTACTACTTCATCGCCAGCTTCATCGATGAGCACCTGCGCCACCATGCCGTGGCGCTGGGACGGGTCTGAGCCCGTGCCGCTGAGCATGCCGCGCACCTGAACGTCAGCGCGCCCAAGCGTTGCCAAAGCAGGTAGAATCACGCCCTGAATCCATCAGGGCGTTTTTCTATGCGTATTGGCCATGGCTACGATGTGCACCGCTTCACCGACGGTGCGTTCATTACCCTGGGTGGGTTGCAGATCGCCCACACCCGCGGCCTGCTGGCCCACTCCGATGGCGACGTGCTGCTGCACGCCTTGAGCGATGCACTGCTCGGCGCGGCCGCGTTGGGCGACATCGGCAAGCATTTCCCGGACACCGATCCGCAGTTCAAGGGGGCCGACAGCCGCGTGCTGCTGCGCCATGTGGTCAGCCTCGTGCGGGCCAAGGGCTGGCAGGTCGGCAACGTCGACGCCACCATCGTCGCCCAGGCGCCGAAAATGGCGCCGCACATCGAGCGCATGCGTGCCCTGATCGCCGAAGACCTCGGCGTGCAGGTCGACCAGGTCAACGTCAAGGCCACCACCACCGAGAAACTCGGTTTCACAGGCCGTGAGGAAGGGATCGCCGTGCATGCGGTCGCCTTGTTGCTGCCCGCATGAACGAGCCGCAACTGCTGGGCCCTCGGGCCTATGGCGAAGCGCTCGGCACGGCCGTGCTCAAGGCGGTGGCCGAAGACTTCCAGGTCGATGAAGTGCTCGACCTTCCCTTGAGTGGGCAGGGCGAGCACCTGTGGCTGTGGGTGGAAAAGCGTGACCTGAACACCGAAGAAGCCGCGCGTCGCCTGGCGCGTGCCGCCGGCGTTCCGGTACGGGCCATCAGCTACGCCGGGCTCAAGGATCGCCAGGCGCTGACCCGTCAGTGGTTCAGCCTGCACCTGCCGGGCAAGGCCGACCCGGACCTCACGCGTGCCCAGGACGAGACCCTGCGGGTCCTCACGCAAACGCGGCACTCACGCAAGCTGCAACGTGGCGCCCATTCGGCCAATGGTTTCACCCTGCGTCTCACCGCACTTCAGGCCGATCATGCGGCCCTGGACGCCCGCCTGGAGCAGATCGCTCGGCGCGGCGTACCCAACTATTTTGGCGCGCAACGTTTCGGGCATGCCGGTGGCAACGTACAGGACGCCCAGGCCTGGGCCGAACGGGGCGCTCTGCCGGAGCAGCGCAACACCCGCTCGCGTCTGCTCTCCAGTGCGCGCAGCTTCCTGTTCAACCAGGTGCTGGCCGAGCGCGTCCAGGCCGGCGACTGGCAGCACGCGATCGTGGGCGACCTGCTGGCGTTCACCGACAGCCGCAGCTTTTTCCCCGCCGATGCACAGACCTGTGAAGATCCGCGCCTGGCGCTGCTCGACCTGCACCCGACCGGCCCGTTGTGGGGTGAAGGCGAGCCGGCCACCGACGGGGCGCCCGGCGCACGGGAGCGCGCGATCGGCGCACGTCATGCGGCCCTCTGCCGCTGGCTGGCGAGCGCTGGCCTGAAGCAGGAGCGGCGTGTGCTCCGGCTCCCTATTGGCGCGCTGACATGGCATTATCCCGAGCCTGATACCCTGCAACTGGAATTCGTCCTGCCGGCTGGATGCTTCGCCACCGTTCTGGTACGCGAACTCGTCGATCTGCTGCCGGCAGGGCCTTTGGAAAGCCCATGCGTATTCTGATTTCCAATGATGACGGTGTCACCGCACCGGGCATCGCCGCGCTGCATGCGGCACTGGCCGACCACGCCGAGTGCGTGGTCATCGCCCCGGACCAGGACAAGAGCGGTGCCGGCAGCTCGCTGACGCTGGATCGTCCCTTGCATCCCACGGTCCTGGGCAACGGCTTCATCAGCCTCAACGGTACGCCGACCGACTGTGTGCACCTGGGGCTCAACGGACTGCTGCCGCAGACGCCGGACATGGTCGTCTCGGGCATCAACCTGGGCGCCAACCTGGGCGACGATGTGCTGTACTCGGGGACCGTGGCCGCGGCCCTGGAAGGGCGTTTTCTCGGCGGCACGTCGTGGGCCTTCTCCCTGGTGTCGCGCCAGCCGGACAACCTGCCGACCGCCGCGTACATCGCCCGGCGGCTGATCGAGGCGCAGGCGCGCCTGCAGCTGCCACCGCGTACCGTGCTCAACGTCAACATCCCGAACCTGCCGCTCGAGCGCATCCGCGGCCTTCAGCTGACCCGCCTGGGCCATCGCGCCCGCGCCGCCGCGCCCACCAAGGTGGTCAACCCGCGTGGCAAGGAAGGCTACTGGATCGCCGTGGCCGGGGATGCCGAGGACGGCGGTCCGGGAACGGACTTCCATGCGGTGATGCAAGGGTATGTCTCGATCACGCCACTGCGCCTGGACCGGACCTTCAACGAGGCATTCGAGAGCCTGGATGGCTGGCTGGAGGGGGTGCTGTAATGCGTCGGGAAAACGACCAGTACCACGGCATCGGCATGACCTCGCAGCGCACCCGCGAGCGTCTGATCCAGCGTCTGGGCGAGGAGGGCGTGTCCAACCCGCAGGTGCTCGACGCGATCCGTCAGACGCCCCGGCACCTGTTCGTGGACGAAGCCCTGGCGCACCGCGCCTACGAAGACACCGCCCTGCCCATCGGCCACAACCAGACCATCTCGCAGCCGTACATGGTCGCGCACATGAGCGAGCTGCTGCTCGAAGCCGGCCCCCTGGACAAGGTGCTCGAGATCGGTACCGGCTCGGGCTACCAGACAGCCATTCTCGCGCAACTGGTCGAGCGGGTGTTCTCGGTCGAGCGCATCCAGAGCCTGCAGGACCGCGCCAAGGAGCGGCTGCAGCAACTGACCCTGCGCAACGTGGTGTTTCGCTGGGGCGACGGCTGCGAGGGGTGGCCGGCGCTGGCTCCCTACAACGGCATCATCGTCACGGCGGTGGCGCCCCAGGTGCCTCAGGCGCTGCTCGATCAGCTGGCGCCCGGTGGGCGGCTGGTGATCCCGGTCGGCATGGCCGGCGAGCCCCAGCACCTGATGCTCATCGTGCGCGAGGACCACGGATTTTCCCGGCGGGTGCTCGGTACGGTACGCTTCGTGCCATTGCTGAACGGCCCGTTGGCCTGAAGCACGACGGATTTTTTGCACGGTCGACGAATTCCGCGGTCATTGCCCTGTCTATCAGGCGGTGCCGCGACGGTGGCGCACAGCGCGTCCAGCACTGGGCATCGCGGCAATTCGACTCGGCCATGGAAGACAACTTTGCGATCAAGATCGTCAGACGAGAGGAAGCGGCGGGTGGGGCATACAATCATTGAGCAGCGCAAGGCGTGGACCGGCAACCTGCTGTTGCCGATCGTATTGGCGCTGGGGGCTCTGCTGACCGGTTGCTCCAGTTCGGGTTCCAACAGCGCGAGCGTGGTCGACCGCAATGCCAGCGCGCCCAAGCGCCAGGCCGTGACTTCCGGTCAGTACAAGGTCAGGCCGGGCGACACCCTGTATTCCATCGCCTTCCGCTATGGCTGGGACTACAAGGAGCTGGCGGCGCGCAACGGCATCGGCGCGCCCTACACCATTCATCCTGGCCAGACCATCCGCTTCAGCAGCGGCTCCTCCGGCAGCACCACGGTGGTCTCGAGTCCGTCCTCGTCGAGCAAGACCACGGTGACGCGACGCGTGGTCGGCACCACACCTGCCGTGGCACAGACGACCACCACCACCGCGTCGAGCGGCAGCAGCACCACGGTGACGAAAGTCCCTGCGGCCGAGGTATCGGCCGGGGGCTGGATGTGGCCTGCCAACGGGGTGGTCATCGGCAAATTCGCTTCAAACGGCAGTTTGAATAAAGGCATTGATATCGCAGGTGATTTGGGACAGCCTGTTTTTGCTGCGTCCAATGGGTCAGTGGTGTACGCCGGTAGTGGATTGAGGGGCTACGGCGAACTGATCATCATCAAGCACAGCGATACCTACGTGAGTGCCTACGGTCACAACCGCAGGCTGTTGGTTCGGGAGGGGCAAACCGTCAAGGCAGGGCAAACGATCGCTGAAATGGGGTCCACGGGCGCTGATCGGGTAAAGCTGCACTTTGAAATTCGTCGTCAAGGCAAACCCGTCGATCCGCTCCAGTTTCTGCCACGCCGCTGATGACTGCATCCAGCCTGTTCTTGCGTAAAGGGACAGGCTCAAGCGCCGCCAGGGAAAAAGGTGACGCTCGAGTCTGAGTTCGAACTCAGCAAAGGACTATAACAATGGCTCTCAGCAAAGAAGTGCCGGAGTTTGACATCGACGGCGACCTGCTCATCATGGAAGCGGACGTCGTGTTGGAAACGGAAGAGGTGTCGGACGAACCTGCTGCTTCCCCGGTTCGGACAAAGGCCAGGCAGGGCGCTTCATCCAAACAGCACAAGTACATCGACTACACGCGCGCACTGGATGCCACCCAGCTGTACCTCAACGAGATCGGTTTTTCGCCCCTGCTGTCGCCCGAGGAGGAAGTGCACTTCGCGCGTCTGTCGCAGAAGGGTGATCCGGCTGGCCGCAAGCGCATGATCGAAAGCAACCTGCGCCTGGTGGTGAAGATCGCTCGCCGCTACGTCAACCGCGGGCTGTCGCTGCTGGACCTGATCGAAGAGGGCAATCTCGGGCTGATCCGCGCCGTGGAAAAATTCGACCCGGAGCGGGGGTTCCGATTCTCCACCTACGCCACGTGGTGGATCCGCCAGACCATCGAGCGCGCCATCATGAACCAGACGCGCACCATCCGTCTGCCCATTCATGTGGTCAAGGAGCTCAACGTCTACCTGCGGGCAGCCCGTGAACTGACCCAGAAACTCGATCACGAACCCTCGCCGGAAGAGATCGCCGCGCTGCTGGAAAAACCGGTGGCCGAGGTCAAGCGCATGCTCGGGCTGAACGAGCGGGTATCCTCGGTGGACGTTTCCCTGGGGCCGGACTCTGACAAGACCCTGCTCGACACGCTGACCGACGATCGTCCCACCGACCCGTTCGAGCTGCTGCAGGACGACGATCTCTCCCAGAGCATCGACCAATGGCTGGGCGAGCTGACCGACAAGCAGCGGGAGGTGGTGATTCGACGCTTTGGCCTGCGCGGGCATGAAAGCAGCACCCTGGAAGACGTCGGGCTGGAGATCGGTCTGACCCGCGAGCGGGTACGGCAGATCCAGGTCGAAGGGCTCAAGCGCCTGCGCGAGATCCTGGAAAAGAACGGGCTCTCCAGCGAGTCGTTGTTCCGTTAGGCCGCACAGGTGCCATGCCGCCTGAAGGGCGGTAAATTGGCGCTTGGGCACATCAGGACAGGGCAATGGGCGCTCGCGAACAGCCGCCCTGGCACGTGTGATGGATCGACCATCGCGCTGGCCAGGGCGGCTTTTTCATGCCCTGTCGTTCGGGCGGGCCAGGGCAACGACGAGCCTGGGCCTGGCACCTTCAGCCGGAAGCAGGCGCGTGCTGCCTGTGGTATGACTTCCTCTGTAGGACATTGCTCACAAGAAAGGTAAGCCAACAGCAGGAACAACAGTAAACAGTTAGCGATTGCAGCTGTTGGATAATTTCAAGCCATTGATTTCAAAGCAGTTTTATAACTGTAACTTAAGGTTTGGCTGAATTGATTTGAGAGGTATTGCGCTTGTTCGGCGCGGGGAAACCGCTAGTATTCGAACTGTGCCCACGGACGCGGCACGGTCGACACGGACGATGACCAGGACATCGCAGGACGCGATTCATCAGGACGATGACAAGGAATACAGGGACCAGGGACGAAAAGTGGGCGGGCAACCGCCCCTTTTTTTGCGCTCGAAAAAGCGTCGAAGGCGATAGGGCCCGGAACAGGCCCGACGCCAGCCCCCTCGCGCAAGGCGACGGGGTGCTGGAGGGTCATGCCGGGGGCATCAACGCGCCAGGTACTGGATCTTGCCAGGCGTGCCGTCGAATTCCTTGGCTTCCGGCAGTTCGTCCTTCTTCTCGGTGATGTTCGGCCAGATCTCCGCCAGTTCGGCGTTCAGCTCGATGAAGTTCTCCATGCCAGCCGGGATCTCGTCTTCCGAGAAGATGGCTTGAGCCGGGCATTCCGGTTCGCACAGTGCACAGTCGATGCATTCGTCTGGATGAATGACCAGGAAGTTCGGACCTTCGTAGAAGCAGTCCACCGGGCAGACCTCTACACAGTCGGTGTACTTGCACTTGATGCAGTTGTCGGTGACGACGAAGGTCATTTCTAATTTTCTCCTCAGGCAACGGCAGCGTACCCCCGATACAGGGCAGCGCGGTTCGCGAAAGAGGCCACACGTCAGGCTGGGCGTGTGGCGCTGGCGAACCGCGCGGGATTCTAACAGCTTGTTACGGCACGCGTTATAACAGGTTCTTAAGTTGATATAGCGTTTCGATCGCTTGGCGCGGCGTCATGTTGTCCAGGTCCAGGCCACCGAGCCGATCCATGGCCGGGTGCGGCAGGCTGGCGAACAGATCGCTCTGGTGAGGCGCTGCCGTTGGATGCGACGGTGTCGCCGGAGGTTCCTGCGGCAAGCTGGCGGTTTCCAGCCTGCCCAGGTGCTCTCGCGCACGGGCGATGACCGCACCAGGCACGCCCGCCAGCTGCGCCACGGCCAGGCCATAGCTCTGGCTCGCCGGCCCCGGCAGGACATGGTGCAGGAACACGATGCGCTCGTTGTGCTCGGTGGCCTTCAGGTGCACGTTGGCCACCAGTGGCTGGCTGTCCGGCAGCACCGTCAGTTCGAAGTAGTGGGTGGCGAACAGCGTGTAGGCGCGCAGTTCGGCCAGGCGTTCGGCGGCGGCCCAAGCCAGCGACAGGCCATCGAAGGTGCTGGTGCCACGGCCGACTTCGTCCATCAGCACCAGGCTGCGGTCAGTGGCGTTGTGCAGGATGTTGGCGGTTTCGCTCATCTCGACCATGAAGGTCGAGCGGCCGCCGGCCAGGTCATCGCTGGAGCCGATCCGCGTGAAGATGCGATCGACCAGCGACAGCTCGCAGCGAACGGCCGGTACGAAACTGCCGATGTGCGCCATGAGCACGATCAGCGCGGTCTGGCGCATGTACGTGGATTTACCGCCCATGTTCGGGCCGGTGATGATCAGCATCCGCGTGCTGTCGTCCAGGGTCAGGTCGTTGGCCACGAACGGCGTGGTCAGCACCTGTTCGACGACCGGGTGACGGCCCTGCTCGATGCGCAGGCAAGGGGTGTCGACGAACTGCGGGCAGTTCAGGTCGAGGGTCAGGGCGCGCTCGGCCAGGTTGCTCAGGACGTCGAGTTCGGCCAGCGCCGCCGCGGTGTCCTGCAGCGGGGCCAGGTGGCCGATCAAAGTTTCCAGCAGCGCGTCGTAGAGCATCTTCTCGCGCGCCAGGGCCCGGCTCTTGGCCGACAGCGCCTTGTCCTCGAACGCCTTGAGCTCGGGCGTGATGAAGCGCTCAGCGCCCTTGAGGGTCTGGCGTCGGATGTAGTCGCCAGGCGCCTGTTCGGCCTGGCGGGTCGGCAGCTCGATATAGTAGCCGTGGACCCGGTTGTAGCCGACTTTCAGGTTGGACAGGCCGGTGCGGGCCCGCTCGCGCGTTTCCAGGTCGATCAGGAACTGGCCGGCGTTCTCGCTCATCGACAGCAGCTCGTCCAGCTCGGCGTCGTAGCCGAGCTTGAGCACGCCGCCGTCGCGGATCACCGCCGGCGGGTTGTCGATGATCGCGCGCTCGAGGAGGTTGGCGAGCTCCGGGTAGGTGCCGGCGATGGCGGCCAGACGCGCCAGGTGCGGCGCTTCCAGCTCGGCCATGGCGTTGTGCAGCTCGGGCAGGGCGGCCAGCGCGTCGCGCAGGCGGGCCAGATCCCGTGGGCGGGCATTGCGCAGGCCGATGCGCGCCAGGATGCGCTCGATGTCGCCGATGTCCTTGAGTTGCGGCTGGAGCTTCTCGAAGCGGTAGCCGTCGAGCAGGCAGCGGATCGAGCCCTGGCGCGCCTGCAGGATCTTCAGGTCGCGCAGGGGGCGGTTCAGCCAGCGGGTCAGCAGGCGACTGCCCATGGCGGTCTGGCAGCGGTCGATGACCGACTGCAGCGTGTTGTCACGCCCGCCGGCCAGGTTGACGTCCAGCTCCAGGTTGCGCCGACTGGCGCCGTCGAGGATGACCGTGTCGTCCAGGCGCTCATGACGCAGGCTGCGCAGGTGCGGCAGGGCGGTGCGCTGGGTTTCCTTGGCGTAGGCCAGCAGGCAGCCGGCCGCGCCGATGGCCAGGGTCAGCTTGTGGCAGCCGAAGCCCTTGAGGTCCTGGGTCGCGAACTGCTGGCACAGGCTCTTGCGCGCGGTATCGCGGTCGAAGTCCCACGGTGCCCGGCGCCGACAGCCACGGCGCTTCTCCGCCGGCAGGCTCTGGGGCCAGTCGTCGGGGATCAGCAGTTCCACCGGGTTGATGCGCTCCAGTTCGGCCAGCAGGTTTTCCCAGCCTTTGAGCTCCTGCACGGTGAAGTTGCCGCTGGTGATGTCCAGCACGGCCAGACCGAACAGGCGCTCATCGCCCAGCACCGCGGCGATCAGGTTGTCGCGGCGCTCGTCGAGCAGGGCTTCGTCGCTGATGGTGCCGGGGGTGATGATGCGCACCACCTGGCGCTCGACCGGCCCCTTGCTGGTGGCCGGATCGCCGATCTGCTCGCAGATGACCACCGACTCGCCGAGCTTGACCAGCTTGGCCAGGTAGCCTTCGGCAGAGTGGAAGGGGATGCCGCACATCGGGATCGATTGCCCGGCGGACTGGCCACGGGCGGTCAGGGTGATGTCCAGCAGTTTGGCTGCGCGCTTGGCGTCTTCGTAGAAGATCTCGTAGAAGTCGCCCATGCGGTAGAACATCAACTGGTCTGGATGCTGGTTCTTGAGCTTCCAGTACTGCTGCATCATCGGGGTATGGTGAGAAAGGTCGGACATTCAAGGCCTTGAAACGGTGCGTCAATTAGACAGAAGCGGATCGTCCAATACTACAGGGTTTCGCCAGGCGATGCCGCCCCCGGCTCGCCCGGTCGACGCCTGGACAGGCCAGGCCGGTATCGATGCTAAGGTGAGTCTTCTCACACAAGGAGCCGCCATGACCGCCATCACCGTCCTGTCCCAGCATCTGGGTGAACATCTGACCCGTCTCGGTGCCCAAGTAAGCACGGCCGAGTCGTGCACCGGCGGCGGCATCGCCGAGGCCATCACCCGCGTGGCGGGCAGTTCCGCCTGGTTCGAAGCCGGCTATGTGACGTATTCGAACCGGCAGAAAACCCTGCAGCTGGGCGTGCCCGCCACGTTGTTCGAGACCGTGGGCGCGGTCAGTCAGGCGGTCGTCGAGGCCATGGCCCGGGGCGCCCAGGTCGGCAGCGGTGCGCGTTTCAGCGTCGCGGTCAGCGGCGTGGCCGGCCCGGGCGGCGGTTCGCCTGCCAAGCCGGTAGGGATGGTGTGGCTGGCCTGGGCGGACGGCGAGCAGGTACACAGCGTCAGGCGTCAGTTCGACGGCGACCGACAGGCGGTGCGTGAGCAGACCGTGGTCGCGGCGCTCGAAGGGCTGTTACGTCTTGGTGCAGAGTAAATTGCACGCAGGGGTAGGCGGAAGCCTCACCCTGTGGAATAATACTGGCTACTTATACAGGTATTGAGGCCGTCAGGGCCTTGTCGATCACGTGAGGATTTCAATGGACGACAACAAGAAGCGCGCCTTGGCTGCGGCCCTGGGTCAGATCGAACGTCAGTTTGGCAAAGGCGCGGTCATGCGCATGGGTGACCATGAGCGTCAGGCCATTCCGGCCATTTCCACCGGCTCGCTGGGGCTGGACATCGCACTGGGCATCGGCGGTCTGCCGAAGGGCCGTATCGTGGAAATCTACGGTCCGGAATCGTCGGGCAAGACGACCCTGACCCTGTCGGTCATCGCCGAAGCCCAGAAGAGCGGCGCCACCTGCGCTTTCGTCGACGCCGAGCACGCGCTGGATCCCGAGTACGCCGGCAAGCTGGGCGTCAATGTCGACGACCTGCTGGTCTCGCAGCCCGACACCGGTGAGCAGGCCCTGGAAATCACCGACATGCTGGTGCGCTCCAACGCCGTCGACGTGATCATCGTCGACTCCGTGGCCGCGCTGGTGCCCAAGGCCGAGATCGAAGGCGAGATGGGCGACATGCACGTCGGCCTGCAGGCTCGACTGATGTCCCAGGCGTTGCGCAAGATCACCGGTAACATCAAGAACGCCAACTGCCTGGTGATCTTCATCAACCAGATCCGCATGAAGATCGGCGTGATGTTCGGCAGCCCGGAAACCACCACCGGTGGTAACGCGCTGAAGTTCTACGCCTCCGTGCGTCTCGACATCCGCCGTACCGGCGCGGTGAAAGAGGGCGACGAGGTCGTGGGCAGCGAAACCCGCGTCAAGATCGTCAAGAACAAGGTCTCGCCACCGTTCCGCCAGGCCGAGTTCCAGATCCTCTACGGCAAGGGCATCTACCGCAACGGCGAGATCATCGACCTGGGCGTGGCCCACGGGTTCGTGGAGAAGTCCGGTGCCTGGTACAGCTACAAGGGCAGCAAGATCGGCCAGGGCAAGGCGAACGCCGCCAAGTACCTGCAAGAGAACGAGGCCGTTGGCGCCGAGCTCGACAAGCTGATCCGCGACAAGCTGCTCAACGCAGGTGCGGTCGCGGCGGCCGGCAAGGCAGCGGCGGCCGAAGCTAGCGCTGACGACGTCGCTGACGCCGACGCCGGTAACTGATCGGCCCATGTCCGCCGTACTCGATACCCCCGTCGCGGTGCGGCGGACGGCCATGGACCTGCTCGCGCGACGCGAGCACGGGCGTGTCGAGCTGACACGCAAGCTGCGTCAGCGCGGCGCCCCGGACGAGTTGATCGAGCCTGCGCTCGATCGGCTGGCCGAGGAAGGTCTGTTGAGCGAAGCACGCTACCTCGAGCATTTCATCTCTTACCGAGCCAACGCCGGTTATGGTCCTGCGCGGATTCGCGAGGATCTGGGTCAGCGTGGGTTGGACAGAGGTGATGTGGAGCAGGCCCTGCGCGACAGCGGTGTCGATTGGGCGGCGCGGTTGCGCGATGTCTGGCAGCGCAAGTTCGCAGGCGAGCGGCCTACCGAGCCCAAGCGCCGGGCTCAACAGATGCGCTTTCTGGCGTATCGGGGATTTTCCATGGACATGATCGGTCGTCTGCTCAGCGGCCGGGACCTGGACGAGTGATCGCTCTACCCTGACCGCCGTTCGGCGGAGCAGGGTAGCCGTCGTTCAGTAAGCCTCTTCGGTCACGTGGCAACACGTGCCGATCCATTCCACAAGGCCTTACTTCTTCTTGCCACCGGCACAGGTCGCAGCGTTGAACACCTGCTGATCGATGGGGCGGTTGGTCTTGTATTCGGTGAAGTCATAGCGCAGCACGGCACCTTTGGCCATCAGCTGGCGGAACCCCGGGTTATGGCAGACGCTGTTACCGAGCTGGTCGCGCACCTTGTCGGGGTTGGAGCGCATTTCGGCCGCATGGCTGGTGCGCACGCTCAGGTGGTTGATCAACTGATTGCCTTCGACGGTGTAGCCCTGGTCGAGGATGTCTTCGTTGATGGCGCGCGGCGTGCCGACGCTGCTTTCCTGGGCAACCTTGTTCAGCATCTGGGAGAGTTCGTACTCCTGCTTGGAGGCGGCTTCAGCGGCCAGGGGCAGCGCAAGCGCCAGGCTCAGGGTCGGGACAATAAGGCGTAGCATGCATCTCTCCTGTTCGTTGACTGGCGCTTTGACAGGTGTCACGCCAGGGTGTTCCGTGCTGACGGCTCGGAGTATACAAGCCGGCACGGCGGATCGCTCGTGCGACGCGGCAAACCGTCGACCTCTGGTAGACTGTCGGTCCTTTCGCCGCTCCCGAGTCTTTCTCGTGTTCATCATCGTTTCCTCGCCGGTCGCTCAACCATGAGCCATGCCGTCGCCCGACTGCGTGCCGAACGCCTGGCCCGCAGCAGCAAGCCGTTCATCGCACGCGGATCTCGTGCGCCACGCTGTGCCGAGTGCCGCGTCATCCACAGCCATTGTCTGTGCCAGTGGACGCCGCGCGTCGACGCGCAGGCGGGCATGTGCCTGGTCATGCACGACACCGAGCCGTTGAAGCCCAGCAACACCGGCTGGCTGATCGCCGACGTGATCGAAGACACCTCGGCTTTCGGCTGGCAGCGCACCGAGGTCGACGAGCGCCTGCTGGCCTTGCTCGACCACCCGCAGTGGCAGCCCTACATCGTCTTTCCAGGTGAGTTCGTGGCGCCCGAACGTGTCGTGACCGAGGTGGGCACGGTGCCCGGCAAACGGCCGCTGTTCATCCTGCTCGACGCCACCTGGACCGAGGCGCGCAAGATGTTCCGCAAGAGCCCGTACCTGGAGCGTTTTCCCGTGCTGAGCCTGGAAGCCGAACAGATGTCGCGCTACCGGCTGCGCCGCTCCAAGCGCGACGATCATTTCTGCACTGCAGAGGTGGCCGCGATGTGCCTGGAGTTGGCAGGCG
This sequence comes from Pseudomonas monteilii, assembly GCA_001534745.1. Taxonomy (NCBI): domain Bacteria; kingdom Pseudomonadati; phylum Pseudomonadota; class Gammaproteobacteria; order Pseudomonadales; family Pseudomonadaceae; genus Pseudomonas; species Pseudomonas alabamensis. Next base: position 1,143,268 of record CP013997.1, read on the forward strand.
ACACCCAGGCGGCCCGGGCGCTGGATGCCTACCTGGACGTCTTCAGCATCCATTACCTGAGCGCCAAGCAGCACCGGGCGATCGACCCGCAGGATACGGCGCACCAGCAACTGAGCGCTTTTCTCTGACCGCGTCGTCGACCTTGAAGCCGGCTTTGGCTTGACCGTCCCGGGCGCGCTGGGCATGCTTGGCGCCGCTCCCCGACGCGAGTGGCCCAGGCCGCTCGACCTGCCACCCGTACTGTGCGTCACGCACCGATTCGCCCGCCTGCTGCGCGACGTCGCTGCCGGCACACCACAGGATCCATGAACCGATGGCCACCTACGACATCCTGATAGCCGACGATCACCCGCTGTTCCGTAGCGCGTTGCGCCAAGCCGTCACCTTGGGGCTTGGGCCCGACGTGCGCCTGGTCGAGGTGGCGAGCATCGCCGAACTCGAAACGCACCTGGCGGAAAAGGCCGACTGGGACCTGGTGCTGCTGGACCTGAACATGCCCGGCGCCTATGGGTTCTCCGGCCTGGTGCTGCTGCGGGGTCAGTATCCGCAGATTCCGGTGGTGATGGTGTCGGCTCAGGAAGAGGCAGCCGTGGTGGTCAAGTCCCGCGAATTCGGGGCCAGTGGGTTCATCCCCAAGTCCAGTACCCTCGACGTGATCCAGAACGCCGTGCAGCAGGTGCTGGACGGTGACGCCTGGTGGCCGCCCCAGGCCTTCGACAAGGTCGACGTGTCCGCCGAAGCCAAGGCCGCCAGCGAAGGGCTGGCAAGCCTCACCCCCCAGCAGTTCCGCGTATTGACCATGGTCTGCGAAGGCCTGCTGAACAAGCAGATCGCCTACGAGTTGAACGTGTCGGAAGCCACCATCAAGGCGCACGTGACCGCGATCTTCCGCAAGCTGGGCGTGCGCACGCGGACCCAGGCAGCCCTGTTGCTGCAACAACTGGAATCAGTCGCCACGCATTGAAGCGCCGACAGGCCTCCTTTCTCGTTCGTGCTCGCAGTAGAATGCGGGCCCTTTCACGGTACAGTAGCTCTTCATGTCGCCATTCAAAGGCCGCACGGGCCTGAAACGCATCGTCAACGCTGCAGGCTATTCCTTCGACGGCCTGCGCGCCGCCTTTCTGGGCGAAGCTGCGTTTCGCCAGCTCGTCCTGCTCAACGTCATCCTGGTACCGCTGGCCTTCTGGCTGCCGGTCAGCCGCGCCGAGCGCGCGATCCTGGTCGCCGTCTGCCTGCTGGGGCTGGTCGTGGAGCTGCTCAATTCCGCCGTGGAGGCCGCCATCGACCGGATCTCCCTGGAGCGCCATCCGTTGTCGAAGAACGCCAAGGACATGGGTAGCGCCGCGCAACTGGTGGCATTGACGGCGATCGCCCTGGTCTGGGGCATCATCCTGCTCTGAGTGTCAGGCGATCGATGGCAGCACGATTTCGTCGCTGCGCCGCACGCCGGCGGTGAAGGTGCGGCACAGTTCGAGGAACTCGCGCATGGCCGAGGTCTGGTACTTCTGCTTATGCCAGATGAAGTAGAACTGCCGGGCCAGGTCCAGCTCGGGGGTTTCGACGGGCACCAGGCTGCCACGCCGGAAGGCGTCGCGCAGCGCCAGCCGGGAAATGCAGCCGATCCCCAGCCCTGACTCCACGGCACGCTTGATGGCCTCGGTGTGTTCCAGCTCCAGGCGAATGTCGAGGTGGGCACGGTGGTGACGCATGGCCTGATCGAAGGTCAGTCGCGTGCCCGAGCCCTGTTCGCGCAAGATCCAGGCCTCACCACACAGGGTGTCCAGAGTGGCCTTGCCGACGCCGGCCAAAGGGTGTTGCGGGGCGCAGAACACCACCAGCTCATCCGCGACCCAGGGCTGCACCTCGAGGTCGGGATGATTGCAGTCGCCTTCGATCAGCCCCAGGTCGATCTCGTAGTGCGCCACTTGTTGCACGATGTGGGCGGTGTTCTGCACGTGCAGCTTCACCTGGCTTTCCGGGTGGCCCTGCATGAAGCTGCCGATCAGCAGGGTCGCCAGGTAATTGCCGATGGTCAGCGTGGCGCCGACCGACAAGGCCCCGAAGCCGGACTTGCCGCCGAGCAGGTCTTCGATCTCCTTGGCCTGGTCGAGCAGGGCGACGGCCTGGGGCAAGAGCTGATGACCCAGCGCGTTGAGGCTCAGGCGTTTGCCTGCACGATCGAACAGCTGGCAGCTGGTCTGCCGCTCCAGTTCGGTGATGGAGGTGCTGGCCGCCGATTGAGACAGCGCCAGCAGGCCGGCTGCCCGTGACACACTCTGGTGCTGGGCGACGGCGACGAAGACTTGCAGTTGACGCAGCGTGAATCGCATATCTATATAACCAATAACACATATCTTGATAATTGATTTTCCAGATATTCTCACTCCCACTACACTAGCGCGCAAGAGCGCTGTGAATAGCGTTGCGTCTTTTTTCAGGAGCCCCATCGATGAGCAACATGAACCACGAACGTGTCCTCAGTGTGCACCACTGGAACGACACCCTGTTCAGCTTCAAGTGCACCCGCGACCCGGGGCTGCGCTTCGAGAACGGTCAGTTCGTGATGATCGGCCTGCAGCAGGAAAGCGGCCGTCCGCTCATGCGTGCCTACTCCATCGCGTCGCCCAACTGGGAAGAGCACCTGGAGTTCTTCAGCATCAAGGTGCCGGACGGCCCGCTGACCTCGCAGCTGCAGCACCTGAAGGAAGGCGACGAGATCATCATCAGCAAGAAGCCCACCGGCACCTTGGTGCTCGACGACCTGAACCCGGGCAAGCACCTGTACCTGCTGAGCACCGGCACGGGCCTGGCGCCGTTCATGAGCGTCATCCAGGACCCTGAGACCTACGAGCGCTTCGAGAAGGTGATTCTGGTCCATGGTGTGCGCTACGTGAACGAAGTCGCCTACCGCGAGTTCATCACCGAGCACCTGCCGCAGAACGAGTTCTTCGGCGACGCCGTGCGCGAGAAGCTGATCTACTACCCCACCGTGACCCGCGAGCCGTTCGAGAACCAGGGCCGTCTGACCGACCTGATGCGCAGCGGCAAGCTGTTCAGCGACATCGGTCTGCCTCCGATCAACCCGCAGGACGACCGCGCCATGATCTGCGGCAGCCCGAGCATGCTCGACGAGACCAGCGAAGTGCTCGACAGCTTCGGCCTGAAGGTCTCCGCTCGCATGCGCGACCCAGGTGACTACCTGATCGAGCGCGCCTTCGTCGAGAAGTGATGCCAGCCGCCTGGCCGCTGGCCAGGCGCATTGACGTACAAGGTTGGCTTGCCACCAGCAGGCCGACCTCGCTGAACCCGGCAGGCCTGCCGGCAGTGCGCTGAAGCTGCCGCCGCCATCGCGGGCAAGCCCGCTCCCACAAAGGCTCATCCAGGGCCAACGGCTGCAGCAGATGGCACACGCCTTGTGCAGCCGCCCAGGTGCCGCCATCGGCCCTGGACAACGTGTCACAAGTCCCCGTCACTGACACAAATTGGCAGCCCTCACTGGCCCTATGTGGGAGCTGGCTTGCCAGCGATGGCGCCCGCCCAGGCGCCGCCTGCAGCGTGAGCAGTGCTCAAAACGATCACGCCCCGTGATCGCGCTCCACGTTCAGCACCACGATGCGTCCCGGCTCCGGGTAGTGCCAGCGCACCTGTACATCCCAGAACTTCACGCCATACACACGTTCGGCAGGCGGCTTCTGGTAGGCCGGGCGCGGATCCTGTGCCAGGCACTGTTCGATCAGGGCCATCAACGGTTCGCCCAGACGCAACCCGTGCTGCTGGGCCTGGTCCAAGGCCGTGTCGTGCCACTCGACGACGATGCGTGCCGGCGCCTCGCTGGCCATGTGGTTGCAGGCCCCAGCGACGCTGTCGGCATAAGGCACGTAGGGCTTGATGTCCAGCACGGGCGTGCCGTCCAGCAGGTCGATCCCGGACAGCAATAGCCGTCCCGGCTCCACGGCCTCCAGCCTGACCACCGACTGGCCGATGCCGTTGGGCCGATGCGTGGCGCGGGTGGCGAACACGCCCATGCTCTTGTTGCCGCCCAGCCGAGGCGGGCGGACTTTCAGCCGGGGCGTGTCCTCCAGTGCCTGGTGGAACAGGAACAACAGCCAGACGTGACTGACCTGTTCCAGGCCCGCCACCGCCTCGCCCTGGTCGAAGGGCGGGACCAGCTCCAGCACACCCCGAGCGGCGGGCGCCAGGTGCGGTTGGCGGGGGATGGCGAACTTCTCCTTGAAGCAGGAGCGCACGTAGCCCACGGGCGAGACGCTGTGCTGCATGGGATCAGCCACGCACGCGCAGGGTCAGGCCCTTGAGGAAGTTGCGCAGCAACTGGTCGCCACACGGGCGGTAGTTGTCGTGCCCGACCTTGCGGAACAACGCACTGAGTTCCGGCTTGGACACCGGGAAGTTCACCGACTTGAGCACGGCGTGCAGGTCGTCCTCCTTGAGCTCGAACGCCACCCGCAGTTTCTTGAGCACCGTGTTGTTGGTCACCGGCAGCTCGAGCGGCTGTGCCGGGCGGCTCTCGTCGCGACCACGGCGGTGCGTCACCAGGCCGTCGAGAAAGTGCGCCATGACCTTGTCGGGGCACTGCACGAAGCCTTCTTCCTCTTCTTTCTTGAGGTAGCCGGCGACCTGGGCCGTGGACAGCGTCAGACCGGACAGCGCGAAGATCTTGACCATCTGCGCGTCGTTGGCCTTGATCATGTAGCGCACGCTGCGCAGTACATCGTTGTGATTCATGGGTCAATCCTGTTCAGGTGCCGCACCGTGGTGCGGTCTTCGAGACTAGAAACGTTCGTGGCTGCCGACATACCGCCACTGCCCGACCGGCAGCTTGCCCATGGGCACGCCCCCCAGGCGGATACGGCGCAGGCTGACGATCTCGAGCTTCAGCGCGCTGCACAGCTCGCCGATCGTGCCCGGCTGAGGGGCCTTGATCGCCAGGCGCAGGTGGGTCTCGTTCTGCCAGCTGGCCTTGGCCTTGGGCAACTCGCGGCCGTCGCGCACCAGGCCGCGTGCCAGGCGTTCCAGCGCCTGGGGCGTCGCCGAGCCGCGCACCTCGATGATGAACTCCTGTTCCAGCTTGCGCAGGTCCGCCTCGATCTTGCGCTTGGTGCGCCAGTCCTGGGTGAAGACCTGCAGGCCGCTGGCACCAGGGGGCAGGGCGGCCACGCATTCCTGTCGGGCGAAGTGACCGTGCAGCGGGCGGATGTCGCTCGGTTGCGTGGTGCCCAGGCTGGCCATGGTGATGCTGGCGCGCGCTTCCTCGAGCCACTGCCCGGCAGGCTGGTTCAGCAGCAGGGTGACCGGTGCCAGAGGCTCGGCCTTGGCGCCCGGCAGCAACTCGACACGCTGTTGCTCGATCTTGAATTGCGGCTGCTCGATGACCACGCCATCGACCGTGACCCAGCCACCTTCGATGAACAGTTCGGCCTCGCGGCGGGAGCAGCCAAGCTGCGCGATGAGGCATTTGGAGAGACGAACGGGTTCACTCATGGTCGGTGTTTCGCAAGACAGGAAATAAGACCCGCATTGTACCTGCCCAAGCCCCTTCGATGGCCGCTATCTGCGTGCCTATCGATCGATCAGGCGCAGGTGCAGGAGCGGGTAGGGCTGACCCAGGCCATCGGTCTCGGCACGCCCAGTGACCTCGAAACCATGGCGCCGATAGAAGCCCAGTGCCTGGGGGTTCTGTTCGTTGACGTCCAGCGTGCGCACACCCAGCACATCGACGGCATGGCTGAGCAGGCGCGTACCGATCCCTTGGCCATGGTAGGCAGGGGCGACGAACAGCATGTCCAGGCGCTGCTGGGCGACACCGGCGAAACCCAGGAAATGGCCCGCCTGATCCTTGCAGCCCACCAGGGTGACGGCAGGCAGGTACTTGGGCAGCACATGATCGCGCAGGATCAGCAGGTAAGGCTCGGGCAGGAAGTCATGGGTGGCGCGAACCGACGCCTCCCAAAGCGCCATGAGCGCCGGGTAGTCCGCCACGGTAGGCGTGTCGAGCGTCAGCATGCGTGTCATCCTTGTCGGTGCGTGCAGGCCGCCCACACGGAGCGGCCTGGTATCGGGCAAGCTTCAGATGGGCTCGGCCCACAGGTCGTACTCGTCGGCATCGACCACGCGGCAGCGTACCGTGTCGCCGGGCTTGAAGCCGTGATCACCATCGATGAACACGCTGCCATCGATTTCCGGCGCGTCGAAGAAGCTGCGGCCGACCGAACCTTCGGTTTCCACTTCGTCGATCAGCACGTCGATTTCCCGGCCGATGCGCTGCTGCAGGCGTGCCGCGCTGATGGCCTGCTGATGCGCCATGAAGCGGTCCCAGCGATCCTGCTTGATGGCATCGGGTACTTCGTCCAGGCCCAGCTCGTTGGCCGGTGCGCCTTCGACCGGCGAGTACTGGAAGCAGCCGACGCGGTCCAGCTGCGCCTCGGTCAGCCAGTCCAGCAGGTACTGGAAGTCCTCTTCGGTTTCGCCTGGGAAGCCGACGATGAAGGTCGAACGGATCACCAGCTCCGGGCACTGTTCACGCCACTGCTTGATGCGCGTCAGGGTGCGGTCTTCGAACGCCGGGCGCTTCATCGACTTGAGCACCTTGGGGCTGGCGTGCTGGAACGGGATGTCCAGGTACGGCAGGATCTTGCCGGCGGCCATCAGCGGGATCACGTCGTCGACGTTCGGGTACGGGTAGACGTAGTGCAGGCGCACCCAGGCGCCCAGCGTGCTCAAGGCTTCGCACAGCTCGAACAGACGCGTCTTGACCGGGCGGCCGTTCCAGAAGTCGGTCTTGTAGCGCACGTCCACACCGTAGGCGCTGGTGTCCTGGGAGATCACCAGAAGCTCTTTGACGCCGGCCTTGACCAGGCGCTCGGCCTCGCTCAGCACCTCGCCGACCGGGCGGCTGACCAGCTTGCCGCGCATCGACGGGATGATGCAGAAGCTGCAGCTGTGGTTGCAGCCCTCGGAGATCTTCAGGTACGCGTAGTGACGCGGGGTCAGCTTGACGCCCTGGGGCGGCACCAGGTCGATCAGCGGGTTGTGATCCTGGCGCGGCGGCACCACCTCGTGCACCGCATTGACCACCTGCTCGTACTGCTGCGGACCGCTGACCGAGAGCACGCTCGGGTGCACGTCACGGATGTTGCCTTCCTCGACGCCCATGCAGCCGGTGACGATGACCTTGCCGTTTTCCTTGATGGCTTCGCCGATGACTTCCAGCGACTCGGCCTTGGCGCTGTCGATGAAGCCGCAGGTGTTGACCACCACCACGTCGGCGTCTTCGTAGGTCGGCACGACTTCGTAGCCTTCCATGCGCAGTTGCGTGAGGATGCGCTCGGAATCGACCAGCGCTTTCGGGCAACCCAGCGAGACGAATCCGACCTTCGGGATGGAAGATGCAGGCGTGGTGGACATGGCTAACCTCGGTATTGAATGCAGGTCGTCCGCCGGAATCGGGGACGAGCTTGACGGGCGCTTCTGGCGCCTCTGATCAAAAAGTGCGCAATTCTAGCGATCACGGGGGCGCTTGACCAGCGGAAATACGACGAGCGTGCGTGTGTGCGGTAAAAGAGCTGCATGTGTCGAGTGACCGTGCATGACCAGAGATTCAGAACAAATTCTGTGGGGTAGCAGCTTTCATTCGATATCATCCGCATCGGAGAGATGTGTGTAGCAACCGGCTATACGTGTATTCTATAGCTACACATCATGCTATTGTCTCATGTGTTGAGCCATGGAGCAGGCGGCGCTCTGCGTAACCAGGTCCAGCTGCTCTATGTGAGTAACCTGTGGCTCGGCCTACCTTTATAGCTACATATGGCAGAAGACGCCGTCATGGAAACGTCTGGAAAACGCGGCTGTTTCCAGGTGAAAACGAACAGGGATAATTGATTGCTTCACAAACGATCGGAGTCATAGCCATGGAGCGAGTCACACCTACAGGCGTAAAGCCTGTGTCCATCAATATGAGGGCTGATCCAAAGCGACGGGACCTTATTGATGCGGCAGCTGAGATTCTCAGCGTTGATCGGACCAGCTTTATTCTTGATGCGGCCTGTCGGCGCGCTGAAGAGGTCATTGTGGACCGTAAGCTTTTTGTGCTTAGCGAGGAGGCGTTTGACCGCTTCGAGAAAGCGCTCGATGCACATCCCATCAAGAGTAACGAATGCGTCAAAAGACTGCTTGCAAGACCGAAACCTTGGAGCTGACGCCTCCGGAGAAATTGGCCGAGCATCATGTGGTTTCTGAGTTCGATTGCGGTGAACTGTCGATCAACGAGTTTCTGCGCCACAGAGCATTGAAGGCCCAGGCTGCCAGGCACACAGTGGTCTACGTTGTGTGCTTCAAGGGCACCTGTAATGTAGCGGCGTATTACACGCTTTCCAACAGCGCGGTTGATCGCCGATACGGCGCTACCGCCAAGATCCGCCGTAATGCACCAGATCCATTACCTGTTACCGTCTTAGGTCGTATGGGCGTGACAGCCTCCGCTGCAGGTCATGGCTTATCGCTGGCATTGCTCGCAGATGCGGTCGAACGAAGTCTGATCGCCTCTGAAATGATCGGATCCACCGCGTTGATCGTGCATCCATTGACCGAACGACTTGCCACGTACTATGCAAAGCATGGTGGATTCGTACCGTGTCCTGATCTTGCTCCCATGACGATGATGCTCCCCCTGCGATGACACACTGCGTAAGTCCGCTCTTGATAGGTGTGTCGCTGTCGTGAAAGCCGAACGCCCGATTGGCTGGAAATCGCCAAAGGGTCATTCGAGAGGGCGCTATCGTGTCTACGACCAGGCGGCTAACCGTTCTGGCAGACGTTACGCTATGCTTCGCGCCATTGGCTCGGTAGGGCCCAAGAGGCTCTCGGCATTCGCCGTGCAGCTGTGCCGATCCGGTAAGGTCCGACCGGTGGCAACCTGTCATCTCGGCCTCGCAGGCCATCAGTAGGAGCAGTCGATGGTTCAGGCAAGCAGCTCTGCCGAAGGCGGGCAGGGCATCACGCGTTCGGTCAGCCTGTTGGTGGCGGCGGTGGGTGTGGTCTATGGCGATATCGGTACCAGTCCGCTCTACACGCTCAAGGAGGTGTTCTCCGGTGGCTATGGCGTGGCCGTCAACCATGACGGGGTGCTGGGCATCCTGGCGCTGATCTTTTGGTCGCTGATCTGGGTGGTGTCGATCAAGTACATCCTGTTCATCCTGCGCGCCGATAACCAGGGCGAGGGTGGCACCATGGCGCTGACGGCGCTGGCCCGTCGCGCCGCAGCGCCGTACCCGCGCCTGCGCATGCTGATGGTCGGGTGTGGCCTGGTGGGCGCCTCGCTGTTCTACGGCGACAGCATGATCACCCCGGCCGTCTCGGTGCTCTCGGCGGTGGAGGGCATGGGGCTGGCCTTCGACGGCATCGATCACTGGGTCGTGCCGATCTCGCTGGTGGTGCTGGTGGCGCTGTTCGTCGTGCAGAAGCATGGCACCGCCAAGATCGGCACCTTGTTCGGGCCTGTCATGGTGCTGTGGTTCGTGGTGCTCGGCGCACTGGGCATCCATGGCATCCTGCAGAGCCCGGAAGTGCTCAAGGCCGTGAACCCGGCCTGGGCGGTGCGGTTCTTCGTGGTCCACCCGGGCATGGGCGTGGCCATCCTGGGGGCGGTGGTGCTGGCCTTGACCGGTGCCGAGGCGCTGTACGCCGACATGGGCCACTTCGGCCGCAAGCCGATCGCCCGCGCCTGGTTCCTGCTGGTGCTGCCGGCGCTGGTGCTCAACTATTTCGGCCAGGGCGCCCTGTTGCTGCAGAACCCGGAGGCCGCACGCAACCCGTTCTACCTGCTGGCGCCGTCCTGGGCCCTGCTGCCGTTGATCGGCCTGGCGACGCTGGCGACGGTGATCGCTTCGCAGGCAGTGATCTCGGGTGCGTTCTCCTTGACCCAGCAAGCCATCCAGCTGGGCTATATCCCACGCATGCAGGTGCAGCACACGTCCAGCGCCGAGCAGGGGCAGATCTACATCGGTGCGGTGAACTGGACCCTGATGGTGGGCGTGGTGCTGCTGGTCTTGGGCTTCGAATCGTCCGGCGCCTTGGCCGCTGCCTACGGCGTCGCCGTGACCGGCACCATGCTGATGACCACACTGCTGGTGGCGGTGGTGATGCTGTTGCTGTGGAAGTGGCCACCGCTGCTGGCGGTGCCTGTGCTGCTCGGCTTTCTGGTGGTCGATGGGCTGTTCTTCGCCGCCAACCTGCCCAAGGTGCTGCAAGGTGGCGCGTTCCCGGTGATCGCCGGGATCGTGCTGTTCGTGCTGATGAGCACCTGGAAGCGCGGGCGGCAGATTCTCGTCGAACGCATCGATGAAGGCTCGCTGCCCCTGCAGGTGTTCATCAGCAGCATCGCCGTGCAACCGCCGCACCGCGTCGAGGGCACCGCCGTGTTCCTGACCGCCCGCGCCGATGCCGTGCCCCACGCCCTGCTGCACAACCTGTTGCACAACCAGGTGTTGCACCATCAGGTGGTGCTGCTGACGGTGATCAGCGAGGACCGTCCGCGGGTACCGGAGGCCGAGCGCTTCGAGGTGCTGGCCCATGGCAACGGCTTCTTCCGTGTGCTGCTGCATTACGGGTTCATGGACGAGCCTGACGTGCCGGCAGCGCTGGCGCTGTGTCAGCGGGACGACCTGGACTTCAGCCCCATGCGCACCACCTACTTCCTCAGCCGTGAAACGGTGGTGGTGTCCCGTCTGCAGGGCATGGCGCGCTGGCGCGGCACCCTGTTCGCCTTCTTGCTGAAGAACGCCAACGGCACCTTGCGTTTCTTCAAGCTGCCGTTGAACCGGGTGATCGAGCTGGGTACCCAGGTGGAGATCTGAACCCGATCTCCACCGGGTTAGCGGCCCTGATTCAGGGCTGCTTGGTCGTACCGGCCTTGTCCTGGCGTGCGTCGATCTCGCCGATCAGGCGCTTGGCCAGGGCCGGGTAGTTTTCGTCGAAGTGATGCCCGCCAGGCAGCTTGACCCGCTCGCCGACGGCGGTGCTGTCGGTGCAACCACTCTCGGCGGCTTCCTCTTCACCGTAGATGCACACCACCTTGTTCGCGGGCAGGCGCGCCATGTCCGGACCGGTAGGCGCCTCCTGGCCTTCCTTGCCCAGCCAGCCCTCGACCTCGATCTCGAAGCTGCCGCTGCGGGCGAAGGCGAGCAGGATGATGGCGTCGACGCGCTGCTGGTCTTCGGCAGGCAAACGGTTGTAGATCGCGGGCAGTACATCGGCGCCGAACGAATAACCGGTCAGTACGAAGCGCTTGGTGCCCCACTTGTGGCGGTAGTGCTGCATCAGCTCCACCAGGTCGGTGGCGCTCTGCTCGGGCGTCTTGTGCTGCCAGTAGTAGCGCAGGGTGTCGATGCCCACCACCGGATAGCCGAGCTTGGCCATCTCCCCGGCGACGTCGCGGTCCAGGTCGCGCCAGCCGCCGTCACCGGAGAGGAACAGCGTGACGGTGTCGCTGGCCTGGCCGGCGGGCACCTCGACCACCGGAATGCTCAAGGCGGTACCGTCCGGGCCGACCAGGGCCTGGGTCAGCTGGTTCTTAAGCACCTGTGGCAAGTGGATGTCATAGTCGCTGATGCTGGTGTCGGCATTGGGCTGGTTGCGCACGAACGCTGCACTGGCGTCGTCCGGGTTGTCGTTCCAGGCCACGCTCCAGTGGCCGTGGGCGGCCGAGGCGGGCAGGGCCTGCGAGCAGCCTGGCTGTTCGGTCTTGAAGTCCACGGAGATCGCATGGGCCTGGTCGTCGTTCTGGCTGGCCAGCCAGCGCCAGGCCTCGCTGGCCCCCGCGCCGATACCGGCGACCAGGGACGGCGGGCTGGACAACGCGCCGAGGGCCTCGGTCATGGCCGTGTGCTGGGCCGTGCAGTCCGTATCCTGCAGCACCACCTGGACCAGTTGCGCATCGGCCGCCTGGCTCAGGTCGAGCAATTGCCGCTCGGTCAGCCCTTGGCCTGCCGGCACGCCGATGGCCACATGGGTCTTGGCATGACCAGCAGGGGTGACCTTGATCAGGTCGCCGCCCTGGCCCAGTGTGAGGTGTTCGAGCCGCGGCGCAGGCGCCGGGCGTGTCCAGAACCAGAAGCCGACCGCAGCGATGGCCACGAGCAGGAGTACGCACAGCAGAGACAGTCGAAAGCGTCGAGTCATCAGCGTTTCACCAATCCGGTCAGGCCGCCCGCGATCAGGGCGGCAGTATCAGCCAGGGCCACCAAGGGGTCGAGCCCGGCAGGAACGGCCATGTAGCGCGGTTCCCAGTCAGGCTGGAACTTGTCCTTGAAGCGGCGCAGGCCTTGGAAGTTGTACAGGTGCTCGCCACGGCGGAACACCATCGAGCCCAGGCGCTGGGTCAGCGGCGCACCCCGGCGCGGCTGCAGGCCGGACAGCGGCACCATCCCCAGACTGAAGCGCTGATAGCCCTCGGTCTTGTAGTGCAGGATCAGCCCCAGCATCATGAATTCCATGGTCAGCTTCGGCGCTTCCGGGTGTGCGCGCATCAGGTCCAGGCTGGCCAGCTCCTTGCTGTGGGTTTCCAGCAGGTTAGCGAACGCCACCGGCCGCCCCTGGAAGCGAATCAGCGCGATGCGGAAGTAGCGCAGGTACTCGGGGCTGAAGCGGCCCAGGGAGAAGCCTTTCTCGCGCACGTTCTTGTTGCCCAGCCAGGCGTCGGAAATCACCTTGAGTTCGTCCAGCGGCGCCTTGCCGGGCTCGTGGATCTCCAGGCTCAGGCCATCGCGTCCACCCCGGTTCCAGGTGTAGCGCAGGTCTTTCATTTCCTTGCCCTTGGCGTCGAGGTCGAAGGCGCACAGGTCGACCCTGGCTTCCTCGCCGAGCTTGATCGCGGTCAGGCCGATGTCCATGTAGAACGGCAGGTTCTCGGCGCGGACCTGGTAGAAGACCGGGCGCGCATGGTGCACGTCGCACAGGTCGCGGAACTGCCAGATCATCTCGGCGCGTTCCTGGGGCGGGCCGATCGGGTCGTACAGGGCCACCAGGCTGCGCCCGCGCCGGGCGTACATCAGGAAGGCATTGTCGCTGGGGTGGAACAGCAAGGCCTTGTCGCCGGTCAGGGCCAGGCCGCCATCTGGCTGGTCAGAGGCCTGCAGGATGCGATTGGCACGGTCCAGTTCCTGCTCGGGCGGCAGATGGATCATCGGGCGTGCGGTGCGCAGCAGCCAGGTCAAGGTGACGAACACCAGCAGCACGGCGCTGCCCAGGGCCGCGCGCAAGGCCCGCGGTGCATCGGCATCGAGGGTGAACTGCCACCACAGCTCGCGATCGTAGGGCACGTCTTCGAAGGCGAACAGCAGCAGCCAGATCGACGCGCCGATGACGCAGGCGCTCGCCACCAGGTAGACCGGCGAGAAGGGCAGTTCGAGCAGGCGACTGGGCCGGTAGAACGAACGCCGGAACAGCGCCAGCAGGGCCGCCGTGACGGTCAGGATGCTGGCTTCCTCCCAGTCGAAGCCTTTGAGCAACGAGAGTACGGCGCCCAACAACAGCAGCACCGTGGTCAGCAACCAGGCAGCCGACAGGCGTCGACGCAGCCCCTGGGCCAGCAGCAGGCACAGCACGCCGACCAGGCTGGCGCCAAAGTGCGAGGCATCGATCAGCCGATGGGGGATCAGAAAGCCCATGTGTTCCAGGCGGGTGTCGATCTCCGGCGTGGCGCCCGAGAAGAGCAGCACCACGCCCGACAGGAACACCAGGATCGCCAGGACCGGTGCGGCCAACCCCGAGGCGGCCTTGAGGGCTTGCTGGGCGAACAGCAGGCGACGTGCCTCGCTGGCCAGCAGCACGGCGCAGGCGACCAGCAGGGGCAGCACCACGTAGATCAGCCGGTACAGCAGCAGGGCGGCGGCCAGCGGCGCGGCACCGAGCTGGTTGGCGAAGGCCGCGAGCAGGATGGCCTCGAACACGCCGACGCCGCCGGGCACGTGGCTGAGCACGCCGGCTGCCAGCGCCAGCAGGTACACCAGCACGAAGGCACCGAAGGGCGGCGCTTCGGGCAGCAGCAGGTAGAGCACGGTGGCTGCCGCCAATACGTCCAGGGCGGTGATCAACAGCTGCAGGGCGGCCAGACGTGGCGCGGGCAGGCGCAAGGTGTGACGGCGGACCTGCACCAGCAGGTTGTCGGCCAGGGGCTGTTCCGGCAGGCGACGACGGTACAGGCCGATGGCCAGGGCCGCGCACAGTACCAGGGTGGCCGTGGCAAGGGTGGCCAGCACGCCGATCGGCAGACGCAGGGCCGTCGAGGCCGCAGGCAAGTCGCTCAGCAACGCCACGGCCGCCAGGGGCGGCAGTGCACAGCCGAGCGACAGGCTGGCGAACACGGTCATTCGTGCCACTTCGCCTGCGCCCAGTCCATGGCGGGCGTACAGGCGGTAGCGAACCGAGCCGCCTGACAGCATCGACAGCCCTACGGCGTTACCGACGGCGAAGGCACAGAAGCCACCCATCACCAAAGTACTGCCCGGCAATTTGGCGTTGGCGTAGCGGCTGGCCGACCATTCGTAGCCGAGCAGGATCACGAAGCCCGTGGCCGTCGCCAGCAGGGCGCCCGACAAGGAGGAGGCGGGGACCTCGGTGACGGCGTCGCGCAGGGCATTGAGGTCCAGTTCGCTGAGCAGGTGCCAGCAGGCCAGCAGGGCGATCGCGAACAGGACCAGGGTCAGGCCCAGGCCGATCGGTTGCCGGTAACGGCTGAGCCGTTCCAGCCATGGCAGGCGTTGGGCGGCGGCAGGCAATGCGGCCGTGACCGGTGAAGAGGTGTCAGGTGCCGGCGTGTTCATGTCATACCCCACGCGGCACGGTGGAGGCAAAAGCGGAATGCGGCCAAGTGAAAATCCCTTTGGAAAACGTGTCCTGATAGTACTCTGTGGCAGAGGGGTTGGATTGGTTCAGGATAGTTAAAGAATGTTCATATGGTAGGGCGAGGATGACGGCGCAAGGCAGGCCTGTCATGAAGAGGGCAAGGCGACAAGAATACGAGACGCCAGAAACAACAAACCCCGCACTACCGAAGTAGGCGGGGTCTGTTCTGACGATATGGTTGCGGGAGCCGGATTTGAACCGACGACCTTCGGGTTATGAGCCCGACGAGCTACCAGGCTGCTCCATCCCGCGTCAGTGGGGCGCATTCTACAGTGTGCGGCCCTGGTGTCAACATTTAAATCGTTGATCTGCCTGGGGTTTTCGAGCGGGCATGAAAAAGGCCACTGTGTGAACAGTGGCCTTTTTCCAAGATGGTTGCGGGAGCCGGATTTGAACCGACGACCTTCGGGTTATGAGCCCGACGAGCTACCAGACTGCTCCATCCCGCGTCAGAGGTGCGCACTATACAGCGTATGGCGGTCACGTCAAGCGCGATCGGCCCAGTCGCGCGAACAGGGATTGGAAGCCTTGTTCGGGCAGAAACGAAAAAGGCCACTGCGTGAACAGTGGCCTTTCTCTAAGTTGGTTGCGGGAGCCGGATTTGAACCGACGACCTTCGGGTTATGAGCCCGACGAGCTACCAGGCTGCTCCATCCCGCGCCTGTGAGATGGGATTCTACGGATATTCCTTCCCCTGTCAAGCGATCGTGTGAAAAAAAGCGTTTTGACGTCAGGATGTTAGCGCCTCATGGGGCATTGCCAGGCAGCCCGCGTCCAGGTTCCGACACGCCGACAGTCGCAGTGGCTGCCGCCGTGTTCGAGGATGGGGTACTATCTGTATGAATTTACAGTGGTGTCCGTCATCCATGTCCACGCGCAAGATCATTCATATCGACTGCGACTGCTTCTATGCCGCCATCGAAATGCGTGACGACCCGCAGCTTGCGGGGCGACCCATGGCCGTGGGCGGGTCGGCCGAGCGGCGCGGTGTGATCGCCACCTGCAACTACGAGGCGCGGGCCTACGGTGTCCGTTCCGCCATGTCGTCACGGCATGCCTTGAAGCTGTGTCCGGACCTGGTCATCGTCAAGCCGCGTTTCGATGCCTATAAGGAAGCGTCCCGCGAGATCCAGGCCATCTTCCGTGACTACACCGAGCTGATCGAGCCGTTGTCCCTCGACGAGGCCTACCTCGACGTCACCGACAGCCACTGGTTCGCCGGCAGTGCCACGCGCATCGCCGAAGACATTCGTCGGCGGGTGGCGCGCACGCTGCACATCACCGTGTCGGCCGGCGTCGCCCCCAACAAGTTCCTGGCCAAGATCGCCAGCGACTGGCGCAAGCCCAATGGCCTGTTCGTCATCACGCCGCTGGAGGTGGAGGCCTTCGTCGCGCAACTGCCGGTCAATCGTTTGCACGGCGTGGGCAAGGTGACCGCCGACAAGCTGGCTCGCCTGGGCATCGTCACCTGCACCGACCTGCGCGCCTGGTCGCGCGTGGACCTGGCGCGGGAGTTCGGCAGTTTCGGGGAGCGCTTGTGGGGCTTGGCGCGCGGCATCGACGAGCGGGTCGTGCAGAACGACAGCCGACGGCAATCGGTCAGCGTGGAGAACACCTTCGACACGGATTTGCCCGACCTCGAGGCCTGCCTGGACAAGCTCCCGGGTCTGCTGGCGACCCTGGACGAACGCATTGGTCGCATGGACAGCAGCTATCGGCCAGGCAAACCCTTCGTCAAGGTCAAGTTCCACGACTTCAGCCAGACCACGCTGGAACAATCGAGGGCCGGGCGTGACCTGGACAGTTACCGACAATTGCTGGGTCAGGCCTTCGCCCGTGGCGGCAAGCCGGTCAGGTTGCTGGGGGTCGGGGTGCGCTTGCAGGATCTGCGGGGTGCGGCCGAACAGCTGGAGCTGTTTCAGGAGCCTTGAACCTGTGGCCAGGCAGGCACGGTCGATCCGAGGGGGGATAACGAGACGATCGATTCGGCGGACACCGCAGGGTTCACGCAACAGGCGGGCGGGGGCCTGCTGCGTGACAACGCTGCCTTAGCGAGCGCCGGGGTCGGCCACCAGGCGGCCGGTCTGCTGCCGAAGCGACTGCAGGAAGTCATGCTGCAGCTCGGGGTCGTTGCGCGTGAGTTCCACCAGGCTCTGCTCCAGGTCGCTGGCTTCTTCCTCGAGCCCCAGTTCGGCCAGACGCTTGATCCGATGCACCCAGTGCGACACGTCATCGTCCTCCAGGTCATCGAAGACCAGGCGACGCGCCTCGGGCAGCGCACGGCGCAGCTTGTCGCTGATCAGCAACGTCGCGTCGCCGCGTATGCCGTTCTCCTCGTCGGCGGCCTGCAAGTGCAGGGTACCGATACGGCTCAGGTCCTGTTCGGCGAACGGGCTTTCCAGCAGGTTGAGGCGCACCACGCCATTGTCGTCGGTGGCGAACTCGTGGGTCAGTTTGCCCGCCTTGACCTCGAGCGGGTGCTCGACCCAGGGCAGGTTGGTGAACTCTTCGCGTTGCCCCTTGCGTGTTTCGCTCAGGCTGGCGAGGTTCTGCTGGGCGCGGCCATTGGACTGGACGTTCATGAACGGGTTGAGGCCCGCCACGCCGTATTCCAGCCAATCGCGTGTCACGCTGTCAGGCAGCTTGCCCAAGGCGAAGACGTTCACCACGTTGGCGCCGAGCCCTGCGACCACCGCCACGGCGCCCAGCGGGATCTCATAGACCTCCCGCCAGGGCTGATACGGCGTGTAGCGATCGTAGTGGCGAGTGACCTCGAACTCGGTGACCTCGAAGCGACGCCGCTCGGTCACGCGAACGCGACGCTGCGGCAGCTCCATGACCTGGGGTTCGCCCGCGTCGATCTGCAAGGTGTGCTCGAGCAGCTTTCGCTCGACCCGGTCTTCATGCTCGCTGCGCTGGGACATCTGGTTGGCGCAGCCGCTGACGAACAGGGCGCCGCTCAAGGCGGCTCCTGCCAGGGTATGGGTACTTCGCTTGGACATGTTCACTCGCGCAAGGTGGGGTCAGCGGCGCACGCGCGCTTGCAGGAACGTCAGCACCTCTGCCAGCGGCAACGGTTGGGCATCCTGCTCGGTACGGTGCTTGTATTCGACATTGCCTTCGGCCAGGCCGCGATCGGACACCACCACGCGGTGGGGGATGCCGATCAGTTCCATGTCGGCGAACTTGATGCCGGGGCTGGTCTTCTTGTCGCGGTCGTCCAGCAACACCTCGAAGCCGGCAGCGGTCAGCTCGGCATACAGGGTGTCGGTGGCCTCGCGCACGGCTTCGGTTTCATAGCGCAGGGGGACCAGGGCGATCTGGAAGGGCGCCAGGGTGTCGTTCCAGATGATGCCCTTGTCGTCATGGCTCTGTTCGATGGCTGCGGCCACGACCCGCGAGACGCCGATGCCGTAGCAGCCCATGGACAGCACAACCGGCTTGCCGTTCTCGCCCAGCACCTGGCACTTGAGCGCCTCGCTGTACTTGGTGCCCAGCTGAAAGATGTGGCCCACTTCGATGCCGCGCTTGATGACCAGAGTGCCCTGGCCGTCCGGGCTCGGGTCGCCCTCGACCACGTTGCGCAGGTCGGCGACTTCCGGAACGGGCAGGTCACGTTCCCAGTTCACGCCGAAGTAGTGCTTGTCATCGATGTTGGCGCCGACGACGAAATCGCTCATCAGCGCGACCGAACGGTCGATCACGCATTCCAGTGGCAGGTTCATCGGGCCGAGCGAACCGGCGCCTGCGCCGATGGCCTCGCGCAGGTCGGCGTCGGTGGCCATGACCAGCGGCTCGGCGACCTGAGGCAGCTTGACCGCCTTGATTTCGTTGAGCTCGTGGTCGCCACGGATCACCAGGGCGATCAGCTTGCCTTCCTCGGCGCCGCGCACGATGAGCGTCTTGACGGTCTTCTCGATCGGCGTGTCATGCTGCTCGACCAGTTGCGCGATGGTCTTGGCGTGTGGCGTGTCGATCAGGCGCAACGCTTCGGTGGGCGCTGGACGCACGGTCTCGCGGGGGACCGCCTCGGCCTTCTCGATGTTGGCCGCGTAGTCGGAGCTGTCGCTGAAGATCACGTCGTCTTCGCCGGACTGGGCCAGGACGTGGAATTCGTGGGAGTAGCTGCCACCGATCGAGCCGGTGTCGGCCTGCACCGGACGGAAATCCAGGCCCAGGCGGGTGAAGACGTTGGTGTAGGCCTGGTGCATGCGGTCGTAGGTTTCCTGCAGGGAAGCCTGGTCGGCATGGAAGGAATAGGCGTCCTTCATGATGAACTCGCGGCCGCGCATCAGGCCGAAGCGTGGGCGGATCTCGTCGCGGAACTTGGTCTGGATCTGGTACATGTTCAACGGCAGCTGCTTGTAGCTCGACAGCTCGTTGCGTGCCAGGTCGGTGATCACTTCTTCATGGGTCGGGCCGACGCAGAAGTCGCGGTCGTGACGATCCCGAATTCGCAGCAGCTCCGGACCATACTGCTCCCAGCGTCCCGACTCCTGCCACAGTTCGGCAGGCTGGATGCTGGGCATCAGCACCTCCAGGGCACCGGCGGCGTTCATTTCTTCGCGTACCACGGTTTCGACCTTGCGCATCACGCGCAGGCCCATCGGCAGCCAGGTGTAGAGGCCGGAGGCCAGCTTGCGGATCATGCCGGCGCGCAGCATGAGCTGGTGGCTGATGACGACCGCGTCGGCGGGGGTTTCTTTCTGGGTGGCGAGCAGATATTGACTGGTGCGCATGGTGGGCCGTGTCGATTGCCTGGACGTTGAAGATGACCGCACATTGTACGGGGGTGGGGCGAGCGCGTACAGGATGCCCCAGGGCGGGGCGATTGTCAGCCAAGAAAAAGCCCGGCATCGCTGCCGGGCCTCGGGACACTCGCTGAAGGCTTACAGGATGCTCAGCGGGTACTCGACGATCAGGCGCAGTTCGTCGATCGAGGACGAACCGTAGTACACGCCGTCCGAAGAACGGTAGGTGGCCTGGCGGACGCGGAAGCTCAGGTCCTTGGCAGGGCCTTCTTGCAGCACGTACTTGACGTCCACGTCGCGTTCCCATTCCTTGCCGTTGTCGGTGGTGGCGGTGTTGGCGCCGGTACCACGCACGTAACGGGTCATGAAGCTCAGGCCGGGAATGCCGTACTCGGCGAAGTTGAGGTCGTAGCGGGCCTGCCAGGAACGCTCGTCCTCGGCGTTGAAGTCCGAACGGGCCACGGAGTTGTTCAGGTACACGGTACCGCCGCCATCGACGCCGTAGCCGTAGTCGCCGTCACCGCTGACGCGCTGGTAGGCCAGGGTGAAGGTGTGGGCGCCCAGGTTGTAGGCGCCGGACAGGCTGAAGGCGGTGTTGTCGAGCTTGGTCACGCCATCGTTGGCGGCGCGCTGCAGGCCGGCGCCATCGCTCTTGGTGTCGTAGATGTTGAAGTCGAACACCAGGCCTTGCTTGTCGGACAGCGGCAGGGCGAAGTTCACGTTGCCGTACACCTTGCGCCAGTAGTCCTCGACCTTGGAGTAGTAGAGGCTGGTGCTGAGGGTGTCGGTGAAGGCGTAGGTGCCGCCGACGACGTTGGCCGACTTCAGGCCCAGGCTGTCATGGTAGGTCTGGTTCTGCGCGTTGACGGCGGTGAAACGACCGGCGTGCAGGGTCAGGCCCTTGATTTCCTTGCTGGTGATGAGTGCGCCCTGGGCGACTTCCGGCAACAGTCGGCTGTCGTCGGTGGCGAACACGGGCAGGGCGGTGATCTGGTCGCCGACCTTCAGCACGGTGTCGGAGATACGCAGCTTGACGGCGCCGCCGACTTCCGAATATTCGTCCTGCGCACGGCCATCGTCACCGTACGGGAACAGGCCGGTGCCGGCACGGCCACGACCGCTGTCGAGCTTGACGCCGAGCATGCCGATGGCATCGAAGCCGACGCCGACGGTGCCTTGGGTAAAGCCGGACTCGTAGGTGCCCAGGAAGCCCAGGCCGGTCTCTTCGGCGCGGCTCTTGGAACCAGGAGGCGAGTTACGGAAGTCACGGCTGAAGTACAACATGCGGGTCTTGAGGGTCAGCGTGCTGTCTTCGATGAAACCCTTGGCTTCGTCCTGCGAAGAGGCGACGGCCAGTTGCGAAGTCCCCGCCGCAACGGCCAGGGCGATCATGCTCCACTTCATCACGCGCATCGTGATGTGCTCCTTTGTGTATAGAGGAAGAGTCTACCGCGGCCCTTTTCTTGTTATGGGCGCGGCTCTTTTCTTGTTATGCCGGCGCAGCATATAGCACGCCGACCTGGCCTTGACGAGAGGTGGGATTTCACTTTTCGTGTCATTCGTTACCCCTTGTCGCATCTAGTGTTTTTAAGGCACATGCCGCAGGCCAGATCGTGGGTGCAGTCATTGCGATCCCACCTCTGCACCGTGCGCGGCACAGGCAAAAAAACAGACCTTTTCGACGTTCTTCCTGGGTCGCTACAGGCTGTCGTTGTCGATCTCGTGTTCCGGGTTACCGGTGACTGCCGACTCTGATTGAGCAAATGCAACAAGCGTGCTCAAAGTGAGTTTGAGCTAATGAATTTTTCACATTTTTTTATCGAGTCATGGACCTTCCCTGAAAACACGAGGGTTTGCGTCCGTCAGGATGGGCGCCGACACGGGTGAGCAGACCGTCGCTGTGGCGAGCGTTGTTACCGGCTGCTGGCCATTGTGCTACTTCGGCAAGGTCGGTGACGCGCGACGTGCCTTCTTATGGTGCGAAAGGTAGCGCTGTGTTACCGATTTCGGTGCGTACGTTCGCGCGGGCACGGCATGTGCCTGGGCCGGGCAAGCCATGTATCCTGGCGGGCTCAGAAGGTCGTCGTGCCCTGGCCACCTTCATCGTCTGCAAGGAGAGACCCCGTGTTCAGCCTCGATCCACGTCTGCAACAGGACACGCATGTCCTGGGTGATTTTCCACTCTGTCGCCTGTTGCTGAGCAACGATGCCAACTACCCCTGGTTCATCCTCGTGCCGCGGCGTGCCGACATCAGCGAGCTGTTTCAGCTCGATGAAGCCGAGCAGCAGACATTGTGGCAGGAAACCACGCGCCTGGCGCAGTGGCTGGGCCAGGCGTTTCGTGCCGACAAGATGAACGTGGCGACCCTGGGTAACGTGGTCAGCCAGCTGCACATGCATGTGGTCGTGCGACGCAGGGACGATGCGGCCTGGCCCGCCCCTGTGTGGGGCAAGGTGCCTGCGCTCGCCTATGCCGACGGACAGGTGGAGGCCATTCGCCAGCGCCTGCGTACGATACTGCCCGCCGACTGTCAGTTCGTGGAGGTCGGTGCATGAGCCTGGACGCGCGCATGGTCGACCTCGAAAGCCGACAGGCCTTTCAGGACGACACCCTTCAGGCGCTCAACGACGTGGTGGTCGAGCAGGCACGGATCATCGAGCGCCTGCAATTGCAGATGGCCGAGTTGCTCAGGCGCCACGAAGAGTTGAGCAGCCAGTTCGGCATCGGCGAGGAGGAAGCGCCGCCGCCTCATTATTGAGGTGTGACGACGTAGGGCAGGAATGGACAGGAGGAACGATCACCGGGTCATTGCCCGGCGATCGTGAAGGGGAGGCCGCTCAGCGACGTGGGACGGCGATGACGTCTTCGGCCTGCAGCCCCTTGTCGCGGTGCATGACCGAGAACTCTACGCGCTGGCCTTCCACCAGCACCCGGTGGCCGTCGCCGCGGATGGCCCGGAAGTGAACGAAGATATCGTCCCCCGAGTCTCTGGAAATGAAGCCGAACCCCTTCGAGGTGTTGAACCACTTCACCGTGCCGGTATCGCGCTCGGTGGTGTCGAAGGGGGCGCTGGAGGTCGAGCGCGCCGGACGTGGTGCACGGGCCAGGCTCGCGTAGAGGTGCAGGGCAACCGCCAGCAGCGCGCACAGCAGGGCGAGCGTGGCGCCCGGTTCCGGCAGGGCGAGCAGGGCGATGGTCTGCAGGATCACCGCAGCCACCAGCAGGGTGCTGCTCAGGCGCTGAACCTGCAGGCGTGTCCCGGACAGGCGCGGAATGACCGGCGCCAGCGTCAGGTTGAGCAGGCCGAGCAGGCCCAGGTAGACCGCCAGGGGTTGTTGCAACGGGGGCATGGCGTCCATGCGCAGGCTGGGAATGAGTGCCAGCAGCAAGGCGGCGACGCCCGTCACGAGATGAAGGATCTTGAACATGTCGATTGACTCACATTGATAAGGCCGATCACAGGAAGAGCTGGCGCCGTGGCATGCGGGAGAGATAAGCAAGGGTGCGACGAGCCAGCCTATGCACCCGGGCATTGACGATCCGCACGGGTGGCACGCTGCCTATTTAACCGCAAAGGCAGGGGCTTCTCAAATCAGGACGCCTGCGCCGCCATGGCGCATGCGGGCATCGGCAGGTCTTGATACAGTGTGACCTGCCCATTCGATCAACACGATTTACGGTACAAGGGGAATGCAATGGCAATCGATATCGGTATCAGTGAAGAAGACCGCAAGTCCATCGTCGACGGGCTGTCGCGTCTGCTGTCGGACACCTACGTGCTCTACCTCAAGACCCACAACTTCCATTGGAACGTGACCGGGCCGTCCTTCCGTACGCTGCACCTGATGTTCGAGGAGCAGTACAACGAGCTGGCGCTGGCGGTGGACTCGATCGCCGAACGCATCCGTGCGCTGGGCTTCCCCGCGCCTGGCTCCTACGCCTTCTACGCCCGTCATTCGTCCATCAAGGAAGAAGACGGCGTGCCACCGGCCGACGAGATGATCCGTCAGCTGGTGCAGGGCCAGGAGGCGGTGGTGCGCACGGCGCGCAGCATCTTCCCGGTCGTCGACAAGGTCAGCGACGAGCCGACCGCCGACCTGTTGACCCAGCGCATGCAGGTGCACGAGAAGACCGCCTGGATGCTGCGCGTGCTGCTCGACGGCAAGTGACAGCCTTCGGCCGGGCGAGTGCCTGACGAACGTGCCCGCCCCGAAAAGGCGGGCATTTTCATGGCCGCAGGAAAACCTTGCCGCTGCTCTCCCGGGCGCTGGCGTCGCTTCATGGGCTTCGTGCAATGACGCACGGGACCTGTGCAATCGGGAGCGACGACCATGCAAGCACTGCCGGCAACCACCAAGCCTGCGCCGCGCCAAGGGCGCTGGCCCAGCAAGCCCTGCATCGACCCTTTCGACAACCAGTTCGACATGAGCCAGGCGCGGCCGGTCTCGCGCTCGGTCAGGCTCAACGGCTTCGCCACCTGCCTGCGCCTGGAGCGCGTCTACTGGCGCATCCTCGAGCGCATCGCCGCGGCCAACGACTGTTCGGTGAGCGCCGTGCTGTCCTACCTCGACCGTGAAGTGCACCTGCGTCATGGCGGCGTGAAGAACTTCAGTGGCCTGGTGCGCGTGGTGTGCGTCAACTGGCTGCTCGATCCGCCGCCGGGGCTTCGCGCGGCTGGCAGGCTGCACAGCCAACCCTAACCATATATAATCCCGCTCTTTGCTCCCAGTAACACTCAGCGTTGCGGTTGACGAGAGACGTCCATGCCCCTTTACGACTACCACTGTGCCTCCTGCGATCATCGCCTGGAGGCCCTGCAGAAGATCAGCGCCGCGCCGCTGGTCGATTGCCCGGCCTGCCAAGCGCCGACCTTGAAGAAGCAACTTTCGGTGCCCGGCTTCCGTCTGGGCGGTACCGGCTGGTACGAAACCGACTTCAAGACCGGTGCCAAGAAGAACCTGGCTGGCGGCGACAAGCCCGACTGAGTTGAATTGCATCGACCGGTCTTGCAGTATCGGCCCCTCAGGGCAGGCGCTCGAGGCCTCCACGACTACACGAATCACGAGAAGCGAAACCACCATCATGATGCGCAGCCACTATTGCGGCCAATTGAACGAGACCCTGGATGGTCAGGAAATTACCCTTTGCGGCTGGGTTCATCGTCGCCGCGACCACGGCGGGGTGATCTTCCTCGACATCCGTGATCGTGAGGGCATGGCCCAGGTCGTGTTCGATCCCGATCGCGCCGACACCTTCGCCGCCGCCGACCGCGTGCGCAGCGAGTACGTGGTGCAGATCACCGGCAAGGTACGTCCACGCCCGGCGGGTGCGGTCAACCCGAACATGGCGTCCGGCGCCATCGAGGTGCTGGGTTACGAGCTGAAGGTGCTCAACGAGGCCGAGACCCCACCGTTCCCGCTCAACGAATTCTCCGACGTCGGTGAAGAGACGCGCCTGCGCTATCGCTTCATCGACCTGCGTCGCCCGGAAATGGCCGAGAAGCTGCGTCTGCGCTCGCGCATCACCAGCAGCATCCGTCGCTTCCTCGACGAGAACGGCTTCCTCGACGTCGAGACACCGATCCTGACCCGCGCCACGCCCGAAGGCGCCCGTGACTACCTGGTGCCGAGCCGCACCCACGCCGGCAGCTTCTTCGCCCTGCCGCAGTCGCCCCAGCTGTTCAAGCAGCTGCTGATGGTCGCCGGCTTCGATCGCTACTACCAGATCGCCAAGTGCTTCCGTGACGAAGACCTGCGTGCCGACCGCCAGCCTGAATTCACCCAGATCGACATCGAGACCAGCTTCCTCGACGAAAGCGAGATCATGGGCCTGACCGAAGGCATGATCCGCAAGCTGTTCAAGGAAGTGCTGGACCTGGAGTTCGGTGACTTCCCGCACATGACCTATGAAGAGGCCATGCGTCGCTACGGTTCCGACAAGCCGGACCTGCGCAACCCGCTGGAGCTGATCGACGTCGCCGACCAGCTCAAGGACGTGGACTTCAAGGTCTTCGCCGGCCCGGCCAACGATCCGAAGTGCCGCGTGACCGCGCTGCGCCTGCCAGGCGGCGCGAGCATGCCGCGCAGCCGCATCGACGAGTACACCAAGTTCGTCGGCATCTACGGTGCCCGCGGTCTGGCCTACATCAAGGTCAACGAGCGCGCCAAGGGCGTCGAAGGCCTGCAGTCGCCGATCGTCAAGAACATCCCCGAGGCCAACCTGAACGTGATCCTCGATCGCGTCGGTGCGGTCGATGGCGACATCGTGTTCTTCGGCGCCGACAAGGCCAAGGTGGTCAGCGAGGCGCTGGGTGCCCTGCGTATCCGCCTGGGTCACGACTTCGAGCTGCTGACCTGCGAGTGGGCACCGCTGTGGGTCATCGACTTCCCGATGTTCGAAGAGAACGACGACGGTAGCCTGAGCGCGCTGCACCACCCGTTCACCGCGCCGAAGTGCTCGCCACAGGAACTGGAAGCCAACCCGGCCACCGCCCTGTCGCGCGCCTACGACATGGTGCTCAACGGCACCGAGCTGGGTGGCGGTTCGATCCGTATCCACCGCAAGGAAATGCAACAGGCGGTGTTCCGCCTGCTGGGCATCGAGGCCGACGAGCAGCAGGAGAAGTTCGGCTTCCTGCTCGACGCCCTCAAGTACGGCGCGCCACCCCATGGTGGCCTGGCCTTCGGCCTGGATCGCCTGGTGATGCTGATGACCGGCGCCCAGTCGATCCGCGAAGTGATCGCGTTCCCGAAAACCCAGAGCGCCGCCGACGTCATGACCCAGGCCCCAGGCCAGGTCGATGCCAAGGCGCTGCGTGAGCTGCACATCCGTCTGCGTGAGCAGGCCAAGGTCGAGTAAGCCGGTCCCGAGACGCGCCCAACCGGGCGCGTCTTGCATTGGGTCGACAGGTTTCCGGCAACGCCCGTGGTCGGGCGCTGCCTTGTACGTTTCAAAGAATTCGGAGTCGTTATGGCCGGTCATTCCAAGTGGGCGAACATCAAGCACCGCAAAGAGCGCCAGGATGCCAAGAGAGGCAAGGTCTTCACCAAGTGGATCCGCGAACTGACCGTCGCGGCCAAGCAGGGCGGCCCTGACCCGGCCTCCAACCCGCGTCTGCGCCTGGCGCTGGACAAAGCGCTCGGCGCGAACATGAGCCGGGACATCATCGACCGTGCCGTGGCGCGGGGTGCGGGCACCAACGAGAGCGACAACGTCGAGGAGCTGACCTATGAAGGGTACGGCCCAGGTGGCGTGGCGATCATGGTCGAAGCCATGACCGACAACCGCAACCGGACGGCCGCGGCGGTGCGCCATGCGTTCACCAAGTGCGGCGGCAACCTGGGTACCGACGGGTCGGTGGCCTACCTGTTCGAGCGCAAGGGTCAGCTCAGCTTCGCCCCCGGTGTGTCCGAGGACGCGCTGATGGAAGCGGCCATGGAGGCCGATGCCGACGACGTGGTCAGCCATGACGATGGCGCTTTCGACGTCATGACCTCGTTCAACGCGTTCTATGCCGTGCGTACCGCGCTGGAAGAGGCCGGGTTCAAGGCGGACGATGCCGAAATCATCATGCAGCCGACCACCAGTGCCGAGCTGGATCAGGAGGGCGCCGAAAAGGTACTCAAGCTGATCGACATGCTCGAGGACCTGGACGACGTGCAGAACGTGTATTCCAACGCCCAGATTTCCGACGAGATCCTGGAACGGCTCAACTGAGTTAGACTCCAGAGGCCGGAGCTTTCGCAGCGCACAGCGCTCTGAAGGCTGCGGCCTTTGTCATTTCGTGGCGCCACCGCGCCTCATGCATGCAGGCTTTATGACTCTCATCTTAGGTATCGACCCCGGGTCGCGGATCACCGGCTACGGCGTGGTCTTGCAGACCGCGCGTGGCTGCGAGTACGTGGCATCGGGCTGCATCCGCACGGGTGCCGGGGAATTGCAGGAGCGCCTGCAAATCGTCTTTCGCGGCGTGCGCGACATCATCCGCCAGCATGGCCCGGTCACCATGGGCATCGAACGGGTGTTCATGGCCCGCAACCCCGATTCGGCGCTCAAGCTGGGCCAGGCACGGGGCGCGGCCATCGTCGCCGCCGTCGAGGAGGGCCTGGAAGTCGCCGAATACAGCGCCACCCAGGTCAAGCAGGCCGTGGCCGGTACGGGCGGCGCCAACAAGGAGCAGGTGCAGCTGATGGTGATGCACTTGCTCAAGCTCACCCAGAAGCCGCAGATCGACGCGTCCGATGCCCTGGCCATCGCCATGTGCCATGCCCACACGCGCTCCAGCCTGGTGCCGCATGGCCTGGCCACTGCCCGGCGACGCGGCGGACGCTTGCGTCTGTAGCGGCTTCATGCCCTGATACATCTTTTGGCCGGGCGGCGCGTCCGTGCGGCCCATTTGCTGATAGGGTGGCTCGGTCTCTGGTCGAGCGCCCGTTAAAAGGATCGAAACGTGATTGGACGTTTGCGCGGCACCCTGGCGGAAAAACAGCCGCCGCACCTGATTGTCGACATCAACGGCCTGGGGTACGAGCTGGAAGTGCCGATGACCACGCTCTATCGCCTGCCCAAGCTTGGCGAGACGGTGACCCTGCACACCCACCTGGTGGTGCGCGAAGACGCCCACCTGCTGTACGGCTTCTTCGAGAAGCGCGAGCGCGAGCTGTTCCGCGAGCTGATCCGGCTCAATGGCGTGGGTCCCAAGCTGGCCCTGGCCCTGATGTCCGGCCTGGAGGCCGACGAACTGGTGCGCTGCGTGCAGGCCCAGGATGCTTCGGTGCTGGTGCGTGTTCCGGGTGTCGGCAAGAAGACCGCCGAGCGCCTGCTGGTCGAGCTCAAGGACCGCTTCAAGGCCTGGGCCACGTCGCCGGCGATGTTCACCCTGGTGTCCGACGGTCCCCTGGCGGCGAGCACCGCGCCAAGCGCCGAGGCCGATGCCATCAGTGCCCTGGTGTCGCTGGGCTACAAGCCCCAGGAAGCCAGCAAGGCCATCGCCGCCATCGACGGCAAGGCCGGCATGACCAGCGAAGAACTCATTCGTCGTAGCCTCAAGGGGATGATCGTCAAGTGATCGAAGCCGACCGACTGATCGCCGCCAGCGGGCGTGATCGCGAAGAAGTGCAGGACCGGGCCATCCGCCCGCTGCGCCTGGAGGACTATATCGGTCAGCCGGTGGTGCGTGACCAGATGGGGCTATTCATCCAGGCGGCCCGTGGACGCAACGAATCGCTCGACCATACGTTGATCTTCGGGCCACCCGGGCTGGGCAAGACCACCCTGGCCAACATCATCGCCAACGAGATGGGCGTCTCGGTCAAGAGCACGTCCGGGCCGATCCTGGAGCGGCCGGGTGACCTGGCGGCCATGCTGACCAACCTCGAGCCGCACGACGTGCTGTTCATCGACGAGATCCACCGGCTTTCGCCCGTGGTCGAGGAAGTGCTGTACCCGGCGATGGAGGACTTCCAGCTCGACATCATGATCGGCGAGGGGCCGGCGGCGCGTTCGATCAAGCTCGACCTGCCGCCGTTCACCCTGGTCGGGGCGACCACCCGTGCTGGCATGCTGACCAACCCCCTGCGCGACCGCTTCGGTATCGTCCAGCGCCTGGAGTTCTACGGCAACCAGGACCTGGCCACCATCGTCGCCCGCTCGGCCGGCATCCTGGGGCTGGTCATCGAGGAGCAGGGCGCCTACGAGATCGCCCGCCGGGCCCGTGGCACGCCGCGTATCGCCAACCGCTTGCTGCGGCGCGTGCGTGACTACGCCGAGGTGCGTGGCAAGGGCCAGATCACCAAGGCGGTCGCCGACATGGCGCTGAACCTGCTGGATGTCGACGAGCGTGGCTTCGACCACTCCGACCGGCGCCTGCTGCTGACCATGATCGAGAAGTTCGATGGCGGGCCGGTCGGCGTGGACAACCTGGCCGCCGCCATCAGTGAAGAGCGCCACACCATTGAGGACGTGCTGGAACCCTACCTGATCCAGCAGGGCTACATCATGCGCACGCCCCGTGGCCGGGTCGTGACGCGCCACGCCTACCTGCACTTCGGCCTCAACATCCCCGGACGGCTCGAGGACCCCCGTACATTTTCCGAGCCGAGCGACGGATGACCGATCGAAATCGGGTTTTTGCGGTCCTACCGCTGGCGTGGCGACAGGCCGGCCCTGCGCTGGATCGGTGCGTGAAAAAACAGTTGTCCGGGCGGATTGGCAAGTCGAGGAGTAAGCACTAGAGTATGCGCGCGCAAAATGGACTGGAACCGTTCGCACATCAGTGTCGCGTGTACTACGAGGACACCGATGCGGGCGGCGTGGTGTATTACGTCAACTACCTCAAGTTCATGGAGCGTGCACGCACCGAGTGGCTTCGCCAGCTGGGGTTCTCCCAGTCCGCGCTCGCTGCCTCGAACCTGTTGTTCGTCGTTCATTCCAGCCAGGCGCGCTACCACGCGCCCGCACGCCTGGACGACGCCCTGCGGGTGACTGCCCAGGTGCTCGAGCTCAACCGTGCCAGCCTGCGCTTCGTGCAACAGGTCTGGCGCGAGGCGGACGGGCAGTTGCTCTGCGAAGGGCAAGTGCTGGTGGCCGCCGTACGTGCCGATACATTCAAACCCCGGGCCCTTCCTCCTGAACTGCGCGACGCTTTCATGGCGAGCGGCCTGGGTACTCAATCGAACGCAGGAGATTAAGCGTGGAAGCTAACGTCGTCGACCATACCTCCATGTGGAGCCTGGTCAGTAATGCCAGCGTTGTCGTACAGCTGGTGATGCTGACCCTGGTGGCCGCATCGGTGACCTCGTGGGTCATGATCTTTCAGCG
This sequence comes from Pseudomonas monteilii, assembly GCA_001534745.1. Classification (NCBI taxonomy): domain Bacteria; kingdom Pseudomonadati; phylum Pseudomonadota; class Gammaproteobacteria; order Pseudomonadales; family Pseudomonadaceae; genus Pseudomonas; species Pseudomonas alabamensis. The sequence continues at coordinate 1,173,757 of CP013997.1, forward strand.
CAGCACCATGCTGCGCGCCGGTCGTCGTGCGCTGGATGCCTTCGAGGAACGCTTCTGGTCAGGCATCGACCTGTCCAAGCTGTACCGCCAGGCCGGCAGCAACCCGGACCCGGACTCGGGCGTGGAGCAGGTGTTCCGTGCCGGCTTCAAGGAGTTCTCGCGCCTGCGTCAGCAGCCGGGCGTCGATCCCGACGCGGTGATGGAAGGCGTGGGCCGTGCCATGCGCGTGGCCATCTCCCGCGAGGAAGAAAAGCTCGAACAAGGGCTGCCGTTCCTCGCCACCGTCGGTTCCACCAGCCCGTACATCGGTCTGTTCGGCACCGTGTGGGGCATCATGAACTCGTTCCGTGGCCTGGCCAGCGCCCAGCAGGCCACCCTGGCCACCGTGGCACCCGGCATCGCCGAAGCCCTGATCGCCACCGCGATCGGCCTGTTCGCCGCGATCCCCGCCGTCATCGCCTACAACCGTTTCGCTGCACGCAGCGAAGTGCTGATCGGCCGTTACTACACGTTCGCCGACGAGTTCCAGGCAATCCTGCACCGTAAAGTGCACACCAGCGAAGAGTGAGCAGGTAGAAGCCCATGGCCCGAGTTCGCCACAAACGCAAGCCGGTCGCCGAGATGAACGTGGTGCCCTACATCGACGTGATGCTGGTGCTGCTGGTCATCTTCATGGTGACCGCTCCCATGCTCAACCAGGGTGTGAAGGTCGATCTGCCCAAGGTGTCCAGCGAGGCTTTGCCGCAGGACAACAACGTGCAGATCCTCACCATCTCGATCAAGGCCGACAAGACCTACTACTGGAACCTCGGCAGCGAGGTCGATACCGACAAGCAGATGGACAAGGCCATGACCTTGCCGGACATGACCAGCGCCGTGACCAAGATCATCGCCGCCGGGCGCGACCAGGGCAAGCAGACCCAGGTCTTCATCCGCGGCGACAAGGCGGTCGACTACGGCGCGGTCATGGGCGCGATGGGCGGTTTGCAGCAGGCCGGTGTCGGTAACGTTGGCCTGATCACCGAGGCGCCCTGATGCAGCAGCGAGAGCCATCCGCCTCGGAGAGCTACTTCTGGCCCACGGTCTGGGCCGTCGGTCTGCACGTACTGGTGTTCGGCCTGCTGTTCGTCAGTTTCGCCATGACGCCAGAATTGCCGCCGTCCAAACCGATCGTTCAGGCTACGCTCTATCAACTCAAGTCCAAGAGCCAGGCGACCACCCAGACCAATCAGAAGATCGCCGGAGAGGCCAAGAAGACTGCCGCACGCCAGACCGAAGTCGAGCAGCTCGAGCAGAAGAAGGTCGAGCAGCAGGCGGTGAAGGCCGCGGAACAAAAGAAAGCCGACGCCGCTCAAAAGGCCGAAGCCGCGCGCGAGGCCGCCGAAGCCAAGAAGGCCGAAGAGGCCGCCAAGACCGCCGAAGCCGCGAAAGCTGCCGAAGCCAAGAAGGCGGAAGCGGCGAAGGCTGCCGAGGCGAAGAAGGCCGACGAGGCCAAGAAGGCCGCGGAGAAGCAGAAGGCCGACATCGCCAAGAAGAAGGCTGAGGAAGAGGCCAAGAAAAAGGCCGACGAAGAGGCCAAGAAGCAGGCCGAGGACGCCAAGAAGCAGGCGGCCGAGGAGGCCAAGAAACAAGCGGCCGAGGACGCCAAGAAAAAGGCGGCCGAAGACGCGAAGAAGAAAGCGGCCGAGGACGCCAAGAAGAAAGCGGCGGCCGAGGACGCGAAGAAGAAGGCTGCCGAGGAGGCCAAGCAGAAGGCCGCCGCGGATGCCCAGAAGAAGAAGGCTCAGGAAGCGGCGCGCAAGGCGGCCGAGGACAAGAAGGCACAGGCGCTGGCCGAACTTCTGTCCGACAGCACCGAGCGTCAGCAGGCGCTGGCCGATGAGCGTGGTGACCAGGTGGCCGGCGATTTCGACGACCTGATCCGCATGCGCGCATCCGAAGGGTGGGCACGTCCGCCTTCGGCACGCAAGGGCATGGCCGTGGTGCTGCAGATCAACATGCTGCCCGATGGCACCGTCACCAACGTGAGCGTGGCACGCTCCAGTGGCGATGGTCCGTTCGACAGTTCGGCAGTGGCAGCGGTGAAGAACATTGGACGCTTGACCGAGATGCAAGGACTGAAGCCTAACGATTTCAATCCCTACCGCTCATTCAAGATGACATTTACACCTGAGGATCTCGCGTTGTGATTAAAGTGCTCAGAGGATTGCTGGTGATGGTCTGCTGTTTCGCAGGCCTGGCGCTGGCAGAAGAAAAGAACATCCTGGTCACCAGCGGTAGCGACCGGGCCACGCCCATTGCCGTCGTGCCCTTCGGTGTGCAGGGCGGCAGCGTGCTGCCCGAGGACATGGCCGACATCATCGGCACTGACCTGCGCAACTCGGGCTACTATTCGCCGATTCCCCGGCAGAACATGATCAGCCAGCCGAGTCAGGCCAGCGAAGTCATCTTCCGCGACTGGAAAGCCCTGGGCGCGCAGTACGTGATGGTCGGTAGCATCGCCCCCGCAGGCGGCCGCCTGCAGGTGCAGTACGCACTGTTCAACGTGGCCACCGAGCAGCAGGTCATGACCGGCAGCGTATCGGGCACCGTCGATCAACTGCGCGACATGTCCCACTACATCGCCGACCAGTCGTTCGAGAAGCTCACCGGCATCAAGGGGGCGTTCTCGACGCGCCTGCTGTACGTGACCGCCGAGCGTTTCTCCACCGACAACACCCGCTACACCCTGCAGCGTTCGGACTATGACGGTGCCCGCGCCGTGACCTTGCTGCAATCGCGCGAGCCGATCCTGTCGCCGCGCTTCGCACCCGATGGCAAGCGCATCGCCTACGTGTCGTTCGAACAGCGCCGTCCGCGCATCTTCGTCCAGCACATCGACACGGGTCGTCGTGAGCAGATCACCAACTTCGAAGGCCTCAACGGCGCACCGGCCTGGTCGCCGGATGGTTCGCGCCTGGCCTTCGTGCTGTCCAAGGACGGCAACCCGGACATCTATGTGATGAACATGGGTTCGCGTCAGATCAGCCGCGTCACCGCAGGTCCTGGCATCAATACCGAACCGTTCTGGGGCAAGGATGGCAACACCCTGTACTTCACGTCCGACCGTGGCGGCAAGCCACAGATCTACAAGACCGGTGTGAATGGCGGTGGTGCCGAGCGTGTGACCTTCGTCGGCAACTACAACGCCAACCCGAAACTCTCGGCCGATGAAAAGACGCTGGTGATGATTCATCGCCAACAAGGGTTCACCAACTTCAAAGTGGCGGCGCAAGACTTGCAACGGGGAAGTGTAAAGATTCTCTCCGACACCAGTCTTGATGAATCGCCTACTGTTGCACCCAACGGCACCATGCTAATCTACGCCACCCGCCAGCAGGGCCGGGGAGTCTTGATGCTCGTCTCTCTCAACGGACGCGTGAGGCTCCCGCTTCCTACCGCTCAAGGCGAAGTCAGAGAACCGTCCTGGTCCCCCTACCTGAACTGATTGCGGCGTAATAACTTTGCTTAACACACTGGGGTTTCATTAGGAGTTTCACGATGGAAATGCTGAAGTTTGGTAAATTCGCTGCGCTGGCTCTGGCCATGGCTGTGGCTGTAGGTTGCTCCTCCAAGGGCGGTGACAATGCAGGTGAAGGTTCGGGCGCGGTAGACCCTAACGCTGGTTACAGCTCCGGTTCCAACAGCGGTGCCGTCGATGGCAGCCTGAGCGAAGAAGCTGCTCTGCGCGCTATCACCACCTTCTACTTCGAATACGACAGCTCCGACCTGAAGCCAGAAGCCATGCGCGCTCTGGACGTTCACGCCAAAGACCTGAAAGCCAACGGCAACCGTGTCGTTCTGGAAGGCAACACCGACGAGCGCGGTACCCGTGAGTACAACATGGCTCTGGGCGAGCGTCGTGCCAAGGCCGTTCAGCGCTACCTGGTACTGCAAGGCGTTTCCCCAGCTCAGCTGGAACTGGTTTCCTACGGCGAAGAGCGTCCAGTAGCAACCGGTAACGACGAGCAGTCCTGGGCTCAGAACCGTCGCGTCGAGCTGCGTAAGTAATTCGTCATGCGCATCGGCCGTCGTGTTGTAACCGTCCTCGCCCTCAGCCTGCCGCTTGCGGCCTGGGCTGCGGTCCCTGTCATCAATGACAATGCCGGCAGTGGTGGCTCCAGCAGCTATCCGCCGGCAGGTTACGGCACGAACGGCGCCTATGCCGGAGGTGGGGTTTCGACCCCGCCTTCGGCACAGGGTCAACTGTTCATGCAGTTGCAGCAAATGCAGGACCAGATTTCAAGGCAACAGGGCATCATCGAAGAGCTGCAAAACGATGTGGCGCGCATGAAACAGGAAGGCCTGGAACGTTACCAGGACCTGGATCGTCGCCTCAGCAGCGCTCCGGCCCCCACCGTACCATCCGAGAATTCCGCCAGCGGCGCTGCTGCTGGCACCCCTGCGTCGAATGCGGCAGCGCCTGCCGCTGCCAGCGCCGAGCCCGGTGATCCGGCCAAGGAAAAGCTGTACTACGACGCTGCCTTCGACCTGATCAAGGCCAAGGATTTCGAAAAGGCCAGCCAGGCGTTCAATGCGTTCCTGCGCAAGTACCCCAATAGCCAGTACGCCGGCAATGCCCAGTACTGGTTGGGTGAAGTGAACCTGGCCAAGGGCGATCTGCCCAGCGCCAGCCAGGCTTTCGCCAAGGTCAGCCAAGCCTATCCCAAGCACAGCAAGGTGCCGGATTCGCTGTACAAGCTGGCTGACGTAGAGCGTCGCATGGGGCATACCGACAAGGTCAAGGGCATCCTCCAGCAGGTGATCAGCCAGTACCCCGGTACGTCGGCCGCCCAGCTCGCCCAGCGCGACCTGCAAAAGCTCTGATCCACGCCGTTCGTGAGAAACCCGCGCCCGTCGCGGGTTTTTCCGTTAGAATTCCCACCCTTTTTTTCACCTACGCTGTCGCGGATAACGCTCTGTCGAGTTCGCGTCAGTGCCTGACGGAGGCGGTCAGCCTGTTCAGCTGGCCAGCCCATGGCGATCATGCAAGACACATTACGCATCACCGAAGTGTTCTATTCACTCCAGGGTGAAACCAGAACGGCTGGCCTGCCGACCGTTTTCGTCCGCCTGACCGGCTGCCCGCTGCGCTGCCAGTACTGCGACAGCGCCTACGCCTTCACCGGCGGCACGCAGCGCACCCTCGATGACCTCCTCGAGCAGGTCGCCGGCTTCCGCCCGCGCTACGTCTGCGTCACCGGTGGCGAGCCCCTGGCCCAGCCCAATGCGTTGCCGCTGATGCAGCGCCTGTGCGACGCCGGCTTTGAGGTGTCGCTGGAAACCAGCGGTGCGCTGGACATCTCGGTGGTGGACCCGCGCGTCAGCCGCGTCGTCGACCTGAAGACGCCCGGCTCGCTGGAAGCCCATCGCAACCGCTACGAGAACATCGAGCACCTGACCCGCAACGACCAGGTCAAGTTCGTCATCTGCTCGCGCGAGGACTACGACTGGGCCGTGTCTCGGCTGATCCAGCACGATCTGGCGCAACGCGCTGGCGAGGTGCTGTTCTCGCCCAGCCATGGCCAGGTCAGCGCTACCGACCTGGCGGACTGGATCGTCGCCGATAACCTTCCGGTTCGCTTCCAGTTGCAGCTGCACAAGCTGCTGTGGAACGACGAGCCTGGCCGCTGACCCAAGAGGACATCCCATGACAGAAAAACGCGCAGTCATCCTGCTGTCCGGCGGGCTCGATTCGGCGACCGTGGTGGCCATGGCCCAGGCCCAGGGGTACCGCTGCTACACCATGAGTTTCGACTACGGCCAGCGCCATCGCGCCGAGCTGCAGGCCGCTGCCCGGGTCGCACGTGACCTGGGTGTCGTCGAGCACAAGGTCATCGGCCTGAACCTCGACGGCATCGGTGGCTCTGCCTTGACCGACAGCACCATCGATGTGCCGGAAACACCCGGAGAAGGCATCCCGGTCACCTACGTGCCGGCGCGCAACACCGTCTTCCTGTCACTGGCGCTCGGCTGGGCCGAGGTGCTCGAGGCGCGGGACATCTTCATCGGCGTCAACGCCGTGGACTACTCCGGGTACCCCGACTGTCGGCCCGAGTTCGTCGAAGCCTTCGAGCGCCTGGCCAACCTGGCGACCAAGGCCGGGGTGGAAGGGCAGGGCTTCCGCATCCAGGCGCCGTTGCAGAACATGAGCAAGGCGCAGATCGTCCAGGCGGGGCTGGCGCGCGGTGTCGACTACAGCCTGACCGTGTCCTGCTACCAGGCCGATGCCGATGGGCGTGCCTGTGGCAAGTGCGACAGCTGCCGTCTGCGGGCGGACGGCTTCAGAAACGCCGGCGTCGCCGACCCGACCCGTTATTTCTGAAAAAATGTGCGCAGGGGTGTTGATTTCCCGTTAGAAATCAGTATTATACGCGCCATCCAACGGGTCGTTAGCTCAGTTGGTAGAGCAGTTGGCTTTTAACCAATTGGTCGTAGGTTCGAATCCTACACGACCCACCATATGCAGCACGAAAAAGCCCGCGTCCAGTCTTGGACGCGGGCTTTTTCCGTTTAGCGCCTTTACCTTGCTCGGCGCCGTCCGCACCGTCCGGCGCCTCACCGCCAAGGCGACACACGGTTCAGGGTTCAGGCCGTGGCGGCCTCCAGCTCGAACACCTCACGCACATGCCGACGGTAACTGTCGAAGGCCGCGATGGCGCCTTCGATGGCGTGCGCCTCCTGGGCGTCGTTCAAGTCCAGTCCATCCAGGGCGGCGACGAACTCACGCCAGTGCAGGGCGCGCCCGTCCGGGTGAGGGGCCAGGTGCCGGGCACCCCGCTCGGCGTCCAGGCCCAGCCGTTGCGTCTGCTTGAACAGGAACGCCGCGCCCAGGTTGGAGCCTTCGCTGCAGTACAGCCAGCCCAGCGCCTGGGCGACGGTGGCATCTACCGGCTCGGGCGCTGGCGGTACCGTCACACCCAGGTCGCGAAGGTCCTGCTGCACGGCGTCGAAGCGCGAGAGCAGGGCCAGGCCAGGCAAGCGACGGTTGAGGGAAGGGTCGCTGTACAACGCCTGCAGACTGCCGTGAAAACGGTGTTGCACGGTCAGGAAGCGCACGTAGCGCTCGCGATCGTCGAATGGCCGTACCGACATCACCAACTGGTCGACGGTGTCATGCTCGCTGCTGCTGGCCGCCTTGAGGCGCTTGCAGCGTCCTGGGGCCGACGGGGAGGGCGCGGGTGCGTTCATGAAAAGCCTGTCGTCTCGAAGTAGAGCGTCATGATGCAGCTAGGCCCGTGCCGACACAATACTGCCCTGGCCCAACCGCCGATTGGCAGGGCAGCGCAAGGTGGTATCCTTGGGCACCCTCGTGCGCGGCGCAGGTGTCGCGCGTTCCCCAAGGACAGCAATCGGTTCATTTCATGAAGAAATCTGTAGGTATTCTTTCCGGCCTGGTCGTCGCCATCGCCGTGGCCACCACAGCCGGTGCCTGGTACACCGGCGAGCGGCTTCCTGCCGAACTCCAGCGCGCGGTGGAGCAGGGCAATCACGAACTGAGCAAGGCCGTGGTCGGTACCGGTGGGAGCGTGACGCTCGAGCTGGCCTCCCTGGAGCGGCACTGGTTCAGCAGCGTCGCCCACTACCGCCTGATCGCACGCAACGTGAACCTGGGCGCCGAGCCCCTGAACCTGGATGTCGGCATCGTCGATCACATCGAGCACGGCCCCTTCCCCTGGTCGCGGGTCAAGCGCTTGCAGCTGCTGCCGGTCATGGCCGCCAGCAACAGTGAGCTGGAGCGCTCCGAGCAGACGCAGCCCTGGTTCGACGCCGCTGGCGGCAAGAGCCCCCTGAAGGCCCATACCGCCCTGGGTTATGGCGGCGGCGTGAACACCGAGCTGGAGGCGTTGCCGGTCAAGTTCACCGCCGATGACGGCAGCGCCGTGGACTTCTCGGGCCTGAAGCTGTCGGTCGAGGGCGACCGCGAAGGCAGCAAGGCCAAGATCCATGCCGATGCCCAGCAGTTGCAGATGACCCTGGTCGTGCCCGAGCAGTTGCCGGTGAAATTCCAGCTCGACGGCATGAAGCTCGGTGGCGAGCTGGAGCGCAAGAACAAGGCCGACTTCTTCTTCGGCCACATCGACATGAGCGTGGACGAAATGCGCATGGTCTTCGGGCCTGAGCAGAAGACGCTGCTGTTCAAGGGCGTCGAGCAGAACAACGTCTACACCGCCGAGGGTGAAGAGCACCTGGGCGGCAGCGTGGAATACAAGACCAGCGAGATCAGCTACGACGGTCGCGCGCTGGGCAGTGCGGCCATGGTCATGAGCTTCAAGTCGCTGGACGTGCCGGCGCTGCAGTCGCTGAGCGAGTGGTACCAGCAGTTCCTGCCCGAGATGCAGCAGGCCGCGGCCGAAGGGCGCCAGTTCGTCCCGACCCTGTCGCCCGAGGACAAGCCCAAGGTCCATGCCGACCTGCACAAGGCCTTGTCGGCCAAGCCGCAGATCGCCCTGGAGCAGTTGTCGTTCAAGACCGCCCGAGGCGAAAGCCGCCTGGTGCTCAAGACCCAGCTGAGCGACCCGGCCTCCTTCGATGTGCCCAACGATCAACTGGCCCGCGAGATCGTCAGCACCGTGCACGGCAAGCTGGTGCTGTCCAAGCCGATGATCGCCGACCTGGTGGCCTTCCAGGGCCTGCTCGAAGGTCAGGCCGATCCGCAGTCCATCGCCATGCAGTCCAACCAGGCCGGTGAGATGGTCGGTGTCATGGCCGTGCAGAGTGGCCTGGCGACGGCGCAGGGCGATGACGTGCTGGCCAGCTTCGACTACGCCGATGGCGCGGTCGAGTTCAACGGCCAGAAGATGACCGTCGAGCAGTTCGCCGCCTTCCTGCAAGCCCGTCTGGGCATGCTCGCACCGCGCGGCTAAGGCACGCGTCGGTCCCCCCAGGTGACGCCCGTCATCTGGGGGTTTCCCTGCAAAAAAACGCTTTTGCCCGACTGCGATTGGCTGTAGCCTTCGGCGGCCATAATAACCCGTGCCCGCAGAGGGGCCGTGAAGGTCGCCGTGAGACCGTCCAGCCCTGCCAGCCGATCTGCCAGGGCCCGGCAGTACACTCGATTGACGCGCGTGCATGCGCTCAGGGTCCCGCGATCATGACTCAGATTTCCGAACGCCTGTTGGTTCAAGCCCACCTCGACGCCAAGCAGCCCGTCCCGCTCACGCCCGAGCAGGAAGCCGACTACCGCCAGGCCATCGCCGCTGAACTCAAGGCACGGGACGCCGTGCTGGTGGCGCATTTCTACTGCGACCCGGTGATCCAGGCCTTGGCCGAAGAGACCGGCGGCTGCGTGTCCGACTCGCTGGAAATGGCCCGCTTCGGCAACCAGCACGCCGCCAGCACCGTGGTGGTGGCCGGCGTTCGCTTCATGGGCGAGACGGCGAAGATCCTCAATCCGGAAAAGCGCGTGCTGATGCCGACCCTGGAGGCGACCTGCTCGCTCGACCTGGGGTGCCCGGTGGGCGACTTTTCGGCCTTCTGCGACCAGCACCCCGAGCGCACCGTGGTGGTGTACGCCAACACCTCGGCGGCGGTGAAAGCCCGCGCCGACTGGGTGGTGACGTCCAGTTGCGCCCTGGAGATCGTCGAAAGCCTGATGGACAACGGCGAGACCATTCTCTGGGGGCCGGATCAGCACCTGGGGCGCTACATCCAGAAGCAGACCGGGGCCGACATGCTGATGTGGGATGGTGCCTGCATCGTGCACGAGGAATTCAAGTCGCGGCAGTTGGCCGACATGAAAGCGTTGTACCCCGACGCCGCGATCCTGGTGCACCCGGAGTCGCCCGAGTCGGTGATCGACCTGGCCGATGCCGTAGGTTCCACCAGCCAGCTGATCGCCGCCGCGCAGACCTTGCCTCACCGTACGTTCATCGTCGCCACCGACCGAGGCATCTTCTACAAGATGCAGCAGCTGTGTCCGGACAAGGTGTTCATCGAGGCGCCTACCGCCGGGAACGGCGCGGCCTGCCGCAGCTGCGCGCATTGCCCGTGGATGGCGATGAACACCCTGGAGCGGACGCTGGAGTGCCTGCGCCAGGGCAGCAATGAGATCACCGTCGACCCGGCCCTGGTGCCTCGGGCGATCAAGCCGCTCAAGCGCATGCTGGACTTCACCCAGGCGGCGCGCATGCGCGTGGCGGGGAATGCCTGAGGTGGCGTGAGCTTTCGGCTCGTCGAATAGACAGTGAGGGCGTGATGTATTCAGGGCGCTGATGCCACGGCCTCAGCGCATCATGTCCTTGACCATCCGCTCCTGCTCCAGCATCTCGCGCTGGCGCGCATCGATCCGCGACGCCAGCTGGAAGTTGTCGCCCGCCCGGCGCTTGGCGAAGTCGAGCTGCTGGATCGCCTGGTCGAAGTCCCCCACCAGCGCGAAGTATTCGGCCCGGGCCTGGTGCAGCCCGATGGTGTTGCCCGACAGGCCTCGCACTTCCGCCATGTCGTACCAGACATCCGGGTCGTCCGACCGGCTCTTGAGCAGGTCCTCGAGCACCTTTTCCGCCTCGGCCGGGCGCTTGAGCTTGACCAGCAGGTCGGCGCGCGCCTGCTTGAGCGGGTAGTTGCCAGGATAGGAGGTGCGCAGCCGCTCGATGCGCTGCTCGGCCTCGTCCAGGCGGTTGTTGGTGATCTCCAGCTCGATCTGCGCCAGGTTGTAGGTGATGTCGTCAGGCGCCTTGGCCAGTAGCGGCTTGAGGCTGGCACGGGCCTCGTTCAACTGCCCGCCCTGGATCTGCGCCAGGGCCAGGCCGTAACGCGCGGCGTCCAGGTTGGGGTTCTCGTCGAGCTGGGCGCGGAAACGTTTGGCCGCCAACCCTGGGGTGCCTTCATAGGTGAGCGCCACGCGGGCGCGGATCAGCTGGTAGCGCAGGCTGTCCTCGACGCCGCCTTTGGGAGCCTGTTCGGCGCGGTTGCGGGTATCGGCGATCCGCGATTCGGTGACCGGGTGGGTCAGCAGGAATTCCGGCGGCTTGCCATCGAAGCGGTACTGGCGCATGAGTCGCTCGAACATGGTCGGCATGTTGCGTGGATCGTAACCGGCCTTTTCCAGGTTCTGGATGCCGATGCGGTCGGCTTCCTGTTCGTTCTGCCGCGAGAAGCGTCGTTGCTCCTGGATCGCGGCGGCCTGGGTACCGGCGATGGTGGCGATCCCGGCATCGCCACCCCCGGCGGCGGCCAGCACGATCCCCGCGAGCAGGGCGGCCATCATCGGCATCTGCATGCGCTGCTGGGCTTCGACGCCGCGGGCGAAGTGGCGCTGCGACAAGTGCGCCAGTTCGTGGGCCAGCACCGACGCGTATTCGCCCTCGGTCTGGGCGTTGAGGAACAGCCCGCCGTTGACCCCGACGATGCCGCCCGGTGCGGCGAAGGCGTTGAGTTCGCGGCTGTCGATCAGGATGAATTCCAGGCGCCGGTCCTGCAGCTGGCTGGTCTCGGCCAGGCGATAGACGCTGGTCTCCACATAGTCCTTGAGCTGCGGGTCGCTGAGCTGGCGTACCTGGCTGCGCAGCAGGCTGAGCCAGGCGCGGCCCAGCTGGTGCTCCTGCTGCGGCGAGACGATCGCGGAGCTGGCATCCCCCAGTGACGGCAGGTCGTCGGCATGCCCCGGCAGGGCCATCAGCAAGGCCAGCGTCAGCAGGGCGGGGCGCAGTGGATTCATGCAACGAGCTCGCGTCGGTCAAAGACGCCTACTGTAGCCCGCTCGCACGGCAACGACCAGTGGCGGTATCCTAGGCGGCCCTGGCGCGAGCGTCAGGGCCAATCGTTCGCCCTGGAGACCGACCATGTCCGACCCTTTGACCTGCGCTGCCGAACTCGACGCGCGCGGCCTCAATTGCCCGCTGCCCTTGCTCAAGGCCAAGATGGCGCTCAATGGCCTGGAGAGTGGTGCCGTGCTCAAGGTGGTGGTCACCGACGCCGGGTCACAGCGCGACTTCCGCACTTTCGCGCAGCTCTCCGGGCATGCCCTGCTGCAGGAGACGGCCGAGGCCGGCGAGTTCACCTACTGGCTGCGCAAGGCGTGAGCCGACTTCAAGGAACCCCGATGTTCAACGTGTTTCGCACCTGGATCCAGCGCTACTTCTCCGACGAAGAGGCCGTGGTGCTGGCCGTCCTGCTGTTGCTGGGTTTCACCGCCGTCCTGACCTTGGGTGGCATGCTCGCGCCTGTCCTGGCCGGCATGGTGCTGGCCTTTCTCATGCAGGGGCTGGTCAACGCGCTGGAGCGCCTGAAGGTGCCGACGGGCGTGGCGGTGGGGTTGGTGTTCACCCTGTTCATGGGTGCGCTGGCGGTGTTCCTGCTGGTGCTGGTGCCCTTGCTCTGGCACCAGTTGATCACCTTGTTCAACGAGTTGCCGGGCATGCTCGGCAAATGGCAGTCGCTGTTGCTGCTGCTGCCGGAGCGCTACCCGCACCTGGTGTCCGACGAGCAGGTGCTGCGCGCCATCGAGTCGGTGCGCGGCGAGATCGGCAAGTTCGGCCAGTGGGCGCTGACCTTCTCGCTGTCGAGCCTGCCGTTGCTGGTCAACGCCATGATCTACCTGGTGCTGGTGCCGATCCTGGTGTTCTTCTTCCTCAAGGACCGCGAGCTGATCGCGCGTTGGGTTAGCGGCTACCTGCCGCGCGAGCGTGCGCTGCTCACCCGCGTGGGCGACGAGATGAACCGTCAGATCGCCAACTACATCCGCGGCAAGGGCATCGAGATCCTGATCTGCGGCATCGCCACCTACATCGCCTTCATCAGCCTGGGGCTCAACTACGCGGCGCTGCTGGCTCTGCTGGTCGGTCTGTCGGTGGTGGTGCCCTACGTGGGCGCGGTGGTGGTGACCGTGCCGGTGACCCTGATCGCGTTGTTCCAGTGGGGATGGGAGGATCAGTTCATCTACCTGATGGCCGTATACGCGATCATCCAGGCGCTGGACGGCAACGTGCTGGTGCCGCTGCTGTTCTCCGAGGCGGTGAGCCTGCACCCGGTGGCGATCATCTGCGCGGTGCTGCTGTTCGGCGGGATGTGGGGGTTCTGGGGGATCTTCTTCGCCATCCCGCTGGCGACGCTGTTCAAGGCCGTGCTCGACGCCTGGCCACGGCGCGAGCCAGAGGTGGCGCCGTTGCTCTGACGGCGTCCTGGCAGAGGGTAGGGGCCTTCGAAGGCCCTATCGCTGGCAAGCCAGCTCCCACAGTAGGGCGTCAGGCCGTCAGATCAGCCAGGCGGTCCAGGCTGTGGGTGCTGATTGATTTTACGGCCGCCTTGCGGCTCATCGCGGCCGGTCCGGCGCCCTGGCACCCGTAGCCACACCACAGTGTCGCAGGCTGTCGCGGTCACCTGTGAGAGATTCTATGGTTTTTGCCAAGTGCTAATGTGGGCCCTGGCGGACCCAATCGCGGTCGGTCCGGCGTCCCGGCAGGGGCCGCTCCTACACCCGTAGCCCCACCGCGGCTATGCAGGTCGCCGCGGTCCCTGTGGGAGCGGCCCCTGTGCCGCGATTGGGCCCGCAGGGCCCATAAGATCAGCGCCTGCTCTGTATCAGGCGAACCTCCACCGATACCGCCTCACTGAACCGTATCCCTGACACGCAGCGCCCACACACCAAGCCCCTCTACCCCCGGCGCCTTATCACGCCACGGCGCTCAGCCCTGGCGATTCAGTGCTTGGGCAGCGGCCAGCACCGCCTCCACATGACCCGGCACCTTGACCCCACGCCAGGCCTGGCGCAACACGCCGTCCCGGTCGATCAGGAACGTGCTGCGATCCACGCCCAGGTACTCCTTGCCGTAGAGCTTCTTCAGCTTGATCACGTCGAACAGCTGGCAGAGCGCCTCGTCCTTGTCGCTGATCAGCTCGAAGGTGAAGCCCTGCTTGGCCTTGAAGTTCTCGTGGGACTTGAGCCCGTCGCGCGAGATGCCGAACACCACGGTGTTGGCCGCCTCGAAGGCGTCGAGCTGGTCGCGAAAGCCCTGGCCCTGGGTGGTGCAGCCGGGGGTGCTGTCCTTGGGGTAGAAGTACAGCACCACCTGCCGGCCCTTGAACGCCGACAGCGTGACGGTCTGGCCGGCGGTGGCCTGGGCGGTGAAGTCCGGAACGGGTTGATCGATCTCGACGGTCACGAGGGGCTCCTTACATCGGGTTCTGCGGGCGCCACGGTTCGATCAGCGCATCCAGGTTGAGGGCGTCGGCGAAGTCCAGGAACTGGTCGCGCAGCCAGCTGATCTGCGTGCCGGCCGGCAGGATCACGGTGAAGGTGGCGTTGAGCATGCTGCTGCCGGTCTGCGGCGCCAGGTAGGTGTCGCAGGTCATGGCGTCGAGCTCGATGCGGTGGTCGAGGAAGAACTGGCACAGCTCGCTGACGATGTCGGGGCGGTAGGCCGCGCTGACGTAGGCGACGTACGGCAGCGCCTGCGGGCGCACCTCCAGGTCGGCGCTGCGCACCACGTTGAGGGTGAAGGCGTGCTTCTTGCCCAGGCTGGGCAGGCCGGCTTCCAGGCGCGCCAGGGCGTCCCAGCTGCCGCCGACCTGCAGCACCAGTGCACTGGTTTCACCATGGCGGCTCAGGCGCGAGCTGACCACGGCGCAGCGGTTGTCGAAGGCGGCCTGGCTCAGTACGTTGGCCAGTACCATGGGATCGGCGCCCAGGGCGCTGATGACGAGAAATTGTTCGCGGACGGGGGCGGTGGACATGCAACATTCCTAAAGCGATGGGCGGTCGGTAAGGCGACGTCGGACCTGCAGGTGACAGGCCCCTGACCCATGCACGAGGGCCTGGGCGCTGGCAGTGGGCATCGTCGACGGCCCGGCGGGCCGGATTGTACCGAGCAAAGGAAGAAGGGTAGCGAAAACCGGCGCTCAGGGGAATGCTCCGACCGCCACCTTCGCTTGTACAAGCCCGATGGCGCCAGTACCATTACCGCTCTCTTTTTCCGGCAGGAGCAGCTTCATGATTGCGGGCAGTATGGTGGCATTGGTCACACCCATGGATGCACACGGGCATCTTGACTGGGACAGCCTGGGCAAACTTGTCGACTTCCACCTGGACAACGGCACCCACGCGATCGTTGCTGTCGGCACCACCGGCGAGTCCGCCACCCTCGACGTCGAAGAACACATTCAGGTCATCGAATTCGTCGTCAAGCGTGTCCAGGGCCGCATCCCGGTCATCGCCGGCACGGGCGCCAACTCCACCCGCGAAGCCGTGCACCTGACCCAGAACGCCAAGAACGCCGGTGCCGATGCCTGCCTGCTGGTGGTGCCGTACTACAACAAGCCGACCCAGGAAGGCCTGTACCAGCACTTCAAGCACGTCGCCGAAGCCGTCGACATCCCGCAGATCCTCTACAACGTGCCGGGCCGTACCTCCTGCGACATGCAGGCCGAGACGGTGATCCGCCTGTCGAGCGTGCCGAACATCATCGGCATCAAGGAAGCCACCGGCGACCTGGCCCGCGCCAAGGCGATCCTCGACGGCGTCAGCAAGGACTTCCTGGTGATGTCCGGCGACGACCCGACGGCGGTCGAGCTGATGCTGCTGGGCGGCAAGGGCAACATTTCGGTGACCGCCAACGTCGCCCCGCGCGAAATGGCCGACCTCTGCGAGGCTGCACTCGCCGGCGATGCCGAAAAGGCCCGCGCCATCAATGACCGACTCATGCCGCTGCACAAGCAGCTGTTCGTCGAAGCCAACCCGATCCCGGTGAAGTGGGCGCTGGCCGAAATGGGCCGCATGCACACCGGCATCCGCCTGCCGCTGACCTGGCTGAGCGATTCCCAACACGACGTCGTCCGCCAGGCCCTGCGCCAGTGCGGCGTACTGGCTTAATCGAGGAAGTACCCCGCATGAAGCGACTGGCTGGTCTTACCACCCTTGCCCTGATCATCTCCAGCACCAGCGGTTGCGGCTGGCTCTGGGGCGAGGACGGCTATTTCCGTGACCGTGGCAGCGATTACCTGCAAGCGCGCCAGCAGGCGCCGATGCAGCTCCCGCAGGACGCCACCCACGTCAAGCGTCTCGATCCGTTGCTGCCGATCCCGCGCAACGTCGCCGACGACAATGCCACCGGCGAATTCGAAGTCCCGCGTCCGCAGTCGCTGTCGGTGGCCGGCGCAGCCAGCGACTATTCCCTGCAGCGCAGCGGTGCCAACCGCTGGGTACTGGCCCAGCACGCCCCGGCCGAAGTCTGGCCGCTGGCGCGCCAGTTCTTCGAGGACAACGGCCTGCGCATCGCCGAAGAGCGTCCGCAAACTGGCGAGCTGAGCAGCACCTGGCAGCGTTTCGACGAACTGTCCGCTGCCCTCGGTCAGCGCCTGGCCAGCAGTGCCAGCAGCCGCGACAACGAAGTGCGCATCCGTGTGCGTGTCGAGCCCGGCGTGCAACGCAACACCAGCGAAATCTACGTGGTCAGCGCCGAGCGTCCTGCTGGCAGCAGCGAGGACGTGGACTTCCCGTCCAGCTCGAACAACCCTGGCGCCGACGCGCTGCTGGTCGACCAGTTGCTCGCCAGCATGAACCGTTCGGCCGAGCAGGGCGGTTCGGTGTCGCTGCTCGCCGAACGCGACTTCGACACCCCGAGCCGCGTGAGCCTGACCGAAGACGGCAGCGGCAACCCGGTGCTGAACCTGGGCGCCGACCTGGATCGCGCCTGGTCGAGCGTCGGTCGTGCGCTGGAGCAGGGCGAGTGGCGCGTCGAAGACGTCAACCGCAGCCTGGGCCTGTACTACATCAACCTGTCCGAGAAGCCCGAGGACAAGGAGCAGAAGCCTGGCCTGCTGAGCCGCGTGTTCGGCAGCGCGCCGACCGCCGAAGAGCGCGAAGCCCGCGCCGAGCGCTTCCAGATCCGCCTGAGCAAGGTCGGCGAGAACGTCCAGGTCACGGTCGAGAAGAACATCAATACCGTAGCCCCGGCCGATGTCGCACGCCGCGTGCTGAGCGCCATTCAGGACCGTCTGGGTTAAGTGCGCTTCGCCGTCCTCGGAAGCGGAAGCCAGGGAAACGGCACGCTGATCGCCAGTGGTGACACGTACATCCTGGTCGACTGCGGCTTTTCCCTGCGCGAGACCGAGCGGCGGCTGGCGCTGCTCGGGGTGTCGGCCGCCCAGTTGAGCGCCGTGCTGGTCACCCACGAACACGCCGATCACGTGCATGGCGTCGGCCTGCTGTCACGGCGCTACGGCGTGCCGGTGTACCTCAGCCAGGGCACGCTGCGTGGCCTGCGCAAGCCGGTCGAAGCCCGTGGCTTCCTGGCCTGCGGCCAGAGCCTGGAGATCGGTGCGTTGCGGGTCAGTGCGGCGCGGGTCGAGCACGACGCGCTAGAGCCGCTGCAGTACGTGATCAGCGACGGCCAGCGACGTTTCGGCATGCTCACCGACCTCGGCACCTACGACGGCTGGCTGCTGGACCGCTACCAGGACCTCGATGCGTTGCTGATCGAGTCCAACCACTGCCGTGACATGCTTGCCCGCGGGCACTACCCGTATTTTCTCAAGCAGCGCGTCGGTGGCAATCTCGGGCACTTGAACAACCACCAGGCGGCCAACCTGGTCGCCGAGCTGGGTTGGCAGGATTTGCAGCACCTGGTCCTGGCCCACCTCAGCAGCAAGAACAACCTGCCACACCTGGCGCGTCAGCAGTTCGTCGACACCTTGGGGTGCGACCCGGACTGGCTCCAGGTGGCCAACCAGGAACATGGGCTCGACTGGCGCGAGATCGCCTAGCCCACCACTCAAGCAAGCGGAGCCCAATCATGGAAAAACGCGAAGAACTCTACCGCGGCAAGGCCAAGTCGGTGTACAAGACCGACGACGCCGACCGCCTGGTCCTGCTGTTCCGCAACGACACCTCGGCGTTCGACGGCAAGCGCATCGAGCAGCTCGACCGCAAAGGCACCGTGAACAACAAGTTCAACGCCTTCATCATGCAGAAGCTCGAAGCCGCCGGCGTGCCGACCCAGTTCGACGCCCTGCTGAGCGACAACGAGTGCCTGGTCAAGAAGCTCGACATGATTCCGGTCGAATGCGTGGTGCGCAACTACGCCGCCGGCAGCCTGGTCAAGCGCCTGGGCGTCGAGGAAGGCATCAAGCTGGAGCCCTCGACCTTCGAACTGTTCCTGAAGAACGACGAGAAGGGGGACCCTTTCATCAACGAGTCCCACGTCGTCGCATTCGGCTGGGGCACCGCTGACCAGCTGGCGACCATGAAGACCCTGTCGCTGAAGGTCAACGAGATCCTCACCCAGCTGTTCGATGACGCCGGCCTGCTGCTGGTCGACTTCAAGCTCGAGTTCGGCGTGTTCCACGGCCAGATCGTCCTGGGCGACGAATTCAGCCCGGACGGCTGCCGCCTGTGGGACAAAGAAACCCGCAAGAAGATGGACAAGGACCGCTTCCGCCAGGGTCTGGGCGACGTCATCGAAGCCTACGAAGAAGTTGCCCGCCGCCTGGGCGTGCCGCTGTAAGCGCACGGGCGACGCAAGCGCCTGATACCGCGTGATTTTTTTTGCGATAGGGGTTTGCCTTTCGCGAAACTGCTGGTATGATGCGCGCCATTGGAGAGATGCCGGAGTGGTCGAACGGGACGGATTCGAAATCCGTTGTACTGGCAACAGTACCTAGGGTTCAAATCCCTATCTCTCCGCCATACATCGAGAAGCCCCGCAGATTAACGTCTGCGGGGTTTTTTCGTTTCTGGAGCTGTGCTTTTCAGATTCTTGCCTCATCTCATGCCCTATCACGCTACCCCTGGTTGCCGTATCAGCGGACGTGTTAGGCCTGTTCGAATCCGCAACGGCATTGACCGCAAATAGATCTACGTAAAGAAGCTGCATGCTTAGTTCCGTGCCTGAGTTCAGCTCGTCATTGACCCTAGTCGATCCGTGGTGTGACGCATTTTAGAAAAACCGGCATTAAAATGCCGGTTTCTTTGGGCTGACGCTTATAATCAGCATAGTAATGCCGGTTATTCGATGTGCCCCTTGATAATCAGCATTAAATTGCTGACGGGTAGTGGAGTGCTAGAGGTAAGATTCACTACTGATGAGTACGTCCGAGGCAGTCGAAGTGTTATCCGATCTGCTGGTCGATGCGCCTGAATCGATACGGAACGCAACGTCTCGACCCGTGAATAATCTGGACAAGCGACTCATGGAGTGGGAGCTGCTATGAAAAAGCTACAGCCTGAGGAGCGTGCTCAACTCATAAAGGAAATCGTCGAGCACAACGCCGTGGGACTCGACTCCATCGGGACCTCCATCCGCCGTTTGCGGCTCGAAGTCACAGGACTTGACCAAGAGACCTTCGCAGTGATGTGCAAGATGTCCACGAAAAGCCTGTACGAGCTGGAGAGTGGGAAGTCGAACCCGAAGCTCAGCACGCTGGAGGGCGTGCTGCGTCTCTTTGGTGTGAGGATGGGTATGGTGATGACTGTCAAAGATAAGCCTGCTCGATTGGTCTTCGGTAAAAACTCCGATCCATTGAGGGCTGATGGTCCAGTCACTCGGCTTACGCAGTTTGGGGCGAATCTTTCGCCGCAGGCTCATTGTGACAGGGCGTCTGGACCGAAGCGGGGGAAAAGTCCTGCGGCAGCCAAGGCGAAGAGGGCGATGTCGAAAGCGGCGCCACAGTCACGGAAAAGCAGTCAGAATGAGTGAAAACAGTAAGATGACAGTGTGAGATCGGTGCCGCTGGCCGGGCCGCGCCATTGTGTCAGGCGACCGGTGCTGTCCTCATTAGCGGCCGGACGTTTCCGGTGCAGCAGCCATTCCCAAAGGTTCAGCTAAGTCGGCAGCAAAGTCGGATACCGTCCAATGCAATCTGACAGCGTCCTCAGCACGGCATCTACTTGTAGCGCGCACTGTTTCGGTCAAGAATCCGCGCTCACACACAGAGTATGCCGTCATGAAATGGAAAGCGTTTTGTCTGCTCGCCCTCTCTCTGTCTACTGCCCCGTCATTTGCGGATTCCACGCATCGCTTCGAAGACTCGCCCGTCGAGCCCATTGCCGCAAAAAGCTTGAAGTACCCGCTGAGCGGGGCGAATGATCAGATCCGTGCGCGGTTCGCCTTCGTTCGCGAGGGTGTCCAGACGCCAAATTTTGCGGGCCATTACGTGTTCAGCACTTATGGTTGCGGCACGGGCTGCACGGCGAGCGGACTCGTCGACCTGAATACGGGCGTGGTCTACCGCGCACCCTTCAATGAAGCGCTGAGCGAGGATGCGTTCAATCAATTCGGCGTGAAGGAAGCCTACCGCGCCGACAGCAATGTGTTGTTCTTCTCGAACTATCGCTATATGCAAGCGGGCTCACCTGAGATGAGCCAGGAGAACGGCGTCGCCCAGTGGAACGAGTCGAAGAAACGGTTCGAGATGCTCGAGACGCGCAAGCCTTACAAAATGAACGTTGAGTGATGGCGATGGATAAAGACCGAAACGGGCATTATGTCACCCACGATGTACAGACATTTGAGACGGAGTGGGAGGCGCTCAATCACGAAAAGAAACGTCGGCATGAACAGTACGCGTTCGATGCAGGGCTCGATAAACACCCGAGCGACCGTGGGTTGTCCAAACTGACCTTTGCGGAGTGGCTAATCTGCTTGCCTGCCGCCGTGATGACCCTCGCGTTTGTACTGACGTGGAATCCTTGGCTTTTTTTGTGTCTGATCGTCTGGGTAGTGGGTGGTGGCGTGGTTCTGCACCGTAAAAAGAATGCTTGAGCACAACACTATGCTGGACGGGCGTCAGACGTTGCCATCCGACACCCTTTCTCTGGAGCGAGCCTGAAAATAGTCACGCGCCTGTTCAGCGAAACGAGTCGCCAGCGAGTCGGGCGAGGTGTCGTGGTACGCGAGCGAAATCTCCACATGACCCAGAGAGGGTAGCCCTTCGACTTCACCCAACTGGCGAAAGCCAAGCTGGGCAGTGCTGGGTAACAGGGCCGAGACGTAGCAACCTGAGGCCACCGCTGCGAGAAGTCCGGCGTGACTGGTACTGTGGTAGCCCACCCGATAGGCCCTGCCGGCTCTATGCAGCGCATTGATGATCCGTTCCCGATCCCCGCAACCCTTGGTGAACAGTGCCAAGGGAAGAGGGTCTTGCTCGAATGCCTGACTGTCGCCTGCGCAGACCCAGTTCAGGGGCTCAGAATGCAGCAGCTCCGAAGGTATGCGCTCAGGACAGCCTTGGGTGAGTACGATATCGAGATCACCTGCCTCGTAGCGTTCCCATAACAGGCGGCTGTAGCCACATTGAACGTCGAGGTGCAGGTCTGGAAAGCGCAGGGCGCAGCGTTTGATGAGATCGGTGAAGTAGTGCGAAGCGTAGGTGTCGGAAGATCCGATTTTGAGGATCCCGGTACATGAGCGGTCCGCCAGGGTCGTGAGGGCTTGGTCATTGATCGCCAGAATGCGAGTGGCGTAGGCCAATAGCTGGTCACCGCGCGCCGTCAACTCAAGAGGACGCGTGTCTCTGATGAAGAGATCAGCCTGGAGTTGTCGTTCCAATTGCTGAATCTGCTGGCTGATGGCGGATTGAACACGGCACAGCTTCTGGGCGGTTTTGGAGAAGCTTTTAAGCTCTGCCACCGTGACAAACGCGCGGAGTTGATTCATGTCTAGATTCATTTTTTACTTATTGATCACGTCTGGAGATAGGGGTGATCATAATTATTGGTGTGCGCTCGGTCAACGGATGAATTAGTATCAAGTCCTGACGAAAGGAAGTGGCGCTCTGTCATCAGGAATAGTGGGTGCTATTGAAGTGCATGATTTTAACGTTGGGTGGGGTATTGAATATTTCCGCATGCTTGGCAAGTTGCATGGAAAGTATGATAGGGCGCAGGGGTGGTAATTCGCCCTCTCTAAATATCACTTCACATATGAAGTGCCTGTCTCTGCTTGTTACGATTGGCTTGTGCAAGCCACGGAACAAGTAGGTAAAGAAGATCTTTTAATCAAGGTTGAATCGCTGCGCCGCTATCTGCTTGAAAGCAGAGTAGTGGGCGAGCGTTACAGTATCAATCAGTGGGCATCATAAGGCAGCTCCTCTCAATGATCAGTTTTGACAGATGTGCACCTTTACTCTTTCTTCTCCTATGGAGCAGCGGCGCCATCTTCGTCAAGCTGGGCCTTGAAGATGCTTCTGTCTCGGTCTTTCTGGCATTGCGCGCGGCAGGGGCCATGATGGCGTTGGGCATAGGCTGGGTCTGGCTGACCAGACAGGGGCGCCTGGCTCGCCTATCACCGTTGCCCAGGTCCGTCTTGGGTCGAGTAATGATCACTGGCGTGTTGTTGCAGGTGGTTTATCAAGCTGCCTATTTTCTGGCACTGGACCATCACCTGACACCGGGTGTACTCGCCCTCATTCTGGGGCTACAGCCTATCCTGACGCCGGTACTGGCGCGTGAGACGATAGGCAAGGCAGGGTATGGCTATCTCGGCTTGGGATTGGTGGGCTTGGCAGTGGCGTTATGGGGCGCGCGTGATCTGGGGGCTGTGACAATAGGGGGGCTGGTCTTTGTTCTTGCTTCTGTACTCGCCATCACGGTGGGCTCGATCCTGCAAAAGAACTCCACCCTTGACCCTGTCATGTCTGGCTTCTATCAAGCTGTCACGGCGACAGGGCTATTCCTGATCGTTTTGCCATTCACCGAACTCAGGCTGACGGTGACGCCGCAGTTCGTGCTGTCGGTGTCCTGGATGGCGATCGTGGTCTCGACGCTGGCAGTGGTTCTGCTGTTTCGACTGCTGGAAAAAGGTTCGGCCAGCCAGGTCAGTGTGCTGTTCTATCTGGTCCCATTGGTCACGCTGTCGTTGGATTATCTGGTGTTCGGTAACACCGTATCTTGGGTGACCGCGTTCGGCGCCTTGCTGGTAGTCGTTGCCGTCAGAGGCTTTGGGCAGGGACGACGGGCTGCGCCTGAGCAGAAACCGGCAGCCCGCGAGCAAAACGCGAACTAATAGACATCCAAACTTTGGGTACACCCTTCGCCCGGATCAGTGCGGCTCACCCGCACTGATCCCCACTGTCACGCCCTCACGGCTCGCGCCACACCAACTCGCTCGTGTCATACCCCTGATCTCGCGCCACCCGGAGCAACTGTTCCCGCGCCGAGTCGCTGACGATCGGCGTGCGCGACAGTAGCCACAGGTATTTGCGGTTAGGATGCCCGACCAGCGCTACACGGTAGCTGTCGTCGTGGTACAGCACCCAGTATTCGCCCTTGGTCAACCAAGGCGCCAGGCGGCTGAACCAGTTGTCGAACTGCACCCACAGCTTGTCGGTCTGCCCTGGCACCTGCTCCTCGGCGATGCCCTTGACCTCGTTCCATTCGCCATCGGCTTCACGGCAGCGGTTGGTGACGTCGATGCGGCCGTCGTCGCGCAGGGCGTAATGGGCCTCGGACTGCACGCACTTGCGCTGGAAGAACATCGGCAGGCGGGCCAGTTCGTACCAGGTGCCCTGGTAGCGTTGCAGGTCGACCTGGGTGGTGGCCGGTGGCTTGGCGTCGTCGCCGGAGCCCGCGCAGCCGGCCAGGGCCAGCAGCGCACAGGAAAGCAGCAGGGTCTTGCGTATCGCCATGGGAAGGTCTCCAGGAGCGGGTCACCTTGGCCGGGTCGCCGGAGGGGCGGACCAGGCATTGTTGAAGGTTGGATGTCGGAAGGCGGCTAAAGTTGTGCGCAGTCCGTGTGTCATCTCGGCGCTGCGTTGTCGCGTAGTGGACCGGCTATCACGGGCATGTGGGAGCAACTGTCTTTTTTCTACTGGGTACATGCCCGACCGTATGGGCTGATGTGTGGGCTTACCCGCGACGCAGGCGGCGCCTGACAGGGCCCTATCGCTGGCAAGCCAGCTCCCACCCAGACCTCTGCAGCCATTGGTTTAGGCATGTGCGGTGGTCAACTTTTTTCCGGCTGCGCAAGCAGCTTGTGGGAGCGGGCTTGCCCGCGATGGCGGCCGATCCGTCACCGGCTGCATCGCGGGCAAGTCCGCACACATAGAGCCGCGATCACCTGTAGTCACCGCAGTGTGACCCCGGGTTTAGATGCCCACCCGACCCTTACCCCTCACGCAGCGCCTGCTTCAGGTAAGGCGCCGTCCGGCTGTCCTTGCAGGCCGCCACCTCGCTCGGTGTCCCGCTGGCAACCACCGTCCCGCCCTCGGCGCCCGCGCCTGGCCCGATGTCGATGACCCAGTCGCTTTGCGCGACCACGCGCATGTCATGCTCGACCACGATCACGCTATGGCCGGCGTCGACCAGGCGGTTGAGTTGGACCAGCAGGCGGTCGACGTCACGCGGATGCAGCCCGTTGGTGGGTTCGTCCAGCACGTACAGGGTGGCGCCGCGAGCTGAGCGTTGCAGTTCGGTCGCCAGCTTGATGCGTTGCGCCTCACCGCCGGACAGCTCGGTGGCCGGCTGGCCCAGGCGCAGATACCCCAGGCCGATGTCCTGCAGCAGTTGCAGCGACCGCTGCGGCGCGGGCTGGTCGGCGAACGCGGTCAGGGCTTCGTCCACCGTCAGGCGCAATACGTCGGCGATGGTCAGGCCGTTCCAGGTGACCGCCAGCGTCTCGGGGTTGTAGCGGGCGCCTTGGCAGGTGGGGCAGGGCGCATACACGCTGGGCATGAACAGCAGCTCCACGCTCACCGAACCTTCGCCCTCGCAGGTCTCGCAGCGGCCCTTGGCCACGTTGAACGAGAAACGCCCGGCGTCGAAGCCCCGCGCCTTGGCCGCGTCGGTGGCGGCGAACAGCTTGCGCACGTGGTCGAACAGGCCGGTGTAGGTCGCCAGGTTGGAGCGGGGTGTGCGGCCGATGGGTTTCTGGTCGACCTGCACCAGGCGCTTGATGCGCTCGAGGCCTGCCGTCACCTGGCCCACGCTGGTCGGCTGGGGCTCGTCCTCCAGGCTCGGCTGTTCGCTGTCGTCGGTCTCGGCCACCTGGCCCAGGTGGGTGCCGACCAGGTCGAGCAGGGCTTGACTGATCAGGCTGGACTTGCCAGAACCGGAGATACCCGTCACCGACGTGAAGCACCCCAGGGGAAACGCGGCCGACAGGTCCTGCAGGTTGTTGCGCGTCACGCCGTCGAGGCGCAGCCAGTGCTCGACCGGGCGAGCGGTACGCGGCACCAGGGTCTTGGTGGCGAACAGGTATGGCCGTGTCCGCGAGGCCTCGACCTGCTCTAGGCCGGCAGGCGGACCGCTGTACAGCACGTGGCCGCCCAGCTCGCCGGCATCCGGGCCGACGTCCACCAGCCAGTCGGCGCGGCGCAGCATTTCCAGGTCATGCTCGACCACGAACACCGAGTTGCCAGCGGCCTTGAGCCGTTGCAGGGCGTCGAACAATGCCTCGCTGTCGGCCGGGTGCAGGCCGGCGGAGGGCTCGTCGAGCACGTACACCACCCCGAACAGCTGCGAGTTGAGCTGGGTCGCCAGGCGCAGGCGTTGCAGCTCGCCGGAAGACAGGGTCGGGGTGCTGCGGTCCAGTGCCAGGTAGCCCAGGCCCAGGTCGACCAGGGTGGTGATGCGTTCGAGCAGCTCGGCGGCGATGCGCTGGGCGGCCAGGCGCTTTTCCAGGGACAGGTTGTGGGTATGGCGCACGTCCTGGCCCCCTGGGTGAGGGTTGCCGCCCTGGGCGACCCGTTGTGCCCGGGCCTCGCGCGTCTGCT
Organism: Pseudomonas monteilii; assembly: GCA_001534745.1. Taxonomy (NCBI): domain Bacteria; kingdom Pseudomonadati; phylum Pseudomonadota; class Gammaproteobacteria; order Pseudomonadales; family Pseudomonadaceae; genus Pseudomonas; species Pseudomonas alabamensis. The sequence continues at coordinate 1,199,440 of CP013997.1, forward strand.
GGTGGGTCAACACCGGGCCGGCCTCTTCGGCCTGATCGAGATAGTCCGCAGCGGCGACCTCGTCGAGCAGCCGGGCCAGGTCCAGCAAGGGCAGACGCGACAGGTCGGCGATGTCCAGCCCGGCGAAGGTCACACTCAGCGCCTCGCGTTTCAGGCGCTTGCCGTCGCACTGCGGACAAGGGCTGGCCTGCAAGTACTGGCCCACCCGTTTGCGCATCAGGGCGCTCTGCGAATGCATGAAGGTGTGCATCACATAACGCCGTGCCCCAGTGAAGGTGCCCTGATAGCTGGGTTCGAGTTTCTGCTTGAGGGCTTTTCGCGTCTGCTCCGGCGTGAGACCCGCATACACCGGCACGGTAGGGGTCTCGTCGGTGAACAGGATCCAGTCGCGCGTCTTTTTCGGCAGGTCGCGCCAGGGCACGTCGACGTCATGCCCCAGGGTCACCAGGATGTCGCGCAGGTTCTGCCCTTGCCAGGCCATGGGCCAGGCGGCCACCGCACGCTCGCGAATGGTCAGGGACGGATCGGGGACCATCGACGCTTCCGTCACCTCGTACACCCGGCCCATCCCCTGACACTGTGGGCAGGCGCCATGGGGGGTATTGGGCGAGAAGTCCTCGGCATAGAGCATCGGCTGCTCGGCCGGGTAGCTGCCGGCACGCGAATAAAGCATGCGGATCAGGCTGGACAAGGTCGTGACACTGCCCACCGACGAGCGCGCGTTGGGGGTGCCACGCTGCTGCTGCAGGGCGACTGCAGGCGGCAGCCCTTCGATGGCATCGACGTCTGGCACGCCCACCTGATCGATCAAGCGACGTGCATAGGGCGCCACGGATTCGAAGTAGCGGCGTTGCGCTTCGGCATACAAGGTGGAGAAGGCCAGTGACGACTTGCCCGACCCTGAGACACCACTGAAGACCACCAGCGCGTCGCGGGGAATGTCCACGTCGACGTTGGCCAGGTTGTGCTCGCGGGCGCCCCGTACCCGCACCAGGCCAGATGGCGTCGTGGAAGAGGTGGCAGGAGGTTGTCGACGTGCAGGCATGAAGGTGTCCTTATGAAGATCGTCGCAGCAGGCCGACCAGGAGGGCCGGCGTGCCTGTGCGGCAGTAAGGCAACTGACTCGGTCGATCGAAGGCGGGTTCCACGTGGGAACCGCCAGGGCTCGGCCCATTGCAGGCAAGTGCTATCAATGTGCCCTGTTTTCGAGGGCAGCCGGGTGTTGGCGCGCAAGACATTGTCCTGGGCAATCTTTAATGCAATTCGTCAGGCTTTGGAAAAACAAAAGAACGATCGTTCGCCTCGAACGCGTCACACAGAAACACAGACCTTCCTGTGTAGGACTGACATGAGGTGAAAGATCATGGCTAATCGTCAAGACCCCTCCAACACGCAGAACCCTGGCAACTTTGCCAATGACCGTGAGCGTGCGTCGGAAGCCGGACGCAAGGGCGGTGAACGTTCCGGGACCAGTCACGGCACCGAGACCGGTCAGCAGGGCGGGCAGGGCAAGAGCGGCAACTTCGCCGACGACCCGCAGCGCGCCTCCGAAGCTGGCAAGAAGGGTGGCCAGATGAGCCACGGGAATGGTCAACAGCGTGACGACAAACGCTGATTTCCAATGAAGAACCCAGGGCGAATGTGCGTCCTGGGTGCCTGAAGAGGAACACGTACATGTTCATGCACAACAAGCGACTGCAATACACCGTCCGCGTAGCCGGCCCCAATCCAGGCCTAGCCAACCTGCTGCTCGAGCAGTTCGGCGGCCCCCAAGGCGAACTGGCCGCGGCCATGCGTTACTTCACCCAGGCCGTATCGGAAGACGATGCAGGCCGCAAAGACATGCTGTACGACATTGCCACCGAAGAATTGAGCCACCTGGAAGTGATCGGCTCGATCGTGGTCATGCTCAACAAGGGCGCCAAGGGCAAGTTGGCCGAAGGGGTCGAGTCCGAAGGCGAGCTGTACCGCTCCTTGACCGGCGCGGGCAACGACTCCCATATCACCAGCATGCTCTACGGCGGCGGCGCTGCCCTGGTCAACTCCGGCGGCATCCCCTGGACGGCCGCCTACATCGATACCATCGGTGAACCGACCGCCGACCTGCGCTCCAACATCGCTGCCGAGGCACGGGCCAAGATCGTCTATGAGCGCCTGATCAACGTGACCGACGACGCCGGCGTGCGCGATGCGCTGCAGTTCCTGATGAGTCGCGAGATCGCTCACCAGCAGTCGTTCGAGAAGGCGCTGCACAGCATCCAGCCCAACTTCCCGCAAGGCAAGCTGCCTGGGGTGGCGGAGTTCAACAAGACCTACTTCAACATGTCCCATGGCGACGACATGCGCGGTGCCTGGAACCAGGGCGAAGCGCAGGGCGTACCCGGCCAGATGGACGAGTGGATCTACGTCGAGAACCCGCAACCTGCGGTGGACGGCGGCGACGGCAATGCCTCGGTCAAGCTGGACGAGACCTCCTTCGACGCACTGGAAGCCTTCAAGGAAAGGACCATGTCCGATCCAGAAGCTCAACCCCTGACGGGCGCCCATCTGGGCAGCGGCGCGGCATTGAAGCGCTGATCGGCTTTAACCGCCTGCCCCTCACGCGCCGGGTCCAAGACCCGGCGCGTTTTCATCTACTTCAGGCGTTCAACGCTTGGCTTCGGCCTGCGGATCGGCCGAACGCGCCAGGAAGGCGCGCGTCACTTCAGGCAAGTGCTCGTGCAGCCATTTCGCCATGGCTTTCTCCTGTTCGAGGATGGCACGGCAGGCATCAGCCGTTTCCTGATCACCCACCTGCTCGGCAGCTTCGATCAGGACGGTGTACATCGCGATCTCGAGGTTTTCGAACACATAGCCCGACATCGCGCCTTTGACCACCTCGTCGCTCATCACCATGCCACCCAGGGCCTGCCCGAAGGCCATGACCTTGCCTGCCAGGTCCTTGAAGGTGGAAGTACTGCCGCCAAGACGCGCGATGCACGCTTCGAGCGACTTCTGCTGACCCTTCGTTTCCTCGATGTGCTCGACGATGCGTCGTTTCAGGATGGGGTAGTGCTCCAGCCGTTCAGACTGGCCCTTGAGCATGCTTTCGGCTTGTTGTTCCATCGCGTGGGCATCACGCAGCCAGTCCAGCAGGTTGTCCTTGGGTGTGGCCATGGGTGTCGCTCCTTTCGGGGTGGGAATCTGGGTAGCGAATCTAGCGCGCAGGACCGTCCGGGCGCGGCGACCGCTGGTGCGATTCGAGCGCTGGGTCCAGCAGGAAGGCAGCCAGGGTCTGGGCACAGGCCTGGATACCGCGCTCGTGGATGACCTCGAAACCATGGGTGTTGTCGGTGGGAATCGCCAGGCAGCCGGCCCGTGCTGCGATGCCGCTGCTCATGATGGCGCTGGCATCGGAGGCGAAGTCCACCAGCAGCGCCGCCTGGGGCGCGTAGCCCGCCCGGCGTGCGGCACGCATCAGCGAGGTGACCACGGCCGGGGTGTAATAGCCTTTCTGGTCACCGGTGTTGACGATGGGGTCGGCGCTCAGGCATGTGCCGTACTCTTCGAGGACGGGGCCGACTTCCAGGGCGATCGTGGTGTCGCCTGGCAACCGTGAAGCGGCATACATGGCACCGGCGTTGGACTCTTCTTCCAAGGTGGTGAGCACGAACCAGACGTCCTGGCGCAGCCTGTCACGCCGGGCACGCACCAGTGCCGCCGCGTCGAGTGCAGCCACCAGGGGTGCACGGTCATCCATGAAATGCGCGGCAATGGCATCGTTGACACGGAACGGCTGGCGCCAGTGACGGCTGAGTACCACCCGTGTGCCCGGGCGCACGCCCATGGCCTGCAACTCGTCCACGCTGCGGCGGGTCACGATGCGCACATCGTTCCAGTGCACATCGCCCGACAGCACGTCCCGCCCGGTGGGCGTGGCCTGGGACGCGTGCATCGATCCATAGGACAGCACACCCGGCAGGCGCTGTGCGTCGCCCAGGATCTCCACCGGGCAGGCACCGAAGCAGATCGGCTGGGCACCGCCCAGGGCCACCACGTCAAGGTTGCCGTCGGAGCGGACACGTTTGACGATCATGGCGATTTCATCCAGATGCGCCATGACCCGGATGCTGTCCTCGGGGTCGCTGGGCTGTGCGGCCCGGATGACCCCGGCGACGTTGCCGGCCCGGTCCACCTCGACCTCGTCGCAGTGCTCACGCAGGACGTCCAGGCACACGGCCCTGACCTCGTCTTCCTGTCCGCCGGGTCCATAGGCCGCCAACAGGCGTTCCAGCAATGCGACATCCTGCAACATGAAGTGAGTTCTCCCTCATTCGTCGAAGGTTCAGCGGGCAGTCGAGGCAAACCCGCGCTTGGCTTGGAACAGCTGCTCCAACCGATCCACACCCAAGGCATGGGGCAACACGTTTTGCTGGGCCTGCTCCCAGTCCAGGTCCGGGGCCAGCCAAGCCTTGGCATGGGCTTCGTCGAGCACCACCAGGCGCTGCTGGCCTGCCGTGTCCAGGGTCGTCACCAGGGCCAGGCCATCGCAGCCGCTGGGTTCGACGCCAACATGGGCCAGGCCGGCCAGGTACAAGGGGCCAGGGTGGCGCGCGGTGATGTAGGCCAGTTGTCGACGGGCACTGCCAGCGCCTTCGCTGGCCGTCTCGTACCATCCTTCGACCGGGATCAACGCCCGGCCATCCCGGCGCAGGCGCGCGTACTGGGGCGAGCGCAGCACCTGCTCCAAGGACAGCCGCGTGATCGGCGAGCGCGGGGCCATGGACCATTCAGGTGTCCAACCCCAGCGCACGTCGCGCGTCACCGGCTGGCCAGCACGCATCAGGATCGCCTGCACACGCATCCTGGGTTTGACCAGGGATTCGCGTGCAGGGCCCGTGCCCGACAGCGGGGCACTGATCCGATCAGCCTCGCTGCGGGCATCGAGCACGGGTGGAGCGAAGGGTGCGAGCGCACCCTGGACGTTGTGGGACTGGACGATGCATTCGCACATGATGACCACCTGCTGCGAAGAGTGCCCGAAGCGCTCTGGAAAAGGGGTTCCGCCCGGGCTTGCCGGTTCGGCTTGTAAGGATTCCGAAAGGCAGGAGCAGGGCTTCGTTCAGGTGAGCGGTCGCTGGCCCCGATGAATGGCAGACGTGAAGGGCGTATGAAGAGAGGCAGGGCGCGGTGGGAGCCAATCGCCTGAGGGGGTGAGCCAGCGAACGCTGCGCAAGAACCACCGGCAAGTGACCGTTCGTCACCCCCGTGGACTTCTCCCGTCAGCGTTCAGGTCAATGCTTGCGAGGTATCCCTCCCTTACCTTTTCGACCCGCCAGCGTGCGGGTTTTTTTTGCCTGCGCGTTCGTCGCTCACCGGGTGAACCACTCCTGTGCCCGCAGGAAGCACTGTTCGGCGATCGCCGAACGGGGGGCGCTGCGCCGTTGCAGCAGGCCCAAGGGGCTGTGGATGCTGGCATCGACGATGGGCACGATGCGCAGGTGCTCGTTCAGGCGCTCCAGGCCGCACCCCAGGGGCATCACCGCGCAGCAGATCCCGGCCTCGATCGCCTGCAGCACGTGGAAGGTGGAGTCGCTTTCCAGCACCACCAGAGGGTGCAGGCCGCGGCTTCTGAAACTCAGGTCCAGCGACTGGCGGTAGTGCATGCCCTGGCTCAGCAGGCCCAGCGGCAACGGGTTCAGGTCTTCCCAGTGCAGGGTCGCCTGGTCGAACTGGAAATGCCGGGTATCGTGCAGCAGGCCCATGGTCGTCGTGCCCAGCTCGAGCACCTCGAAGAAACTCGTATCGACCTGATCCAGGTAGCACAGGCCCAGGTCGAGCTGGTTGCGGCTCAGGCCGTCGATGATCTGCTCGGAGCTGAGGGCCGACAGCTCGAAGCGCAGCTCGGGGTAGTGGTCGCGCAGGGGGCGCAGCAGGCTCATGCTGTCGAAGCTCGACAGCGGTACCGTGCCCAGGCGCAGGCGGCCGACCACCTGCCCACGGCAGCTGGCGGCCTCGGCCTGCAAGCCGTCATGGGCCGCCATCAGCGTGCGGGCCCAGGCCAGCACGCGCTCGCCGGCCTCGGTGAAGCCCTCGAAGCGCTGCCCCCGCTCGACCAGCACCAGGTCCAGTTCCTCTTCGAGATTGCGCAGGCGCATCGACAGGGTCGGCTGTGTGACGTGGCAAAGCGCGGCGGCCTGACCGAAGTGCCGGGTCTGGTCGAGGGCGATGAGGAACTTCAGTTGTTTGATGTCCATGCCGGGGCCTGGTGAAGGAACGTGCGCCGACCATAACCAAGTCCATCGTGCCTGGCCAATGCTTTAGCTCAGCACGTGGCCGCGCGGCGTCAGGGGCTCGGGCAAGGGCGTCTGGCCCAGCGCCGCCAGGATGTCGCGCTCGAGGGTGCGCACTAGCGCGTCGGTCGCCAGGTCGTTCTCTTCGTGCCCGAACGGGTCCTCCAGCTCGTTGCCGATGGCGTCCAGGCCGAAGAAGGTGTAGCTCACCAGCAGGGTGAACACCGGCGCCAGCCACCCCAGCGGTTCGGCCAGCGCGAACGGCAGCAGCAGGCAGAAGATGTAGATGGTGCGGTGCAGCAGCAGGGTATAGGGGAAGGGCAGAGGGGTGTGCTTGAGGCGCTCGCAGGTGGCCTGGACTTCGCTCAAGCCCACCAGGCGTTGTTCGAGCAGGGTGTAGCGCCACTCGCTGATCTGCCCTTGTCGGGCCAACTGCGAGCACTGCTCACCGACGGTCTGCAGAATGCCGTCGCACAGGTTGTGGGGACTGGGCTGAGCCCAGGCGGGCAGCCAGGGTGCAGCGGCCTGTGCCGGCGCCTCGCCACGCAGCCCGGCGTTGAGCGCATGGGCGAAGCCGCACAGGCTGCGCAGCAGGTCGGCGCGTACATGGGGTTCGGCGATGATCACGCTTTCGCGCACGAACGAGCGCGTCTCGATCAGCAGTCGGCCCCAGGCCTTGCGGCCCTCCCACCAGCGGTCGTAGCAGGCGGTATTGCGAAAGCTCATGAAGATCGACAGGGACAGGCCCAGCAGGGTGAACGGGGTAGCGCTGACGGGGTAGAACAGGGCGGGGTAACGCTGTTCGACCAGCACGATCAGCGCCGCCAGCAGCGTCACCAGCAGGCAGCGGCCGGCGATGCGCTTGACGATCGAGCCTTTCAGGGTGAACAGCACACGCAGCAGGTTGACGCGCGGTGGAACGATCATGGCACTCCAGAGGCGACGCGATCAGCCGCCGGTCATGTTCATGAAGCGCAGGATCTGCACCTCGCCGCCGACCTCGAAGTGGTGCCGGTACGGCTTGAGCTGCACCGCCTTGCGGATGGCCTGCTCGAGGCGCTCGCTGTCGCCGGGATGCGCCCGCAGCACCTGTTTGAGGTCGAGCGAGTGCTCGTTGCCCAGGCACAGCAGCAGGCGGCCTTCGACCGTCAAGCGCACGCGGTTGCAGGTGGCGCAGAAGTTGTGGCTGTGGGGCGAGATGAAGCCGACCCGCGTGTTCGGCGCCTCGGCCAGGCGCCAGTAGCGCGCCGGGCCCAGCGACGACTCGGCCGACTCGATCAGGGTGAAGTGCCGGGCCAGCTGCGCACGGACTTCGTCGCTGGAGCAGTAGGATTCGCCACGCTCGTGCTCGCTGATCACGCCCAGGGGCATCTCTTCGATGAAGGAGATGTCCAGCTCGCGGTCGATGGCGAAGCGCACCAGGTCCACGATCTCATCGTCGTTGCGACCCTTGAGCACCACGCAGTTGAGCTTGGTGCGACGAAAGCCGGCGGCGCGGGCCGCATCGATGCCGTCGATGACCTGGTGCAGGTCGCCGGTGCGGGTCAAGGCACGGAAGCGCTCGGGATCGAGGCTGTCGAGGCTGATGTTCAGGCGCGTGACCCCGGCGTCGAACAGTGGCTGGGCCAGGCGACCGAGCTGCGAGCCGTTGCTGGTCAGGCACAGCTCACGCAGGCCTGGCAGGCTGGTGATGCGGCCGCACAGGTCGACGATGCCTTGGCGCACCAGCGGCTCGCCGCCGGTCAGGCGGATCTTGCGCGTGCCCAGCGCGACGAAGCGCTCGGCGACCTGATAAAGCTCTTCGAGGGTGAGGATGCGTTGTCGCGGCAGGAACTGCATGTCTTCGGCCATGCAGTAGACACAGCGAAAGTCACAGCGGTCAGTGACCGACATGCGCAGGTAGTCGATTTTCCGGTCGTAACCGTCGATCAAGGGCGAGCTGTGCGATTCCACGTCTATGCCTGAGTGCTGGGGCGCCTGGCGCCATGTCTGAAAACCAACCTATCGCCGGTACGGGGGTGCGTCAAATTGCTTTTGCCGACCGGCCGATCAGCCTGCTCTATCACGGCATCCGCGCATCGCGTCAGCGTCGCACGGGCAGCGCCGTGGTGAACTTCATCTGTTCCATGGCGAAGCACGACGTGATGTTGGACAACCCATCGGTGTGGGTGATCAGTTTCTTGTAGAAGCGATCGTAGGCGGCCACGTCGGCGACCACCACGCGCAGCAGGTAGTCCCAGTCGCCGGCCATGCGGTAGCACTCCATGACCTCTTCGTAGGCGGTCACCGTCTCGGCGAAATGCGCCAGCCATTCGCTGTCGTGGCGCTGGGTCTTGAGCTGCAGGAACACGGTCAGGCCCAGGTTGAGCAGGGCCGGGTCGAGCAGGGCGACGCGCTGGCGGATGTAGCCGTCTTCCTCGAGGCGCTTGACCCGTTTCCAGCAGGGGGTGGTCGACAGGTTGACCGCCTCGGCCAGGTCCTTGATCGACATCGAAGCGTCGCGTTGCAGCAGGGTGAGGATGTGCTGGTCGTAGCTGTCCATGGGGTCGGCGGCAGGGTCGCTGAAGAAGGGAGGGTGTCGAGCCTAGCCAAATGTCACCGGGGCGACCAGCGGTTTCCGCGAGCGGGCCTGCGCCTCACACTGGCCGTCGAATATGCCATAGTGAATCCCTTCACCGCCGACCCGCCACAGGCCCGACCATGTCCGACAAGCCCCGTCACTTCGCCACCCGCACGCTGCACGCCGGCGATCCGCACTGCGCCGCCGACAACGCCATCGTCCCGCCCATCGTCACGGCCAGCTCGTTCACCAAGCGCAGCCTCGACGAACACCCCGACTACGCCTACAGCCGCGTGCGCAACCCGACCCGCGACGCCTATGAAAGCTGCGTAGCGGCCCTGGAGGAGGGTGCTGGCGCGGTGGCCTGCGCCTCGGGCGTGAACGCCACGGCCACGGTGCTCGAGCTGTTGCCGAAGGACGCTCACGTCATCGTCATGCGTGGCGTCTATGGCGGCACCTTCCGCCTGATGGAAGACTACCGCGCCCACACCAGCGGCCTGACCACCAGCTACATCGACCTCAACGACCTGCAGGCCGTGGCGGCGGCGATCCGGCCGAACACCCGGCTGATCTGGATCGAGTCGCCGACCAACCCGCTGCTGCAATTGGTCGACATCCGGGCGCTGTGCGACCTGGCGCGTGCCCGAGGCGTGCTGACCTGTATCGACAACACCTTCTGCTCGCCCTGGAACCAGCAGCCGATTCGCCTGGGCGTGGACCTGGTCATGCATTCGGCGAGCAAGTACATCGGCGGTCACTCCGACCTGATCGGCGGCCTGGTGGTGGCCGCGGATGACACGCTGCTGGCCCGGCTGCGCAAGATCAGCATGGCCGTCGGCGCGATCCAGGGCCCCTTCGATTGCTACCTGGCCCTGCGCGGTCTGAAGACCCTCGACGTCCGCCTGGAACGCCAGTGCGCCAATGCCCTGAAGGTGGCGCAGTTCCTCGAGGCGCATCCCCAGGTCGAGCAGGTGTTCTACCCCGGCTTGCCGAGCCACCCCCAGCACGCCCTCTGCCAACGGCAGATGCGCGCTGGCGGCGCGGTGGTGGCGCTGCGGGTCAAGGGTGGCCGCGCCGGCGCCGAACAGGTGGTCCGGCGGCTGTCGATCTTCGTGCTGGCCGACTCCCTCGGCGGCGTCGAAAGCATGGTCAACCATGCCTGGACCATGTCCCACAATTCCCTGAGCCCCGAACAGAAACAGCAGATGGGGATCGGCGAAAACCTGCTGCGCCTGTCGGTCGGCGTGGAGGACGCCCGTGACCTGATCGACGACCTGGACCAGGCCCTGGCGGCCGTCGACGTCCAGCCTGCCTGACGACTGTCCACCGCACGTGACCAAGGAGCCAACGGTGCCACGACTGCTACTGAACTGCGACATGGGCGAAAGCTTCGGCGCCTGGCACATGGGCCTGGATGCCGAGGTCATGCCCTACATCGATTGCGCCAACATCGCCTGCGGCTACCACGCCGGTGACCCGAGCGTCATGCGCCGCACCGTGGCCCTGGCGCTGGCCCACGGGGTGACCATCGGCGCGCACCCGGCCTACCCGGACCTGGTCGGCTTCGGCCGTCGCAGCCTGGCCTGCGACCCCGACGAGTTGCGCGATCTGCTGCACTACCAGATCGGTGCGCTCGACGGTATCTGCAAGGCGGTCGGCACCCGCGTGGCCTACGTCAAGCCCCATGGCGCGCTGTACAACGACATGATGGCCAACCCCAAGACCCTGCGCGTGGTCATGCAGGCCGTGGGCGCCTATGACCGCGACCTGCCGCTGATGCTGATGGCCACCGCCGACGACCGCTGCGCCCAGGCGCTGGGCGGCGAGCTGGGCATGACCCTGTGGTTCGAGGCGTTCGCCGACCGTGCCTATACCGCCAGCGGGCACCTGCGCTCGCGCCGCTTGCCGGGCGCGGTGCACCACGATCCGGCCCAGGTCGTTGAACAGGCCGTGCGCCTGGCCCGTGGCCACTGCCTGGAGGCCGACGATGGCAGCGCCTTGCACCTGGCTGCCCGTACCCTGTGCGTGCATGGCGACAATGCCGGCTCCGTGGCCGCGGTGCGGCAGATCCGTGAAGCGCTCGATGCGCTGGAGCAAGCATGACCCCGCGCCTGGAAGTGGTCGCGGTCGATACCTTCATGGTGCGCCTGTTCGAGCGCATCGACCCGGACAACATGCCCTGGCTGCTGGCCGCCACGCGTTGCGTGTCCACGGCCCTGGCCGGACACGTGATCGACTTGGTGCCGTCTTATACCACCCTCATGATCCAGACCGACCTGCCACCCCTCGAAGCGCGTCGCCTGATTGAGCAGGCACTGCGCGACGTACGGCCGAGCGATCAGATGGAGGGGCAGAGGCATGAGATTCCCGTCTGGTACGACCCCCAGGTCGGCCCTGAGCTGGACCTGATCGCTAGGCGCGCCGGCCTGTCCCGCGAGGCAGTGATCGCCCTGCACAGCGGCACCGACTATCCGGTGTTCGCCCTGGGCTTCGCGCCGGGCTTCGGCTTCATGGGCCTGGTCGATGAGCGCCTGGCCAGCCCACGGCTGCCGACGCCGCGTCAGCGGGTAGCTGCCGGCAGCGTCGGCATTGCCGAGCGCCAGACCGCCGCCTACCCGGCCGTGTCACCAGGGGGCTGGAACCTCATCGGGCGCACGCCGGTGACGCTGTTCGACCGCCACCGCGAGGGCTACAGCCTGTTGCAGCCGGGCGATCGCGTGCGTTTCGTCGCCATCGACCAGGCCCGGTTCCTGGCGCTGGGCGGCGATGACACCCCCTTGGAGACCCGACCATGAGCCGCTTGCACATCGAGGCCAGCACCGCCTTGTGCCAACTGCAGGATGGCGGCCGATTCGGCGTCCGCCACCTGGGCGTTACCCAGGGCGGCGCGCTGGACTGGGTCGCCTTGCGCTGGGCCAACTGGCTGCTCGGCAACCCCCTCAATGCCACGGTGGTAGAAGTGACGCTGGGTGGTTTCTGCGTCGTGGCCGAAGCCTCGTGCAGCTTGGCGCTGGCCGGTGCCGACCTGGGCGCCTGCGTCGACGGCCAGCCCATTGCCCCTTGGTCCAGCTTCACCCTGTCTGCTGGGCAGCGCTTGACCCTGACGCAGCCGCGCCAGGGCGCCCGCGCGTACCTGGCGGGCAAGGGCGGCTTTCAGGCGCCCTCGGTGCTGGGCAGTGCTTCCACGGTGGTACGCGAGGCACTGGGTGGGCTCGACGGCCAGGGCCAGGCCCTGAGCCAGGGGCAGGTGCTGCAGTGCGAGACGGGACCTGCTGTCCGCCAGGCGGTGCCAGCGGCCTGGCGTCCCACGCTCTCCGAGTATCCCGTGCTCGATGTGGTGATGGGCGCACAACTGGGGGCCTTCAGCGGGACCAGTGTGTTCGAGGCCTTCAACGCGACCTGGACGCTCGACACCCGCGCCGACCGCATGGGCGTGCGCCTGCTCGGGCCGGCGCTGGTCTACCAGGGCGAGCCGATGATTTCCGAGGGCATTCCGCTCGGGGCGGTGCAGGTGCCGCCGGACGGGCAGCCGATCGTGCTGCTCAACGATCGACAGACCATCGGCGGCTACCCGCGCCTGGGTGCCCTGACGCCCCTGGCGCTGGCCCGCTTGGCGCAGTGCCTGCCGGGCGAGCCGGTGAGGTTCAGGGCCGTGGTGCAGATACAGGCCTGGGAGCAGCAACAGGCGTACGTGCGGCGGTGGCAAGAGGCGCAGTAGGCAGGGCAGGGCGTCGCGGGATTTACGGCCCCTGCGGGCCCGATCGCGGGCAAGCCCGCTCCCACACAGACAAGCGACATCCTGATGAACACGCAGGGAGGCGATCCCTGCAGCGTCAGCGCTGCGGTCGACCTGTGAAAGAGTCTATGGTTTTGCCAAGTGCCAATGTGGGCCCTGACGGACCCAATTGTGGCCGGCGCCCTGGCAGGGGCCGCTACCCTGTAGTTACATCACAGTGGTACAAGTGATCGCGGTACTGTGGGAGCGGGCTTGCCCGCGATCGGGCCCGCAGGGGCCGCAGACCCGTCGGCCGACCCAATCGCTCGACGGCATACGCGCCTGTGCCCCACGCTACTTGGCCAAGTAGCGCATCGCATCCTCCAGCCCCTGCAGGCTCAACGGATACATCCGCTCGCCTATCACCTCGCGTACCAGTGCATTCGACGCGCTGTAGCCCCAGGTCTCCCGCGGGTAGGGATTGATCCACACCAGCTTGCCGAACCGCTCGACGAACCGCCGCAGCCAGACATGCCCGGCTTCCTCGTTCCAGTGCTCGACACTGCCGCCCGGTTGGGTGATCTCGTAGGGCGCCATCGAGGCATCGCCGACGAACACCACCTTGTAGTCCTCCCCATAGGTGTGCAGCAGATCGAAGGTCGACACCCGCTCGACATCACGCCGCAGGTTGTCCTTCCACAGCGTCTCGTAGACGCAGTTGTGAAAGTAATAGGACTCCAGGTGCTTGAACTCGCTCCGGCACGCCGAGAACAGCTCTTCGCAGACCCGCACATGGGCGTCCATCGAGCCGCCGATGTCGAACAGCAGCAACAGCTTCACCGTGTTGCGCCGCTCGGGGCGCATCTGGATGTTCAGCAGGCCGGCGTCGCGGGCGGTCTGGTCGATGGTGCCGTCAATGTCCAGCTCCTCGGCCGCGCCGTCACGGGCGAACTGGCGCAGGCGTCGCAGGGCCAGCTTGATCGTGCGCGTGCCCAGCTCGACCTGGGCGTCGAGGTTGCGGTATTCGCGCTGCTCCCAGACCTTCACCGCCTTGCCCTGCCGTTGGCCGGCATCGCCCACGCGAATGCCTTCAGGGTTGTAGCCGCCCGAACCGAACGGGCTGGTGCCACCCGTGCCGATCCACTTATTGCCGCCGGCGTGACGTGTCTTCTGTTCATCCAGGCGCTGCTTGAACGCTTCGATCAAGGCGTCCAGACCGCCCAGCGACTGGATCTGCTCGCGCTCCTCGGGGCTGAGCGAGCGCTCGAACGTCTTGCGCAGCCATTCGTCCGGAATGAGCGCTTCCAGGTGCTCGTCGAGCCGCTCCAGGCCATGGAAGTAGGCCGCGAATGCCCGGTCGAACTTGTCGAAATGCCGCTCGTCCTTGACCAGGATCGTGCGCGCCAGGAAATAGAATGCGTCCATGTCGGCGAACGCCACGTGCCGTTGCAGCGCTGCCATCAGGTCGAGCAGTTCGCGCAGCGAGACCGGCACCTTGGCCGCGCGCAGTTCGTTGAACAGGTTGAGCAGCATGGTCAGCTCCCGTCAGCGGTGGCCGCGCCGACTCATGAACGCCAGGCGTTCGAGCAGGTGCACGTCCTGTTCGTTCTTCACCAGCGCGCCGGCCAGGGGCGGGATGGCCTTGGTCGGATCGCGCTCGCGCAGCACGGCCTCGCCGATGTCGTCGGCCATCAGCAGCTTGAGCCAGTCGACCAGCTCCGAGGTCGAGGGTTTTTTCTTCAGGCCCGGGACCTTGCGCACATCGAAGAACACCTCCAGCGCTTCGTTGACCAGCGTCTGACGGATGGTGGGGAAGTGCACGTCGACGATCCGCTGCAAGGTGGCGCGGTCGGGGAAGGCGATGTAGTGGAAGAAGCAACGACGCAGGAAGGCGTCCGGCAGCTCCTTTTCGTTGTTGGAGGTAATGATGATGATCGGGCGGTGTCGAGCCTTGATGGTCTCGCCGGTTTCGTAGACATAGAACTCCATGCGGTCGAGTTCCTGCAACAGGTCGTTGGGGAACTCGATATCGGCCTTGTCGATCTCGTCGATCAGCAACACCACGCGCTCCTCGGCCTCGAACGCCTCCCAGAGCTTGCCCTTCTTCAGGTAGTTGCGCACGTCATGGACCTTGTCCACGCCCAACTGCGAATCCCGCAGACGGCTGACCGCATCGTACTCGTACAGGCCTTGCTGGGCCTTGGTGGTGGACTTGATGTGCCAGGTGATCAGGCGGGTCCCGAAGGCGTCGGCCAGTTGCTCGGCCAGCAAGGTCTTGCCGGTCCCGGGCTCGCCCTTGATCAGCAAGGGGCGCTCCAGGGTGATGGCGGCGTTCACGGCCAGCTTCAGATCATCGGTGGCGATGTAGGCAGAGGTGCCTTCGAACTTCATGCAGGGCTCCTTGGGTGACCGGCGCGCACAGGGGGCGCCTGGATGGATGGGTCCGACTATAGCGTGGCGACCCAGGGTGGGGAATGCCTGAGCCGGGCAGGGCACCCCGACAGGAGCCGCTCACCCGTAGTCCCACAGCGGGGCTGCAGGCTATCGCGGTCACCTATGGGAGTCCGCCCGCCGCCTTGGCGCCGCGCTATCGCAGAGAACATGACGATAGCTGGCAGGATCCGAAGCTTCATTGCTGATCGATTTAGGGCCGCTTTGCGGCCCATCGCGGCACAGGGGCCGCTCCTACACCCGTAGTTCCACCGCGGGGTTGCAGGCTATCGCGGTCACCTGTGGGCCCCAGCCGGGGCGCCGGACCGGCCGCGATTGGGCCCGCAGGGCCCACCAAGTCAAACGACTCCATCTCCCACGTTACCGCTACGCTCCAAACCACCTTCACGACGCCTCCGGCTTGGGCTGCTCGTACCGCGCATTGAAGGCCTTCACGAACCCATTGCGCAGAATCTGCAGGAAAGCCTCCAGCGCACTGATGTCCTGCTGGTGCACGTTGCCGCTCAGCTCCACGCGCGTGGCGAACTGGTTCTTGGGCTGATTCTTCAGCACGCTTTCGGTGCCGCCGACCACGGCCTCCCAGATCGAGCGGAAGAAACCTTTGTCCTTGTCCTCGACGTCCTGCTGCCAATTAAAGACGTCCACATCGCGCAGCAACGGCTTGATGTAACCGTTCAGGCGGCCGTTTTCGGCCTGGGCCTCGATCACCAGGTCGCCATGCCCGGCATTGAAGTCGAACTTGCCATAGGCGCTGGCGAAGTCGTTGATCTTGCGCAGTTGGATGTCCGTGGCACGCAGACGGAACTCGAAGTCATCGAAATCGCTGAACGGATCGAACGTTGCGGTACTGTCGACCCGCGCGTCGCCGAACAACCGGGCCTTCGCCTCGAAGCTGGCATCGCGACGCCCTTGCTGGTCACGCACGTTGGTCAGGTTACGGATACTGGCCTCCAGTTGCGTGGCCTTGAGGTTCACCTGAGGTTTGCTGTTGAAGTTGCGAAAGCTCAGCGTCCCGTGCTGGATGCGCACTTCGTTCAAGGTGATGGGCAGCAGTTTGTCCAGCTGCTGGCGCCAGTCGGTGCCACGGCCGGTCTGCGAGTTCTGTCGGCTGCCGCCGTCGACGAAGTTGAGCACCGGCTGATCGAAGGTCACCTCGGCCACTACCGCATGGTCTTCCCACAAGGCCTTCCAGCTCACCGACAGGTCGATCAGCGGTGCCTCCAGCAGCGGTACCGGAACCTTGCCGGTGGTCTTGACGATCTTCAGGCCCTTGATCTGGTAGGCGCCGCGCCACCAGGCCAGGTCCACGTCCTGCACCTGGCCGCGGTACTCGCCCATGTCGGCCAGCTTGTCGTTGAGGGAGTTTCGCACCAGCGAGGGCAGGGCCAGGTGCACGATCAGCAGCAGCAACGCGAGACTCAGCAGACCGATCAGCGGCCAACGGTATCGACCTTTCATCGAAGGCTCTCCAGGACAGGTATGTGGTGGACCTTGAGCGGGAGAGGGGAGTTCTGGTGGGCTTTACGCTCCGCACGGGCAGGCTTACCCTTTGGGTTTTCCCGCACGGTTACAAGGACCTGCCATGAGCCGTATCTACGCTGACAATGCCCACTCCATCGGCAACACGCCGTTGGTGCAGATCAACCGCATCGGCCCGCGCGGGGTGACCCTGCTGGCCAAGATCGAAGGGCGCAACCCCGGCTACTCGGTCAAGTGCCGGATCGGCGCGAACATGATCTGGGAGGCGGAAACCAGTGGCAAGCTCAAGCCCGGCATGACCATCGTCGAACCCACCTCGGGCAATACCGGTATCGGCCTGGCCTTCGTCGCGGCCGCCCGCGGCTACAAGCTCATGCTCACCATGCCGGCCTCGATGAGCCTGGAGCGGCGCAAGGTGCTCAAGGCCCTGGGCGCCGAACTGGTGCTGACCGAACCGACCAAGGGCATGAAAGGGGCCATCGAGAAAGCCGAGGAGCTGCTGGCCAGCGACCCGGCGCAGTATTTCATGCCGGGCCAGTTCGACAACCCGGCCAACCCGGCCATCCACGAAAAGACCACGGGCCCCGAAATCTGGAACGACACCGACGGCGCGGTGGACGTGCTGGTCGCCGGCGTCGGCACCGGCGGTACGCTGACCGGCATTTCCCGCTACATCAAGCACACCCAGGGCAAGCCGATCCTGTCGGTGGCGGTGGAGCCGATCAGCTCGCCACTGATCACCCAGGCCCTGGCCGGTGAGCCGCTGACCCCCAGCCCGCACAAGATCCAGGGCATCGGCGCCGGTTTCGTGCCGGGCAACCTGGACCTGTCGCTGGTCGACCAGGTCGAGACCGTCGGCGACGAGGAAGCCAAGGCCATGGCCCGGCGACTGATGCAGGAGGAGGGGATTCTCTGTGGCATCTCCTGTGGCGCGGCGATGGCCGCAGCGGCCCGCTTGGCCGAGAAGCCCGAGATGCAGGGCAAGACGATCGTGGTGATCCTGCCCGACTCGGGCGAGCGCTACCTGTCGAGCATGCTGTTCAGCGACCTGTTCACCGAGCAGGAAATGCAGCCGTAATACAGGCGTGACCGGCCTGTCGCGATCGGTGGCAGGTGCGTGGTCATTGCTCTGGCGCAAGGCACGGGCGCCAGCGCCAGTGCATCATCGCCCGTCCGCTCGATGGCCTGGGCTGTTCTTACCGGCCTCGGATGGGTTTATGATGCACGGCTGATTTCCCAGGCAGGCCGTCATCGCTTGCTTGTTCCCGAAGGAGTGTCGCATGACCGTTTCATTCGCCATCAAGGCGGCTGTGCTGCTGGTGTTCTTCGGCAGCGTCCTGTTCGTGCACCTGCGCGGCAAGGCGCGTCTGCCGGTGCTGCGCCAGTTCGTCAATCATTCGGCGCTGTTCGCGCCGTACAACAGCTTGATGTATCTCTTTTCCGGCGTGCCATCCAAGCCGTACCTGGACCGCAGCCGCTTCCCCGAGCTGGACATCCTCAAGGACAACTGGCAGGAAATCCGCGAAGAGGCCATGCGCCTGTTCGACGAGGGCTACATCCGTGCCGCCGAGAAGGACAACGATGCCGGGTTCGGCTCGTTCTTCAAGAAAGGCTGGAAGCGGTTCTACCTGAAGTGGTACGACAAGCCGCTGCCGTCGGCCGAAGCGCTGTGCCCGCGCACTGTGGAGCTGGTCAATCGCATCCCCAACGTCAAGGGCGCGATGTTCGCGCTGCTGCCCGGCGGCAGTCACCTGAACCCGCACCGTGACCCGTTCGCCGGTTCGCTGCGTTACCACCTGGGCTTGTCCACGCCGAACTCCGACAACTGCCGGATCTACGTCGATGGCGAGCCCTATGCCTGGCGCGATGGGCAGGACGTGATGTTCGACGAGACTTTCGTGCACTGGGTCAAGAACGAGACCGACGTGACCCGCGTGATCCTGTTCTGCGATGTGGAACGGCCGCTCACCAGCCCGCTGATGACCCGCATCAACCGCAAGGTCAGTGCCTTCCTCGGCCGCGCCACCGCACCGCAGAACACCGACGACGAACGCGTGGGCGGCATCAACCAGGCGTATGCCTGGAGCAAGCGCTTCAGCAATCGCATCAGTGGTCGCGTCAAGACGTTCAAGCGCGCCAATCCGAAGGCCTACCGCGTGCTGCGGCCGGTACTGGCGGTGGTGGTGGCGTACCTGTTGTTCCGCTGGTTGTTCTGATTCCAGCGTCCCAGGGCGGCTTCCCTCGCGGCGTCGACGTACGTGTCGAACCTGGGAAGCGGCCCTGGCCCCAGCGTCGTTCAGCGGCCCGCCTGGGCCCGACGCTGAGGTTCGACGGCCAGCTCCGCCACGCGCTCGCGCAGCGCCAGTACGCCGTCACGCCAGGCGTCGTTCTTGTCGGATTCCTCATACAGCTCCGCCAGTTCCGACGACCCACCCAGCAGCCGGTCGATGGCCTGCAGGGCGGTATCGTTCGACACCTGCGCGTCGCGCCCAGCCTGCGCGTTCAACCATTCAGGCAAGTCTTTCTGCGCCAGGAAGAGGGGTGACGGGCTGCCGCGCAGTGCGCAGAGTACCTCGATCGCCGCCAGGGCCAGCTCGGCCGAAGGGGCCTCCAGATAATCTTCCTGCTCGACCGCGTCCTGCACGGCCTGGGTGACCAGTTCGAGGTCGCCCTTGGCGGTCAGGTCGTCGAGAAAGTCAGCGGCTTCGTCGTTGCCGAATGCGTGTAGTGCCCAAGTGCCCATGGTGAGTATCCCTGTCTAAAAAGTCGCTGAGAGATGGCGCCAGAGGCGGTGCCGGGAGTCGCACCCACAGGGTAGCCGCAATCGTGCGGCTGTGTATCGGCCGTGCATCACAAAACGTACCTCTCAGCGACAGGCGACTACCGCATCTTCGAGGGTTTCAGTACCAGCCACAGCGCCGCTGCGATCAGCGCCCCACCATAGGCATGGGCCCAGGACAACGGTTCACCCAGCAACCAGGCGCCCCACAACACGCCAAACACCGGGATCAGAAAGGTCACGGTGCTGGCCTTGACCGGGCCGATCTCGGCCAGCAGGCGGAAGTACAGGATGTAGGCGAACGCCGTGCAGATCAGCCCCAGGCCAAGCAGCGACAGCCACACCGCCCAACCGCCCCAGTGCGCCGGCGGTTGGGTGAAGACGCTCCAGGCGAACAGCGGTGTCAGCAGTAGCGTGGCGCCCAGCATGCTGCCCAGGGCCGCCAGCCGACTGTCCAGGCCACCGACCCAGCGACGTGCCAGGTAGCCTGCAAAGCCATAGCACGTGGTGGCCCCCAGGCAGGCCAGGGCGCCTTGCAACAGGTGGGCGTCCAGTGCCACCGGCCCGGCGCCGCTGAGGATGCCGACGCCCAGCAGACCGAGAAAGATGCCGCCCAGCTTGGCCAGGGTCATGGGCTCCTTGAAGCACAGCACGCCGATCAGCACGCCCATCAGCGGCGTGGTGGCGTTGAAGATGGCCGAGTAGCCGGCGGGCAGTACCTGCGCGGCGACTGAGTAGAGGGTCGCAGGGATGCCCGAGTTGATCATGCCCAGCACGATGCAGACCGTCAGCTTGCCCTCGAAGCGCCATTTCACCCCGGCCACGCCCAGGATCAGCAACAGGCCCAGGCAGGCGATCGCCACCCGGAAGAACGCCGTGGGCACGGTGCCCAGCTCGGGCGCGATGATGCGCATGAAGAGAAAGCTGGCACCCCAGACGGCGGCGAGGGTCAGCAGACGGGCGAGGGCGATCGGGGGCACACGAAACTCCGGCAGAAAGAAGCGCCTGGTGGGCGTCGGCCCGGGAGTGTACGCGACTCCTGCCGTTTGGGTCGCATGGGGGCTCTGGCAGGTCGAATCGATTTCTCGGTTGGGATGGGGTTATCTGTGATGCAGGCGGTGGCGGACCTGACGCCATCGCGGGCAAGCCCGCTCCCACAGGGGACTATGGGAGCAACTGTCTTTTTCTACTGGGTACATGCCCGACCGCATGGGCTGATGTGTGGGCTTGCCCGCGACGCAGGCGGCGCCTATCGCTGGCAAGCCAGCTCCCACCCAGATCTCTGCAGCCTTCGGCCTAGGCATGGCTGCGCAAGCAGCTTGTGGGAGCGGGCTTGCCCGCGATGGCGTCCGATCCGTCATCGCCTATCCCACAGGCAAGCCCGCTTCCCCAGATTTTGACCCAGGCCACCTACCACCCCGATGATTGCCATCGTTCACGGTGTGCATCACGCCTCCTTGAGGCACTTCAGCGCGCTGAAGTCCTGGCGCACCTTGTCCAGTCGGTTCTGGAGGCGCTGGCGCTGCTCGGGCGAGCTGTCCTGAAGCAGGTCGACCATCAGGCTGCGCGCCTGGGTTTCGGTCTGCTCGAAAGCCTGACGGTATGCAGGCGTCCAGAGGCTGTCCTTGTGTTGCAGCAGTTGCGCCATTCGTGCCGCGAAGCCCGGGGTCTGGCGCTGCTCGACGGCCGACAGCAGCTGTTGCTGCCATTCGGCGCGGTTGGTGATCCAGGCGCGGTTCTGGTCGCCCAGCGCCTGCGACCACTGCACCACGCGCTGGTGCTGGGCCGGGCTGAGCGCACCCAGCCACGGCTTGAGGCGTTTCTCCATGCGCTCGGCACGTTCGTCGATCTGCTGCGCCAAGGGGGTGTCGACGTACTCGGCCCGCCGCTCACGGATGTCCTTGGCGAAGGCCTCGCGCAGCTCGCCCACCTGTGCGTCGCTCAAACCGGCCAGCAATTCGGTGGCCGAGGGGGTGATCGCTTCGGCGACCCGCCCGATGGCCTCGCGTGCCTCCTCGGTGCGCTGGCGCAAGGCAGCGTCGGTGACGGCATTCTGGGCCACCATCGTGCGCACGCGGTCGAGCCAGTGCAGATAACCCGGCAGCTGGGTCTGGCAATGCCAGGCCAGGTGCTGGTGCAGGCGCTGGTCGAGCCAGCGCTTCTGCTCGCGGTCCATGTCCAGGTAGTCGTTCAGCGACCAGGGCACCAGGACGTCGAGGTTGCGGTAGGCCAGGTCGATGCGGCTGCAGGCCGCCAGGCTCGACAGCACGAGGACGGTCAGCAGCAGGGCGCGTAGGCGAAGCGAAAGGCGAGTGGGCATGGGCGACTCCTGGCCAGGGCATGCCCAGGTGTAGACGGGCGCTGGTCGGGACGGTTCCACCACGGTTCGGGCAGTGTCCCCGGTTCGGGTGTAGAATGGCGGCCTTGTCTGGAGGATTTATCGGTTATGGCTCTGCTCGGGCGCTTCAACAGTTTGCAAATCGTGAAACACACGGACTTCGGCCTGTACCTGGACGGTGGCGCCGACGGCGAGATCCTCTTGCCACGTCGCTACATCCCGAAGGACACCCCGACCGAGGTCGACGACTGGCTGAACGTGTTCATCTACCTCGACAGCGAGGACCAGCTGATCGCCACGACCGAAAAGCCCAAGCTGCAGGTCGGCGGCTTCGCCAGCCTCAAGGTCAAGGACATCAACAACGCCGGCATCTTCCTCGACTGGGGCCTGTCCAAGGACCTCCTGATGCCGTACTCCGAAGAGCAGCGCCCGCTGAAGATCGGCGACTACTGCGTGGTGCATGCCTACCTCGACAAGCGCACCCGGCGCATCACCGCCACGGCGCGGCTGGACCGCTACCTGGACCGCACACCGGCCAACTACGCGCCTGGTCAGGCCGTGCGGCTGCTGATCGCCGGCGAGACGCCGATGGGCTTCAAGGCGATCATCGAAGACCGCCACTGGGGCCTGATCCACAAGAACGAAGTGTTCAAGTTCCTGCGCTCGGGCATGCAGGAAAGCGGCTTCATCAAGGAGGTGCGCAGCGACGGCAAGGTGTCGTTGAGCCTGCAGCCGGTCGGTCAGGCGCTGTCCGATGACTTGCAGCAGCAGATCCTGACGCGCCTGGACGAGGCCGGTGGCACGCTCGAGGTGTCCGACAAGAGCGCCCCCGAGGTGATCAGCCGCCTGTTCGGTGTCAGCAAGGGCAACTTCAAGAAGGCCATCGGCGGCCTGTTCAAGCAGGGGCGTATCGTCATCCATGACGACCGCATCGAGCGGGCCTGATCAGGCCTGCACGAACGGCGCGAAGTCCAGCTGCTCGCCACCGGGACGGGTGTCGCGCAGCAGGGAGTCGCGGTCGGCGCTCAGCGCCAGGCTGATGGTCGAACGGCGCTTGCCGGCGTTGCGCACTTCCATCTGCTCCTGATGCGCCCGCAGGAAATTCACCGGGACTTTCAGGTGTTGCAGGGTGTCGGTGTCCGGCGTGTGCAACAGCAGGTTGACCCAGTCCGGCTGCCCCTTGCGCAGCAGCGCGACAGGGACTTCGAACCACCACAGCTGGCGCTTGGGGTCGAGGATCGCGAACAGGGTGTTGTCGCGGGTAAGCACCGGGCGCGTCAGCGTTTCGTTGCGACGGGCGATGGCAGAGGGTTTGTCCAGTTTCATGCGGGTTCCTGCGGCGAAGCGGAAGGGGGCGGAGCGGGCAGGGCGGCCACGTGATGCGGGCGCCAGCCCCGGCGAGGTGCCAGGCGCGCATTGTGCGGCCAGCCACCTCGCCAGACAACCCTGGCCTGCTCAATCGACCCCGACGAAGCCACCGGTCTGATGCTGCCACAGGCGCGCATACAGCCCGCCCTTGGCCAGCAGCTCGGCATGGCTGCCGATTTCCACGATCTGGCCCTGCTCCAGCACCACCAGCCGGTCCATGCGCGCGATGGTCGACAGGCGGTGGGCGATGGCGATCACCGTCTTGCCCTGCATCAGCGTTTCGAGGCTTTCCTGGATCGCGGCCTCGACTTCCGAATCCAGCGCCGAGGTGGCTTCGTCCATGATCAGGATGGGAGCGTTCTTCAGCAGCACGCGGGCGATCGCGATGCGCTGACGCTGACCGCCGGACAGCTTCACGCCACGCTCGCCGACGTGTGCGTCGAAGCCCGTGCGCCCTTCGGCATCGGACAGCAGCGGGATGAACCCGTCGGCCCGCGCGCCACGCACGGCCGCCCAGACCTCTTCTTCGCTAGCCTCCGGCCGGCCATAGCGCAGGTTCTCCCGGATCGAGCGGTGCAGCAGCGACGTGTCCTGGGTGATCATGCCGATCTGCGCACGCAGGCTGGCCTGGCTGACATGGGCGATGTCCTGACCGTCGATCAGGATCCGTCCGCCGTCCAGGTCGTACAGGCGCAGCAGCAGGTTGACCAAGGTCGACTTGCCGGCACCCGATGGGCCGATCAGGCCGATCTTCTCCCCCGGTCGGATCTGCAGGTCCAGCCCGTCGATCACCTTGTTGCCCTGGCCGTAGTGGAAGGCCACGTGTTCGAAACGCACCTCGCCGCGCCGCACCTGCAGCGGTGGGGCATCGGGCCGGTCGGTCACCGTCACCGGCTGGGCGATGGTGCGCAGCCCGTCCTGTACCATACCGATGTTCTCGAAGATGCCGTTGACCACCCACATGATCCAGCCGGACATGTTGACGATGCGGATCACCAGGCCGGTCGCCAGGGCGATGGCGCCAACGCTGATCAGCGAGCGACTCCACAGCCACAGCGCCAGGCCGGTGGTGAGCACCACCAGCAGGCCGTTGAGCGTGGTGATGACCACGTCCATGCTGGTGATCACCCGCGAGGCCAGCTGGGTCTTCTCGGTCTGCTCGCGGATCGCCTCGCGCGCGTACTGGCGCTCGTGGTCGGTGTGCGCGAACAGCTTGAGCGTGATGATGTTGGTGTAGCCATCGACGATGCGCCCCATCAGCCGCGAGCGGGCATCGGACGAGTCCACCGAGCGTGCCTTGACCCGCGGCACGAAGTGCATCAACGCAGCGATGTACAGGACGATCCAGGCCAGCAGCGGCAGCATCAGGCGCCAGTCGGCCTCGGCGAACAGCACCAGCGCGCTCATGGCATAGACCAGCACGTGCCACAGCGCGTCCACCGCCTGCACCGCAGAATCGCGCAGCGAGTTGCCGGTCTGCATGATGCGCTGGGCGATGCGGCCGGCGAAGTCGTTCTGGAAGAAATTCAGGCTCTGCTTGAGCACATAGGTGTGGTTCTGCCAGCGGATCAGGCTGGTCATGCCAGGGTTGATGGTCTGGTGCACCAGCAGGTCGTGCAGGCCGAAGAAGATCGGCCGCAGCACCAGCACCACCACCAGCATCCAGGTCAGTTCGCCGGCATGGGCGCTGAAGAAGCCGGGGTCAGGGGTGCCCTGGGCCAGGTCGATGATGCGGCTGAGGAAGCTGAACATCGCCACCTCGATCAACGAGGCCACCAGCCCGACCACCAGCAAAGCGACGAAGCTGGGCCAGACCTGACGCAGGTAGTAGAGGTAGAACGGCAATACCTTGCCAGGCGGCGCCTCGGTGGGCGCCTCGCGGAAGATATCGATCAATTGCTCGAAACGGCGATACAGCTTGGACATCTGGGCTCCTGTTCAGCGCGACCGGGGTCGTTCACGTCCGTGTGATACCCCGGTTCAGTCGAGGCGCTTGGCCGACTGGATCAGGATGGGATCCTTGGGTACGTCGCGCATGCCTTTCTGCATGCCGGTGGGGGCGTGGACGATCTGGTCGACCACCTCCATGCCCTTGGTCACCTTGCCGAACACGGCATAACCCGCATCCCGGCCAGGGTCGAGGAAAGCGTTGTCAGCGACGTTGATGAAGAACTGGCTGGTGGCCGAGTTCGGGTTGGCGGTGCGTGCCATGGCCAGGGTGCCGCGAGTGTTGTGCAGCCCGTTGCTGGCCTCGTTGCGGATCGGGTCACGCGTCGGCTTCTGCTCCATCTGGGTGGTGAAACCACCGCCTTGCACCATGAAGCCTGGAATCACGCGGTGGAAGATCGTGTTGTTGTAGAAACCGCTGTCGACGTAGGCCAGGAAGTTCTGGGTGCTGACCGGGGCCTTTTCGGCATCCAGTTCGATCTCGATGGTGCCCAGGCTGGTGCTCAGCTGGACGTGCGGCTGCTTGTCGGAAGCCAGGGCATGGGTGGCGAAGGCGAGCGAGCAGGCAGCCAGGAAAAGGGGTTTCAACATGGGTTCAAGGGTCCTTGGGAAATGGATACGGCCACCGCGCTTGCCGGACGGGCCTGGCCAGACGCGGCGATGACGCGGGTAGGGTGCCGCGAAACGCCGACTACCGCCAGTCACGCGTGGCGCGTTGTCAGGCGGCCAGTGGCTTAAGCTGTGACACGATGTGACCGTCCCGGCATGCCCTCACTGTCCGACCCTGTCAGTCGTCAGGCGTTCCGAACGTCAGGCCTGAGCAGGCGCGACGAAGGGCACGTCCAGCGGGGCGGTGTCGAAACGGTGCAGCAGGTCGATCAGGATCTGCGTGGCCGGGCCCAGGGCCTTGTCCTTGCTGGCATACAGGTAGAACAGGGGATGACGGCTGCCGCCCTGGTCCAGCGGCAGAGGCTTGAGCAGGCCTTCGCGCAATTCGCGTTCGATCATGTGCCGCGGCAGCCAGGCGAACCCCAGCCCACTGCCGACGAAGGTTGCGGCTGTGCCGAGGCTGCCCACCGTCCAGCGGTGTTCGGCACCGAGCCAGCCGACGTCGCGCGGCTGTGCACGCCCAGAATCGCGGATCACCACCTGCAGCTGGCTTTCCAGGTCCTGGAAGGTGAGCTGGCGATCGAGGCGGTGCAGGGCATGCTGAGGGTGTGCGACGGCGACGAATTCCACGGCGCTCAGTTCGGTGCCCAGGTAGCCCTGCAGGTTGAGGCTGCTGATGGCCAGGTCGGCGATGCCGTCCTTGAGCACTTCCTCGACACCTGACAGTACTTCTTCGCGCAGACGGACCCGGCAACCCCGGCTCTGCGGCACGAAGGCGGCCAGGGCCCGAACCAGCCGGGCGCTGGGGTAGGCGGCATCGACCACCAGGCGCACTTCGGCTTCCCAGCCCTGTTCCATGTGATGGGCCAGGTCCTCGAGCTGGCTGGCCTGCTTGACCAGTTGCCGCGAACGTCGCAGCAGCATGTCGCCGGCTTCGGTGAGCACGGCCTTGCGCCCGTCGATGCGCAGCAGGGGGACGCCCAGTTGCGTCTGCATGCGCGCCACGGTGTAGCTGACCGAGGATTGGGAACGGTGCAGGGCTTCGGCGGCCTGGGCGAATCCGCCGTGATCGACCACGGCCTGGAGGGTTCGCCACTGATCCAGGGTGACGCGAGGCGCTTTCATGCAGGGCTCCTGAGCGGTTAAAGAACGGTTTTATCGATAGGTTGACCCGAACTTTTGCGCTTTTTTATCGATAGGTCAATCGCTAATCTGCGCCCATCGAATCGCCACCCTTCATTTCCGGAGTCTTCCATGTCCCACGCCCTGATCATCGAAAGCAGCGCCCGCCAGCAGGATTCGGTGTCCCGCCAGCTCACCCGCGACTTCATCGCCCAATGGAAGGCCGCGCACCCTGAGGATGTACCGACGGTGCGCGATCTGGCGGTCACGCCGGTGCCGCACATGGCCATGGACCTGCTAGGCGGGTGGATGAAGCCTGAGGACCAGCACAGCGCCGAGGAGCGTCAGGCCCTGGCGCGGTCGAACACGTTGATCGATGAGCTGTTGCAGGCCGATGTGCTGGTGCTGGCCGCGCCCATGTACAACTTCACCATTCCCAGCACCTTGAAAGCCTGGCTGGACCATGTGCTGCGTGCCGGCGTGACGTTCCAGTACACCGCCAATGGCCCAGTGGGCCTGCTCGAAGGCAAGCGGGCGATCGTGCTGACCGCACGGGGCGGGCTGCATGCCGGCGCTGCCAGCGATCATCAGGAACCCTACCTGCGTCAGGTCCTGGGGTTCATCGGGATTTCCGATGTCGCCTTCGTCCATGCCGAAGGCTTGAACATGGGCGGCGATCATCAGGAGAAGGGCCTGAGCCAGGCTAAGGCGCGCATGGCCGAGCTGGCCTGAGGCCGACCAGGCCCGCAAAGAGGTGAGGGGCAAGCCAACAGGTTCGACACCGTGTTGGCTTCATCGCCGGTAAGCCAGCACCTACCAGCACAAGCGCGGCCTGCCGAGAAATATGGGTTTGAGCGACTTCCTGTGGAAGTCCGCCCGCCGCCTTGGCGCCGCGCTGTCGCGCAAAGAACATGGCGATAGCTGGCAGGATCCGAAGCTTCATTGCTAATCGATTTTAGGGCCGCTTTGCGGCCCATCGCGGCACAGGGGCCGCTCCTACACCCGTAGTCCCACCGCAGGGTTGCAGGCTGTCGCGGTCACCTGTGGGAGCGGCCCCAGTGCCGCGATTGGGCCCGCAGGGCCCACAAATCCTGAAGTTATTCCTTTTAAAATTAACAAGATATTTTATGTTCTATGAAAGCTGGCTTGCCAGCGATGAAACCCATGCGGTGTCGACCTTTTCAGGCATGCACCCAAGCCACGGCGAATCGCTGAGCGAGCGGCAAGATCCGCGCCTGGTGGCGTGCAGACAACTGAGCGTCGCCCTCCAACCCATGCCCTCGTCACCCAAACAAACGCGTCAGGTTCGGCAAGATCAACAACAGGGTCGTGGCGAACAGGATGAGACCTGCCTGGCGGACTTTCGAATCTCTGAACATGGCGGACTGCCTTCTTTTTGTTATTCCTGAGAGAGCCTGGTTTTCCTTGTCATGCAGGTAGAACGTGACAGCATCCCCCGCTGTTTCACGCCCTGTCTTTCATACTGCGTATATAACCTACCGCAGGGTCAGCGCGACGATCCCTTGAGAACGCTTTGTTCTAACCTTATGCCCATTCATGCAAGAACAGCAGGGCATGTTCGGTGAACACGCTGACATACCTGAACTAGACACGGGTGATCGCCGAACATGCGGACGACCCGACGAACGCCACTCGTCAGGTGGCTTCCCCTTGCTTGTACGTGGCTTTCGCGGCACGCTCTACCGGTCCATCCACTTCATGTCGTTCAGGATTACCCCTATGTCGCTACGCCTCTGCATCCTGGAAACCGACGTCCTGCGGCCAGAGCTGATCGCGCAGTACCAAGGCTACGGAAAGATGTTCGAACAGCTGTTCGCACGCCAACCGATCGCCGCCGAGTTTCAGGTGTACAACGTGATGAACGGCCAGTACCCAGACGAGGCCGAGGTGTTCGATGCCTACCTGGTGACGGGCAGCAAGGCCGATTCGTTCGGCGATGATCCCTGGATCCAGACGCTCAAGGTCTACTTGCTCGAGCTGTACGAACGGGGCGAAAAACTGCTGGGCGTGTGCTTTGGGCACCAACTGCTGGCCCTGGTCCTGGGCGGGCAGGCAGAGCGTGCGCCGCAGGGGTGGGGGGTCGGCGTGCACCGCTACACGTTGGACGCGCATGCACCCGGGATGGATGAAGCGGTATCGGAGCTGACCTTGCTCATCAGCCATCAGGATCAGGTCACGCGCCTGCCCAAGGGCGCCCAGGTCATCGCCTCCAGTGAGTTCTGCCCTTACGCGGCCTACCACATCGGCGATCAGGTGCTGTGCTTCCAGGGGCATCCCGAGTTCGTGCACGACTATTCCAAAGCCTTGCTCGAAGCGCGCCAGCACCACTTCGACGAAGCCGTCTACGAGAGAGCCATGGCCAGCCTGGCCGAGGCACATCAGGGCGATCTGGTGGGGTTGTGGATGTTGCGCTTCATCGGCCATCCGCCTGCCGAGGCGCGCCAGGCCGCGCAGTAGGCAGGAGACGCCCGGCAGCACGGCGGGCAGCAGACACACAGCGGCCCCAGGGCCCGCACCTTCGATGAAACCTCCGTCGAAGGTGCGGGCCCTGGGGCCGTCTGGTCTTACAGCTGGGCCTGACCGGTACGCTCGTACCAGCCGCCACCCAAGGCCTTGTACAGGTTGACCTCGCTGGTCAGCTGCGTCAGGCGATCGGTGATCAACGACTGCTCGGCGCTGAACAGGTTGCGCTGGGCGTCGAGGAAGGTCAGGTTGCTGTCGATCCCGATCCGGTAGCGACGCTCGGCCAGGCGGTAGTAGTCCTGGTTCGCGGCGACCAGGTCACGTTGCGCCTGGACCTGATCCTGGAAGGTCTTGCGCGCCGCCAGGCCATCTGACACTTCCTGGAAGGCCGTCTGGATGGTCTTCTCGTAGCGGGCCACGTTGATGTCCTTCTGGATCTTGGCGTAGTCCAGGCTGGCCTTCAGGCTACCGGCGGTGAAGATCGGCAGGTTGATCTGCGGCTGGAACAGCCAGGTGCCCGAGCCGCCCTTGAACAGCCCGTCGGCGTCGGCACTCAAGGTGCCGGCGTTGGAGGTCAGGCTGATGCTCGGGAAGAACGCCGCACGGGCTGCGCCGATGTTGGCGTTGGCAGCCTTGAGCAGGTACTCCGCTTCCTGGATGTCCGGACGCCGTTGCAGCATGTCCGACGGCAGGCCAGCCGGGACATCGGCCAGCTTGGTGTCGTCCAGCTTCGGCGGCTCGGGCAGATCGTCCGGCAGGCCGGCACCGAGCAGCACGGTCAGGCTGTTGATGTCCTGGGCGACCAGGCGCTGGTACTGGGCCAGCTTGACCTTGGCGGTTTCCACCGAGGTCCGTGCCTGGCTCAGGTCCAGCGCCGACGAGACGCCCACCTCGGTGCTGCGACGGGTCAGCGAATAGCTCTGTTCGAACGCCTTGAGGGTGTCCTGGGTCAGCTTGAGCAGCTCACGGTCGGCCTGCCAGGTGTAGTAGGCGTTGGCCACGCTGGCGACCAGGCTGATCTGCGTCGAGCGCCGTGCCTCTTCGCTGGACAGGTAGGTCTGCAGCGCCTGCTCGGACAGGCTGCGTACCCGACCGAACAAGTCCAGCTCATAAGCGCTGATGCCCAAGGTGGCGGAGTACTGGCTGCTGATGGCCGATTGCCCTGTTGGCGAGACCCCGCTCGGCAAGCGCTGGCGCGAGCCAGCGGCGGTGGCCGAGACGGTCGGCAGCAGGTCGGCACGCTGGATGCGGTACTGCGCGCGATAGGCCTCGGTGTTCAGGGCCGCGACGCGCAGGTCGCGGTTGTTCACCAGGGCGGTCTGGATCAGCTGCTGCAGCGCCGGGTCGCGGAACACCTGGCGCCAGCCTTGCTCGGCAGCCGCCACCTCGGCCGACTCAGCCGGGGAGTACTGCGGGCCCTGCGGCCATTGCGCCGGAACCGGCGCCTCCGGCGTCTGGTAGTCGGGAATCAGCGAGCAGCCGCCGAGGATCAGGGCGGTAACCGCCAGGGACAACAAAGACTTGGTCATTGCCCAGCCTCATTACGTGAAGTTTCAGGGGTGTCTGGATGCTTGGGCTCTTTGCTGCCAAACAGCGACGACACGGCGACGAAGAACAGCGGGACCCAGAAGATCGCCAGCACGGTGGCGCTGAGCATACCGCCGATCACGCCGGTACCGATCGCGTGCTGGCTGCCGGAGCCGGCGCCACTGGCGATGGTCAACGGTACCACGCCCAGGATGAACGCCAGGGACGTCATGATGATCGGGCGCAGTCGCATGCGGCAGGCCTCGATGGTCGCGTCGTACAGGCTCTTGCCCTGTTCGTGCAGCTCCTTGGCGAATTCCACGATCAGGATCGCGTTCTTCGCCGCTAGGCCGATGGTGGTCAGCAGCCCGACCAGGAAGTACACGTCGTTGGACAGGCCACGCAGGCTGGTGGCGATCAGTGCCCCGATGATGCCCAGCGGCACGACCAGGACCACGGCGATCGGGATCGACCAGCTTTCGTACAGCGCTGCCAGGCAGAGGAACACGAACAGCAGCGACAGGGCAAACAGCGCCGGCATCTGCGAACCGGACAGTTTTTCCTCGTAGGACATGCCCGTCCAGGCAAAGCCGATGCCGTCCGGCAGTTCGCCGGCGATGCGCTCGACCTCGGCCATGGCGTCACCGGTGCTGTAGCCCGGTGCCGGCGTACCCAGGATCTCGACCGCTTCGACGCCGTTGTAGCGTGACAGCTTGGGCGAACCGTAGGTCCACTCGCCACGGGCGAACGAGGAGAATGGCACCATCTCGCCCGCACCGTTGCGCACATACCACTTCTGCAGGTCTTCCGGGCTCATGCGCGCATTGGCCTGGCCCTGGATGTAGACCTTCTTCACACGACCGCGGTCGATGAAGTCGTTGACGTAGCTGCCGCCCAGCGCGATCGACAGGGTGTTGTTGATGTCGGCGATGGTCACGCCCAGGGCGCTGGCCCGCTCGTCATCGACGATCAGCTGATACTGCGGCTCATCGTTCAGGCCGTTGGGGCGCACGCCGGCGAGGATCTTGCTTTGGGACGCCTTGGCCAGGAACTGGCCCCGCGCTTCCATGAGTTTCTCGTGGCCCAGCCCGGCGCGGTCCTGGAGGAACACGTCGAAGCCGGTGGCGTTACCCAGTTCCAGCACCGCCGGTGGGGCGAAGGCGAACACCATCGCGTCGCGGAAGCTGAAGAAGTGCTGCTGGGCGCGCTCGGCCAGGCCGAACACGCTGTTCTCGGCCGAACGTTCTTCCCACGGCTTGAGCATGATGAACGCCATGCCCGAGCTCTGGCCACGGCCGGCGAAGTTGAAGCCGGTCACGGTGAACACCGACGACACGGTATCGGACTCGTCGCGCAGCAGGTATTCGCGCATCTGGTCGACCACCGATTGAGTACGCTCGGCACTCGAACCGGCCGGGGTCTGCACCTGGGCGAACAGCACGCCCTGGTCTTCTTCCGGCAGGAAGGCGGTCGGGATGCGGGTGAACAGCCAGATCATGCCGACCACGATCAACGCGTAGGCCAGCAGGAACGGCGCCTTGTGCCGCAGGATACCGCCGACGCTGCGCTCGTAGCCGTTGACGCTGCGGTCGAACTGGCGGTTGAACCAGCCGAAGAACCCGCCCTTGGCTTCGTGATGCTGGCCCTTTTTCAGCGGCTTGAGCAGGGTGGCGCACAGGGCCGGCGTGAAGACCAGCGCCACCAGCACCGACAGGCCCATGGCCGAGACGATGGTGATCGAGAACTGGCGGTAGATCACCCCGGTGGAACCGCCGAAGAAGGCCATCGGCAACAGGACCGCCGACAGCACCAGCGCGATGCCCACCAGAGCGCCCTGGATCTGCCCCATGGACCGCTTGGTCGCCTCCTTGGGCGGCAGGCCCTCCTCGGACATCACCCGCTCGACGTTCTCCACCACCACGATGGCATCGTCCACCAGCAGGCCGATGGCCAGGATCATGGCGAACATGGTCAGGGTGTTGATGTTGAAACCGGCCGCCGCCAGGATGCCGAAGGTACCCAGCAGGACCACTGGCACGGTCATGGTGGTGATGATGGTGGCGCGGAAGTTCTGCAGGAACAGGTACATCACCAGGAACACTAGCACCACGGCCTCGATCAGCGTGTGGATCACGCCGCTGATCGATTCGGTGACCACGGGCGTGGTGTCGTACGGGAACACAGCCTTGACGCCCGCCGGGAAGAACGGCTCCAGGTCGGCGATGGTCTGGCGCAGCGCCTTGGCGGTTTCCAGGGCGTTGGCCCCGGTGGCCAGCTTGACCGCCAGGCCCGAGGCCGGCTTACCGTTGAACTGTGCGCTGACCGCGTAGTTCTCGCCCCCCAGGCCCACCTCGGCGACATCGCCCAGGCGCACCTGGGCACCGTCGCGGTTGACCTTGAGCAGGATGTTCTTGAACTGCTCGGCGGTCTGCAGACGGGTCTTGCCGATGATGGTGGCGTTGAGCTGGGTGCCCGGCACGGCCGGCAGGCCGCCCAACTGACCGGACGAGACCTGGACGTTCTGCGCGGTGATCGCCGTGCGCACGTCGACCGGGGTCAGCTGGTACTTGTTCAGCTTGGCCGGGTCGAGCCAGATGCGCATGGCGTACTGGGCGCCGAAGACCTGGAAGTCACCGACCCCGGAGGTCCGCGAGATCGGGTCCTGCATGTTCGAGACGATGTAGTTGGCCAAGTCTTCCTTGGTCAGGCTGCCGTCCTCGGACACCAGGCCGATCACCATCAGGAAGTTCTTGACCGCCTTGGTCACGCGAATCCCCTGTTGCTGCACTTCTTGCGGCAGCAGCGGGGTCGCCAGGTTGAGCTTGTTCTGCACCTGGACCTGGGCGATGTCCGGGTCGGTGCCCTGCTCGAAGGTGGCGGTGATGGTCATGCTGCCGTCGGAGTTGCTCTCCGACTGCACGTAGCGCAGGTTGTCGATGCCGTTGAGCTGCTGCTCGATGACCTGCACCACGGTGTCCTGCACGGTCTGCGCCGAAGCGCCCGGGTAGGTCACGGAAATGGCGATGGCCGGTGGCGCGATGCTGGGGTACTGGCTGATCGGCAGCTTGAGGATCGACAGGGCGCCGACCAGCATGATCACCAATGCGATCACCCAGGCGAAGATCGGGCGATCAATGAAGAACTTGGACATGACTTACTCCCCTTTGCCGCCCGCGTCGGCGGCGCCGGCCTGGCCTTGCTCGCCCGGTTGCTTGACGTTGGTGGCCTCGCTGACCTTGACCTCGGCCCCAGGACGCACGTACTGCAAGCCCTCGGTGATCAGGCGATCGCCCGGCTTGAGACCGTCCTCGATCAGCCAGTCGTTGCCCAGCGTGCGGCTGGCCTTGAGCGAGCGCTGCTCGACCTTGTTGTCCTGGTTGACCACCATCGCGGTCGCCTGGCCCTTGATGTCGCGGGTCACGCCTTGCTGCGGCGCCAGGATGGCGTTCTGGTTGACGCCCGCGCTCAGGCGCGCATGGACGAACATGCCCGGCAGCAGGGTGTGGTCGGGGTTGGGGAACAGCGCGCGCAGGGTCACCGAGCCGGTGGTCTCGTCGACCGACACCTCGGAGAACTCCAGACGGCCTTCCTGTGCGTAGACGGTGCCGTCTTCCAGTACCAGCTGGACCTTGGCGGCGTTGTCGCCGGCGCGCTGCAGCTGACCGTTTTCCAGGTCGCGGCGCAGCTTGAGCAGCTCGGCCGAGGACTGGGTGACGTCGACGTAGATCGGGTCGAGCTGCTGGATGGTGGCCATGGCGTTGGTCTGGGCATTGCTCACCAGTGCGCCTTCGGTGTAAGCCGAGCGCCCGATGCGACCGCTGATCGGCGCCAGCACCTTGGTGTAGCGCAGGTTGATCTGGGCATTCTTGAGCGTGGCCTCGGCCTGCAGCTGCTTGGCGCGCGCATCGTCGTATTCCTGCCGGCTCACGGCCTGCTCGTCGATCAGCTGCTTGTAGCGACCGGCCAACGAGCGGGTGGCCTGGACATCGGCCTGGGCGTTGGCGAGGGTGGCTTCATAGACCGCAGGGTCGATCTGGTAGAGCTGCTGCCCGGCCTTGACGTCGCTGCCTTCCTTGAACAGGCGCTTGAGAATGATGCCGTTGACCTGAGGGCGGACTTCGGCGACCCGATAGGCGCTGGTGCGGCCCGGCAGTTCGGATGTCAGGGTGAAGGGTTGCGCTTTCAGGGTGACGACGCCGACCTGAGGCGCCTGCGCGGGGGGCGCGGCGTCTTCTTTTTTCTGGCAGCCACCGAGCAGGGTGGCCAGGGCGACGGCGGAAACCAGAGCGGAAACGGCTGGCTTGAGTTGCATGACAGTCCTCGGGTCGCAAGAGCAGGGGGACGCTCAGAAGTGATGAAGTGTGCTGTTGGCAATCGGGCGACCCGGCAAGTACCGCTGGGTCAGCAGCGGTATCACCGAGTGGATAAATAGCTTGCTAATGAATATACTTACATTCATGGTTGTTTGTAAACAGCGCTGGTGCGGCCATTTGCCCGCCCCAGCCGTGATAAACGAGACCGGATGCCGCCTTTCGGGACGAGCCCGGCACGATCGCCCCGCGCTCGCACAGCGCAGGGGCGCTGATGAGGTTGTACTGCCATGGTTCGTCGTACCAAAGAGGAAGCCCAGGAAACTCGAAACCAGATCCTCGAGGCCGCGGAAAAGGCCTTCTACAACCGCGGCGTCGCCCGCACCACGCTGGCGGAGATCGCTGAGCTGGCCGGGGTGACCCGGGGCGCGATCTACTGGCACTTCAACAACAAGGCCGAGCTGATCGAAGCGCTGCTCGAAAGCCTGCGCGAGACGCTCGACCCGCTGGCCCGCGCCAGCGAAAGCGAAGACGAACTCGACCCCCTCGGCTGCACGCGGCAACTGCTGGTACGCCTGTTCCGGGAGGTGGTGCAGGATTCGCGCACGCGGCGAATCCACGAGATCCTGCATTACAAGTGCGAATTCACCGACGACATGTGCGAGATACGTCAGCAGCGGCAGAGTTCGATCGTCGAATGCCATGAGAGTATCTCGTTAGCCGTCACCAATGCCGTGCGCCGTGGCCAATTGCCAGATGCCTTGGACACTGACCGCGCCGCGCTCGCGCTGTTCGCTTACATCGACGGGCTGGTCAAGCGTTGGCTGTTGCTGCCGGACAGCTTCGACCTGCTGGGCGATGCCGACAAATGGGCCGACACCGGGCTGGACATGTTGCGCTGGAGTCCGGCATTGCGCAAATGACCTTTTGTGAAGGTGTGTGAAGACGTGTTTCCCTGCTAGCTGCGCCCGCGCAGCGGTCGATCCGGCAGCGCCAGCGCAGCGAGCGTCCCCAGCAGCGAGACGGCGGCGCTGCCGATCAGCAGGTGACGGAACACGCCTGATAATACGGTGGCCACCCCATGGCCCTGGCTGTGCACACTGCCCAACAGCAGGTTGCCCCCTTCGAACCGTCCCAGGCCAGCCTGCAGCATCAGGGCCAGCAGCGCGCTGGACATGCAGGCCACGCCCACGGCACCGCCCAGTGACCGGAACAGGTTGGTGGTGCTGGTGACCACGCCCATGTCGTGAGGCGCCACCGCGCTCTGGGCACCGACCAGCGAGGTGGGAAACTGCAGGCCACAGGCGATGCCGATCAGCAGCAGGCACACCGCACTGGGCAGACCGGCCTGGACGGGGGTGAGGGCCAGGCCCAGGATCGCCACCGGCATCAACAGCGCACCAGTGAGTATTTGCGGCTTGTATCGGCCGGTCCTGGAGGTCAGGCGTCCGCCACTGAACGCGCCAATGGGCAGGCCCATCGCCAGCGGCAGCAGGTGCAACGCGGCGCTGTCGGCACCCGCGCCGGTGACGCTCTGCATGCGCAGCGGCTCGAGCATGGTCAGGGAAATCGACTGGAAGCTGGCGAAGAACAGCGTGGTCCAGCACAGCACGGCCACCGGGTTGCCGAACAGGTGCAGGGGCATCAGCGGTTGCGCGGTGCGACGCTCATGGGCGACGAATACGATCAGGCCGACCAGGGCGACGGCAGCCAGGCCGACCACGGCCGGGCTGGTCCAGGGGTGACCCTGGCCGACCCAGGTGATGCTCAGCAGCAGGCTGCCCAGGCCCAGCGTCAGCAGGACGGCACCCGCATAGTCCACCCGTGCCTCGGGGCGCGTCCGGCCCGACCGGCCCAGCGCACGGTGCAGCGCCCACCAGGTGCACAGGCCCAGGGGCAGGTTGACCCAGAACACCCAGTGCCAGGACAGGTATTCGGTCAGTCCCCCGCCCAGCACCGGTCCTGCCACGCTGGCCACGGCATACATGCCACTGAAATAGCCCTGGTAGCGACCCCGCTCACGGGGCGGCACGAGGTCGCCGACGATCGCCTGACTGACCGAAATCATCCCGCCTGCACCCAGCCCTTGCAGCACCCGCGCCGCGATCAGCTGCGGCATGTCCTGGGCCAGGGCACAGGCCACCGACGCCAGGGTGAAGATCGCCGTGCCGGTCAGGATCATCAGCCGACGCCCGTACAGGTCGCCGAGCTTGCCATACAGGGGCACGGCGATGGTCATGGCCACCATGTAGCCGGACACCACCCAGGCCAGCAGTCCGACATCGCCGAATTGTGCGGAAATGGCCGGCAGCGACACGGCGACGATGGTTTGATCGAGGGCGCCCAGCAGCGTGGCCAGCATAAGGCCGACCAGCGTGGCGCGAGGGATGTTCGGTGCAAGCGAGGCGGTCATGGGGCAGGCCTGGGCAAGGTGGACGTGTCAGTGACGAAACGCAGGATAGCGTACCTGATTCGATAGCTAACTATGTAGTTCCGGCATCCCCTATGCCGGATCTGCATAGGTGCTTTCATTTTGGTATGCCACCTGGCGTGGTAAGGTGACAACGCCAGACAGGCCGAATCACGGGGCTTTGCACCATGACGGTGCGTCAAGAGGTCGCCTGATCATCCACTGCTGTAACCCAAACCTTCTATTCCTCTGCCACCATGTCCAGCATGGCTGCCTGATGGCGTCGGCGAGAAAGAGCCAGGTGGACCTCATCCAGAGGTCGGTCGTCAGCCCGTTCACCTTCACTGTTATTGCGGAGTGACCATGCCCAAGGCTTCACATCACGATTTGCGTACCGACTTCCGCGCCTTGCTTGCCTCGGGCTCGTGCTACCACACCGCCTCGGTCTTCGACCCGATGTCGGCGCGTATCGCCGCCGACCTGGGCTTCGAGGTCGGCATCCTGGGTGGCTCGGTGGCCTCCCTCCAGGTGCTGGCTGCGCCGGACTTCGCGTTGATCACCTTGAGCGAGTTCGTCGAGCAGGCCACGCGCATCGGTCGGGTCGCCCAGTTGCCGGTACTGGCCGATGCCGACCATGGCTACGGCAACGCTCTCAACGTCATGCGCACGGTGGTCGAGCTGGAGCGCGCCGGCGTCGCCGCCCTGACCCTGGAAGATACCCTGCTGCCGGCCCAGTTCGGCCGCAAGTCGACCGACCTGATCTCGGTGGAAGAGGGCGTCGGCAAGATCCGCGCCGCACTCGAGGCCCGGGTCGACCCGGCCTTGTCGATCATCGCCCGGACCAATGCGGGTGTGCTGCCACTGGAGCAGGTCATCGCCCGCACGCGGGCTTACCAGGAGGCCGGTGCCGACGGTATCTGCATGGTCGGCGTGAAGGACTTCGATCAGCTCGAGGCCATCGCCGAACACCTGAGCGTGCCGTTGATGCTGGTCACCTACGGCAACCCCAAGCTCACCGACGACGAACGCCTGGCCAGCCTGGGCGTGCGCATCGTGGTCGACGGGCATGCGGCCTACTTCGCCGCGATCAAGGCGACCTACGACTGCCTGCGCCAGCAGCGTGGCCGTCAGACCCAGGCCGAAAGCCTCAGCGCCACCGAGCTGTCGCACACCTACACCCAGCCCGAGGACTACATCCGTTGGGCCAAGGAGTACATGAGCGTCGAGGAGTGACCGCGCGTCACGACGTGTGCGGTGTGACTCGTTCGTCCTGATCAGGAGGCTCCCCATGGCCCGCAAAGTGTTCCCCGGCTTCGAAGCCGTCTCGGCCATGGTGCCGACCGAGGGCGGCTATCACGCCGCCATCGCCGTGAAGGCCGCCCACGGTCCCGGCGCCCCCCGTTTCCACAAGGTGCTCGACGCGCAGGTCTTCCCGCGAGCCGATGCCGCGGATACTGCCGCCGCCGAGGTGCTGGAGCGGTTGGCGGGGGTGGATGAAGAAGGTGGGCTGGTCTGGGGGGAGGGCGCGTAGTCGGCGCCTCCCTCTGCTCGACCCATACGATCGGGCAGTGCCTTACACCTCGGGTCGGCGCATCTTGAACAGCTCGCCCAGCTCGAAGTAGTCCGCCGGGCCACCGCCACGCAGAATCGGCTGCGCGGCCGCCGTGTCATAGATCCCGTCCTTGAGCAGGTGCTCGGCGATGTGCACCGCCACCACCTCACCCAGAATCAGCCAGCTGGGCACCAGTGCCTGGTCGGCGCGCTTGAGCTGGATGATCTGGCTCACCTTGCACTCGAAGGCCACCGGGCTTTCCCCCACCCGGGGGACGCCCACCAGCCGCGAAGGCGTCGGCGTCAATCCGCTCAGCTCGAACTCGTCGACCTCTGCCGAGACCGCCGCGCAGCTCTGGTTCATGGCCTCGGCCAGCGGGCGCGTCGCCAGGTTCCAGACGAACTCGCCGGTCTGCTCGATGTTGTTGAGGCTGTCCTTGCGCCCGACACTGCAAAAACCAATGATCGGCGGCACATAGTTGAAGGCGTTGAAGAAGCTGTACGGCGCCAGGTTCAGGCGGCCTTCGCGGTCGTGGGAGGAAATCCAGCCGATCGGACGCGGGCCGACGATGGCGTTGAAGGGATCGTGGGGCAGGCCATGGCCCTGGGCGGTTTCGTAGGAGTACATAGGCGCTGGGCCAGGTGGCCCTTCCTCTCGGTAGACGGGGCCCTAGTGTGCCAAGCCTGGGACGATCTGCAAATGCACAGAAGGGCATCGTGCGATGCCCCTCTGTGCGATTCACGCCACGCGCCGGATCAGTCGGTGTTGATGCGCGAGTGCGTGCGGGTGTCCTTCATTGTCGCGTAGACCAGCAGGGAACAGGCGATGCACCCGGTGACGTACCAGTAGAAGCCGCTTTCCATGCCGATGCTCTTGAACCACAGCGCCACATACTCGGCGGTCCCCCCGAAGATCGACACGGTCAGCGCATAGGGCAGGCCCACGCCCAGTGCGCGGATCTCGGTCGGGAACAGCTCGGCCTTCACCACCGCGTTGATCGAGGTGTAGCCGCTGACGATGATCAGCGCCGCCATGATCAGGAAGAACGCGCCCCACCAGCTCTGGATGGTGTGCAGGGTGCTGAGGATCGGCACGGTGAACAGCGTGCCCAGGACCCCGAAGGCGATCAGGATCGGACGCCGCCCGATGCGGTCCGACAAGCCGCCGATCAGCGGTTGCAGGCACATGAACAGGAACAGCGTGGCCGCCGAGATGGTGGTCGAGTCGCTGATGCTCATGCCCACCGTGTTCACCAGGTACTTCTGCATGTAGGTGGTGTAGGTGTAGAACGCCAAGGTACCGCCCATGGTCAGGCCGACCACGGTCAGCAGTTCCTTGGGGTGACGCAGCAGCGTGCGCATCAGGCTTTCGTCGGACGCCTTCTTCTTGGTGAAGGACGCGGTCTCTTCCATGCCACGGCGCAGGTACAGCGCCACCACCGCACACAGCGCGCCGATCACGAAGGGTACGCGCCAGCCCCAGGCGTAGAGCTGCTCGGTGGTCAGGGTCTGCTGCAGGATGATCAGCACCGCCAGGGCGATGAGCTGCCCGGAGATCAGGGTCACGTACTGGAAGCTCGAGAAGAAGCCACGGCGTTCCTTGGTGGCCATCTCGCTCAGGTAGGTGGCTGAAGTGCCGTATTCACCGCCAACCGACAGGCCTTGCATCAGGCGCGCCACGACCAGCAGGATCGGTGCGGCCACGCCGATGGTCTCGTAGCCGGGCGTCAGGGCGATCACCAGGGAGCCGGCGCACATCAGCAGGACCGACGCCATCAGCGCCGCCTTGCGCCCTTTGCGGTCGGCGTACAGACCCATGAGCCAGCCGCCGATCGGACGCATCAGGAAGCCCACGGCGAAGATCGCGGCGGTGTTGAGCAATTGCGCGGTGGTGTCGCCGGCCGGGAAGAAGGCCTTGGCGAAGTACAGCGAAAACGCGGCGTACACGTACCAGTCGTACCATTCGACCATGTTGCCGATGGAGCCGCTGAAGATCGACTTGAGCCGTGAGCCGGTTGTCTTGTGCACAGCAGGCGAGATGCCTTCACTGCGCGGCAGGGAAGTGGTGTTATCCATCAGGGATGACCTTCTCTTTGTTTTTGTGGGGTGCACCGGGATGCGGTGACTGCCCGGGTCATTGCAGAAGGTGTGCCAAGGCGTGAACGCGTGGCGTTCATGCAGGCTTTGTCGCCTTCGTGCAGGTGCCCGCCTGCTGCTCCTTCACCCACAGCCACACCTTAATGAGACCCGTTGCCACGGGCCTGTGGGAGCGGGCTTGCCCGCGATTGCAGGCGGCGACGGCCCTGACGCAATCGCGGGCAAGCCCGCTCCCACAAGGAGGTCGCGTCAATCTGCTAGATCAGCAAATTTCCGCCGATCTGCCTGTTGTCATCGGCAAGAATCCGCCTATTCCCGTGCAAGAAACGCCTCCCGGACCAGCCCGTGCCGCTGCATTTTCTCGTTGAGCGTGCGCCGTGGCAGGTTCAGCTGCTCCATCACCGCCTTGATCTCGCCTCGATGCTGGCGCAGGGCCGCGCGCAGGCATTGGGCCTCGAACGCTTCCATCTGTGCCTGCAGCGAACCGGCATTGCCCGGCGCCTCGAGTTCAGGGGCCTCCAGGCCCAGCGCATGGCGCTCGGCGGCATTGGCCAGTTCGCGCACGTTGCCGGGCCAGTCATGGCCCAGCAGGCGCGCCAGTTGCCCGTCCGACAGGGGCGGCACCGAACGGTCGAGACGCTGCGCGGCAGCCTGGGCGAAGTGCTCGAACAGCAGCAGGATGTCCTCGCGACGCTCGCGCAGCGGCTTGAGGCGCAGTTCGGCCACGTTCAGGCGGTACGCCAGGTCTTCGCGGAAATGGCCGGCCCGCGCTGCCTCCAGCAGGTCCGGCTTGGTCGCGGCGATGATCCGCAGGTCCACCCGGATACTGCGGTTGGCCCCCAGCCGTTCCAAGGTCTGCTCCTGGATCACCCGCAGCAGCTTGGCCTGTTGCGCCAGCGGCATGCTCTCGATCTCGTCGAGGAACACCGTGCCGCCGTCGGCGTACTCCAGCTTGCCGATCCGCTTGCCCTGGGCGCCGGTGAATGCGCCGCTCTCGTGCCCGAACAGTTCGGCTTCGAACAGCGCCTCGGGGATCGCCGCGCAATTGAGCGCGACGAAGGGCTTGCCGGCCCGTGGACCGAATTCGTGCAGGCAGCGCGCGACACGCTCCTTGCCGCTGCCGGTCTCGCCGCGGATCAGCACGTTGACCGGTAGCGCGGCCAGGTCCAGCACCTGCTGACGCAACTGGCGCATGCCCGGTGACATGCCGAGCAGGCTGTTTTCCAGGCGCGTGCGCAGGTCAGCCTGCTCGTGCAGGCGGCGGTTCTCCAGCACCAGCCGGCGCTTGTCCAGGGCGCGCCTGAGGCTGCCGAGCAGGTGCTGTGGGCTGAAGGGTTTTTCCAGAAAGTCGTAGGCACCCGCGCGCATGGCTTCCACCGCCATCGGCACGTCACCGTGTCCGGTCAGCAGGATGACCGGCAACTCGGCGTCGAGCGCCTGCAGGCGTTCGAGCACCTGCAGGCCATCGAGGCCCGGCAGGCGCACATCGCTGATCACCACGCCCGGAAAATGCGCCGGCAGCGTCTCCAGGCACGGCTCGGCGCGCGCGAACAGCTGCACCTGGAAACCGGCCAGCTCGAGCCATTGCTCGATGGCGGTGCGAATACTGAGTTCATCGTCGATGACGATCACCGAATTCAACATGCAGGCTCCAGGTCACGCGGCAGAAGAAGGCTAAAACGGGCGCCGCCCGGCGCGTTGTCGACGCGTAGCTGGCCACCGGCCTCGGTCACGATCCCGTAGGAGATCGCCAGGCCCAGGCCCAGCCCTTCGCCGACCGGCTTGGTGGTGAAGAAAGGGTCGAAGACGTTCGGCAGGTGCGCCGGGTCGATCCCGCCGCCGGAATCCTGCACGCTCAGGCACCAGGCGGTGTCCTGGGCGTCGATGCGGATTTCCAGGCGCTTGTAGGGCTTGTCGGCCATGGCATCCAGGGCATTGTGCAGCAGGTTGATCAGCACCTGCTCCAGGCGGATCGCATCGCCCCGAACCCAGGCCGGACGCGCCAGGTACAGCGCCAGCTCGACCCCGTCGTCACGCAGGCGGGTGGTCAGCAGGTGCAGGGCCTGGTCGACCACCTCGGCCAGGTCCAGGCGCTCGCGCAGGCCGCCCGGGCTGTTACGGGCGAAGGTCTTCAGATGATGGGTCAGGGCGCTCATGCGCGTCAGCATCTGTTCGAGCGGTTCCAGCGCCTGGCGCGCATCGGCGTGACGGCCATGGTCGAGCAGCAGGCGCACGGTCTCCAGCTGCATGCGCTGGGTGGTCAGCGGCTGGTTGATCTCGTGGGCCAGGGCCGCCGACATCTGCCCCAGCGCTGCCAGCTTGGTCGACTGCACCAGGCCTTCCTGGGCCAGACGCAACTGTCGGGTGCGCTCCTCGACCTGCTGCTCGAGCGCCTCGCGGCTGCGCACCCGCAGGCGTGCCAGGCGCAGGCGCTGGTTCACGAACAGGGCGGCGAACACCAGGCTCAACCAGGCCAGGGCACCGGTCAGCGCCGCATTGATGCCTTCCTTGCCGACCTGAGGCGTACGCAGCAGGTGCAAGGTCCAGCCATCGTCGGGCAGCGGCAGGCTTTCCCATAGGTAGTCGGCCGTGCCGCTCGGCCCCTGGACCCGGCTCAAGCGGCTGTTGTCCTGGAACTGCGTGCGCACCTGATGCTGCAAGGGCGTCAGCGGCTGTTTGTCGTATTGCCGGGTGGCGGCGATGTCGGCGCGGTCCTCGGGCGTCAACGGTTGCAGTTCGCGGTAGCGCCAGCCTGGCTGATTGGCGATGAAGGTGATGCCGCGTGCATCGCTGACCAGCAGGATGTCGTTGCCCTGGCGCCATTCCCGCTCCAATTCGGGGAATTCCAGCTTGACCACCATGGCCCCGAGAAAGCGCCCACCTTCATCGGTGACGGCGCTGGAGAGGAAGTAACCCGGCACGCCACTGGTCACGCCCACGGCATAGAAACGCCCGCTGCCGTGGCTGATGGTCTGCTGGAAATACGGGCGAAAGCCGTAGTTGGAGCCGACGTAGCTGGTCGGCAGGCGCCAGTTGCTGGCCGCGACCGCCAGCCCCTGGCGATCGAGCAGCTCAAGGGTGGAGGAGGCCGCTGCGCCGTTGATGCGTTCGAGCTTGCGGTTGAGCCGGTCCTGCGTCGGCGCGTCCACTGGCCCCTGCAGGGCCTGCACCAGCTCCGGGTCGAGCGCCAGCACCGCCGGCAGCGCCCGGTACCGCTCGATCAGGGTGTGCAGGGCGTTGGCATACACGTGCAGTTGCTCGCTGGCCCGTCGCGCGTCGGCTTCCAGCGCCTGGCG
Organism: Pseudomonas monteilii; assembly: GCA_001534745.1. Taxonomy (NCBI): domain Bacteria; kingdom Pseudomonadati; phylum Pseudomonadota; class Gammaproteobacteria; order Pseudomonadales; family Pseudomonadaceae; genus Pseudomonas; species Pseudomonas alabamensis. The sequence continues at coordinate 1,243,755 of CP013997.1, forward strand.
CTCGGCCCGTTGCAGGGCCCAGCTGGCGCACAGGACGGCGCCGGCCACTACCACCAAAATGATCACGAGCAGGCGCAGCGAACGCATCAGGGAGGGCATGGACGGTCCTCAGGAGGCAACGGTTCAGCGAGCCCGGCAGGGGCCGGGCCATCAGGGTCACAACAGCTCGAAGCGCGCGTCGTTCACCGCCTGGGCGTCGAGCCCGACCTGGACTTCGAACACGCCCGGTTCGGCCACGTGTTGCAGACGACCGTTGTAGAACTTCAGGTCGTCCGGCGCCAGGGTGAAGGTCAGTTCCCGCGCCTCGCCAGCCTTGAGCGCCACCTTCTGGAAGTGCTTGAGCTCCTTGACCGGGCGGCTCATGGACGCAGTGCTGTCGCGCAGGTACAGCTGCACCACGGTCTCGCCGTCGCGATCGCCGGTATTGCGCACGGTGACCGTGGCGCTCAGGCCCTGACCCTGCTGCACGCGATCCGTCGACAGCGTGACCTGGCCCAGGGCGAACTGGGTGTAGCTCAGGCCATAGCCGAACGGGTAGAGCGGGCCGTTGGGTTCGTCGAAGTACTGGGACGTGTAGTTGCCCGGAGTGCCCGGGTTATAGGGACGGCCAATACTCAGGTGGTTGTAGTAGGTAGGGATCTGTCCGACCGAACGGGGGAAGGTGATCGGCAGCTTGCCGGACGGGTTGTAGTCGCCGAACAGCACGTCGGCGATGGCGTGTCCTCCTTCGGTACCGCTGAACCAGGTTTCGAGCAGGGCGTCGGCCTGCTCGCGCTCCCACGCCAGCGACAAGGGACGACCGTTCATCAACACCAGCACCAAGGGCTTGCCCGTGGCCTTGAGCGCCTTGATCAGTTCGCGCTGTACGGTCGGAATCTCCAGGCTGGTACGGCTGGCCGACTCGTGCGACATGCCCCGTGATTCACCCACCACTGCGACCACCACATCGGCCTGCCGGGCGGCCTCGACTGCTTCTTGGATCATCACCCCAGCCGGTCGCGGATCGTCGACGACTTCCTTGGCATCCCAGTTGATGAAGTTCAGGTAGTCGACGACCGCCTTGTCATCCGTCAGGTTGGCGCCACGGGCGTGCAGCAGGCGACCCTTGCCCGCCAGGGCCTCGGTCAGCCCCTGACGCACCGTGATCGACTGCTCGCCGCGGCCAGCGGCGGCCCAGCTGCCCATCATGTCGAAGGGTGCATCGGCCAGCGGGCCCACCAGGGCAATGGTGCTGGCTTTCTTCAAGGGCAGGGTCTGGTCGCGATTCTCCAGCAGCACCAGGCTGCGCCGCGCCACGTCGCGGGCCGCCTGACGGTGCAGGCGATCGTCGGCATGGACGTCCTTGGGGTCATCCTTGGCCTGACCGATGCGCAGGTAAGGGTCCTTGAACAGGCCCATCTCGTACTTGGCGCCGAGCACTTCGCGCACCGCCTGGTCCAGCTCGGCCTGGGTGACCTCGCCGGCAGCCAGCAGCCCTGGCAACTCCTGGCCGTACAGCGAGTCGTTCATGCTCATGTCGACCCCGGCCTTGAGCGCCAGCTTGGCGGCCTCGCGTCCATCACGCGCCACGCCGTGACGGATCAGCTCCTCGATGGCGCCGTGGTCGCTCAGGGTCACGCCCTTGAAGCCCCACGACTGGCGCAGCAGGTCGCGCAGCAGCCAGGTGTCGGCGGTGGCCGGCACTCCGTTGATCGAGTTCAAGGCCACCATCACGCCACCCGCCCCGGCATCGAGGCTGGCCCGGTAGGGCGGCAGGTAGTCGTTGTACATCTTCGGCACGCTCATATCGACCGTGTTGTAGTCGCGCCCGCCCTCGACGGCGCCGTACAACGCGAAATGCTTGACGATGGCCATGACGCTGTCGGCCTGGTCCGGGCCCTTGCCCTGCAACGACTGGACCAGGGTCCGGCCCATCTGCGAAGTCAGGTAGGTGTCCTCGCCGAAGCCTTCGCTGGTCCGGCCCCAGCGCGGGTCGCGGGCGATGTCGACCATGGGCGCGAAGGTCATGTCGATACTGTCGGCCGCCGCCTCCCGTGCCGAGACGCGCCCCACCTGGGTCACGGCGTCCAGGTCCCAGGTGGCGGCCAGGCCGAGGCTGATCGGGAAGACGGTACGGTGGCCGTGGATCACGTCATAGGCGAAGAACATCGGAATCTTCAGGCGGCTGCGCAGGGCGGCGTCCTGCATGGCCCGGTTCTCGTCGCGGGTGATCGAGTTGAAGGTGCCGCCGATGCGGCCGGCGGCGATCTCTTCGCGGATCCGTTCCCGCGTCATGTCGCCGCCGATGCTGATCAGGCGCAACTGGCCGACCTTTTCCTGGACCGTCATCTGCGCGAGCAGGTGGTCGATGAACGCCGCCTTGTCGCGAAGGTCAGGTGTCGCAGCCAGGGCCGATTGACCGGTCAGCGCGATGACCAGGCCCAGCACACGGAGATTTTTCATGAATTCTTTTCTCTGGGCCGCTGTCCCTATCCACGGCGACGGGCGCGCGGTGAGAGAAGCTCAGCGACTATTGTTGTAGAGTCTGCCGGGGCCTTTTTAGCCGATCGGGCCAGCCTGATCCAGCGGCGACGGCCGATTATGCCCGATTCATGATTATTCGAGAGCGAACCAGGGAGCGTGCGCGACATGCAGATGACTCAGATCAAGTCGATCCAGATGGTGGTGTTGCTGATGCTGGGCAGCCTGTTGGCCGGCTGCGGCATCAACAACATCCCGCAATACGATGAGCAGGTCAAGGCAGCCTGGGGCCAGGTCCAGAACCAGTACCAGCGTCGTGCCGACCTCATCCCCAACCTGGTGGAGACCGTCAAGGGCTACGCGCGTCAGGAGCAGGAGACGCTGACCGCCGTGATCGAGGCGCGGGCCAAGGCCACGTCGATCCAGGTCGACGCCAATACGCTGGACGACCCGAACAAGCTCAAGCAGTTCGAGCAGGCCCAGGGCCAGTTGACCAGCGCCCTGAGCCGCCTGATGGTGGTGTCCGAGCGTTATCCGGACCTGAAGTCCAACCAGAACTTCCTGGCCCTGCAATCGCAGCTCGAAGGCACCGAGAATCGCATCGCCGTGGCGCGCCGCGACTTCATCGCCGCCGTGCAGCAATACAATACCGAGATCCGTACCTTCCCCGGGCGGCTCTGGCACAGCGTGATGTACAGCGACCTGAAGGTGCGCGAGAGCTTCGAGGCGACCAGCGCCAACGCCGACAAGGCACCTGAAGTGAAATTCTGATGCGTCGGGCGATGGCGTTCGTCTGGCTGGCCCTGTGGCTGGTCAGCGCCAGCCTCCAGGCCGAGCCGCCGTTCCCGGCGTTGACCGGGCGCGTGGTGGACACGGCCGGGCTGCTCGATGCAGCCAGTACCCAGCAACTCGACAGCATGCTCAAGGCCCACGAGCAGGCCACCGGCGACCAGCTGGTGGTGGTGACCGTGCCGGACCTGGGTGGCGACAGCATCGAGGACTATGGGTATCGGCTCGGTCGGCACTGGGGAATCGGCCAGAAGGGCAAGGACAACGGCGCCCTGCTGATCGTCGCTCAGCAGGAGCGGCGGTTGCGCATCGAGGTGGGGTATGGCCTGGAAGACCGGCTGACCGATGCGCAGTCTTCGGTGATCATCAACAGCGTGATCACCCCGGCCTTCCGCAAGGGCGCATTCGCCGACGGCATCGTCGCCGGTGTCAGCGCCATGCTGCAGGTGCTGGGGGGTGACCCGCTGGCCGAACCCCAGCGCGCGGCCGGGGGCAGGTCGGGTCATGAGTCGGTGCCTTGGGGTGCCGGCATGGTGATCCTGCTGATCGTCTTCGTGCTGGTGGTGCAAGGGCTCGGCTCTGGCGGCGGTCCACGTCGCGGCGGGCGCGGCGGCGGCTTCGGTGGCGGCCTGGGAGGCGGTTTCGGCGGCGGTGGCTTCGGCGGCGGAGGCGGGGGTGGTTTTGGCGGAGGCGGCGGCAGCTTCGGTGGCGGCGGCTCGTCCGGTGGCTGGTAGAACGACAATCGACGGGAGGACGACGGCATGACACTGCTCAGTGAACACGAACAACGCCAGGTGGCCGAAGCGATCACCCGCGTCGAGCGAAACACCGACGCCGAACTGGTCACGGTCCTGGCGCGGCGCGCCGACGACTATGCCTACATTCCGCTGCTCTGGGCCAGCCTGGTGGCGCTGATCGTGCCGGGCGTGCTGCACTACGTGTTCGGCTGGCTGAGCGTGAACCTGTTGCTGCTGATCCAGTGGCTGACGTTCATCGTGCTGTGCCTGGTGTTTCGCCTGCCTGCCCTGACCACGCGCCTGATTCCCCGTCGCGTGCGGCACTGGCGGGCCGCCAACCTGGCGCGCCGGCAGTTCCTCGAGCAACGGCTGCACCACACGGTGGGGGGCACCGGGGTGCTGATCTTCGTCAGCGAGGCCGAGCGCTACGTCGAGATCCTGGTGGACCAGGGCGTGGCCGAACGCCTGGGCGATGGCGCCTGGGACGGCATCATCGCCCGGTTCGCCGAGCAGGTGCGCCAGGGCAGGACCCTGGATGGCTTCGTCGAATGCATCGAGGCCTGTGGCGCGCTGTTGGCGGTGCATGTGCCGTTGACGCATGCGCGGGATGAGTTGCCGAATCGGTTGGTGGTGTTGGACTGAGGAGGGGTGCCTGGGCACTGGGGAGGTTACGGGCTTTTTGAGGTCTGGTCTCGGTTCATGACGTTTGCTTGCAGGGCGATGCCAATGCAAGTGTGCCTGGGGGATGGGAGGCGCGGATTTTATGGGCCCTGCGGGCCCAATCGCGGCACTGGGGCCGCTTGTATGGTAGGACTTGAAGGGAGGAGGAGGGACTAGATCCGCTTCTGACTGTTCGCGCAGTACAGACCGTGGGAGATTTCGCCCCTCCTCCCTTCACCCAAGCGCCGATAAGGAATGCTTCCGGTTTTGACCGACGAAAGTACAAGCCTGCGCCTCTGGGTGGCCCTTCAAGCCCTTAGACCTTACCTGCGGAGACGCGCTCATGGCAATGCCATCATCCGAACACAGCACGATCATAGGCGTCGACGTTGCTAAGGCTGAGCTCGTCATTTACGAAGACAGCTCCGGACAGTTGAGCACTATTGCCAACAACAAGACGGCTATTAAACAATGGATCAAGGCATTGCACGGCAAGGTCTCGATTGCAATCGAGGCCACCAATGTCTATCACCTGCTGTTTACCGATATGGTCCATGAAGCAGGACATACCCTTTACTTGATGGATGGTTATGCCCTGAGTCACTACCGAAAAGGTATTGGCTCACGCGCCAAGACCGACCCGATCGATGCAAGGGTACTGGCCCGGTACCTCAAGAACGAAGGCGCTAATCTTACCCCCTGGATCCCCCCTTCGACACTCTATCGCGACCTTGTCAGCCTGTTTCGCAGGCGCGCGATGCTCGTCCAGACGCGTACAGCGCTGAGACTGAGCTGGGAGGGTGAGCCGCTGCTCAAGAACCTTTTGAAGTCCCAGCTCACCTCGATGAAGCGCCTTGAAGACCTCATTGAAAACATGATCAAGAAGCTGCTCGACCAGGCAGGACTGATGCCGTTAGTAAAGCAGTGTATGAAAGTTGAAGGTATTGGTTTTCTTACCGCTGCGCGTTTGGTCGCCACCTACCAGCGAGGCGAGTTCAAGAGTGCCGATGCCTTCATCGCCTTTTTAGGAATGGACCTGCGAGTGGCTCAGTCGGGCAAGAAAAAAGAACGCTCGACGTTGACCAAACGAGGCGATCCAGAGGTCCGTCGTTTGCTGCACAACGCGGCGATGTCAGCAGGCAGGACAGCTGCTTGGAAAACGTTTTACGAAGACAAGCAGAGCCGCGGTTTTAAAAAGACTCAAGTCCTGGTCATGCTGGCCCGCAAGCTGGCTCGAGTGGTCTTTGCCCTGATCAGAAGCGGAGAGGAATATCGCCCCAAAGCCGCTTAAGCGCTTGGCAATTACCATAGAATCTCCCACAGGAGACCGCGTCAGCCTGCAACGCCGTGGTGTCGCTACGGGTGTGAGCGGCCCCTGCCGGGGCGCCGGACCGGCCGCGATTGGGCCCGCAGGGCCCACCCATCAGCCCACGCGGTGGTCCATGTGCCGCGCAGGAAAAGACCGCAACTCATGGAAACCCGACCCACCCCTCACGCCAACCGCAACACCACCACCCCCGCCAGAATCACCCCCACTGCCACCCAGCGCGCCCGGCCCACCGGCTCCTTGAGCACCCACCAGGCGATCAGCGTGGCGAACAGGATCGAGCTTTCGCGCAAGGCGGCGACCATCGACACCGTTGCCAGGGTCATGGCCTGCAGGGCCAGGGCATAGGCCGCCAGCGTGCCGAACCCGCCGATGGCGCCCAGGTGCCAGTTGCCCCGTGCATAGCGCAGCAAGCGCCGTCCGCGTGTGAACCCCGCCCATCCGGCGATCGCCAGGCCGCCGAGCAGGAAGATCCACAGCGTGTAGGCGATCGGCGAATGCGACAGGCGCACGCCCGCGCCGTCGACCAGGGTGTAGGTCGCGATCAGCAGCGCGGTGAGCAGTGCCAGCCCCAGGCCTCCCCGGCGCTGCGCGCGGGCGCCCGCCAGGGTCAGCAGGATGCCCAGGCAGATCACGCCGATGCCCAGCCAGGCCCCCGAGGTAAGGTGCTCGCCCAGCACGAAGGTACCGATCAATGCCACCAGCAGCGGTGCCACGCCACGCATCAAGGGGTAGGTCTGGCTCATGTCCGCGAGGCGGTAGATGCGCGCCACCAGGGCGTAGTAGAGCACCTGCAAGAGCGCCGAGGCGGCGATGAAGGGCCAGCTTTCGGGTCGTGGCAGGGGCAGGAAGGGCAGGGCCAGTGCCGCCCACAAGGCGGCGCAGGTGGTCACCAGCACCGTGGTGAGAAAGGTGTCCTGGCCGGCCTTGACGATGGCGTTCCACAACGCGTGGAGGACGGCGGCCAGCATGACCAGTTCGAAGGCGTACGAAGACATTCGGTGCTTCCTCGTTGAAGTGATGCAGGGCTACAGGCGCCGCGCCCATCGACAAAGGCTTCGCGTGACGCGGGCCGCGACGTAGAATGCCGGCCACGGCGCCGTTGGCGCGTCATTCGTCATCCGAGGCACCCTGTTCCCATGTCCGTCACACCCTCTGCTTCTTCCACGCCCGATGCGCGTGACCGATTCCTTGCCATGCTGGCGGCCGCGCTCGACGGTCAGCACCTGAGCAAGCTGGTCCTGGCGCGCCATGTCGGTGCCGACGAGAGCCTGCAGCGCATCATCGCCAAGCCGGTGCGGATCAAGGAGCAGGACTGCCTGTCGCTGGTCTATCGTCACCAGACCCGCGATATTACCCGCAACCTGCCGACGGCGCAGGCGCTCGAGGCCATTGCCGAGCTGCTGCCCGGCAGCTTTCGCAATGCGCACCTGTTCAGCGACGACGGTGAAACCCAGCTGACCTTCAGCAAGAAAGGCAAGCCGATGCTCCAGCAGCATGGCGCGCCCGTGGCCCGGGAGCAGGCCTCCACCGGTCATGACCGGGAGAAGAAACGCTACCTGGACCTGGCGCGCCCGTTCCTGCGCGACCTGGGCGTGACCGATGCGCAAGGGGCGTTGATCCCGTCGATGTCGCGCAAGTGGAAGCAGATCAACAAGTTCATCGAAGTCTTCGACCATGCCCTGGCCAACGCCCCGCTGGCGGCCGACCAGGCGCTGAAGGTCGCCGATTTCGGCTCCGGCAAGGGGTACCTGACGTTCGCCATCCACGACTACCTGTGCGACCACTTGGGCCGCCCGGCCCAGGTCACCGGCGTGGAACTGCGCCAGGACCTGGTGACGCTGTGCAATGGCGCTGCCGCGCGCCTGGATCATCCGGGCCTGGATTTCCAATGCGGTGACGTGCGCAGCGTGGTGCCTGCGGCGATCGACGTGATGATCGCCCTGCATGCCTGCGACGTGGCCACCGATTACGCGATCCACACCGGCATCCGCTGTGGTGCGTCGATCATCATGTGCTCGCCGTGCTGCCACAAGCAGATCCGCCCGCAACTGCACAGCCCCGATGTGCTGCAGCCGATGCTGCAGTACGGGCTGCACCTGGGGCAGCAGGCCGAGATGCTCACCGATGGCTTGCGCGCGCTGTACCTCGAGGCCTGTGGCTACGAGACCAAGGTCTTCGAGTTCATTTCGCTGGAGCACACCAACAAGAACAAGATGATCCTGGCGGTCAAGCGCGCCCAGCCGGGCGACAACGCGGCGCAGCTGGCACGGATCGAGGACCTCAAGCGCTTCTATGGCGTGCAGGAGCACTGCCTGGAAACCTTGCTGCGCGCCGATGGCTGGCTCGCCGGGATGGCCACGGCGGCACGCTGAGGCGCGCAGCCGCTAGCGACGCGGTGTCGGCACGGCCACGGCCAGGTCCGGCAGCGTCAAGGGATGGCTGGCGGCATCGAAGAAGTGCACCGGTGTGTTGGCAAGCCCGGCGAAACGCTCGCTGAAGTGACGTTTCTGGTTGAGCACCGCCGCTTCGCCCAGGGGCCGAAGACCAATGGCCACGTGCTTGGGACGCGCCTGGCGAAGGGCGTGGAGCAGGTGCTGGTCAGCGTTGTCCAGATGCTGGCCCAGCAGGCACAGCCCACGCCGTTCACGCGCCAGCTCGCCCAGGCACGCGCTGAGGTAGTCCGAATGCCGGATGACCCGCAGCTTGTCGTCGCTCGGCCCCTCGTTGACGAACAGCGGGACCTCCCCCGGCAGGTTGACGGCGAAGCCATCGAGCAGCTCGCTGCCACGCGCCGCGCGCTGGCGTGTGCTGCCATCGGGCAGCTTGAGCAGGTGCAGGCCACCATGCAGGTGCAAGACCTGTGTGCCCGTACCGGTAGGCTGGCGCACATCGAAGAAGCCCTGCTCGTCGAAGCGACTGGCGAAGCCGTCCGGCGCCTGCTGCACGGCCCACGGCAGGAGCAGGTCGTAGTTGCTGGTGTAGACGCTGGCGTAGCGGCGCAGCTCGGCGTTGAGGTGCAACAGCGTCGCTTCGGGCATCCGGGTGAAGGGCACATGCACCGCGCGCACGGCGTGGATCAGCGCTTCCTTGATCGAATAGTAGCGATTGAGCGGCGCCGTCGAGCCGATGGCCAGGGCGGCGTTGGCGCGCACCGTGGTGTTGAGCGCGCTGAGCACCGGTTCGAACAGTTCGCTGCCCAGGGACTTGAACAGGGCCTGGTCGCTGACGCCCAGCGCCTTGTGCCGGACCTGCTGGGCCTGCTCGAACAGCGAGAAGTAGCCGAACGGCTTCCAGATCGCCCGGCTGGCACCGTTGCCCAGGAGCAGGGCGTCGCACGGATGACGGTCGCTGACTTCGGCCCAGCTGGGCAGGTGAGCGTCTGAAGAGGGCTGTGGCATGGGAGAGATCCTGCAGGCGATGAACGCGCGCACTCTACCACGCGAGGGGCGGCCGCCGGGCCGCCCGATCGTGTCGCAAGGGCAGGATCAGTCGCCCAGGCCGGCGGCACGGGCACGGGCCGCGTGCAGCTTCTTGTAGCTGTCGATCAGGCGCAGGTGACGGTCCAGCCCTTCGAGCTTCGAGTTGGTCGGCGTCAGGCCGTGGAAGCGCACGCTGCCGTCGACCGATCCCAACACCGCGTCCATGCGCGCATCACCGAACAGACGACGGAAATTGCCCTCGAAATCGGCCATCTCCAGCTCGTCGTCCAGCACCACTTCCAGCACGGCGCTCATGGCCTGGTAGAACAGGCCGCGGTCGAGCGTGTTGTCGTTGTACTGCAGGAAGGCACCGACCAGGTCCAGCGCCTCCTCGAACTGCTGCAGCGCCAGGTGGATCAGCAGCTTGAGCTCGAGGATCGTCAGCTGTCCCCAGACCGTGTTGTCGTCGAACTCCACACCGATCAGCGTGGCGATGTCGGTGTAGTCGTCCACCTCGCAGTCTTCCAGGCGTTCGAGCAGCGCCTGCAGGCGCTCGTCATCCAGACGGTGCAGGTCGAGGATGTCGCTGCGGAAGGCCAGCGCCTTGTTGGTGTTGTCCCAGATCAGGTCATCGACCGGGTAGATCTCCGAATAGCCCGGCACCAGGATGCGGCAGGCCGCAGCGCCCAGGTCGTCGTACACCGCCATGTAGACTTCCTTGTCGAGCGCTTCGAGGATGCCGAACAGCGCGGCGGCCTGGTCGGCGGTGGACGCCTGGCCCTGCTCGGAGAAGTCCCACTCGACGAAGTCGAAGTCGGCCTTGGCGCTGAAGAAGCGCCAGGACACTACACCGCTGGAATCGATGAAGTGCTCGACGAAGTTGTTCGGCTCGGTCAGCGCCTGGCTCTCGAAGGTCGGGCGCGGCAAGTCGTTCAGGCCTTCGAAGCTGCGGCCTTGCAGCAGTTCGGTGAGGCTGCGCTCCAGTGCCACTTCCAGGCACGGGTGTGCGCCAAACGAGGCGAACACGCCGCCCGTGCGTGGGTTCATCAGGGTGACGCACATGACCGGGAATTCACCCCCGAGCGAGGCGTCCTTGACCAGCACGGGGAAGCCCTGCTCTTCGAGACCCCGAATGCCGGCCAGGATCGACGGGTACTTGGCCAGCACCTGCTCGGGCACGTCGGGCAGGGCCAGCTCGCCCTCGAGGATCTCGCGCTTGACCGCACGCTCGAAGATTTCCGACAGGCACTGCACCTGGGCTTCGACCAGCGTGTTGCCGGCGCTCATGCCATTGCTCAGGTACAGGTTCTCGATCAGGTTGGACGGGAAGTACACCGTCTCGCCATCGGACTGCCGCACGAAGGGCAGCGCGCAGATGCCACGCTCGGTGTTGCCGGAGTTGGTGTCGTACAGGTGCGAGCCGCGCAGTTCGCCGTCAGGGTTGTAGATCGCCAGGCAGTGGGCGTCGAGAATTTCCTTGGGCAGGGCGTCGCGGCGACCCGGCTTGAACCAGCGCTCGTTGGGGTAGTGCACGAAGGCGGCGTTGGCGATGTCCTCGCCCCAGAACTGGTCGTTGTAGAAGAAGTTGCAGTTCAGCCGTTCGATGAACTCGCCCAGTGCCGACGCCAGTGCGGCTTCCTTGCTGGCGCCTTTGCCGTTGGTGAAGCACATCGGCGACTGCGCATCGCGGATGTGCAGCGACCACACGTTGGGCACGATGTTGCGCCAGGAGGCGACCTCGATCTTCATCCCCAGGTCGGCGATCAGGGCGGACAGGTTGGCGATGGTCTGTTCCAGCGGCAGGTCCTTGCCCAGCACTTCGGTGCGACCCGCTGCATCGAGGGCCGGCATCAGCAACGCCTGGGCATCGGCGTCGAGGTCGTCGACCGCCTCGATGACGAACTCGGGGCCGGTCTGCACCACTTTCTTCACCGTGCAGCGGTCGATGGAGCGCAGGATGCCCTGACGGTCCTTGTCCGACAGGTCGGCCGGCAGCTCGACCTGGATCTTGAAGATCTGCTGATAGCGGTTCTCGGGGTCGACGATGTTGTTCTGCGACAGGCGGATGTTGTCGGTCGGGATGTCGCGGCTCTGGCAGTACAGCTTGACGAAATACGCTGCGCACAGGGCCGAGGAGGCCAGGAAATAGTCGAACGGGCCCGGCGCGGAGCCGTCGCCCTTGTAGCGAATCGGCTGGTCGGCCACCACCGTGAAATCGTCGAACTTGGCTTCAAGTCGCAGGTTGTCGAGAAAGTTGACTTTGATTTCCATTGCGGAGGGCACCGTGAGCACGAGTGAAACGAAAAGGCATGACGCAGCCGCCATCCGCTACGGATGAAGACCACGAAGAGAACCTGGGGAACGATGGGCCGGCATTATCCGGGTTTTGCCGGGCAAAGTCTTGCGTCAGCCGGCGGCTGGTGTGTGGACCATTCGTCGGCCGACAAGGGCGATTCGGTTGAACCGAGGCGTCTTCGCGTCACTCAGGTTAAGGGCAACCCTTGAGATGTCGAGGAAACGAGACCCGTCATGGACACCCGGCCCGATCACCACGAAGCGTCCATTCCTGTCGTGGAAGAAGTCGCCAGCCTGTCGAAGCGCACCGTCGTCACGGGTACCACCACCGTGGACAAGCACGTGCAGGTGCACGAGCAGGTGATCAGCGACACCTTGCGCAGGGAAGGGGCGTCGGTCGAGCGCGTCGCCAAAGGCACGCCGGTCGACCGGGACCATCCGCCGCAGACGCGTATCGAGAATGGCGTGACCATCATTCCTGTCTTCGAAGAAGTACTCGTCGTCGAAAAACGCCTGGTGCTTAAGGAAGAGCTGCACATCCGGCCTTTCGTCGAAGACGTCCCGTTTCAACAGACGGTCAGCCTGCGCCGTGAAGACATCGTGCTCACGCACCGTGACGCAGCGACCGACGACCCGTCTGGCGACGCGCCTGCCGCCACCCGGACTTCCAGTTCCATTATCCGCAAAGAGAGAGACGCATGACTCATACACTCGTTGCCGCTTTCGACACCCTTACCGAAGCCCAGGCTGCCAAGCGCGATCTGCTGGCCCAACAGGTACTCGAGAGCAATATCGAACTGTCGTCTTCCGAATTGCATGCCGCCGAAGGCCGTGCCGACGACACCGCTCACCATGAATCCTTTGGTGAAAAGGTCAGCCATTTCTTCAGTTCGCTGTTCGGCACCGACGAGCACGATGCCAACAAGCCGCACCGCTACGCCACCGCCTACCCGGAGCTGTCCCGCCGCGGTGCAGCGGTCCTGACCGTGACGGTCATGAGCGATGAGCAGGCCGACAAGGCCGAAGCGATCCTCGAGCGCAATGGCGCCATCGACGTCGACGAGCGCGTCGCCGGTTGGAGCCGCGAAGACACCGGCGCTACGACGCATATCGCTGGCACTCACCTGGGTGCCGACCGTGCCCAAGTCGTGGACCGTACCCTTGATACACCTGGAGGCGGTGCCGCGATTCCAGTGATCGAGGAAGACCTGCGTGTCGGCAAGCGTGAAGTCACCACCGGCCGTGTCCGTGTGGTCTCGCGTCTCACCGAGCGTCCCGTCGAAGAGACGGTGAACCTGCACGAAGAGCACGCTCACATCGAGCGCCGCCCGGTAGACCGTCCGGCGACCGCGGCCGATCTGGACGGCTTCAAGGCAGGCTCGATCGAGATTCAGGAAACCGCCGAGCAGGCCGTGGTCGAGAAGTCGGCGCGCGTGGTGGAAGAAGTCAGCGTGGGCAAGCAGTCCAGTGACCACCAAGAAACCATCCGTGACACGGTGCGTCGCACCGATGTCGAGGTTCAGAACGATCCAGGCACCGTGCGTCACGAGGCCTCGATCACTCCACCGAACGATCCGCTCAAAGGCCGTTGATCGTAACCGGCAGGTCGGTAGGCATTCAGGCCTGTCGGCCATGCCTCTTGCTTGCGTCATTCAATCTAGAGAAAGGAAATCGACATGAGTCTCTTCGGCACGATCCTCGAAAAACTGGGCCTGCGCAAACATGATCAGGGCACCGTCTCCGGCAACGATGCTCCCACCTCCAGTGGCGGTGCCGCTTCGTCTGACGCCTCGGCCTCGACCACACCAGGTGCGACCGCCTCGACCTCGACGCCCGCACCGGCTTCGCTGTCGCAGGTAGACGTCGCGGCCAAGCTCGACGACCTGGCAGCGCAGCACAGCGAGAAACTGAACTGGAAAACCTCGATCGTCGACCTGCTCAAGCTGCTGAACATCGACAGCAGCCTGACCAACCGCAAAGAGCTGGCCAAGGAACTGAACTACACCGGTTCGACCGACGACTCGGCGGCCATGAATGTGTGGCTGCACAAGGCTGTCCTGAAAAAACTGTCGGAAAACGGCGGTCAGGTGCCTGCCGACCTGCTCGACTGATGGGCCGAGGGCCCCTCGCAAGAGGGGCCTCTCGAGAGGTCGTTCGCTCGCCAGGACGTGCGCCTGGCAAGTGGACGACCTTCTTGTCGATGCAGGAAACGTTGCCGCTGCGACGTGAGACATCGACGAACGGTCATCTGCCGATGGCCGACGCAGGTATCCTCCTTCCCCTCTAGCACAGACTTTTCAGGAGACCGGCATGACCAGGCCTCTTCTGCTGGTGGCGGCCTTGGTCTTCGTCAGCCCAGGTGCCTGGGCCCAGCAGATCCAGCGGCAGTTGGGCGATTTCGACTTCAAGCTCGGTACGACCCCCTCACGCAGCATGGCCCAAGGGCTGATCGCCCCGAGTGCGGTCAGCTCGTTCCACGGTGGCCTGGATTTTACCCACCCCAGTGGGCTGTATTTCGGCCAGTTCGCCCCGAGCATGGGCATCGCACCGACCTCCACCTTGCAGCTGGACAGCTACCTGGGCTATCGCCACCGCTTCGACACCAGCCTGGGATATGAAGTGGGCATGATCCATTACAGCTATCCCGAAATCTCCGGGGGCGACAGCCATGCCGTGTACGGCGGGCTGACGATGCTGGGCAGTCGCCTGGGGGGTGCGCTCAACGACAATCCGGACAACCGCACCGGCACGCTGTATGCCGACCTGGGGCAGGTGCCGTTGCTCGACATTGGTGTGACGTTCAAGGTCGCCCATCATCGTCTGGGCACGCCTTTCACCATCGGCGGTGGCGGTGAGGTCAACGCGTTCAGCGACTGGTCGGTGAAGCTGTCTCGGCCTTGGCTGGGCATGGACCTGGACCTGATCTACAGCGGGTCGGACCTGAGCGGCAGTGGCTGCGACGTGTATTCGGGCATCAATGCCCAGTGCGACAGCATGGTCATGCTCAAGGCCCAGCGCAGTTTCTTCTGACGGCCTGACTGGCGCGGTTGAGTCGTTGCCTGGGCGATCGTGTCCAATGGACAGGCATGCTCGCCACCTGTGGGAGACGATGAGTTGGGCAAAGACAGCGAGAACCCCTGCACCTCGAACTGCAAGATCCGCGACGGCGTGTGCACCGGGTGCGGGCGGTTGAAGGACGAGATCCGTGAATGGAAACGCCTGAAGAAAGGCGAGCGCGCCGAGGTGGTCAGGCAGGCCAAGGCCCGCTTGAAGGCGTTGAAGAAAAAGAAGTGACCCGCCTGGCTGGCGAGGGCGCCTGCGCTGCCGTCATCGCGGGCAAGCCCGCTCCCACAGGGGAGTGCTTTGAACAGAGCTTCGATGCAGTCTAGACCCTCATGACCACGCCGCGGTAAGGCCGGCCACCATGGACCTGTGGGAGTCCGCCTTGGCGCCGCGCTGTCGCGCAGAGAACATGGCGATAGTTGGCAAGATCCGAAGCTTCATTGCTAACTGATTTTAGGGCCGCTTTGCGGCCCATCGCGGCACAGGGGCCGCTCCTACACCCGTAGCCCCACCGCGGGGTTGCAGGCTATCGCGGTCACCTGTGGGAGATTCTATGGTAATTGCCAAGCGCTTAAGCGGTTTTGGGACGATATTCCTCTCCGCTTCTGATCAGGGCAAAGACCACTCGAGCCAGCTTGCGGGCCAGCATGACCAGGACTTGAGTCTTTTTAAAACCGCGGCTCTGCTTGTCTTCGTAAAACGTTTTCCAAGCAGCTGTCCTGCCTGCTGACATCGCCGCGTTGTGCAGCAAACGACGGACCTCTGGATCGCCTCGTTTGGTCAACGTCGAGCGTTCTTTTTTCTTGCCCGACTGAGCCACTCGCAGGTCCATTCCTAGAAAGGCGATAAAGGCATCGGCACTCTTGAACTCGCCTCGCTGGTAGGTGGCGACCAAACGCGCAGCGGTAAGAAAACCAATACCTTCAACTTTCATACACTGCTTTACTAACGGCATCAGTCCTGCCTGGTCGAGCAGCTTCTTGATCATGTTTTCAATGAGGTCTTCAAGGCGCTTCATCGAGGTGAGCTGGGACTTCAAAAGGCTCTTGAGCAGCGGCTCACCCTCCCAGCTCAGTCTCAGCGCTGTACGCGTCTGGACGAGCATCGCGCGCCTGCGAAACAGGCTGACAAGGTCGCGATAGAGCGTCGAAGGTGGGATCCAGGGGCTAAGGTTGACGCCTTCGTTCTTGAGGTACCGGGCCAGTACCCTTGCATCGATCGGGTCGGTCTTGGCGCGTGAACCAATACCTTTTCGGTAGTGACTCAGGGCATAACCATCCATCAAGTAAAGGGTATGTCCTGCTTCATGGACCATATCGGTAAACAGCAGGTGATAGACATTGGTGGCTTCGATTGCAATCGAGACCTTTCCGTGTAATGCCTTGATCCATTGCTTGATGGCCGTCTTGTTGTTGGCAATAGTGCTCAACTGTCCGGAGCTGTCTTCGTAAATGACGAGTTCAGCCTTAGCAACGTCGACGCCTATGATCGTGCTGTGTTCGGATGATGGCATTGCCATGAGCGCGTCTCCGCAGGTAAGGTCTAAGGGCTTGAAGGGCCACCCAGAGGCGCAGGCTTGTACTTTCGTCGGTCAAAACCGGAAGCATTCCTTATCGGCGCTTGGGTGAAGGGAGGAGGGGCGAAATCTCCCACGGTCTGTACTGCGCGAACAGTCAGAAGCGGATCTAGTCCCTCCTCCTCCCTTCAAGTCCTACCATACAAGCGGCCCCAGTGCCGCGATTGGGCCCGCAGGGCCCACAAAATCCTGAACTTATTCCTCTTAAAATCGAAAAGATATTTTATGTTCTGTGGGAGCGGGCTTGCCCGCGATAGCGTCCGTCCCGTCGCCGCCGCCTTCATCGCGGGCATGCTCCATAAAAGCCAACGCCGTCGACAGCGTCGGCGCCCCCAGGTCTGGCACCTTCAGTAGGTCCAGGTCACCGATGCCGTCAGATTGCGCGGCGCCCCGTAGTTCGAGCTGCTACCGGTCTGCAGCGATTGCAGGTACTTGCGGTCGGTCACGTTGTTGAGGTTCAGCGACGTGCTCCAGTGCGCGTCGATGTCGTAGGTGGTCATCAGGTCCAGCAAGGCATAGGCCTCCTGGCGCGCTTCATGGTACGTGTCGCTGCGCACCGCGCTCTGCCAGCTCAAACGGCCACCGACCTTGACCTGCGGCAGGGTCGGCAGGCGGTAGGTGAGCAGGCTGCGCACGCTATGGCTGGGGACGAACTGACGCGCCTTGTCGCCCTCAGGGTCTTCGATCCGTACGTAGGTGTAGCCGGCCAGCACGTTCAGACCAGGCAGCAGCTCGCCCGACGCCTCCAGCTCGATGCCGTGGCTCTTGTAGTCCACCCCTTCGTACAGGTAGCGGTTGCCCTCGTACACCGGGTTGGCGGCCACGTTCTCCTGGCGGGTCTTGAACAGCGCGGCGGACAGGTCCAGGCGCTGGTCCATGAGGCTACCCTTGATCCCCACCTCGGCACTGGTGCCTTCCAGCGGGTCGAGCAACCCACCGTCCAGGGCTGCGTCGTATTGCGGGCTGAAGATCTGCGTCCAGCTGCCATACACCGCCCATTGCGGGGTCAGGTCATACACCAGGCCGGTGTACGGGGTGACCTTGCCGTGCTCGCGGGTGTAGTGCGAGCTGCCGTAGCTGTCGCCTTCGCCGTCGGCGCTGAGCATCCGTGCGCCGAGGATCCAATGCAGGTCGTCGATCACGCTGAAGCGGGCCCCGGCGTACAGGCTCTTCTGGCGGTCGGTGAAGTTCTGGGTATTGGCTTCGCTGGTATAGGCCAAGGAGGGTCGAAGGATGCGGCCGGCCAGCGCTTCGGAGAAGGACGAGTCGAAATAGCCGTCCTCACTGACGTTGTAGCCGCGTTCCGTGTGGTGCGTACGCCCGTAATTGGCCCCCAGGGTCAGCTCGTGATCCCGGCCCAGCAGCGTGAACGGCCCGGAGAGCTGCGCTTCGCCGATCAGCTGATGCTCGTCGCTGGTGGTGTCGCTGGCGTACGAGGTCGCGGCGTCGCCGACCACGTTGTACAGGTAGAACATGTTGGTGTCCTGCTTCTGCGAGACACCGGTCACCGTCAGTTTGCCGTTCCAGCCGTTGCCGAACGCGTGGGTCAGCTCGGCGAACGCCCGTTGCGTGTGTAGGTTCCAGTAGGTCCAGGGCTGGCCCACGCTGGTGCTGCGGCTGCTGTAGTGAAGGGCCCGGCCGCTGGCATCGACCAGGGGCAGGTTGCCCCAACTGCTGCCATTGGCATCGCTGTTGTGCTGGGAGAAACCCACGGTCAGGGTATCGGCGTCGGAAAGGTCGAACGCCAGCAGCCCGGCGGCCACGTTCAGCTCGTGGCCATAGCGATCCAGGTAGGAATTGCCTTTGTCATGGGCATAAATGAAGCGCCCACGCACGTTCCCGCTGTCGGTGAGCGGGCCGGACACGTCGGCGGCGATGCGCCGGTTGTCCCAGGCACCGGCGCTGACGCCGATCGAGGCCTGGGGCGTGAGGGTAGGGCGCTTGCGCACGAAGTTGACCGTGGCCGACGGATTGCCCGTGCCGCTCATCAAGCCATTGGCGCCGTGCAGCACGTCGATCTGCTCGTATTCGGCCAGGTCCTGCGCGCCGATCAGGGTCGTCGCTGCGAACGGCATGCCCATGCCGTCGTACTCGAACGTGTCGATGGTGAAGCCGCGCGAGGTGAAGATCGTGCGATCGGTCTCGATCTGCTCGACCGTGACCGATGGCGCGGCACGCAGGGCCTGCCTGACGTCGTTGATGCGAAAGTCATCGATCTGCTCACGCGTTACGGTGGTCACCGCCTGCGGCGTTTCCTGCTTGGACAGCCCCAGGCGCGTGGTGCTGCTGGCGGTCCGGCCCTGATAGCCCTCGCTCAAGCCGCCGTCGGCTTCACTGTTGCTTTCGACCTGAATGTTGGGCAGGACCACTTCGGTGGCGGCCATGAGGGACTGGGGGTGGCTACAGACACCGGCAAGCAGTACGAGGGCAGAAAAACGAGGGTTCAAGGGAGCCTGTTCCTGAGTCGAGCGAAAGGACGCGAATGAAGCAATTTCGCAAATGAGAATTCGACGCAGATAATATCAATTCTTTTATATTGTTCTCACAATGTGTTAACAAAATTTTCCCCCGCGCAACGGGCCCGACGAGGCTGGGCAAGGGCAGACGGTGAACTAAAGCTGTCAAGGTGCAATCACTTTCTCTGCAACGTCCGCGCGACCCTGATGGCCCAGCGTATCCACGTCAAGCCGTGATCCAGGTCGCTGAACCCTGAGGAGACCGCCGTGACCGCAACTGCCTACCCCCTTCATCGCTGCCGGCCCGGGCCGCTGCATGCGATCCTGCTCGCCGGCGCCGTACCGCTGTTTCTGGGCGCGCTGCTCAGCGACATCGCCTATGCCAAGACCTACCAGATCCAGTGGAGCAACTTCGCCTCGTGGCTGATCGCAGGCGGGCTGCTGTTCGCCGGGCTGGCCTTGCTGTTCGCGCTGGTCAACCTGGTGCGTGCCGAGCGCAAGGGCGGTCGCCCGGCGCTGTACTTCGTGCTGCTGCTGGTGACCTGGGTGCTGGGTCTGGTCGGTGCCTTCGAACACGCCAAGGATGCCTGGGCGATGATGCCGTCGGGCCTCGTGCTCTCCGCCATCGTCACCGTGCTGTCGCTGATCACTGCCTGGATCGGTCTGACCGGTCTGCGCTCGGAGGATGTGGCATGAAACCGACCTATGCATTGACGGCCCTGAGCATGGCCCTGCTGCTGAGCGGCTGTGGCGACACCAACCCTGACGCGACCCAGGCCCGCGGGCCGGACCCGAAGCTGCCCGAGCAACAGCGCGGCCTGCTGCCGAGCATGAAGATCGCCGAGCCGAGCGCCTGGGGCGACCGTACCCCCACGGTGCCGGAGGGCTACGCGATCACGGCGATCGCCAAGGACCTGAAGATTCCGCGCCAGACCCTGGTGCTGCCCAATGGCGACATCCTGGTCGCCGAAGGCCGCGGTGGCAATGCCGCCAAGCTCAAGCCCAAGGACGTGATCGCCGGTTACATCAAGGCCAAGGGCAATACCCAGGTCAAGGGCGGCAACCGCCTGACCTTGCTGCGTGACGCCGATGGCGACGGGCGCTACGAGGTGCAGACGGTGTTCGCCGAGAACCTCAATGCGCCGTATGGCCTGGCCCTGGCCAACGGCAAGCTGTACGTCGCCAACCAGGACGCCCTGGTGACCTTCGACTACACCGAGGGGCAGACCCAGGCCAGTGGTGCCCCGGTCACGCTCACCGAGCTGCCGTCGCAGATCAACCACCACTGGACCAAGTCCCTGGCGGTCAGCGACGACGGCCGCTTCCTCTACGTGGGCATCGGCTCGAACAGCAACATCACCGAGCGTGGCATGGAGGCCGAGGTGGACCGCGCCGTGGTCTGGCAGATCGATGCCCAGACCGGTGCGCACAAACCCTACGTGACCGGCATCCGCAACCCCACGGCCCTGACCATCCAGCCTGGTACCGGGCAAGTGTGGGCGGTGGTCAACGAGCGTGACGAACTGGGGCCGGACCTGGTGCCGGACTACCTCAGCTCGCTGAAGGAAGGCGCCTTCTATGGCTGGCCCTACAGCTACTGGGGCCAGAACGTCGACCCGCGCGCCCAGCCGCAGGATCCGGCCAAGGTCGCCGCCGCCATCAAGCCGGACTACAGCCTGGGTTCGCACGTGGCCGCGCTGGGCGTGGACTTCTCGCTGCCGGCCATGGGTGAGCGCTTCGCCGATGGCGTGTTCGTCGGCGAGCATGGCAGCTGGAACCGCTCCGATCCGGTGGGCTACAAGGTCATCTTCGTGCCGTTCCGCGATGGCAAGCCAGCCGGTGAACCGGTCGACTTCGCCACGGGCTTCCGTGACGACGACGGCAAGACCCGTGGCCGTCCGGTGGGCGTGACGGTGGACCCGAAAGGCGCGCTGATCATCGCCGACGACCTGGCCAACACGGTCTGGCGGGTGACGCGTACGCCATGACGGCAAAGGCTGCCCGGCTCAGGCGGGGCAGCCTTGCAGGTCCGGGCCTTGGGTTTCTCGACAGGCAAGCGTATTGCCGTCACCTGTGAGACCATGGCCCGGTGTTCGGCCATGCAGTCACCAGAAAACACCCGATGAAGACACCAAAACGGATTGAGCCGCTGATCGAAGATGGTCTGGTCGACGAAGTCGTCCGGCCTTTGATGAGTGGCAAGGAAGCAGCGGTCTACGTCGTCCGCTGTGGTCAGGCCCTGCGCTGCGCCAAGGTCTACAAGGAAGCCAACAAGCGGAGTTTCCGCCAGGCGGCCGAGTACCAGGAAGGGCGCAAGGTCCGCAACAGTCGCCAGGCCCGGGCCATGGCGAAAGGGTCCAAGTATGGGCGCAAGGAGGCCGAAGACGCCTGGCAGAACGCCGAAGTGGCCGCGCTGTTCCGCCTGGCCAGCGCCGGTGTACGCGTGCCCAAGCCCTACGACTTCCTGGACGGTGTGCTGCTCATGGAGCTGGTTACCGACGCCGACGGCGATGCGGCGCCACGGCTCAACGATGTGGTGCTGGAGCCGGAGCAGGCCCGCGAGTACCACCAGTTCGTCATCCGCCAGGTGGTGCTGATGCTGTGCGCGGGCCTGGTGCATGGCGACCTGTCCGAATTCAACGTGCTGCTCGGCCCCGACGGGCCGGTGATCATCGACCTGCCGCAGGCCGTGGATGCGGCGGGCAACAACCATGCCTTCAGCATGCTGGAGCGTGATGTCGAGAACATGAGCGGTTATTTCGGCCGCTTCGACCCGTCGATCAAGCAGACGCGCTACGCGCGCGAGATCTGGTCGTTGTACCAGGCCGGCCAGCTCACCCCGGAGTCACCCTTGACGGGGCTGTACGAAGACGACACCCACGAGGCGGATGTCGGGGGCGTGCTGCGGGAAATCGAGGCGGCCCGCTTCGAGGATGCCCGCCGCCGCGCAGGTCGGGCGGAAGCGGAGCAAGGCCCGACCCGGGAGCAGGAGCCGCCACCGCCGCCCTGGTTGCAGTAAGGCAAGGGCTGCCGTCGCATGCGAGGGCAGTCCGTGATTTCAGTGAGCCGGTGCCTGG
Organism: Pseudomonas monteilii; assembly: GCA_001534745.1. Classification (NCBI taxonomy): domain Bacteria; kingdom Pseudomonadati; phylum Pseudomonadota; class Gammaproteobacteria; order Pseudomonadales; family Pseudomonadaceae; genus Pseudomonas; species Pseudomonas alabamensis. Next base: position 1,265,617 of record CP013997.1, read on the forward strand.
CGTGTCGCGCTCATGAGCGTGGCGAGCACGATCACCGACGCGCCACACAGCATCCGCAGCGAAGGCTGTTCGCTGAACAGCCACCAGGCGCCCGCGATCGCGTACACCGGTTCCAGCGCGATGATCATGCCCGCCGTGCGCGCCTGAAGACCCTCCAGACTCTTGACGAACAGAAACTGCGCCAGGCCCGTGCAGAACACGCCGAGCAGGATCAGGTGCGTCCAGTCATCGGCCTGCAGCGCGAGGGTACCTGAAGTGCCGAGCGCCAGCGGGCCGACCAGCGCGGCCACCACCACGTTCTGCCAAAAGGCGACCTGCAGGGCGTTCATGCTGGCGCCGCGGCGTCGGTTGACCACGGTCAGCACGGCGAAGGCCAACCCGGAGGCCAGTCCCCAGACCAGGCCCAACGTCCCCTGATCGAACAGGTCGAGCGATGGCACCACCAGGACCAGCCCGGTCGAGACCAGCATCAGCAGCAAGGCATCGAGGGGGCCAAGCCGATCGCGAAAGACCAGCACGTCGATGAGCGCGATGAACGCCGGAAAGGCTGCGAACCCCAAGGTCGCCATGGCCACCCCGCCCACCTTGACGGCGACGAAGAAGGTGACCCAGTGCGCGGCGAGCAGGGCGCCGGTCAGGAGAATCACCGGCAGGTTGCGCCAGGTCAGCGCATCCAGCAGGCGCGTGCCCTTGAGACCGGCCACGAAACCCAGGGCGATGAACGCGACGGCGGCGCGGCCAAAGGTGATGACACTGGCGTCGGCCTGGATCAGAGCGCCGAGGATGCCGGTGAGGCCGAACAGCACGGCGGCAAGGTGCGCCACGAGCAATGCGGTGCGCGGACCGGTCGAGACGCGGGCGCCGGGGAGGGAGGTAGCGAGCATGGGCAGTCAAATCTTCACGAAGGCGCGCGCGGGCTCTTGCTGGCCGCGTGGCGCGAGGTTGTTCGAACGAGGGTGGAAAGGCATGCGGACGCAAGGACCGATGCACAGGGGCGCCGCAGCGTTGGAATTGTGAAGCGAGGCTGCCGACTCGCGGTGTCGCGCAGAACGGCCCATGGCGCAGGGCGGCTCTAGGGCGGGAGTATGAGGGGGAGGTGGGAGGGGCGATCGATTGCCAGAGACAGGGCGTTGTCTGATTGCGACATGCGGGTATCAGAGGGCGCCATTCAGGTAGAGGCGCATGGGGCATGGCTGAGACAGCCGTGTTTGGCGGTCATAGAGGTGGGGCGGGTTTTGTGGGCCCTGCGGGCCCAATCGCGGCACGGGGGCCGCTCCTACACCCGTAGCCCCACCGCGGGGTTGCAGGCTATCGCGGTCCCCTGTGGGAGCGGCCCCTGCCGGGGCGCCGGACCGGCCGCGATTGGGCCTGAAAGGCCCATAAAACAGCCCTGTAACAGCATCCCCTCACCGCACCCCTGCAGCCAAGCCATCTACCTCACTGCTGCGCCAGCACCGACGCCAGCAACCCCGGAAACCGCGCCTGCATGGCCTCGGCCCGCAGCGAGTTCATATGGGTGGTCCCCACGTTGCGGGTCTGCACCAGCCCGGCGTCGCGCAGCACCCGGAAATGGTGGGACATGCTCGACTTCGGACGACCGCCGTCCAGCTCGCCGCAGCTGGCTTCGTCCACTTGGGCCAGGCAGCGCACGATGTCCAGGCGAACGGGATCGCTCAGGGCGTAGAGAACACGCTCGAGCACGAAGTCGTCAGGGTGGGGGTGTTTGTAGGATCGCATGCCGCACATGATAACGGGGGTTTCATCAAATGCCATAGTTCGATTATGATCGAACTATCGAAAACACATGAGCCTCCCAAGGAGCTTGTCCATGTCTGCATTGTTTCAACCCTATACCCTCAAGGACGTCACGCTGCGCAACCGCATCGCCATCCCGCCGATGTGTCAGTACTCGGCCGATGACGGCCTGATCAACGATTGGCACCACGTGCACCTGGCCGGGCTGGCCCGCGGCGGCGCTGGGCTGCTGGTGGTCGAAGCCACGGCCGTGGCGCCGGAAGGTCGCATCACCCCCGGTTGCGCAGGCATCTGGACCGACGAACAGGCCGATGCGTTCGTTCCCGTGGTCAAGGCCATCAAGGCCGCTGGCTGCGTGCCCGGCATCCAGATCGCCCACGCCGGCCGCAAGGCCAGCGCCAACCGTCCCTGGGAAGGCGATGACCACATCGCCGAGGACGATCCACGGGGCTGGCAGACCATCGCCCCCTCGGCCATCGCCTTCGGCGAGCACCTGCCGAAGGTGCCGCGCGCCATGACCCTGGAGGACATCGCCCGCGTCCAGCAGAACTTCGTCGATGCCGCCCGCCGCGCCCGTGACGCCGGTTTCGAGTGGATCGAGCTGCACTTCGCCCATGGCTACCTGGGCCAGAGCTTCTTCTCCGAACACTCCAACCAGCGTACCGACGCCTACGGCGGCAGCTTCGACAACCGCAGCCGCTTCCTGCTCGAGACCCTGGCGGCCGTACGCGAGGTCTGGCCAGAGCACCTGCCCCTGACCGCTCGCTTTGGCGTGATCGAGTATGACGGTCGCGACGAGCAGACCCTGACCGAGTCCATCGAGCTGGCGCGCCGCTTCAAGGCCGGTGGCCTGGACCTGCTGAGCGTCAGCGTAGGCTTCACCATCCCCGACACCAACATTCCGTGGGGTCCGGCCTTCATGGGGCCGATCGCCGAGCGTGTACGTCGCGAGGCGGACCTGCCGGTGACCTCGGCCTGGGGCTTCGGTACGCCGCAACTGGCTCATCAAGCCGTCGAAGCGGGTCAGCTGGACCTGGTCTCGGTCGGTCGCGCGCACCTGGCCGATCCGCACTGGACCTATTTCGCCGCCAAGGAGCTGGGCGTCGACAAGGCGTCGTGGACGCTGCCAGCCCCCTATGCACACTGGCTCGAACGCTACCGCTGAGCCTGCCAGCTGGCCGGTCGCCATGACCCGGCGAGCCGGCCGCGGTCACATCGACGGGAACTTCTGAGGCCTGAGCCTTCCGAAAAAAGAACTGTTTACCGGTGAATTTTTCGAGGAGGCACGATGCAGTGGCAGACATGGCTGGACACGACGGTCTGGCTGAACATCGGAATCGTCGCCACGGCGACCGTGATCATCCACTTGGTGCTGCGCAGCCTGGTGTCGTTGCTGCGCAGACGCCTGACCCGTGACGAAGACACGGCCGCAGGTCACAAGGGCCGTATCTGGGCGAAGGCCATCGTTACCCGGACCAGTGGCGTTCTGCTGTTCGCCTTTTCCCTGTTGTTGGCCCTGAAACTGATCGACCTGCCCAGCAATTGGCAGGCCGGGCTGTCCCATGGTTGGTTCGTGGTGCTCGCGCTGCAGGTGGCCCTGTGGCTTGACGCCTGCGTGCGGCTGTGGGGCCGTGGGCTGCTCTTCCACAAGGAGAAAGGCCATTTCAACCCGGTCATGACCACCATCGTCTCGGTCCTGGGGCTGATCGTGGTCTGGGCGATCATGCTGCTGTCGATCCTGGCCAACCTGGGGGTGGACATCACCGCGCTGGTGGCCAGCCTTGGCGTCGGCGGTATCGCCGTGGCCCTGGCGGTGCAGACCGTGCTCAGCGACATTTTCGCGTCCCTGTCGATCGGCTTCGACAAGCCGTTCGAGATCGGCGACTTCGTGGTCTTCGGCGATGTGGCCGGGACCATCGAGCACATCGGCCTGAAGACCACCCGCATCCGCAGCCTCAGTGGCGAGCAGGTGGTGTGCTCCAACGCCGACCTGCTCAAGCAGACCCTGCACAACTACAAGCGCATGGACACCCGCCGTATCGTCTTCACCTTCGGCATCAGCTACGACACGCCGTCCGACAAGGTACGCGCGGTCTCACCCATGCTGCGCGGGATCATCGAACGTCAGCCGGACACGCGTTTCGATCGGGCGCACTTCCTGTCGTTCGACGAGAGCCGTCTGCTGTTCGAGGTCGTGTACATCGTCCAGAGCCCGGACTACAACCGCTACATGGACCTGCAGCAGGAGATCAACCTGCAACTGCTCGAAGGGCTGCGCGACCTGGAGGTCCGCTTCGCCCATCCGGTGCGCAACGTGCGCGTGATGAACAACCGGTTGCCGGAGATGCCGGTGACAGTGGAGGCGCAGGGCGTGCCTCGGCAGAGTGCTGGGGTGGCGCATTAACACCGGCCTGCCTGCCGATCCATCAGCGCCTGCATCGCGGCACAGGGGCCGCTCCTACACCCGTAGCTGCACCGCGGGGGGGGACAGGCGACCACGGACCTGTGGGAGCGGGCTTGCCCGCGATGCAGACGGCGTCTGACTGGGCGCTATCGCTGGCAAGCCAGCTCCTACCCAGATCTCGGCAACCTATCCCGTGGGGGTACAGACGACCACGGATCTGTGGGGCTTGCCCGCGATGCAGACGGCGCCTGACTGGACGCTATCGCTGGCAAGCCAGCTCCCACCCAGACCCCGGCAACCTATCCCGTGGAGGTACAGGCGACCACGGGCCTGTGGGAGCGGGCTTGCCCGCGATGCAGGCGGCGCCTGACAGGACGCTATCGCTGGCAAGCCAGCTCCCACCAGATCTCGGCAACCTATCCCGTGGGGGTACAGGCGACCACGGACCTGTGGGAGCGGGCTTGCCCGCGATGCAGACGGCGCCTGACTGGACGCTATCGCTGGCGAGCCAGCTCTTACCAGATCTGGGCAACCTATCCCGCGGGGGTACAGGCGACCACGGACCTGTGGGAGCGGGCTTGCCCGCGATGCAAGCGGCGCCGGACAGGACGCTATCGCTGGCAAGCCAGCTCCCACCCAGACCTCGGCAATTACGGCAGACGTGATGCCTGAACGGCCGGCCCGCTGTCCGGCTCGAGGCTGCCGAACGGGGCCAGCCGCTCGGCCAGGTGATCCAGCAGGGCCCGCACCTTGGGCAGGCCCTCTCGGCTCTTGAGCCAGACCAGGTTCATCGGCAGGCCATCGGTGGCCAGGGCCGGCAGGACTTCGACCAACGCCCCGGTGTCCAGATGCCGCTGCACCAGCCAGGTGGGCAGTTGCCCCACGCCATGGCCGGCGAGCACGGCGGCGACTTCGCCCTCGCCATCGCCGACCGCGATGCGTGTCTGTACCACCCGACGTTCCTGATCGCCTGCCTGGCGGCCCTTGAAGAACCACGGGCTGACCTGGCCGTCGCCATGGGCGTAGCCCACGCAATGGTGATGGTCCAGGTCGGCGGCCGACTGCGGTACGCCATGCGCGGCCAGGTAGGCAGGCGAGGCGCAGAACACCAGGCGTTGCGCACCGAAGTAGCGGTGCCCCAGCGCGGCAGGCCAGGCATCCGAGCCGCCGATGCGTACGACGATGTCGATGCCTTCGTGGGCCGGGTCGACGAAACGGTCGGAAAACGACACGTGCGGTTGCAGGCGAGGGTGCTGACGCACGAAGTCCAGAATCAGCGGCAACACATGCAGGCGTCCATAGGACGCGGGCAAGTCGATCCGCACCCGCCCTTGCGGTTCGTGGTCATGGGTAACCAGGGCCATTTCGGCCTCTTCCAATTCGGCTAGCACCGACACGCAGGTCCGGTAGAACGCCGTGCCCGCCTCGGTCAGTGTCAGCCGCCGCGTGGTGCGCTGAAACAGACGCGCGCCCAGGCGTTCCTCGAGCCGCGCGATGCTCTTGCCCACGGCCGAGCTGGTCAGGTTCAGGCGCTCGGACGCCGCGGTGAAGCCACCCAGGTCCGCCACGGCGACGAACACATCCAGGCCCTTGAGCCGTTCGGAACCCTGCATCGCTCACTCTCCATTCAGGACAAAAAATCCGAACAATCAGGATTTTTTACCCGAGATCATCCGTAGATTCTCTAATAGCCTGACGGCAAATCGTTTGGAGTCAAGTGTCATGTCGTCCACCTCTACCCTCGAGGCGCCGTCGTTCGCCTCGGCGTCTACCCGTTCGGGCTTGCCGATCCTGATCATGGCCGTCGCTGCCTTCATCATCGTCACCACCGAATTCCTGATCCTTGGCCTGCTGCCGGCCTTGGCCCGTGACCTGGGCATCTCAGTGGCCCTGGCTGGCCAGACCGTCACCTTGTTCGCCTTCACCGTCATGCTGTGCGGGCCCTGGCTGACGGCGCGCCTGGCGCGGGTCGAGCGCAAGCGGCTGTTCACCTGCATCCTGCTGGTGTTCGCCGCTGCCAATGCCCTGGCTGCGGTGGCCCCGAACCTCTGGGTCCTGGCCCTGGCCCGCTTCATCCCGGCGCTCGGCCTGCCGGTGTTCTGGGGTACGGCCAGCGAAACGGCCAGTCAACTGGCCGGCCCCGGCAACGCAGGCAAGGCCGTTTCACGGGTGTACCTGGGCATCTCGGCTGCCTTGGTGTTCGGCGTGCCGCTGGGCACCGTGGCGGCCGACACCCTGGGCTGGCGCGGCAGCTTCTGGCTGCTGGCCGGTGTCTGCCTGGCCATCGCCTTGCTGATGCACCGGGTCATGCCGTCGCTACCCGGTGCCCCGCCCGCTGCCGAAGGTGAACGGCAGACCGCCATCCTGCGCGAGCCGCGTTTCCTCGCCCACGTGCTGCTGTCGGTGCTCACCTTCACCGCCATGTTCACGGCCTACACCTACCTGGCCGACACCCTCGAGCAGCTGGCCGGGGTGCCGGCAGGGCAGGTGGGCTGGTGGCTGATGGGCTTCGGTGCGGTCGGCATGGTCGGCAACCAGCTGGGGGGCCATCTGGTCGATCGCAGCCCTCTGGGGGCGATGCTGCTGTTCCTGGTGATACTGGCCATCGGCATGCTGGGGGCCGTGCCCGCCGCCCGTCATGGGCTGTGGGTGGTCGTCGCGCTGATCGCCTGGGGCGTGGCCTACACGGCGCTGTTCCCGATCTGTCAGGTGCGCGTCATGCAGGCCGGGGGCAAGGCCCAGGCATTGGCCGCGACCTTGAACATCTCGGCAGCCAATGCCGGCATCGGCCTGGGTGCGATTCTGGGAGGCGCGGGCATCACGGCTTTCGGCCTGGACCAGCTGGGGGTGATCGCCACGGGGATCGCGCTGCTGGCCATCCTGCTGACCCTGATGATGCTCAAACGCCGCTGACCGCTTCCCAGACCCTGAGGGCCTGGGAAGCAACAGGCGACCCTAGACCACCTGGTCCTTCTCCGGGACCGCATGGTCCAGGTCGCTTCGCTGCGGCTGCGCAGGGTGCAAGGTGATCGGCACGGATTTGGCGGCCGGCACCTTGCTACGCTCGGCGTAGTGCCACAGCGGAATCAGCGGGTTGGCTTCCGGGTAGTAGGCGCCGGCGCAGCCTTCGGGAATGTCGTAGGCGATGATCTGCAAGGGCCCGACTTCACGGCGCACCTGGACATCGACGGCCGTGCGCACGCGCACCCAGTCCCCGGCAGCGAAGCCCAGGCGCACGATGTCGTTGCGGTTGAGGAAGATCACGCTGCGGGTACCGCTGACGCCACGGAAGCGGTCCTCGTAGCCGTAGACGGTGGTGTTGAACTGGTCGTTGCTGCGCAGCGTCATCAGCTGGATCACGTCACGGCGGCTGTCATCGAGCGGCATGTCGGGGTTTTCGTCCAGCCCGTTCGGTACCTTGAACTGCGCCTTGCCCGAAGGCGTGGCCCATTCCCGGCGGGTGGCCGGGAGCGGTCGATGGAAGCCGCCGCGTTCCCACATCCGGGCTTCCATGTCATGGAAGATCTCGGGGTAGACCTGGCCGATGGCCTGCCGGATCAGTGCGTAGTTCTGGCGCCAGGCCTCCCACGGGATCTGCGTGCGCCCCTCCAGCATGACCTGGGCCAGGCCGGCGACGATGGCCACTTCCGAGCGCAGGTGCTCGCTGGCCGGCTCGGCCGTGCCCCGCCAGCCGCGGATGCAGCCGGTGCTGTCCTCGGTGCTGTAGGCCTGTTCAAGACCATCCTGACGATCGATCTCGATGCGACCTAGGCAGGGCAGCAGCCAAGCGTCGGCGCCCGGCACCAGGTGCGTACGGTTGAGCTTGGTCGCCACCTGCACGTTCAGCTTCAAACCGGCCCAGGCCGGCTCCATGCGGTCGGTGTCGGGGATGGCGCGCAGGAAGTTGCCACCCAGGCCGATGAACGCCTTGACCTGGCCGGCGACGATGCCTTCGCAAGCGTCCACGGTCGCCATGCCCTTGTGCTCGGGCACCTTGAACCCGAACAGCGACTCGATCTTCTCCACCGGCACCTTGGCCGGGTCTTCAGTGATGCCGACGGTGCGCTGGCCCTGCACGTTGGAGTGCCCACGCACCGGGCAGATGCCGGCACCGCGCTTGCCGATGTTGCCGCGCAGCAACAGCAGGTTCACCAGCATCTGCACGTTTTCCACGCCATGACGGTGCTGGGTCATGCCCATGCCGTAGACGATCATCACCCGCTCGCTGCGGGCGTAGACCGTGGCGGCGGCTTCCAGCGCGCCCCGGCTCAGGCCGCTGCGCTGCTCGAGCGCTTCCCAGCTGTGGCGATCGATGCTCGCCAGGAAGTCGTCGAACCCTTCGGTATGGGTCTCGATGAAGGCCCGGTCGATCACGGGTGCCTGCCCTTGGGCCGTGGCCTGACGGTCCATCTCCAGCAGTGCCTTGGCGATGCCCATCACGGCCGCCGTGTCACCGCCGACTGCTACCTGGTGGTACTGGGTGCTGATCACGGTGGACTGAGGGCCGAGCATCTCGCTCGGGGATTGCGGGTTGACGAAACGCTCCAATCCCCGCTCGCGCAGCGGATTGAAGGTGATGATCGGGACGTGGCGCTTGCGGGCTTCCTGCAGCGGATGAAGCATGCGGGGGCTGTTGCTGCCCACGTTCTGGCCGAAGAAGAACAGGCAGTCGGTGTGCTCGAAGTCCTCCAGCGTCACCGTCCCCACAGGCACGCCGATGCTTTCCTGCAGCCCGACCGAGGTGCTTTCGTGGCACATGTTCGAGCTGTCCGGCAGGTTGTTGGTGCCATAGGCCCGTGCCAGCAACTGGTACATGAAGGAAGTTTCCAGCGATGCACGCCCCGAGGCGTAGAACACGGTCTCGTCGGGGTGCAGCGTCTTCAGCGTGGCGCCGATGCGCGCGTAAGCCTCCTCCCAGGACGTGGGCAGGTAGCGGTCGCTGGCCGCATCGTAGTGCATCGGGTGGGTCAGGCGTCCGTGCTGCTCGAGCGCATAGTCGGTCCAGCCGCGCAGCTCGGTCAGGGTATGGCGCTCGAAGAAGGAGGGCTCGGTGCGCAGGGCGGTCAGCTCCCAGGCCGTGGCCTTGGCACCGTTCTCGCAGAACTCCAGCGCGTGCGGATCGCCCGGCTTGGCCCAGGCGCAGCTGACGCAGGCAAAGCCTTTGGGCTTGTTCTGCTTGAGCAGGGCCAGCGGGCCCTTGCGCAGGGCCTGCTCGCGCCAGAGGATGTTCATCACCGAATGGGCCGAGCCCCAGCCGCCGGATGCAGAGGTGTACGGACGATAACGGGCAGCGGGGTGGATGAGCCGCATACGAGGGTGCTCCCTTCAAAGACTGACGTGTCGTGTGCCTAAAGCGTACGAGTGAGCCGTACGAAGAAAGGTTCTGCCAGCCTGTCGAGCGGTGCGCGGCCCTGCGTATCAGTCGATCTGAAGCAGCACTCCCATGGCGGCCGTTTGGTCGATCAGCCGTACGCTGTCACGGCCTGCCCGCTTGGCGGCGTACAGCGCCCTGTCGACGCGCTCGATCACGTCCGTGAGGCTGGCGCCCGGCGTGTCGAACAGGCTGGCGCCGATGCTCAGGGTCACCGCGTCTGGTGTCTCGAAGGCCAAGGCTGCGGCGGCGTGGAAACGTGCGCGCAACGTCTCGCCGACATGGCGCAACTGCTCGGCCGAGGTGTCGGCCAGCAGGATCACGAACTCGTCACCGCCCAGGCGCGCGGGCAGGGCACCATAGGGCGGCACTGAGCGCATCAGCTCGCTCAACATCACCAGCAACTGATCGCCGGCAGCGTGACCGTGCAGATCGTTGACCTGCTTGAAGTGGTCGATGTCGATCAGCAGCAATCCACCGGGGCACGAGGGCGACACCTCATCGAGTAGCCGAGGCGCGCGGACTTCCAGTGCGCGCCGGTTGTAGAGGGCGGTCAATGGGTCGCGGGCGGCCAGGCGGGCGATGCGTTTTTCCCGACGATGGCGCTCGGTGCCGGTCATCGACAGGGCGATCAGCATGATCGCCATGGCCCCTTCGACCAGGGACACCTGGATGATCTCGCCGCGCAGTGCCGCCAGGTCGAGCAGGGTGCCGGGCATGACCGCGATGACTGCCTTGGCCACGTAGAAGGCGCCATGGAAGAACAGTACGTAGCGTAGCTGCACGGCCCCCACACTCAGGGAGCGGCCATGCGGGCGCAGCAGAAAACTGGCGCGCAAAGACAGCAGCGCTACCAGGGAGGCGTTGACCATCGTCATGACCTTGGACCAGTACGGCTCCGGCGGCAGGGCGAGCATGGCCAGCCAGCAGACGAAGATCAGGTACCAGGCCCGTGACAAGCGCCCTTCGGTAAAACGCGCCACCCCCAGCAGGAACAACCAGTGCGCGGTGATCAGTAAGCCATTGGCGAACCAGATGCCGACCACCAGCAGGCCCTGGCTGCGCAGCAACGACAGGGTGCAGCCCACGCTGATGGTGGCGAACCCGGCACTCCAGTACAGCAAGGACTGCTCGCGCACGCTGCCCCACTCGATGGCCAAGTACAGGGCCGCGGCGGCCGCCAGGGCGATGGTCAGGGTGAGCATGGTGATGGGGTCGAGCGCCATGGACGGCAGGCCTGCAGGGGTGCGTGATATCACGGTGATTGTAAGGGGCGGGCGGCAGGCTGCAAGCGGCAGGCGATAAGCCGTCCGTGTCGCTGGCAGCGCATGGCGGGCAGCCGACGAAGTACAGGGGGCCAGGAGGAACACTCCCTGATGGCCAAATGTCATCTGAGAAGCCCGAAGGCGCCCTTCGACGCCTGGCCGACGCAGGACTGACCATGATGACCGTGACCCCCAAGCCGCTGCCCTTTCGCCCTGAGTTCGAGCAGGTCGCTGAAGACGAGCAGGAGACCACCCAAGGGCTGATCGAAGCCTTGCATTCGATCCTCGAAACCACCAACGCGCACTATGGGCACCCCGTGCGCAGCGTGCATGCCAAGGCCCATGCCTTCCTGCACGGCCAGCTGCAGGTGTTCGACGGGCTGCCCGAGCCGCTGGCCCAAGGATTGTTCAGTCAGCCCGGCAGCTACCCGGTCGTGATGCGCCTGTCGACCAACCCGGGTGATCTGCTGGATGACCGGGTCTCCACGCCACGTGGCCTGGCGCTGAAGGTGATCGGCGTGCCCGGCGAGCGCTTGCCCGGTAGCGAAGGCGAGGTCACCCAGGATTTCGTCATGCAGAACGCGCCTGCCTTCACGGCCGCCGACCCCAAGGCGTTTCTCAAGACGCTCAAGCTGTTGGCCAAGACCACCGATCGCATGCCGTTGACCAAGCGGGTGCTGTCTGCGGGCTTGCGTGGCGCCGAGGCGGTGGTCGAGGCGGTCGGCGGGGAAAGCGGAACCCTCAAGAGCCTGGGCGGGCACCCGCTGACCCACCCGCTGGGCGAGACGTTCTACACCTCGGTGCCGCTGCTGTACGGGCGCTATTACGCCAAGCTGAGCGTGGCACCCGTGTCGCCCGGTCTGACGGCCCTGACCGATCAGAAGATCGAGCTGAACGGTGACGAAAACGGATTGCGCCGGGTGATCGATGAGGTACTCAGCCAACAGGGTGGCGAATGGGAGGTACGCATCCAGTTGGCCACCGACCTGGCGCAGATGCCGGTGGAAGACGCGTCGGTGGTCTGGCCGGAGGACGTCAGCCCTTACGTGGCCGTGGCGCGAATCCAGATCCCGGCGCAGCCTGGTTATACCGAGGAGGGCGTGCGCAAGGTCGATCAGGACATGGCCTTCAGCCCCTGGCAAGGTTTGGCTGCACACCGGCCCATCGGAGGGGTGATGCGGGTGCGCAAGGCTGCCTATGAGCACTCGGCTGACTTTCGCCGCCAGCACAGTGGCTGCCCCCTCCACGAACCCAAAGGCCCCGTGGCGTTTTGAAGCAAGGCACCGACAGCCCTGGCCTGAACCATTGTCCGACCCCCGACGTCTATCGCCAGACAGACAGCGCGAGGGACAGGTCATGGGCGTCGACCCCATCGAGCAGGTGCTCAACTATCTGAAAGATCACGAACTGACGCTGACCACGGCCGAATCATGCACGGCCGGGCGCATCGTGGCCTTGTTGTCCGAGAAAGCCGGCACTGGATGCGTGCTGGAAAGCGGATACGTGGTGTATTCCCCCGAGGCCAAGCAGCGTTTGCTGGGCGTGCGGGCACGAACGATCGAGCGCTGTGGTCTGACCAGCGAAGAGGTCGCCCGGGAAATGGTGGCCGGTGCCTTGCGCGACAGCCCGGCCAGCGTGGCGATTGCCACCACCGGCGTCGCGGGCCCGGACCCGCAGGGTGATATCGCACCGGGTACGGTGTGCTTTGCCTGGGGGTTCGCCGATCAAGGCGCACCGGCTCTCTTCAGCCGCACCGAACGGTTCTTCGGTGAGCGCCAGGCGGTGCTGCACCAGGCGGCCGTGCATGGGCTGGTTCAATTGATTCACTTTCATCAACGTTGGTTGCAGGGCGAACGGGCCTGAGGGCCGCGCCGGAGTAGAGCGTCATGGCAATGGAGCAGGACGAGGTGTCCAGGGAATTCCCGATCCGGGAGGACGTCCGCATGCAGCGGCGGGTGTGGCGGTTCGAGCGAATCGGCTGGTACGTCTTGGTGGCGGTGGTCATCGCCGCCTTGGCCGGGGTGTTCGGCAATGGTCCGGCCAGCCACCGCACGGTTACCAGTACCGATGGCCGTGTGGAGGTCGAGTACGCGCGCTTCAGTCGCAATGGCGCGGCTGAGCACGTCGACATCCGCGTCAAGGGCGCACCGGACGCCCAGGTCAAGTTGCTGCTCGACGGCCCGATGTTCCGTGACCTGACGGTGGAATCGATGCAGCCACAGCCCATGGCCTCGGTCAGTCAGGGGCGGGCCTTGCTGCTGCACCTGAAGACTGACGCCGACGGTATTGCGCGGCTCTACCTGAGCTTGCGCAACGACAGCGTCGGCTCGATCGTCGGCAAGGCCCGGGTCGGCTCGGGCAGTGCAGTGCGTTTCGCCACCTTTGTCTATCCCTGAGGAGCCACCATGGATGCCGTGCTGCGCGCGGGGGCGATGTACATTGCCTTGATGGTGCTGTTCCGGGTCGCCGGTCGTCGTTCGCTGTCCGACCTGACCACGTTCGATTTCGTGTTGCTGCTGATCATCGGCGAAGCGACCCAGCAGGCGTTGTTGGGGGACGACTTTTCCTTCACCAATGCCGTGCTGGTGATCAGCACGCTGATCGTGCTCGACGTCGGGTTGTCATTGATCAAGGTGCGCTCGACCCGCGCCGCACGCCTGCTTGATGGGCATGCCACGGTGGTGGTCGAGGATGGACGCTTCCTGCGCGGTCGCATGCGAAGGTGCCGGTTGACCGAGGACGACATCATGGAGTCGGCGCGGGCCAACCAGGGGGTGGAGCGGGTGGCGCAGATCAAGTATGCGATCGTGGAACGCAATGGCAAGATTTCGGTGATCATGCGGGATGATGCGGAGGGAGGGGGAAAGTGAGCGGGTATAGGCGGGGCTTGGCGGGCGGGTTTGCCTGAAGCACAAGGGGGCTGATTTTACGGCCCCTTCGGGCCCGATCGCGGCACAGGGGCCGCTCCCACAGGGGACCGCGCTTGCCTGCATCACTGCGGTGGGACTACGGGTGTAGGAGCGGCCCCTGTGCCGCGATCGGGCCCGCAGGGGCCGTAAAGTCAGCCCCGCCGAGTCGCAGGCGTACTGCCATCCAGCCGCCCCCAACCTGCCTAGACCTTCAACACCAACTTGCCAAAGTTCTCGCCCTTGAACAGCTTCTGCAGCGTTTCAGGGAACGTCTCAAGCCCTTCGACCACGTGCTCCTTGCTCTTGACCTCGCCGCTCTGCAACCAGCCGGCCATCTCGCGCGCCGCCTTGGGGTATTCGCCGAGGTGATCGGTGACGATGAACCCTTCCATGCGCGCGCGATTGACCAGCAGCGCCAGATAGTTGGCCGGGCCCTTGACGCCGTCCTGGCTGTTGTACTGGCTGATCGCACCGCAGATCACCACGCGTGCCTTGAAGTTGAGGCGGGCCAGCACGGCATCGAGGATGTCGCCGCCGACGTTGTCGAAGTACACGTCGACACCCTGGGGGCATTCACGCTCCAGCCCGGCCTTGACGTCCTCGGCCTTGTAGTCGATCACGCCATCGAAGCCCAGGGTCTTGAGGTAGTCCCCTTTCTCCTGGCCTCCGGCAATGCCGATCACGCGGCACCCCTTGAGCTTGGCGATCTGCCCGGCGATGCTGCCGACGGCACCGGCTGCGCCAGAGATCACCACGGTATCGCCCGCTTTGGGCTGGCCGACGTTCAGCAGCGCGAAGTAGGCGGTCATGCCGGTCATGCCCAGCGCCGACAGGTAGCGCGGCAACGGCGCCAGTGACGGGTCGATGGGTTGCAGGCCCTTGGCCTCGCCGACGTAATAGTCCTGCATGCCCAGCACGCCGCTGACCGTGTCGCCGACCTTGAAGTCGGGATGGCGGGACGCCGTGACTTCACCGACGCCCAGGGCGCGCATGACCTCGCCCAGGCCCACCGGTGGCACATAGGACTTGCCCTCGTTCATCCAGCCGCGCATGGCCGGATCGAGCGACAGGTACAGGTTCTTGACCACGACATGCCCTTCGCCCGGTTCGGTGACAGGCACCGTCTCGAACGTGAAGTCGTCTCGGCGCACTTCGCCTTGCGGACGCTTGGCGAGCAGGAAACGGCGATTGCTTGCGGTCATGGGAACTCCTTTGGAGAGAGGGAGAGGAGGGGGGAGGTGCATGTGGCTAACTGCAAGCTGAGCGTGGGTGCGGTAATGGCGCGCAGATGCTCCATACCGCACCGCTTGTAGCTTGTAGCGCCCAACGCCCCCTTTATTCGGCGATCTGCAACTTGCGCGCTTGGGTATAGACGTAACGCACCTTCTCGTACTCGAACGGCGAGTTCATCTGGCCGTAGCGGAAGCTGGTGGTGTAACGACGGTCCACAA
The DNA here is from genome assembly GCA_001534745.1 of Pseudomonas monteilii. Classification (NCBI taxonomy): domain Bacteria; kingdom Pseudomonadati; phylum Pseudomonadota; class Gammaproteobacteria; order Pseudomonadales; family Pseudomonadaceae; genus Pseudomonas; species Pseudomonas alabamensis. The sequence goes on from CP013997.1 coordinate 1,280,772, forward strand.
CGCGCAAGGCGAAGATTTCCGGGTGCTCAGTGGTCGACCGGGGGACGCCGAGGTAGTTCACCGATTGCTCGCCGGCGTAGTCCACCACCAGGCCGGCGGTGTCACGCAGGTTCGACGGGCCGAGGATCGGCAACATGATGTACGGGCCCTCGGGCACCCCATAGAAGCCCAGGGTCTGGCCGAAGTCTTCGCTCTGGCGTGGCAGGCCCATGTGCGTCGCCGGGTCCCACAGGCCGCCCACGCCGATCACGGTGTTGAACAGCAGGCGCGCAGTGATCTGCCCGGCGCGCTCGGCCTTGAGCTGCAGCACGCTGTTGAACAGGTTGGGCACGTCGCCCAGGTTGTTGAAGAAATTGCTCACCCCGGTGCGCACGAAGCTCGGCGTGACGCGTTTGTAACCATCGATCACCGGCAGGAACACCCATTGGTCGAACCGGTAGTTGAAGTGGTACACGCGCCGGTTGAACGACTCGAACGGGTCCGGCACGTTCAGCGCATCGAAGGTCGAGCGTTCGAACTCGCGCTGGTCCAGGCCAGGGTTGAACTTCAGGGCCTGCAACGGATTGGTGAAGCCGTCGCTCTGCGCGCCATGGGTGTCGAGTGCGTCGGCCTCGAGCACGCTGGTGCGCGGCGCGGTCTCCTGGGCCATGACGGGGGCAGCGGCCAGCAGGGCCGTGACGAGCAGCAGTCGATTAACCACGGAAGAACTCCAGCATGGCGTCGCTGTTGACGCGGTAGTTGAGGTTGCCGCAATGGCCGCCATGGGGGTAGAGCGTCAAGCGATCGCCGAAGACCTGGCGCAGGAAGCCGATGTCGCCCGGGCCGAGAATGACGTCGTCGGCGTTGTGCATCACGGCGATCTTCGGGCTCTGGCTCAGGTAGTCACGCAGGGCGTACAGGCTGACCTGGTCGACCAGCTGCAACAGGCTGCCACCATCGCTGCGAGCACGCCACATGGGGATCACCTGCTCGGTGAGGTAGCACTCGAAGTCACATTGCAGCGCGCGCTTGAAGAACGGCGTCAGGCTGCTGCCTTCGGTGATCGGGTACTTAGGCGGCGTGATCAGCCCGCGGCGGTTGATCAGGTCGGAGGTGAAGGCGATGTCGGCTGCCGAGAAGCGGAACGAGGTGCCGATCAGCATGGCCATCTGCTCGTTAGACAGGTGCTGTCGCGACTGCTGGAAGTCGTACAGCAGGGCTTCGTTGAGGTCGACGTAGCCTTTCTGACGGAAGTACATGGTCAGCTTGTGCAGCATCAGCTCATAGAAGTTGGTGCGGCTGTCGATGCCTTTCACGCTGGTCTGCACCAGCTTGTCCAGGTTGGACACCGAGGTCTGCAGGTTGACCGGTGGATTGAGCAGCAGCACGCGCTTGAAGTTGAAGCTGCGGCGCGTTTCGTCCAGGTGGCTGACGAACGCTGCGTCGAGCGCGCCCAGGCTGTAGCCGGTCAGGTAGAACTCGCTGACCGGCAGGCGCGGGTGCTGGGCGCGCACCGACTGCATGACCCGGTACATGTCTTCGGCATCTTCCTGGCTGATGCCGGGGGTGGCGGTGCGCGAAGCGGCGCTCATGAAGTCCCAGCTGGTCGGCGAGGACAGCTGCACCACGTGGTAGCCGGCCTGATAGTACAGCTTCTTCAGGTATTCGTTGATACTGCTGGAATACGGCGCACCGGTACCGGCGATGATGAAGATCAGCGGCGCCTTGTGGTCCTGGCGAGCCAGGCGGTAGGTGAGTTTCTTCACGGGCCAGAAGTTGTCCGGCAGGGTGAAGGCGCGCTCGGGGCGCAGAGTGAGGCTATAGTCGTCCTGGTCGATGTCCTCGTCGTGCGGCAGCGTGGGGCGCTGGTCGGGCGGCGTGGTGGCGATGGTCGCCTCGAAGGGGTTGGTCAACGGATAGCCGTAGGTGGCGGCGTCGATGTCCCGCGCCGTGGCGACCGCGCTCAGGAACAGGCCGCCCAGCAAGGCTGCAAGGCGTAAGGATCGAAGCATGAGTTCCCCCAGGGACGGCAGTGGTGCGATATGCAGGCTAAGACTGTGACTGCCCCGGCAAAGTTGCCGAAGGCGGCCTATTTATCTGCGCGAAATAGTGCCGTGCTAACGATCGGGCGACAAGCCTGTGCAATGGGGTGAAACAGCATTCACGGGGTCGAACGATGCGACCCGCCCGCCGTCGGCTGTGGGTGGAATCGAAGCTGACCTGGAACGATGGAAAAGGACGCTGCATGAACCGTTGGTCATTGTGGGTAGGGGTGATCGCGATGCTGGTCGCGTGCCTGCTCGGCAGCTACGCCGTGCGCTATGGCCTGATGGAGGACGGGCACTGGGTGGGCCGCTGTGCAGGCGAGGGCAGGCCTTGGGTGTGCGAGGTGCGCGCAGGCGTGGGGTGGATGATTCATTATCAAGCGCTTGCCTGGGTAGCGTTCGGACTGGCGTTGCTGGCCCAGGTGCTGCGCGGTGCGGTGGGCAAAGGAATGGGGCTGGCCGCCGTGCTGGTGGGAATCCCGGCGATGGTGCTCTACACCGCCAGCCTGGCGGTGTTCGCGATCGTGCTGGGGGCGTTACGGGGCGTGCGGCGGGGGTAGAGGTTGTCCGGTCGGTTAGCACCGCAGCAATGTCGACTGTCACGGACCCTGTGGTCCCTGTGCCGCGATCGGGCCCGCAAGAGCGGCAGCATTAGCCCATACGCGCGTCCAGTCCACCTCACGCTTTCAGCTTCAGGTTACCGCGATGGCGTCCGGTCCGGCGGCGCCTGCATCGCGGGCAAGCCCGCTCCCACAAGCTGCTTGCGCAGCCATGCCTATATTGATACTGCAGAGGTCTGGGTGGGAGCTGGCTTGCCAGCGATAGGGCCCTGCCAGGCGCCGCATGCGGTCGGGCATGCACCAAATAGAAAAAGACAGTTGCTCTCATAGAACATAAAATATCTTGTTGATTTCGAAGGAAATAATTTCAGAACCTTGTGGGCCCTGCGGGCCCAATCGCGGCCGGTCCGGCGCCCCGGCAGGGGCCGCTCAGGTGATTGCGATAGCCTGCAACCCCGCACGGTGGGGCTACGGGTGTAGGAGCGGCCCCTGTGCCGCGATGGGCCGCAAAGCGGCTCTAAGATCAGTTAGCAATGAAGCTCCGGATCCTGCCAGCTATCGACATGTTCTCTGCGCGACAGCGCGGCGCTAAGGCGGCGGGCGGACTCCTACAACGGACTGCGTCGGCCTGTCGGACTTGCATGGCAATTCAATGTGCGCGGTCTCTGCCGGACCAACTTCAGTGGGGCCTGCGAGGTCCCTGCAAGGTCCACAACCTAGCCAGTCAGTGCCTGCCCTGTCCCGCCCTGCATACCCTCGCTCACCCACGACCCCGCGTGCCCTCGTCAGCCGATGACCGCCACCCTCGCCACAACGCCCCGACCATCAGTGCGCTGACGCCCGCCCAGCCCAGCGCCTGAGCATTGGCCAACCCTTCCTGGTACAGCTGCGGCACGATGCACAGGCCCACGAGCGTGCCCAGCAGCGCCACTTCGCGCCGTGGAGCCGCGGCTGGCCTGAGCAGGTACACCACCGCCGGCAGGAGCAATGCCGCGCTGGGGAAACTGCGGTAACGGGGCTCGAACACCAGAGCCAGGGCGCTGACCGCCGTCGCGAACCCTGCCGCCAGCAGCCACCACCCGGCGCGTGCCTGCAACCAGGCCTGGACACGCGCGCGCCAGCCCTTGTGCTGACCCAGCGCCAAGGCGGTCTGGGCCAGCACCATCAGATTCAGCCCCACCAGCAGCGCGGCCCAGAGCCATTCACTGGCGAAACGGGCGTGACTGCGGGTCAGCTCGCCCCACAGACCCAAGCCCAAGGCCGCCACGGCGGCCAACGACGGCAGCCACAACGCGGCACGGTGATCACGCGGTTGCCCCGCCAGCGCCAGCGTGAGTGCCAGCACCCCCGCACCGAACCACCACCACGCCTGCCAGTGGGGCAGATCGCTCACCGGGCCTTCCAGAATGCCTTTGTCCTGCCGGTCGGCATCGTACAGCCCCCAATAGCCCCCCACGGCGCCTTCATTGGCCCGCTTCCATGGCTGGTCGAAGGCTTCGATGAGGTTGTACTGCCAGCCCTCGATCTCCGCCTGGGCAACGAAACCCCGAATGAAGCGTGCTTCGTTGACACGGCTCGGTACGGCAGTTTCCCGTTGTCGGCCTTCGCTAGGCCAGCCGGTCTCGCCGATCAGGATGTTCTTGGGTGCGAAGCGCTGGCCGAACACGCGGCGCACGTCGGCGACGTGGGCCAGCGCATCGTCGATGCTGCGGGGATCGTCTTCCCAGTAGGGCAACAGGTGGAGGGTCAGAAAGTCCACGGCTGGCGCAATGCTGGGGTGCTGCAGCCAGAACTCCCACACGTCGGCATAGGTCACAGGCACCCGCACTTCGCGCTTGACCCGTTCGATCAGTTCGACCAGGCGTGCCTCGGTCACTTCCTTGCGCAGCAGCGTTTCATTGCCGACGATCACCGCCGTGACGACGTCCGGGTTGGCGTTGGCTGCGGCAATGAGCTTCGTCACTTCCCGGTCGGTGTCCACCGGGTTGGCGTTGACCCAGGCCCCGAGCATGACCTTGAGGCCATGCTGGCGAGCCAGCGCCGGAATGGCTTCGAGCCCGGTCATGGAGTAGGTCCGAATGCACTGGAAACGGCGGGCCAGCAAGGCCAGGTCGGCATCCAGGCGTGCTGGGCGCATGACAAAGGGCTGGTCGAGCGGTGACTGGTCCTTGTCGAACGGTGTGTAGGACACGCATTGCAGCCGATGCGCCGCGCTGGCGGCATCGGGCAACTGCACGGGTTTGCCGCGCGCCTGCCATAACCCGCCCAGTGCGAGCAGCACGCCCAGGCTGGCCAGCAGGCAGGTGAACCAAGGGTGGCGAACGAAAGCGGGCATCGAGGCGGTCCGTCGTCAGGTGCGGGTCACTAGCTAGGCACTGCCATCGCCCAGCGTCAAGTGCCCTCATGCAAAGATCGCGCTGAACGTTCGGCGTCGATGGCGTGGATAGCCATGTGCGGTCGCGCAGTGCTCGCTGGAGGTCGCATGCAGACCCGGACGTGACGGGGCGCAGGCCGATGATGCAGTCTCCAAGACCTGAAAGAGGCATGCCGTGATGAAGCTGCGACGTTTTCTGGGGGTGGGTACTGCGATGGTTCTGGCCATGGGCGCTGGGCAGGCCATGGCCAAGCAAGTCAGCATCGGTTACGTGGATGGTTGGTCGGACAGTGTGGCGACCACCCATGTGGCCGCCGAAGTGATCAAGCAGAAGCTGGGCTACGATGTCGATCTCAAGCCCGTGGCCACGGGCATCATGTGGCAGGGGGTGGCCACCGGCAAGCTCGACGCCATGCTCTCGGCCTGGCTGCCGGTGACCCATGGTGAATACTGGGCCAAGAACAAGGACAAGGTGGTCGACTATGGCGCCAACTTCAAGGAAGCGCGCATCGGTCTGATCGTGCCGGAGTACGTCAAGGCCACCAGCGTTGCCGATCTAAAAGGCAGCGATGAGTTCAAGCAGAAGATCGTCGGCATCGACGCCGGGTCCGGGGTCATGCTCAAGACCGACCAGGCGATCAAGGACTACGACCTGACCGGCTACAAGCTGCAGGCCAGTTCGGGTGCGGCGATGACCTCCGAACTGGGCCGTGCCTATGCCAAGCAGCAGCCGATCGTGGTCACCGGTTGGGTACCGCACTGGATGTTCGCCAAGTGGAAACTGAAGTTCCTGGACGATCCGAAGGGTGTGTACGGCGCTGCCGAGACCGTCAACAGCATCGGCAGCAAGGAACTCGAAGGCAAGGCACCGGAAGTGGCGCAGTTCCTGCGCAAGTTCTCCTGGCAGTCCAAGGACGAGATCGGCGAAGTGATGCTGGCCATCCAGGAAGGCGCCAAGCCTGACGCGGCGGCGAAAGACTGGGTCGCCAAGCACCCGGAGCGCGTGAAGGAGTGGGTAGGGCAGTGACGCACGCCCTGGGTGGTTGATCCTCTGGGGATGACTGCCCGATCCGCTTAGAGTCTCGCGGCCCCTCCAGGGCCGCATCGCGGGCAAGCCCGCTCCCACAGGTGGAGCGGCTATCGCAGTGATGCATGCCAGGAAAGCGGGCAGGTGGGAGCTGGCTTGCCAGCGATGAAATTCGATCTGTTACCCCCCACATCGCAGGCAGACTCCCACAGGTGGAGCAGCTATCGCAGTGATGCATGCCTGTAAAGCGGGCAGGTGGGAGCTGGCTTGCCAGCGATGGCATTCGATCAGCCACCACTGACATCATGGGCAAGCCCTCTCACAGGCCCGGTCCCAGGCCCTGGCCTGCCAACAATTCAGGCGCATGAACGCCGCAATGCCTCCTCCTTGCCTGTCGCATTGTTACTCCTTCTGCAATACACCCTTACCTATAAGACTAAGGTCGTCTGGCTGGGCGCCCCTGGCAGCCTAAAGTGGAGGTGGGTTCTACCTACTCTGTGCTGCTAGGACAAAAACAATGAACGACAGCATTTACCTTTCGATACAGAACAGTCCACGGTTCAAGGAGCTGGTCGCCAAGCGCGAACGCTTCGCGTGGATTCTCTCGGCCATCATGCTCGGCCTGTACTGTGCCTTCATCCTGTTGATCGCCTACGGTCCGCAGGTACTGGGCACACGCATCGCCGCCGACTCGTCGATCACCTGGGGCATTCCCCTGGGCGTCGGCCTGATCCTCTCAGCCTTCGTCCTGACCGCCATCTACGTGCGCCGCGCCAATGGCGAGTTCGATGAGCTGAACAAGGCGATCCTGAAGGAGGCGCAGCCATGAGCCGTCCTTTCCATGCCTTGGCCGTGCTGGCCATCGGGGCCTTCGCGCCCGCCGTGTGGGCCGCCGACGCGTTGACCGGCGAGGTGCAGAAGCAGCCGCTGAACGTGTCGGCGATCGTCATGTTCCTGGCCTTCGTCGGGTTCACGCTGTGCATCACCTACTGGGCCTCCAAGCGCAACAAGTCGGCGTCCGACTATTACGCGGCGGGTGGTCGCATCACGGGCTTCCAGAACGGCCTGGCGATCGCCGGTGACTACATGTCGGCGGCGTCCTTCCTGGGCATTTCCGCCCTGGTGTTCACCTCCGGCTATGACGGGCTGATCTACTCCATCGGCTTCCTGGTCGGCTGGCCAATCATTCTCTTCCTCATCGCTGAGCGTCTGCGCAACCTGGGCAAGTACACCTTCGCCGACGTGGCGTCGTACCGCCTGGGGCAAAAGCAGATCCGTACCCTGTCGGCCTCCGGCTCGCTGGTGGTGGTGGCGTTCTACCTGATCGCGCAGATGGTCGGCGCCGGCAAGCTGATCCAGTTGCTGTTCGGCCTGGACTACCACGTCGCGGTGATCCTGGTGGGCATCCTGATGTGCCTGTACGTGCTGTTCGGCGGCATGCTGGCCACCACCTGGGTGCAGATCATCAAGGCGGTACTGCTGCTGTCGGGTGCCAGCTTCATGGCGCTGATGGTCATGAAGCACGTCAACTTCGACTTCAATGCCCTGTTCTCCCAGGCCATCGACGTGCACCCCAAGGGTGAGGCGATCATGAGCCCGGGCGGTCTGGTCAAGGATCCGATCTCGGCGTTCTCCCTGGGCCTGGCGCTGATGTTCGGCACCGCCGGCCTGCCACACATCCTGATGCGCTTCTTCACCGTCAGCGATGCCAAGGAAGCACGCAAGAGCGTGCTGTACGCCACCGGCTTCATCGGCTACTTCTACATCCTGACCTTCATCATCGGCTTCGGCGCGATCCTGCTGGTCAGCACCAACCCGGCCTTCAAGGACGCCGCCGGCGCCCTGATCGGCGGCAACAACATGGCGGCGGTGCACCTGGCCGATGCCGTGGGTGGCAGCGTGTTCCTCGGCTTCATCTCGGCCGTGGCCTTCGCCACCATCCTGGCGGTGGTCGCCGGCCTGACCCTGGCCGGTGCCTCGGCGGTGTCCCATGACCTGTACGCCAGCGTCTGGCGCAAGGGCAAGGCCAACGATCGCGACGAGATCCGCGTGTCGAAGATCACCACCGTGGCCCTGGGTATCCTGGCGATCGGCCTGGGCATCCTGTTCGAAAGCCAGAACATCGCCTTCATGGTCGGCCTGGCGTTCTCCATCGCGGCCAGCTGCAACTTCCCGGTGCTGCTGCTCTCGATGTACTGGAAGCGCCTGACCACCCGTGGCGCGATGATCGGCGGCTGGCTGGGCCTGATCAGCGCGGTGACGCTGATGGTCCTGGGCCCGACCATCTGGGTGCAGATCCTCGGTCATGCCACGCCCATCTACCCGTACGAGTACCCGGCGCTGTTCTCGATGCTGATCGCCTTCGTCGGGATCTGGTTCTTCTCGGTCACCGACAAGTCGGCTGCGGCCGAAAAAGAACGGGCGCTGTTCTACCCGCAGTTCGTCCGCTCGCAGACCGGTCTGGGCGCCAGCGGAGCGGTGTCGCACTAACAGGTCCTCGGTTGCCTGAACCGATGATCGCTGTACCGAGCCCTCGGCCCTATGCCGGGGGCTCGGCGTTTGGGACGGCGTCGCCCATGGCATTGTGCAACCCTGCACATGCTCACCTCCTTCCGAACACGCTCTGTGGGAAATTTCCACAAATCCTTCGGAACGGTCTGGATGTTGGCCTACACCCTTTCCCGAATAATCCCCTGGGTCAGCGGCACATCGCCGACTGATGGTTTGCCTGCCTTTTGAAAGCAGGCCCAACAAGGAGATCGAATTCGTGAAACACATCCTTCTGGCCCTTCCGCTTGCGCTTCTGAGCGCGACTTCCGCCCTGGCGGCCGATCCTATCGAGAAGCAGGTGCAGGTCATCGCCACGGTGCCGACCGGGCAGTTCTACGTGGAGCCGGTCGGTGACTGGATCAACGATCCGCAGGAGCTTCAATGGAATTCGTTCCAGTCCTCCTTCGGCACCATCGACAAGCAGCTGCAGGTCAAGAGCTCCGTCGGCCCGATCACGGCCTACATGCCATCGCCACCGGTCATTTCCAGCGGCGCCGATTCCATCAGCCTGGACGTCAAGGTCGGCGGCACCTCCCTCTCCACCACCGCCGCCGAGGTGGTCAGCGCGGCTCAGGCCTTGCCTGGTCACACCGTCTCCCTGCAGATCGCGGCCAAGCAGCCTGGCTCCGGGGCATTCATCCCTGGCAGTTACCAAGGCCTGGTGAGCATGGTCTTCGAAACCGCCGCGCCCTGATCCGTCCGGCGCGTCCGGGCCGTCCTTAATCCGTCATTGTCGACCTTCGCTCCTTTCGCTGCGGCGTTCAGGGGCGAGGGGAGACGTTGCCTACGGAACGCTTCATGGCCATGTTCTTTCCACTCCGTATTCCTCGCCACGCCAGCAGGGGCGCTTGCCTGTGTATCGTCCTGCTGGCGATGGCAGGCCCTGCGCCGGCATCCGTGCTCAGCGCCATCGCCGAGGGCCAAGGCCTGCCCAAAGAGTTCGAGGCCCATTTCTTCGATGTCCCCCTGGCGGTACGCGTCGACCTCGATGGGCGCTACCTGGGCGATGCCATGGTCGTGCTCTCGCGTGACGAGCGCGTGCAGTTGCTGGAATTCACCGACACCCAGGAAAGCCAGGAGGCGCCAGCGCTGCGCCGACGCTGGCAGGAACGCCTGGCCGACGGACGATCGCTGGGCGACTGCCAGACCGACTGTCCCGATGGCCTACGCGCGATTCACTACAGCCTGGTCAATTCGCAGCTGTCCCTGCTGACCACGCGCGCCGAACTCAAGGACGATGTGCCGCGCTATCACGCGTTGCCCGAGGCCCGGGGCGTCGGGATTCTGCTGCGCAATCAGCTCAACCTGGTCGGCGGCGAGCGCAATACCACCGGTCGCTATGCCTTCCAGGGGCAGGGCAGCCTGGGGAGCTGGACGACGCTGGCCGAGGCCCAGGTCGACCGTGGCAGCGACCAGCAGGTGGGCACCCGGCACAGGCTGGACCAGCTGTACGGCGAGCGCGTCATCGACGACCACTTCTACCGCCTGGGGTATTTCAGGCCCGATGCGCAAGGGTTGACGCGCCAGCCACGCCTGTACGGCAGCAGCCCCGATACCACCCTGGGCCTGATGTTCGGCAGCAGCGACAGCCTGCTGATCGACAACGGCCGCCCCAGCGCCACGCCGATCTACGTCACGCCCAACCGGCCGGCCATCGTCGAGATCTATCGCAATGGCGTGCTGATCAACAGCCAATCCGTTCAGCCTGGCCTGCAGACGCTGGACACCCGCGTGCTGCCGGTCGGTATCTACGAGGTCGAGGTACGCCTGGTCGAAGACGGGCAGGAAACCTCGCGCACTCAGGAATTCATCTACAAGCCGTCGAACTGGAGCAACACCGACAGCCGCTGGCGCTACAACGTCTATCTTGGCCAGCAATCGACGCTGCTCACCAACTGGGACCAGGAGCGTGAGGGCAGCCTCAGCGCCGGTGTGCTGACCAACTACCTGCTCCATCCCAGCGCCGTGCTCGGGCTGTCCGCCCAGCGGGTGGACCGGACGCTGCAATACGGCACGTCTCTGGACTGGGATATCCACGACCGGCTCAAATTTTACGGAAACGTCTACCAGACCGATGGCCGCGGCCAGGGTTATGACTTCCAGCTGATCCAGAGCCATGCGCTGGGGTCACTGGTGTTCAGCCACAGTCGCAGCCGGGTGTTGTCGTCGCGCACCGTGCAGGACACGCTCGCCGAGCAGCAGGACGTGGTCCAGACCTCCCTGGCGCTCAACCACCGTGTCACCGAACGCAGCACTGCCACGTTGCGACTGGCCCACAGCGACGGCGCGGCCAGTGGCCTGGGTGTCGATCTGGGGTGGGCCTTCTACGGCAAGGTCCTGGGGTCGGACGCCAACTGGCGTTTGTCGCTGTTCGACCGCCCCGGTTCGCTGAGCACGGGCAACGCACGTAACCGCGGCGTCAACCTCAGCCTGAGCATGAGCCTCGGTCGGCCTGGGCAACGGGTCGGGTTCACACTGGGCAGCCGCACCTCGCGCGATGGCGGGCGTGACCAGAATGCCTCGCTCAACTACCAGCAGGATGTCGACTTCGGGCCTGTTCAGACGCTGTCCGGCACCGCCACGTTCGACCGCTATGGCACGGGCCTGTCGGGACGTGCGCAGCTGTACAACCAGTACATGTACGGCGATGCGTACCTGCAGAGCTCGTCCTATAACAACAAGCTCAACGGTGGCCTGAACCTGCAAAGCCTGGTGGCACTGGGGGACGGCAAGCTCGCCATGAGCGGTCAGTTCATGCCTCAGGAGGCGGGGCTGATCGTGGATGTGGAAAGCGATCAAGCCGATCTCGTGCTGCGCGCCGACGACAATCAAGGCGGCAGCACGCGGCTGCGCCCTGGGCGCAACGTCGTCCCCGTGGCGGCCTACAAGGCAGGGCACGTGCAGTTCGACTTCGCGCAATCCCAGGATCCGGGCGCCGTCATCCAGCCGACGACGCTCGACTACCACCTCAACCGGGGCGGCGTGGCCTACCAGCAGGTGCGTGTGATGCGCACGGTGACGGTCCTGGGGCGTCTGGTCGATGCCCAGGGGCAGCCGTTGCCCGGCGCCTCGGTCATCAACCATGCCAGCCGTAGCGTCAGCGAGGCGGACGGGTACTTCGCGGTGCAGATGAGCCGGTCGTCGCCCACGCTGGAGGTCAGGCGCAACGGTCAGCCCTTGTGCTCCCTGCAGCTTGATCTCGACAAGCTCGCGAGCGACGACGATGTGCTGCTGGCCGATGACCTCGCATGTGTGCGCGCGCCTCTGGCGCAGGTCGGGCAGCGCCAAGGAGGCGAGTCGTGATTCCCTCGACACTGTCGCGCCGCGCCTGCCCGTTGCCTGCGGCCATGCCTCGACCTGCCCGGGCATCAGCCGATCATTCGTCCTGGAAACGGAGCCAACCCATGCCCCACGACGCTTCACCTCCACCGTGTCCAGCCTGGCGCCGCCTGCTCGGGCTCGGATCGTTCCTGCTCCTCATGGCTGGGCTGGCTGCGCCGGCTTGGTCTGCGGACATGACCATCACCGCGCGCTACCTGGGCGAAAGCGACACGGATTTCGAGAACACCACGCCGCCTTCAGGGTTTTGCGCGGACCTGCCGGAATTCTGCGGAAACCACGAGACGATCGGCGTGCCGATCACCTACACCAAATCGACGATTCGCGGTGCCAGCAACGTACGCGACAAGTTCTACATTCGCATGCCGGCCGCCCAGAAGGTCACGGTCACCAGCCAACGGGGGGACACCTATGACCTGACCATGATGTTCACCGTGATCAGCCAGAACGTCACGGTGGAGTCCGGAGGCGGCGTGCCCGTCTATACCTACAACCCGGGCGGTGGATGCAGCTACCTGTCGGACGAGATCGTCGACGGCCCTGACTACCCAGGCATGCGCTACGCCTGGACCATCAAGAACCCCAACAACCCCCAGGAGTGCTATTCCGACTCGGACTATGGGAACAATGGCGACCGGCGTCGCTCGTACGTCGATGAGCTGACCATCGGCTACCGCCTGTTGCTGCCCCGACCCTTCAACATGCGTCAGGGGCTCTACCGCGGCAGTGTGAGCTACCGGGTCGGCCCGGGAGGGGACATCGACCTGGGCGACGGGGTCAGCGGGCTCAACACCAATATCCTGACCATCCACTTCGAGGTCGACGTCCAGCATGCCATGGACGTGCGCTTCCCGCCTGGCAGCGATCATGCCGTACTCGAGCCCCCAGGCGGATGGCAGGCCTGGCTGGCAGGCCGAGGCTCGCCGCCGCTGCTGCAGCGAGACCTGCCTTTCCACCTCTGGTCCACGGGCCCCTTGAGCCTGTTCACGCGCTGTCAATACGAACGGGCGGGGCAGTGCTGGATTCGCAATGGCAACGGAGATGAGGTCCCCGTGGAGGTGGCCATCAGCATGCCGCCCGCGGTGCACATCAACCATCGCCCGGTGCACCGAGTGCCCATTCCCCCGAGTCCGGTACACCCTTGCAACTGGACCAGTCGATGCCGATCGACAACCAGCGTGGCCAGGTGCATTTCAGGGTCGACGGGCAGGGCGTGAGCGCCATGACCAAACAGCCGGGCACGACCTATACCGGGCAGGTTGGTGTCGTGTTCGACGCAGGCCTGTGAAAGAGCTATCAGAAATTTCTCATTTTCTTTGGGAAATGTCCCACAGGCCATGCGGGAAAACCCAGCAATAATAGGCCAGTGATATTGTCTGGCTACCATGCAAGGAGGATGCAATGAGGGTTCGTGGATGGGTGATGCTGGTAGCCGCGCTGGCGTACCCATGGCCGGTACAGGCAGCGCCCGAGATCAACGTCGGGACGCTGTACGACTACCTGGATGCCGGCTCCAGCACCTTGCTCAAGCGCGTGCGCAACGGCGGCGACAGCACGGCCTTCGTCAAGGTCAGCGTGGCCGAACTGGTCTACGACGCTGACGGCAAGTCTCGCGAGATACCTCTCGACGACCTGCCGTTGGCCGAACGCGGGCTGGTGGTCAGCCCGGCACGGTTGATCGTGCCCGCCCGCGGCATGCAGGCCATGCGCGTGCTGTACCGGGGCGATCGCAGCCGCGAACGCTACTTTCGCCTGCGCTTCATCCCTGTGCTGCCCGAGCGCGGCGACGGGTTCGCCGTCAGCGCCGAAGAAGCCAAGGCCTATGGGAACAGCCTGAAGGCCGGGGTGCAGCTGCTGACCGGCTACGGCACCTTGCTGTTCGTGCGACCGAAGGAGGTTCACTACGACACGCCGGTGCGCATGCAGGACGGGCGCCTGCAGATCAGCAACCGCGGCAACAGCACCGTGGTGCTGGATCATTTCCGTCACTGCGCGCCACAGGGCCATGAATGTGCAGCGGCGGCCAAGCACCACCTGTTGCCGGGGCGGACCCGCGAGTTTCCTGGCCAGCCCGGCCGTCTCTATCGCTTCGAACTTCAGGAAGGCGACAAACGCCAGGAAATGGCCATCAACGAATGAGCTTGCATCGGATTCGCATCGGAGCACATGGACATGTACAAAGCCCTGGTGGTCGACGACCACCCCTTCATTCGTTCCAGCGTCCGCTTGCAGCTGCAGCGTGACCAGGTGGAAATCGTCGGCGAGACCGACAACGGCGTGGATGCCTTGCGCCTGGCCCGCGAGCACAGTCCCAATCTGGTGATCCTGGACATCTCGCTGCCAGGCCTGGACGGCATGCAGGTGCTGCAACGGCTCAACGCACTGTCGCCCCCCCCACGGGTGCTGATGCTCACCTCGCAGCTGGCCGATACCTTTTCCCTGCGGTGCATGAAGGCCGGCGCGGCCGGCTTCATCTGCAAGACCGACAACCTGGGCGAGCTGAGCAAGGCCGTGCTGGCGATCCGTTCAGGCTTCACCTATTTCCCGGATGTGTCGCTCAGCTCGGTCTGCCGGCAGGACATGCAGACCAGCGAGCGCGCCTGCCTGGCCAGCCTCAGCGACCGCGAGCTGGTGATCCTCCAGTACCTGGCACGGGGCCTGAGCAACAAGGCGATCGGCGAGCTCATGCTGCTCAGCAACAAGACCGTGAGCACCTACAAGGCGCGCCTGATCGAGAAGCTCGGACTGAGGTCGTTGATCGATCTGGCGGACCTCGCCAGGCGCAATGGCCTGGTGTGATCACCCAGCTGATTCGCCTCGTCGCGATCCTCTGGGTGCTGCTGGGGCCCTTGCTGCCGCTGGCCCGCGCAGACGAGCCCAAGGTGCAGCTGCACGGGCGCGCCGTCCTGGGGCGCAAGCTGGCCCCTCCGGACGAAACGCAACTGCGCTGGCTGTGGGCACGTCGCAAGGTCAGCCTGGGGGTCGTGCAGGCGGATGAGCCGCCGCTGGGCGTGATCGGTCCGAACCACGACTATGAAGGCATCACGGCGGACTACGCCGGGCTGTTGTCCGAGTACCTGCGTCTGCCGATCGACGTGCACCCCTTCGACTCGATGGCCGAGGCGGTCGTCGCCCTGCGCGAAGGTCGGGTCGATGTGCTGGGCGGCATGACCCGGCAGCAGGCCGAGGCGGGCGGGCTCACGCTGTCGCACGCCTATGCCGAGGACATGCCTCGGTTGGCGGTGCGTGACGACAACCGCCTGGACTGCCAGGCCGAGGGCGTCGTGCGCGTGGCGATGCGCGAGGGCTACCGCGATCTGGAACAGGTCCGCGCTCACTATCCGCAGGCGCAGGTGCGACTGTACGCCTCGACCCGACAGGCCATGGGCGCCGTGGCGTTCGGTGAGGCCGATGTGTTCATCGGCAGCGCCCTGGAAAGCCATTACCTGGTCGGTCGCGCACAGATGAACAACCTGCTGCTGCGCGAATGCCCCGGTTGGCCACGTCAGCCGATCGGCTTTGCACTGGCGACCCCGCGCAAGACCTTGACCGAATTGATCAACACCTTGCTGGCCAACGTGTCCGATAGCGAGCACGCCCACATTCGTCAGCGCTGGATGCCATTCATCGAGCAACTGGCCGACCACACCCCGACGATCCTGACCCTGACACCGGCCGAGCAACGCTGGCTGCAGCGGCGCCCCCGGGTGCGCGTGCTGCTCGACGAGCAGATGTTGCCGCTGAGCTACCGTGACGCCGAAGGCCAGTTCCGGGGGCTGACCGTCGATGTGCTGGAGCGCATCGCCCGGGCCACCGGGATCACGTTCGAGTTCGCCAGCGGCGGTACGGTCGAGCAGATGATCCGTCAACTGCGCCAGGGGCGCGCCGATGTGATCGGTGCGCTGACCCCAAGTACGGCGCGCGACCAATACCTGGCCTTCAGCCGCGCCTACCTCACGTCGGCGCGGGTGCTGGTCACCGCTGCCGACCAGGTCACGGTCTCCAGCCTGGAGCAGTTGCAGGGCCAGCCAGTGGCCGCGCTGCCCAGCGGTTTTCCAAGCCGGTACCTGCGCGAGCATTATCCTGGCATCCCCCAGGTCGAGACCCAGGGGCCGCTGGACGCGGTGCAGATGATCGGCGATGACCGTGCCAAGGCGGCGATCCTGCCGCTGGTGTGCGTGCGCTCGCTGTCCGCGCGCCTGCCGCACGGCAGCTTTCGCATCGGCGCCAGCCTGGCCCTGCCGCCTGCGCAGTTCGCCTTGGCGACACGCCGCGACGACGTCGAATTGAGCGCCATCCTGAACAAGGCGCTGGCCAGTCTTTCCCCTCAGGAGCTCGACGCCCTGGCGCGTCGCTGGCAGGGCGAGCTGATCGTGGGCGACAGCTTCTGGCATCGCCACCGTCAACAGTTCCTGCAGGGGTTCATGGCCATCGGCGTGCTGCTGATGCTGGCCTTGGTCTGGGTGCGTTACCTGCGTCGTCTGATACGGGTCCGCGAGCAGGCCGAACGGGCCCTGGCCGACCAGCTGGAATTCATGCGGGTGATGATCGACGGCACGCCCCATCCGTTGTATGTCTGCGACCGTGACGGCCGGCTGCTCACCTGCAACAGCTGCTACCTGGAAACCCTGGGCGTGCGCCGCGAGGAAGTGATCGGCCA
The DNA here is from genome assembly GCA_001534745.1 of Pseudomonas monteilii. Classification (NCBI taxonomy): domain Bacteria; kingdom Pseudomonadati; phylum Pseudomonadota; class Gammaproteobacteria; order Pseudomonadales; family Pseudomonadaceae; genus Pseudomonas; species Pseudomonas alabamensis. The sequence goes on from CP013997.1 coordinate 1,297,306, forward strand.
GTGGCTCGGCTGCCTGCCGCACCTGGCCTGGCAACGAGGCTGGCGCGAAGTGCTGTGCAGTGGAAAGGCGCAGGTCGAGGACCGTGTGGTGAAGCTGGCCGATGGCCGGGAGCGCATCTTCTATCACTGGATGCTGCCATGCCGCAGCGATCACGCCGGGGCCAGCGTGATCGCCGGCTGGATCGACGTCACCGAGCGCTACCAGCTGCAGGCGGACCTGCAGCGGGCCAAGGAAGAGGCCGAGCAGGCCAATCAGGCCAAGACGCATTTTCTGGCCACCATGAGCCATGAGATCCGCACCCCCATGAATGCCGTGCTCGGCACCCTGGAACTGGCGTTGCGCAAGGCCGAGCAGGGCATCCTCGACCGGGTCTCCATCGAAGTGGCCTCCGAGGCTGCGCGCAGCCTGCTGGCGCTGATCGGCGATATCCTCGACGTCACCCGGATCGAGTCCGGGCACCTGGAGATCAACCGCGAGCCGGTGCAACTGGCCCGCCACGCCGGCAACGTGGTGCAGCTGTTCCAGCCCCAGGCCCGGGCCAAGGGCTTGCACCTGGACCTGGAGCTGGAAGGGGAGGTCGAGCGCGAGGTGCTGATCGACCCGCTGCGCTTCAAGCAGGTGCTCGCCAACCTGGTCAGCAACGCCATCAAGTTCACCCAGCATGGCTCGGTGTGCGTGCGTCTGCGCCTGATGCCACGGGAGGATGCGCTGCTGGCCTTGAGCGTGACGGTCGAGGACACCGGGATCGGCATCCCGCAAGCCGACCTGGCCCGGTTGGGGGAGCCGTTCTGGCAAGCCTGCAATCACCGGCAATCCTCAGGCCCCGGAGCGGGTCTGGGCTTGTCGATCAGCCGTACGCTCTGCCAGCTGATGGGCGCGAGCATGACCCTGGACAGCACGCTGGGGGTGGGCACGCGCATCGAGATCGACATGACCGTCGAGCCTGTGCTGCAGGCCCGTTCCGACGAGCCGTCACCCACCCCGCGTGCCCTGTCCGACGCCTCTGCACGGCCGGGCCTGCGGGTTCTGGTGGTGGATGACTATCCGGCCAACCGTGTGCTGTTGGCCCATCAGCTCGGTTACCTCGGCCATCAGGCAAGCGTGGCTGAAAACGGCGCCCAGGCCTTGCGCCAATGGATTGCAGGCCGCTTCGATCTGGTCATCAGCGATTGCAGCATGCCAGGCATGGACGGTTACAGGTTGTGCCAGGCGATCCGTTTGCATGAGCAGCGCCAGGGATGGCCACGGTGTCGGGTCGTGGGCATCACCGCCAACGCCGTGGTCGAAGAGCGGCGACGCTGCCTGGCCGCCGGCATGGACGACTGTCTGTTCAAGCCCCTCAGTCTCGAGGCGCTGGCGACGCTGCTCGACACGGCCTACCCGCACGCGCCTGATCGAACGACGGCGAGCGAAGCGCCTGTCGAGGCCGACCTGGGCCACCTACGGCGCCTGACCGGCAACGATGCCGAGGCGCTCGATGCCTTGCTGCGCGACCTGCTCGACAGCAATCGCCACGACCTCGCCGAGCTCACGCGACTGGCCGAGTGCGGTGACCTGCAGGCGCTGGCCCGGCTGGCCCACCGGATCAAGGGCGGCGCGCGCCTGGTCCGTGCCAGCGCCCTGGTCGAGGCCTGCGAGCAGATCGAGCGCAGTTGCCTGGGCAAGCCTGTCTCGTTGGAATGGGTACAGGTCCGCATCGGGGCGATTGGCGAGGCGATGCGCCTGCTCGAAAGCCAATTGCAGGGCCAGGAGGGTGAGGAGGCACCTGAGGGTGCGAGTGTGGAGGCACGCGATGACGCCGGGGACGATGCCCGCCATGAAGGTCGGCGATGAGGGCTGAACGGTGGCGGGTGCTGGTGCTCGAACCGCACGGCTTCCAGCGTGCCGTGGCCGTGCGGACCTTCAAGCACCTGGGGTGCGCCACGGTCCTGCAGGCCACCTTGGCCAGCGAAGCCTTGACCCTGTTGCGCCAGGTCGGCGGTGTGGACCTGGTGGCCTGTGGCTTGCGCGACGACGACCCGGACATGGATGGGCTGGAGTTCATCCATTGGATCGGCCGCGATGGCCTGGCCAAGGGCGTGCTGGTCAGCGGCCGCCTGGGGTCGAGCCTGCGCCGGGGCTTGCAGAGCATGGTCGAGCAGTTGGGCATGCGCTTCTTCGGCGATGTCGAGCCACCCTTGCCCTTGGACCCGTTGCGCCAATGGCTGAACATGCCCCTCCTGCCGGTGACGGCACCCGCGCCGCCCGAGCGTCTGTGGCCCGACGAGGGCCAGATCCGCGGCGCCTTGCGCGAGCATCAGTTCGCCGCCTGCTACTTTCCGGTCTTCGAGCTGGCCACGGGGCGGATCGAGTCGGTCGAACTGGTGATGCGCTGGCACCACCCGTTGCTCGGCGCCCTGGCGCCTGATCTCTTCCTGCCGGTGGTGGAGCGCTGCGGGCTGTTCGACGACCTCTGGATGGATACCCTCGAGCAAGGGTTGGCGCTTTACCAGAGGCTCAGGGACGAAGGCCATACGCTACCGCTGTCGATACGGATCCTGACCACGCAGTTGGGTGATCGCCAGTTCTGCGTGCGCGTACGCACCTTGATGCAGCGGTATGGGTGTTCGCACGAACACCTCTGCCTCGACCTGGCGGGTCAGGGGTTGTACCAGTTGACCGTGATCGAGCAGGAGAACCTGCTGCGACTGCGTCTGATGGGGTGTGAGCTTGGGTTGGCCGGGTTCGGCAGCGGCAAGGGCAGCAGTCAGTTGCTGTGTCAGTTGCCGTTCACGCGGATTCGGCTGGATGAGCAGTTCATCGAGGGCTTGCCCCATGAGGCGCGTTGTCGTGCCGTGGTGCACCACTGCCTGCGCTTGGCCGTCGAGTTGCAGCAGCGCCTGACGGCCGTGGGTGTCACTATGGCCGAACAGCACTTGGCTTTGCTGACGCTGGGCTGCGAAAGCGCCCAAGGCGCCTACCTGGCGCCGCCGCTCGATCGCGAAGAGTTGCTCAGACGGGTGCGTTGCGAGCGACGCACCGGGCCTGATCGCGACTGAGCGGGCGGCTCAGGCGGGGGTCATATGCGTCCGAGCAGCAGCAACACCAGCAGCACGACCAGGATCACGCCAATGATGCCGGACGGCCCATAGCCCCAGCTGCGCGAGTGCGGGAATACCGGCAAACCGCCCACCAACAGCAGGATCAGAATGATGATGAGGATCGTGGTCATGTCGAAGTCCTTGTGATGTCCAGGGGGAGCGGTACGGAGCCGCCTATTCTTCCGACTGCCGGGATGAAGGGAAGATTCCATCTGAATGCAGGCGAGAAACCGGCGCGCCAAAGACTGGGGCATGGGTGTCGTCACCTTTGCGCTTGGTCTTCATGTCGCGATGCGTATTTGCGTGTGTCGTCGAGTTTTTGCGCGAGTTATGTGGGCCAATCGCGACACAGGGGTCGCGCCTACACCCGTAGTCCCACCGCGGGGTTGCAAGTCATCGCGGTTACCTGTGGGAGCGGGCTTGCCCGCGATAGCGGCCGGTTCGTCACCGCCTGCATCGCGGGCAAGCCCGCTCCCACAGGGTCCGCAAGGTTCTGAAATCATCAACGAGTTATTTATTTGCCATGGGAGAAGGGCCCGAGTGCGGGCACTGGCTTGCGGTATGCTGCTCAGCTTTTCCGAGACGAGGCGTCCGATGGTCAACTATTGCTGGTTCTTGCTGGCCGCGGTCTTGGAGATCGCCGGCTGCTATGCGTTCTACCTGTGGTTGCGCCTGGGCAAGAGCGCCTGGTGGATCGTGCCGGCCTTGCTCAGCCTGACCTGCTTCGCGCTGGTGCTGACGCGTGTCGAGGCTGCCTATGCCGGGCGGGCCTATGCGGCTTACGGGGGGATCTACATTGTCAGCTCGTTGGGCTGGCTGGCGCTGGTCGAACGTGTGCGGCCCTTGGGCAGCGACTGGCTGGGCGCGCTGTTGTGCGTGATCGGCGCCAGCCTGATCCTGTTCGGTCCGCGCTTTCAGGCCGCCTGAGCCTTACTCCAGCAACTCCTTGGGCACGTCGTGGCGGGCCAGCAACTGGCACTGCTGGCTTTCCGGGTCAAACAGGATGAACGCCTGGCCCTTGGCCAGGGCCTGACGCACGCGCAGTACACGGGTCTGCAACGGCGTGTCGTCGCCATTGTCGGTGCCGTCGCGGGTAACGAAGTCCTCGATCAGGCGGGTCAGGGTCTCGGCTTCGAGCTGGTCGTAGGGAATGAGCATGGGAAGGTCGTCCGGTTCAGGTCAGACGATAGTACGTCAATTGTAGGAAGAAGAGGGGCTCGGCAGAGAGCCCCTTCCTGTCCATGGTCAGTGCGGTTCGGTCTTGTGGCCCAGCAGGCTGTCCACGGCCGGCACCCGCGTCTCGCTTTCCATCTGCGTGTCGTGCTCCAGCTGATGGCTGAACTGCTCGAGGGACGCGGTGGACGGGTGGGAGTCGCTGGCGAACACCGGCGGGCTCATCAGGTAAGCCCCCAGCAGGCGGCTCAGGGCTGCCAGGCTGTCGATGTGCGTGCGCTCGTAGCCGTGGGTGGCGTCGCAACCGAACGCCACCAGGGCCGTGCGGATGTCATGGCCTGCCGTCACGGCCGAGTGGGCATCGCTGTAGTAGTAGCGGAACAGGTCACGGCGCACCGGCACCTCGTGCTCGCCTGCCAGCTTCAGCAGGTGGCGTGACAGGTGATAGTCATAGGGGCCTGAGGAATCCTGCATGGCCACGCTGACGGCATGTTCGCTGGAGGCCTGGCCGGGCGCCACGGGCGCGATGTCGATGCCGACGAACTCGCTGACGTCCCAGGGCAGGGCGCCAGCCGCGCCGGAGCCGGTCTCTTCGGTGATGGTGAACAGCGGGTGGCAGTCGATCAGCGGCTGCTGGCCGCTTTCCACCACGGCCTTGAGCGCGGCCAGCAGCGCCGCGACGCCAGCCTTGTCGTCCAGGTGACGGGCGCTAATGTGCCCGCTTTCGGTGAACTCCGGCAGCGGGTCGAAGGCCACGAAGTCGCCCACGCCCACGCCCAGCGATTCGCAATCGGCGCGGGTGGCGCAGTAGGCGTCCAGACGCACTTCCACGTGGTCCCAGCTGATCGGCATCTGGTCGATGGCGGTGTTGAACGCATGACCGCTGGCCATCAACGGCAACACGCTGCCGCGGAACACGCCCGCGTCGGTGAACACGCTGACCCGGCTGCCCTCGGCGAACCGGCTCGACCAGCAACCGACCGGGGCCAGGGCCAGACGGCCATTGTCCATCAGTTGGCGCACGCTGGCGCCGATGGTGTCCAGGTGCGCGGAGACGGCACGGTCCGGTGAGCTTTGCCGGCCCTTGAGGGTGGCGCGGATGGTGCCGCGCCGGGTCAGCTCGTAGGGGATGCCGAGTTCTTCCAGGCGCTCGGCGACGTAGCGCACGATGGTGTCGGTGAAACCGGTCGGGCTGGGGATGGCAAGCATCTCCAGCAGCACCTTGCGCAGGTAGTCCAGGTCGGGTCCCAGGGTGGATTCAGGCATGCACGCTCCTTCGGGTCAGGTGATCGAACGGCTGTGCGGGAACAGCAAGTCAACGAAACGTTCGGCAGTGGGTTGCGGTTCATGGTTGGCCAGGCCAGCGCGTTCGTTGGCCTCGATGAACACGTACTCGGGCTGGTCGGCGGCGCTCACCATCAGGTCCAGGCCGACCACGGGGATGTCCAAGGCACGAGCGGCGCGGATGGCGGCCTCGGCGAGCACCGGGTGCAGGCGTTCGGTGACATCCTCGAGGGTGCCGCCGGTGTGCAGGTTGGCGGTGCGACGCACGTTCAGGCGTTGGCCGTTGGCCAGGATATGGTCGTAGTCCAGGCCGGCATCGCGCAGCGTGCGCTCGGTTTCCTCGTCCATGGGGATGCGGCTTTCACCGCCAGTGGCCGCCTGGCGACGTCGGCTCTGCGCCTCGATCAGGGCCTTGATGGTGTGCGTGCCGTCGCCGATCACCTGGGCCGGGTGACGCACGGCGGCGGCCACGACTTCATGGCCGATGACCACGATGCGCAGGTCAAGGCCGGGGTGGTAGCTTTCCAGCAGCACACGGCTGTCGAACCGTCGGGCCTGTTCGATGGCCTGGGTCAGTTCGTCCACGCGGGTGATGTTCACGGCCACGCCCTGGCCCTGCTCGCCATCGACCGGCTTGACCACGATCGCGCCATGGCTCTCCAGAAACGCCAGGTCTTCCTCGGCATCGCCCGCCAGCTGTTGCGCAGGCACCTGCAGGCCGACACCATGCAGGGCTTGTCGGGTCAGGCGCTTGTCCTGGCACAGGGTCATGCTCACCGCGCTGGTCAGGTCGCTCAACGACTCGCGGCAGCGCACGCGGCGCCCACCCAGGCTCAGGGTGAACAGGCCCGCCGCCGCATCGTCGACCTGCACCTCGATACCCCGACGGAAGGCCTCGTCGACGATGATGCGGGCATAGGGGTTGAGCTTGGCCTCGGGGCCTGGGCCCAGGAACAGCGTCTGGTTGATGCCGTTCTTGCGCTTGACTGCGAAGGTCGGCAGGTTGCGAAAGCCCAGCTTGGTGTACAGGCGCTTGGCCTGGCGATTGTCATGCAGCACCGACAGGTCCAGGTAGGCCAGGCCACGGCTCATGAAGTGCTCGATCAAGTGACGCACCAGCACCTCGCCCACGCCGGGGCGCGTGCAGTGCGGGTCCACCGCCAGGCACCAGAGGCTGCAGCCATGCTCGGGGTCGTCGAAGGCCTTGCTGTGGTTCAGGCCCATGACGCTCCCGATGATCGCCTGGGTGTCTTCGTCTTCGGCCAGCCAGTACACCGGGCCGCCCTGGTGCCGCGGCGTCAGGCGCTCGGGGTCGATGGGCAGCATGCCGCGGGCCTGGTAGAGCGTATTGATCGCCTGCCAGTCGCTCTCGGCTTGTGCGCGCCGGATGCGGAAGCCGCGAAACACGCGCTGGGCGGGCCGGTAGTCGGTGAACCACAGGCGCAGGGTGTCGGAAGGGTCTAGGAACAGTTGCTGGGGTGAATAGGCCAGCACCTGCTGGGGCGCGGCGACGTACAGCGCAATGTCGCGCTCGCCGGGCTGCTCGTCGAGCAGCGCCTTGGCCAGGTTGGCTGGGTCCGGGTAGGTGTGGCCGATCAGCAGTCGTCCCCAGCCACAGTGCACGGCACGCGGGTGATGATGCGGCTCGCTGCCATCCTCGGCCAAGCGCGCTTGCAGGCGCTCGTAGGACGGGGTCTGGCCGCGCAGCAACCGCTGGCCGTAGGACGTTTCATGGGGTTTCATCGGTCAGAGTCCTTGCTCGCTGAGCCACAGGTTCAGCGCCGCCAGTTGCCAGAGCTTGGAGCCGCGCAAGGGGGTCAACTGACCGTGGGGGTTGCTCAGCAAGGTATCGAGCATGGCCGGATCGAACAGGCCGCGGTCCTGGCTCGGGTCGGTCAGCAGGTCGCGGACCCAGCCCAGCGTGGCGCCTTCGAGGTGCTTGAGGCCGGGGACCGGGAAGTAGCCTTTCTTGCGGTCGATGACCTCGTGGGGGATCACGCGGCGCGCGGCTTCCTTGAGCACCTGCTTGCCGCCGTCGGGCAGCTTGAAGCGCGCCGGAATGCGCGCCGACAGTTCGGCCAGGCGGTAGTCGAGGAACGGCGTGCGCGCTTCCAGGCCCCAGGCCATGGTCATGTTGTCCACGCGCTTGACCGGGTCGTCCACCAACATCACCGTGCTGTCCAGGCGCAGGGCCTTGTCCACCGCCGCGTCGGCACCGGGCTTGGCGAAGTGTTCGCGCACGAAGTCGCCCGCCGCGTCGTAGTCCAGCGCCCAGGGCGCCTTGACCGTCTGCCGGTACTCGTCGTAGCTGCGGTCGAAGAAGGCATCGCGGTACGCCGCATAGGGGTCCGCGGCGCCATCGACCTGCGGGTACCAGTGGTAGCCGGCGAACAGCTCGTCGGCGCCCTGGCCGCTCTGCACGCCTTTGCAATGCTTGGCCACTTCACGGGACAGCAGGTAGAAGGCGATGCAGTCGTGGCTGACCATCGGCTCGCTCATCGCCCGGAAGGCGGCCGGCAGCTGGTCGATGATCTCGTGCTCGGCGATGCGCAGCTGGTGATGCCGGGTGCCGTAGTGGCGGGCGATGAGGTCCGAATACTGGAACTCGTCGCCACGCTCGCCACCGGCATCCTCGAAGCCGATGGAGAAGGTCGACAGGTCATCCACGCCGACCTCGCGCAGCAGGCCGACCAACAGGCTGGAATCGACGCCACCGGACAGCAGCACGCCGACGTCGATGGCCGCGCGCTGGCGAATGGCCACGGCGTCACGGGTGGCGTCCAGTACACGGTCGGTCCAGTCGTTCAGGGTCAGGTGCTGCTCATCGGCGTTGGGGCCGTACTGCAGCGACCACCAGGTCTTCTGTTCGACCTGGCCATGGGCGTCGATACGCATCCAGGTGGCCGGCTCGAGCTTCTGCACGTTGGCCAGCAGCGTGCGCGGTGCCGGTACCACGGCATGGAAGTTCAGGTAGTGGTTCAGGGCCACCGGGTCGAGCATCGGGTCGATGTCGCCGCCCTTGAGCAGCGCCGGCAGGCTGGAGGCGAAACGCAGGCGCTCGCCGTTGCGCGACAGGTACAGCGGCTTGACGCCCAGACGGTCGCGGGCCAGGAACAGGCGCTGAGTGTCACGCTCCCAGACGGCGAAGGCGAACATGCCGTTGAGCTTGGGCAGCAATGCTTCGCCCCAGGCGTGGTAGCCCTTGAGCAGCACTTCGGTATCGCCGTCGGAATGGAAGGCGTAACCCAGGGCCTGCAGTTCTTCGCGCAGCTCGGGGAAGTTGTAGATGGCGCCATTGAACGCCAACGCCAGGCCCAGGTTGCCATCGGTCATCGGCTGCGCCGAACCGTCGGACAGGTCCATGATCTTCAGGCGTCGATGGCCGAGCGCAACCGGCCCTTGGCTATGGAATCCCCAGGCATCCGGGCCGCGTGGCGCCAGGTGGTGGGTGATCCGCTCCACGGCGGCGAGGTCCGCCGGACGTGGGGCTTGATTGAAAGGGGTGAAGCGCAACTCGCCAGCTAATCCGCACATAAGTCCTTACCGGTTTTTCCGTTGGGGAAGGTGCTCCAACGTGGAGCACTCAGGTAGTGACCTGACGTGGGCGCCGAGAGTTTTAGAGCTTTTGGTTATATAGGTCCAGGATACGGCTTGCAGCCGTGTGTCGATGGGCTGCAGGAACGCTGCACATCAGGGGTTATCGACGGGTTTTCTGACGAAGGATGTAGACCGTGACGCCGACCGCGCTGGCCAGCATGAACACCCGCGCCCACGGCATGGGCACCAGGTAACAGGACAGGCCGATGCTGGCCCACATCAGCCCGATGGCCCAGGCCTTGCCCTTGAGGGGGATGCCTTCACCGCCCAGGTAGCCGCGGATCCAGGGCCCCAGGCGGGGATGCTCGATCAGCCAGGTGTGAAAGCGCGGCGAGCTGCGGGCGAAGCAGGCGGCAGCCAGGAGCAGGAACGGGGTGGTCGGCAGCAGCGGCAGGAAGATGCCGATCACCCCCAGCGCGACGCTGAGCCAGCCCAGGGCCAGCAGCAGGTAGCGCGTCACGGATCAGTGGTGGCGGGGCTTGAGCAGGGCAGGTTTTTCGTCCGGTGCCTGCAGCAGCAGGAACAGCGCGGTCAGTGCTTCGGGGATCTGCACGATCATGTCGTCCTGCAGGCTCGGCGTGCGGGCGATGTCCTCGAACTCCGGCTGCTCGTCGAACAGGCCCGAGCCGACCATGATCGGCAGCAGCATCTCGCTGACTTCTTCCTCGGCGTTCTCGAACCAGGCTTCCTCGCGCAGGAACACGCCTTCCATGAAGCCGATGCACCAGCCACGCAGGTCGGAATCGTCCGGCTCGTCGCCCAGGTCCAGGTCGCACGGCAGCTCGAATTCCTCGTCGCTGGCCAGTTGGCGCGCGATGTGGCCCTTGAGCGACGCCAGGGTGGTTTCGATCTCGGTGCGCTGCGCTTCGCTGGTGTAGCGCGGCTGTTCGGCGAACAACGCATCGATCCATTCACGTTCCGGCACGTCTTCGGCACAGATCGACAGCGCGGTCAGGTAGCCGTGGGCGGCGACGTAGTCCAGCGCTTCTTCGTGCAGCTCATCGGCGTCGAGGAAGGCTTGCAGGCGGGTCAGTTGCTCGGCGAAGGACATTACAGGGCTACCTTGGGAATAAACGATACCGAATTCTAGCACCTTGCAGTCGCCACGGGGCAAAGGGAACGCCTGTCAGCGAAACGCCTGTCGGAACCTGTGCTGGGGTATACTCGGCGGTTTTCCACCGACGTGGGCGTCCGGCCCGCGCGGCAAAAGCCGCTTACGCATTCGTGGGTGTGCCAGGCTGGTTTTTCCGTCAGCCTGTCCCCCGCAGGATCAAGCGATTCGTGGAGTTTCCAATGCTCGAACAGGCTCAGCGCGTCCTCAAGGACGTCTTCGGCTACGACAGTTTCCGCGGGCGACAGGCCGCGATCATCGAATGCGTGGCCAATGGCGGCGACGCCCTGGTGCTGATGCCCACCGGGGGCGGCAAGTCCCTGTGCTTCCAGGTGCCCGGCCTGTTGCGACCAGGGCTGACGGTGGTGGTCTCGCCACTGATCGCCCTGATGGACGACCAGGTGGCCACCCTGGACGAACTGGGCGTCGCTGCGGCCGCGCTCAATTCCACCCTGAACACCGACCAGCAGCGTGAGCTGGCCGCACGCCTGCGTCGTGGTGAAATCAAGATGCTGTACCTGGCGCCGGAGCGTCTGGTGCAGCCGCGCATGCTGGACTTCCTGAATTCCCTGCACATCTCGCTGTTCGCCATCGACGAAGCCCACTGTGTGTCGCAGTGGGGCCATGATTTCCGCCCCGAATACCTGCAGCTCGGGCAACTGGCCGAGCTGTTCCCGAACGTGCCGCGCATCGCCCTGACCGCCACCGCCGACATGCGCACCCGCGAAGAGATCGTCCAGCGGCTGCACCTGCAAGGCGCCGAGCGGTTCCTGTCGAGCTTCGACCGGCCGAACATCTTCTACCGCATCGTGCCCAAGGAGCAGCCCCGCAAGCAGCTGCTGGCATTCCTCGGTGAGCGCCACGGCAACGCCGGTATCGTCTACTGCCTGTCGCGCAAGAAAGTCGACGAAACCGCGGCCTTCCTGTGCGATCAGGGGTTCCCGGCGCTGCCGTATCACGCCGGGCTCGCCGCCGAGACGCGTGCGGCCAACCAGCACCGCTTCCTCAACGAGGAAGGCCTGATCATGGTCGCCACCATCGCCTTCGGCATGGGCATCGACAAGCCCAACGTGCGTTTCGTCGCCCACCTGGACCTGCCCAAGTCCCTGGAAGCCTACTACCAGGAGACCGGGCGTGCCGGGCGTGACGGCCTCCCCGCCGATGCCTGGATGGCCTACGGCCTGCAGGACATGGTCATGCTCAAGCAGATGCTGCAGAACTCCGAAGGCGACGAACGCCACAAGCGCATCGAGCAGCACAAGCTCGACGCCATGCTCGCCCTGTGCGAAGAGAGCGGTTGCCGGCGTCAGGCGCTGCTGGCCTATTTCGACGAGCGACTCGAGCAGCCGTGCGGGCATTGCGACAACTGTGTCGACCCGGTGCAGACCTGGGATGCCACCGAGCCGGCTCGTCAGGCGCTGTCGGCGATCTATCGCACTGGCCAGCGCTATGGGGTCGGGCATCTGATCGATGTGCTGCTGGGCAAGAGCACCGACAAGGTACGCAACTTCGGCCACGAGAAGCTGGCCGTGTTCGGGGTAGGCAAGGCCACCAGCGAGCACGAATGGCGCTCGCTGTTCCGGCAGCTGGTGGCCCGGGGCCTGGTGGACATCGACATCGAAGGCTACGGTGGCTTGCGCCTGTCCGACAGCTGCCGTCCGTTGCTGCGGGGCGAGGTGACGCTGCAACTGCGCCGCGACCTCAAGCCACAGACGGTGGCCAAGAGCGGCGGCGGCAGCCCGGCCAGCCAACTGGTGCGGGGCGAGGAGCGCGAGCAGTGGGAAGCCTTGCGCAGCCTGCGGCGCAAGCTGGCCGAGGAGCACAGCGTGCCACCCTATGTCATCTTCCCTGACTCGACCTTGCTGGAAATGCTGCGCAGCCAGCCCACCAGCATGGCCGAGATGGGCCGCGTCAGCGGGGTCGGTGCGCGCAAGCTGGAGCGCTACGGCCAGGCGTTCCTCGAGGTGCTCAACGGCGCGGGCGGCCACGACGAGGCGCCCAAGGTGGTCGTCGATCTGCGCCATGAGCTGGTCAGCCTGGCCCGCGCGGGCATGACGCCATTGCAGATCGCTGGACAGTTGAACTGCAGCGAGAAGAACGTCTACAGCCTGCTGGCCGAATCGCTGGGGCGCCAGGAGCTGAGCCTGGAGCAGGCGCTGGATGTGCCGGAGGATCTGCTCAGCGAGATCCAGGATGCGTTTCTCGACGGCGAAGGCGAGCTGCCACCCGTGTCGAGCATTGCCGCACAGTTTACCGGGCGCGTACCGGATGGCGTGCTGCATTGTGTGCGGGCGGCGCTGGCGGCTGAGTTCGAGCTGTAGTCGATCACCTTTAGCAGCGCGGTGCCTCGGCCGGCGCCATCGCCGGCAAGCCGGCTCCCACAGGAGCCAAGTCAGGCAGGGCAGGGCACAGCGATCTAGACCTCCGCACTCATGCATCGGGGCATCGCTATCCCGTGTGGGAACAACTGTCTTTTCTACTCGGCACATGCCCGACTGCATGCGGCGCCTGGCTGGGCCCTATCGCTGGCAAGCCAGCTCCCATCCAGACCTCTGCAGCCATCAATGTAGTCATGGCTGCGCAAGCCGCTTGTGGGGGCTTGCCCGCGATGGCGGCGGTGCAGTCAGCCTCGGTATCGCTGGTCTGTCGAAATGATCCACGCCCGCCAGCGTGCCAGGCCACGAAACGGTAGGACGTTCCCTACATCGAAAGCCTTGCACGCTGCCCAAGGCCATGGTTAGCTGCCTAATAATTAGTTTCGATGATCGAGTGACCCTATGCCGCTGACCAACAACCAACACCGTTTCGGCATGCAGCTGGCCCAGATGTCGCGCGGCTGGCGCGCCGAGCTGGACCGTCGGCTGGCCGGGCTCAACCTGTCCCAGGCCCGCTGGCTGGTGTTGTTGCACCTGGCCCGTTTCGAGGAAGCGCCGACCCAGCGTGCATTGGCGCAGAGCGTGGGGGTGGAGGGGCCGACCCTGGCCCGGCTGCTGGACAGCCTGGAGGCGCAGGGGCTGGTGCAGCGGCAAGCGGTGGCCGAGGATCGCCGGGCCAAGAAGATCCAGCTGTGCGCGCCCGCCAAGCCCCTGATCGAGCAGATCGAAACCATTGCCAACGCGCTGCGCGTGGAGCTGTTCGAGGGCGTCAGCGAGGCGGATCTGGAAGTGTGCATGCGCGTGCATGCCAAGATTCTCGACAACCTCGAGCGTTCCTGACGCTGCGGGCGCCTCTTCATCTACGAACAGGAAACCGTCTTCCCATGAGCCTGCACAAACCCGAAGTCGTCATCACCTACTGCACCCAATGCCAATGGCTGCTGCGCGCCGCCTGGCTGGCCCAGGAACTGCTGTCGACGTTCGCGGACGAACTGGGCCGGGTCGCCCTGGAACCGGCCAGCGGCGGCACCTTTCGCATCACCTGCGGCGGGGTGCAGGTCTGGGAGCGCAAGGCCGATGGCGGCTTCCCCGAAGCCAAGGTGCTCAAGCAACGCATTCGCGACCAGATCGACCCTGAGCGCGACCTGGGCCACAACGACCGTTAAGGCAGTTATCTTCAGTCGTACAGCGCTCTTTTCTTCCAGTTCTCGTCTTCGTCCGTCTTGAGGCCCTGGGTCAACTGGTTGTCCTCGTCCTCGGTCGGCTCCAGCTGATCCAAGGCCTGTGCATTGGCACGGGCCAGCAGTTTCTCCAGATAGGTCAGCTGCTCCTTGTACACCGCAGGCTCAGGCTGCTTGCTCAGGTACTGCACGCCGCGCTCGAACGCCAGCCGTGCCTGGCCGGGCTCCCCCTTGACCAGGCACTGCTGGCCCAGGTTGTTGAAAAACTCGATGTGCAGCAACACCAGTATGTGCTGGATCTGCTTGACCCAGTACTTGCCTTCCTCGCGCGTGAGCACGTTCTCGTGGGTGGCGCGCACCACCTGATGGTGCAGCACCTCGAGCAGCACCCGGATGTCCTTGGCCTTGGCTTCGCTGCCGATCGGGCTCGGCGGGTTGTTCACCGGGATCTTCTCGCCCAGCGCGACCAGTTGCTCGAGTTCGGCGATGCGTGTCTTGAGCCGGACATCGCGCTTGTCCAGTGCCAGCAGGCGCTGGTTCAGGTCCAGCTCGATACGCGCCAGCAGCAGCTTCAATGCAGGGCTCATGAACTGCCCGGGGAAGGTCTCGCTGATATCACCACAACGCCGCTGACGCTCGTTGAGGTCGATCTTCAGGCGTGCGCGGTCGAGCCGGGTGTTTTCCACCAGATTGTTGAGGTAGCCGATGACGATCAGCAGGGCAATGCCCGCCACGACCAGCAGGGTGATCAGGAATGGTGTCACCGGTAACGCCTCTGTCAGATTTTGCCTGCTTGGAGTGTAGTGAGTTCGCGTCGCAGCGAATAGCGTCCGAATGAAAGAGAAGAGGGCTTCTGGGTACAGGCTTCATGTTTGGCCCTGAATAGAGGGGGACATCGCACTGACAGCGGGCGCGAAGTGATTGATTTGAATAAATTTATACAAAGGGCTTGACGCTTCTTCGTGGCCTCCCTAGAATGCGCGCCACTTGCAGCGCAAAGCATAACGCCAGGCGATGCAGGCAGTGAATGTTGTAGCGTGTCCCCTTCGTCTAGTGGCCTAGGACACCGCCCTTTCACGGCGGTAACAGGGGTTCGAGTCCCCTAGGGGACGCCATTGCGGGAATAGCTCAGTTGGTAGAGCACGACCTTGCCAAGGTCGGGGTCGCGAGTTCGAGTCTCGTTTCCCGCTCCAGTTTCTCCGGCAACGCCTCACGGCGGGGCAGGAAAAGAAAATCCAGGCTGAATCGTGAGGTTCATGTCGGGTGCACTGAAAAGTGTCGCGTGTCCCCTTCGTCTAGTGGCCTAGGACACCGCCCTTTCACGGCGGTAACAGGGGTTCGAGTCCCCTAGGGGACGCCATTTGCGGGAATAGCTCAGTTGGTAGAGCACGACCTTGCCAAGGTCGGGGTCGCGAGTTCGAGTCTCGTTTCCCGCTCCAGTTCAAGACTGTGGCGTCTATACGGTGCAGAGGTGGTGAAGGTCGTCATGGCGCTTCACGCCAAATGTTGTAAAGCGTAACACTGCGGGAATAGCTCAGTTGGTAGAGCACGACCTTGCCAAGGTCGGGGTCGCGAGTTCGAGTCTCGTTTCCCGCTCCAATACAGAAGCGCACCAGGGAATCTAACATTCCTCTGGTGCGTTTTTTTTTGCCTCATGAAAAGCCTGGCCATGGTGAGCAGACCATGGCCAGGTTGCTCAGCGGTATTCGATGGTGAAGTTCAAGGCACCTTTGGCTTCGCCAGGCGTCACCCTCGCGTCTGTCTGGTAGTAGCGGGCGCGCAAGTCGAGGCGCGTGATCCCAGGCGTGACGCCGACCATGTCCACGAACTCCTCCAATCTCAACGGCGTATTGTCACTTCGCAGGACTTGAATACCGATCCCGTTGGCGGTCGAGTCCGTGGTCAAGCTGATGATGCCCCTGTCCCGATCTACCGGTATCGAGCCGTCCACGCCATCCAGGCGCATGAATGCGCGCGAGACACTGCCTGCCGGGTCATCCTCGCAGTCGCTCAATGTGATGAAGAAATCGACCGGGTTGGTGGTGCTGCCCTGGCCCGTGAACTGGGCAAGATCATGGGTACCCAGTTGTACCGGGTTGGCGCTGACGGCATCGGCCTTGAGCGTGCACTGAGCTTGCTGGACTTGCCCTGTCAGCGTCAATCGCACGGCATCTCCGACATCGGTGATGGCGCCTCTTACGACTTCCTGATTAAACGTATGGACGCCTGGCGGTATGGCATCGGTCTTGATCAAGGCCACATACTTGATGAAGAGGTTTCCCATACGCATTGCTACAGGAAGCATTTTTTGCTGGTTTTCGCCTATGTAAGGTACCGCACCGACACCATTGTCGTTTGCCTGAAACGCGTTGCTGGCAGGTGCGTTGAGGAAACTGCCCAGCTCAATGTACAGACCCACCCCTGGGATGCTGGTTTGCAGTACCTTGCCATCCACCCTTTTTCCATCTACATCCGGGAAGGGGCCGGGAGCGATCGGCAAGGGTGTGTTCATGTTCGCTGTCAGTAAACGATTTCCCTCATTGTCACAAGTCAAAAAAAAGCCAGGCCCTGGTACGCCGATGAAATCGGCGGAGTAGATCTTGCTACCTTTGAGGGCATCACGTGCCACCCATAGAGGGCCGCCCAGGTTATGTGTGAACTGCAGGGGGCCAGGGGTCGTCTCCCATTTGCATTCTGAATCGGCAAGCGCTTGACTCGACAGAGTCATTAACGTGGCCGCAGCTGCGATGCCGATGAAATGACGTGAAAAAGAAGGCATGATCGATTCCTGTGGCAAAGTCTGTGGCATTTTCGTACAGACCCGGTCATGGCGCAGGGCAGCGCAAGGTCTGTACGCGGTAGCCTTGGTCTTGCGGCATGGTTGCCGGGTCTATTTGCAGCAGACAACGTTGTTGAGTGCGATCACCCCAGCGCGCTTCAAGGACTTGTGCGTGGGTGTCTGTGGCAATCAGCGCCTGGCCGGCCTGACCTACCACTGCCAGGTGCTGACCCTTTTGATCGTTCACCTGTGTGCCGAAGGGCAGAGGGCTGCCGTCTGCGTGCTGCAGGGTCAGCACCAGGCGAGTGACTTTGCGCGCCTTGAAGCCTGCCAGGACGACCGCGCCTCGGCGGGGGACGACCTGCATGGCGCCGTTCTCGATTTCCACCTCCGGATCGAGCTGATCGGTTTGCAAGGTGACTTGATTGACCCGGTAGGGGCGCATATGAGGTGCCAGGATGTAGCCGCTCTCGTCGGTGCTTGCCCCAGGGGCATTATCGACGCCAACGCCAGGTACGTCAGGCACATGTACCAGTGCACTGGTCTCGCTCAGGAACTGCCCCAGCACGAGGCCATCGGCGTGCGCCAGCACTGCGCCACTGGCATTGATCGAGACGCTACGGAAGTTGTCTGCCTCGGTATACCCGGCGCCTACGTTCACCTTCTGTGTCCGGTAGCTCATCGAGACGGCAGTCGTCTTGCGCTGCTGCTCGTCATTGGCCAGCGATGCCAGGTAACTCAACCGGTTGTCCTGTGAACCGCTGCTCAGGGTCGCCCGTTCGCTGAGGCGACCATTGCTTTGTTGTACATCGAAGCCCGCAGTGGAAGGCGCGCTCCAATCCAGTGGAACGGTGACCCCGAGCCCCAGGATGCGGTCGCTGCCACGGTTGTCGCTCAATGCCTGCGAGGCATACAGGTTGATACTGACCCGACGGTAGTGGGTGTTGAACTGCAACTGATACTGGCGTCGTTGGCGATCGGTGTTCCAATAGTCGTCCTGAGACAGGGTCAGGCTCAACGAGCTGCGGTTTCCGAACGACTGGTAGATCGAGCTTTCCAGACGACTGCGACGGTTGCCCTGAAAGCGACTCGAGGCGTTGCGTTGCTGCACGGCTTCATCGAACTCACGGTAGCCTTCCGTGGAGTAGCGATAGCCTGCGAAGCGCAGGCTGGTGCCGGTCTGGAAAGCCTTGCCGTAACGCATGGCATAACTTTGTCCCTGTACGCGCCCCCCTTGCTCGCCCAGGTCGGTGTTGGCTTGAGTGGCGTCCAGGGAAATGGCGCCCAGAGTGCCGAAGTCGCGTGCAATACCCACATTGGCGGCGTCGTAATACTCGCTGCCCATCAGACCGCCATACAAGGTGGTACCCCACCGGCCACCGCGAGCGAGGGTGGCTTGCCACAACGCAGGGTTATCGGTCTTGTCTGCACCGTTGTAGCGCCCGACCACCAGGTTGTAGCGCCATACCCCTTCGCGCAGCAGGTTGCTGAGGGTAGAGTAAGGTTGTATGAAGCGGCGTACCTGGCCATCGGCCTCGGTAAGAACGATTTCAAGGTCGCCATTGCTGCCACTGACACCCAGGTCGTCGATTTCGTAAGGGCCAGGGGCTACATAAGTGGAGTAGATCGGGTAGCCGTTCTGCAGGACTTCCAGCTTGGCGCGGGTCTGGGCCACGCCGCGTATCACCGGCGCATAGTTTTGCATCACGTCAGGCAGCATATCCATGTCAGTGGCCAACTGGACGCCTCTGATCGGCACGCTTCGGAAGACATCGCCGCGGCTGAAGGCCTCGCCCAGGGTCAGCGTGCCCCACTGCCCGGGCAGATCATGTTGGGCATAGGTGTTGAAATGTACCCAGTCCTGACCTTTACCGCTGTCACGCCAGCTCTGGCTACTGCGCAAGCGCCAGCCACCGAGGTTGATACCGCTATTGAGGTAGAGTTCGTGGCTGCTGTGCGAGGCGGCGGCAGCGCCGCTGAAACGCTGCGCAGAGGCCTGGTAATTGACGAAGGCGACATTGATACCGTTGTCCCAACGTTCGGGTGCGACGTTGCCGGCCACATCGCGGCGCAAGGCTATCTGTGGGATGGAAAGCGCCAGTCGCAGCTGTCCAGCGTCCAGGTCGTACGTGGCTTCTGGTACCCGTGCAGGCAAGTCCACACAACGCTCGTCGCTGGGCAAGGGTTCTGCCAGGCCCTGTTCACGCAGGCCCAGTTCGCGCAGCAGATTGGCGCTCAGGCAAGGTTCCAGCCCCTTGCCATCGTCGCGTGCTTTGAAGTCGATGTCATGCTTGCCGGCAGGCGCCAGGTTGACCAGCACGTCGACCGAATACCGACCAGGCGCAAGGGAGGCCTGAGGAGTCAGAGTCTTCAAGGCGGCGACGCTGGCATCTTTGGCTTGGCCAGGGGACTGGCGCATGAAGTTGGGGTTGAAGTGCAAGGGGCGCTCTTGCGCAATAGCCCTGTCGGCAAGCAAATAGGAAAAGCTGTAGCTTACAATAGGAAGTAGCAAAAGCGTCCGAAAGTAAGTCGGTGGGAGGCTGCACTGTAGGGATCTTTGCATGCTCAGGCACCGTGGATGTGAGTAGCTTGAAAGGCTTCCCTCCACTAGAAGGTTAGAGCCAATTTGCCAGCGGAATGAAAAGAAGCAGCACGTTACAGATCTGGAAAATAAAAAAATGTAAGAAAATTCCGATATGTAAGGCGATAATTTCAGGGTGCCTTGGTGTATCGAAACAGTGTCGCGCTGGACGGTGTAGGTAAAGTCCAGCGCGACGACCGTGCTGCGTTGATAAAGACGTGAAGTGCTCGTTACGCTACGTGAAGTCGAGCGTTATCCAAGCAATCCTCGCCGTTTTGATATTGCCTACTTGCCGAATCCCAGACTATATGGCCAGCCCTGATAACTAGAGAACCCAGTTTCCTCCCAACGGCCAGTTTTTGGGTTGCGAACAAAGCCCAACTGTGAACCCACGCTAACAATTTGTTTAGGTGAGCCCGGTGGTGAAGTCACAGTTTCACCGAACAATAGCTTGAAATGATCGTCGTCAAGGGAGTCTAGTGATCTTGTAGAGCCAACGCTTCGGAGTGATGGCGCTGGGGTCATGGATGTTGCGGCATCTGCGGTCATGGATGTTGCGGCATCTGCGGTCATCCTAGATGCAGTCTGTGTGGACACCTCAGCGCTGACACTCATGGCGGTCGTTTGAGTGGCTGCATCAGCCTGGTAAGGTAGCGCTATCGCACGCTTTACAGGGAAGCGAGCAGGAGTCGTACTTTTGACACGTATCCTGTAGAAGACATCTCCTGCTTTGGCATTGGCTGGCGCCCCCATGTCCGCACCCTTGGCACGGGCTGGCATCCTCAGGCCCGCACCTTTGGCCCCCAGCCGGCTATAAGCCATGACCCCGAGAGTACTCAGCGCGCTAGCCACTCCCAGATAAAACGACCAGTTATAGGCCGCCTCGCTCCCGGTCGCCAATGCCGCCACGGACGTTGCCGTAGAGGCTACGTCTAGGGCAAGGCTGGCAGCCCCCAATGCAAAGGCCATGGTCAAACCTACAGGCGGCAACAGCACGAAGCTGATCACTGCAAAGACAACACCCAGTGCTACACCAAGCCAGGATCTCCAATCCCCCTTGGGCTTCAAGGGAATGGGGGGAATGTAGGGGTACTCCACACTATTGCGCATGCCGTAGTGACCACTGGGGTCGTGCCAGTTGACCGGGTTGGCGCCGCAGTACACGTACGGATTGATGCCGGCCAGTTCAGGCGAAGCCGTGTCCGGACTGTGGAAGCGCATGAGCCCAGGGTTGTAAGCGCGATAACCACGCCCTAGCAGCGACCAACCCAAAGCGCGTTCACGGACCTCTCCGTTGAAACCGAGCAGGCCTATCAACTGATCGTTGTCCGGCGCGTCACCATAGGGCGTGTACGTCGTGTCATGCAGAGCGTCGGGGCCACATTCGGCTGTCACGCTGTTTACCGCGTCGGTCAGGAATAGCCGGTTTTCCGCAGTGCACCCTGGGCGCTGCAAGCCCATCGGGCGATCTCCGGCATAGAAGTAGTCGGTGGCGCCTGATGCGTCGCACGTACGGGTTAACCGATAACCTTGGTAGCGACGAGAAATCTCCGCGGCTTGTCCATGGGTCACACCGATCAGATCGTTGTGACCGTCGTAACGGTAGCGGTACAAGAGTTGACTTTCGTCCGCGCTCCTGACTTCACTCAAACGGCCACGATCATCGTAGACCAGGCGGTTGCCTTGCTCGTCGTTGAGCAAATTGCCTTCGGCGTCATGGTCGAACGTCCGGCATACCGGGTAGTCAGGTTGTAGCGAGTGCACGACTTTTGTCAGGATGAAACCTTCGTAGGTGTACAAGGCTGTGTCGGACGTGCCGTCGACGAAGTCGGTGTAGCACTCAGTAAGGTTGTTCAGCGCGTCATAGACGAAGATCTGACTGGTGATAGCCCGTCCCGCCGCATTTCGCGGCAGAAGGTGCTCGTCGCCGGTGCATTGATACTCCTCCAGTCGGTCGAGGGTATCGTAGATAAAGGTTTCGGCGAGTACCTGTTGGCTGTCACGAATAAGCTTACGAGTGTGCAGTTGGTCATCGTCCTGCCACGTCAGCACGATCTGTTGTGTCAGCACCGTGTCGTCTTTGCGACTGAGCGTTTGCTCGCGTTTCTCTTCTCGACCTAGCGCGTCGTACGTTTGTTCGCATACCAGCGTCTGTTGATGGACCAGATCCTGAGTCGTGGTTTTCCAAAGCCTTCCGAGCGTGTCGTATTCTAACGTAGCGACCAGATTACCTTGGTTGATACATTCCAACTGACCCATGTCGTTGTAGGTGTGACTGACAGCGATGCCGTCACTTTCGCTGTAACCCAATAGCAGGCCTTGCAGCGAATGGCGGTAATCGCAGTGATGCGCACCGGCGTCCTGGCCCTTCCATTGGGCCTTGTGCAAATAACCCTGGTCAGTGTAGGTGTAGTGGTGCTGGCCCTGTTCATCTTTAGTCATGCTGAGGGCCGCGGTTTTTGTATCGTAATCGAATGTCGTGCGTTGCTCGGTGTCCACGTCGATCTGCGTAGGTTGAAGGGAGCGCGTGGCGCGGTAGTGGTAGGTAAAGGTACGCTGTGCAGTCGTGCGGCTTTCCAGCAACGATGTGTTGGGTTTGTACCCGTAGGTTTCCTGCTGTTTACCCGCTGTCAAAGACTTCAGGCGATCAAGACCATCGTATGTCCGTTTCCAGGCGAGCGCAGGCTTGGCGCCTTTGCGCGGCTCGACCAGCAGCTGTTCGGCCAGGGGGGCGGCGCTGTGCAGCGCGAACTGGCTGAGCACGGCCGACTGGTCCGGCCGTTCGGTACGGGTTACTCGGCCTTCAGAATCGTAGGTATACGTATTGACCCGGCTAACCAGCTTGCCGTCCCGCTTGAACGTGTGTGTTTCATGCGTGCAGCGTCCCAGTCCATCGTAGCTGAACTCACGTTTACCCGTATCGTCCACGCGGTATTGGCAAGCCGGCTTGTCGAAGCGGTTGCTCTCGATGACGTGCTGCTGCTGGCGGACCTGCGGCTTGTCCGGTGACTCCATCCAGCGAGTAACCACATCGCCGGTTTCGCCAAACGGCGAGAATTCACTGTGCTGGGACGCACCATTGGGCAGTGTGGTCTTGCACAGTCGGCCCCAGGCATCGTATTCGAACAGGGAGGTCAATGTCAGCGTCTTGCCGTCATGGTAATCGAACGTCGTTTCTTCGCGCAGTTGGCCCAGTTCATCGTACGTGCGCTCTGTGACGAGCTGGCACCGCCGTGGCTTTTCAGTGTCTGATGCGGTCTCCGGAGGCGTTGGGTCTTCCGTCTCGCGCTTCTCGGTCACCATTCGGCTGCAGCCATCGTGCGTGATGATGGTGACCACGCCCGTGCTGCTGGTGATAGTCTGGGAGGCCAGTCCGGCAGCGCCTGCTTCGGGGTGGGTGACCAGTCCATATGCATAACTGACGCTGGCTTCATCCACGCCCTGGCCTGGGGCAACGGTTTCCTCCACCAGGCGAGAAAGGACGTCGTAACGCCGACGAATGCTGTTGCCGGTCTCGTCCTCTTCATACACCGGCTGGCCATGCAGGCTGGAGGCGGCCGAACGCGTAGTTTTCTGCGTCAGATCAAAGCCTGTGATCGTTTCGTCGGTCCAATATTCAAGACCGTACGTTTCGTCGGTTACTGTGCGGTACGTCCACTCGACCCGAGCACTACGACTTTCGATGGCTCGACGTACCGGATCCTCACCGTCGTCGTCGCCGTAGCGGGTCGTCACTTGATAGTCGGGACGGCCATGCAGGAAGGCATTGTCAGGCGTGTTCAGGTACGTCCGCTCCACCTTCAGCAACACCTGCTCGCGCTCCTCGCAGCTGTCAGGGTCAAGCACAAGCAGCACCTTTTCTTCGCAAGGCGCCAGCCATTGGCTCACCTGGCCAAGCCCAGGCAATACTGGATAGGCCTTGTAAGTCAGCCGCGTGCGCTGTACCGGTGCCTCGCCAGGCAAGCCCTCTGCGGGGTAGACCGTCTTGGATTTGACGTTTCGGACAAAACCCTGCGGGTCGGGCGGACATGCCCAGGCGTCACCGTCTTTTTCGCCTTCCTTGTCGTAATACGTATAGGTGGTGCGCACGCCCGTGGGGGCTTGCTCTTCGATGACGTTGCCATAATCGTCATACGATGTGGTGGCGGTTTCCACCTTCAACTGGCTGGCATCATCGTGCAGCGTCCAACGCTTGGTAATGGTTTTAGGCAACTGGAAATAACGCGGCTGGTCATCGAAGCCATACCCAAGGCGTTCGTGAAAGACAGTTTCGGTTTCTTCGACATGGCCTGCCTGTTCGAGCGTTTGCCGAGTCAGCAGGTGGTAGCGATTGAATGTCTGGGTCTGTTTGCGTACGACCTTGCCTGCTTTCCAGTAGTGGGCGGTGACGCTGTACCGATACGAGGCAGATGCGCGGTATAGATTGTCCTCGCCATCGTCGCGCCAACTGATCGTACTGTTGCTGCCCACGAAACTGTGCTCGACCTGGGCGCCACTCTGTTCATCCCGGTGACTGTAGGTGTAGGTCGTTTTCAACGGCGGCTGATTGGCGCGCGGCTTGACCTCATGGGTCGTGACTCGCGGCAAGGCCCTTTGCGGTTGCGTGCCCGGCAGCAGGTGGCCCGGATCGCCATTCTCGCCGTAGTACACATCTTCAATGGCGCCTGAAGGCGTATGCACCTTGGAGAGGCATCTCAGGCCTTGGGCTGTGGTATAGCCGAAGCGCCAGTTACCCCCTGTTTCGGAAGGCAACATGACCTGCACCAGGATCCGATTCTCAAGTTTGAGCTGATAGCGTGCGAAAGGCTGGCCATCGTCGCCGGTCCCAGGGCGTATATCGAAAAACACCGAGCCGTTGGAGTACGACAGCGCAATCAACACGTGCCCCTTGTCATCGACGATCTTTTCCAAGCGCCGGTTTTCAGGAATGTAGCTGAGCGTGATCCCATGGCCGGAAGGCGCCATGACCCGGGTGGGCAAGGCAATGGGGTTGTCAACGCCGTGCAAGGTCAGGACTTCCACGAGGCCGGACTTGTGCATTACACGGTAGGGTCCCTTGTCATCGGCGCCATCGTCATGAAAGTGAAAGCTATGGATTTTCTTTTCACGAATCGAAGGTTGAGGACCTGTACCGGTGACTTTGTAGCTTTCACCAGTATGTAAGCTCAGCATTCGGGTAGCCGGCACATAATGGGTCATAGCCAATTGCCAACCCTTGCCAAACCCTACGTCCGCTTGGTTATACGGGCTGTATGACAAGCGCAGGGGCAGGCCAGGACCGATCAAGTCATTGCCGGTCGGCATGGGCAGGTCGATGGATAACATGTACTGGCCCGTGCGCTGATCGACATGGTTACGCACGAAACTTTGGAAGTTGGTGGCGTTGCTGTGCATTCCAGAGACGTCGGCCATGATCAGTTGCTCCTAGGTGCCATGGTGACCACGACGCACGTCAGATAATAGTCCCACATAGGGGGGCGTTTGCCGCCGAGGAGCCTAAAGCCTTTGCTGTCCGCTCCGCTGTCGATGCCTTTGTTGTACACGTAGCCAGGACGCTCCGCAGTGCCTGAGTAGTCCAAAATTTTGTCGATGCCTAGTTTTTCCAGTGAAGCGTTGGGTCTGGTCGTGTCGAGCTCAATCCAGCCAGCAAAATCGACTTTGTTACAACTGGGATCGTTAGTCAGCAAAAACTTCGATTTGATCGGTACATTTCGAATACGAATAGAATCGGGACGCATAGGTTTTTTATCGACTCGCGGACACAGGTTCGGGACGATTAGATTGACGGTCTCACCACTGCCCACTGCAGGCAGTTCCAGCCTACATGACTTTTCTGTGTCGTTATCGACTTTTTGATAAAGCACGAACTCAGGTATCAGGTCATCGGAGGGCGTCGTCCCCGGGCTGGCCGACACAAGGGCACTGCCGAGAAACAGCGGTGTGATAACCAGAAGGCGCTGAAGAGATGAGGGGGCGGCGAGAGAACAAGTCAGGGAACGTTTCATCGTCGAGGCTTCCAATAGGGAATAGTTGAAAAGGCGTGCAGGTGAATGAATCGTTTTAACGGCACGCGGTCGTTGTCTACGCGAAGCTTAGTGAATCTAGGGTGCTGGAACACCTGTCAGAATTAACAGGTTCGTGCAGCGATAACGCTCCGTGGGTGTGTCTTTAGCACGTCTTTGAATGTTTCATCACCTGGCAGATCTATCAGGTTGGCATGTTCGTGGAAATCGTGATGCCTAGTAATTTTGCCAGTAGCTGTAACGGCAGAAAGCCTTGAGACTCGGGACATCTTGATTTCGTAGAGGACAGGGTCATGGCTTCCCAACCATCACAGCCAACAGATAGGGCTTCCCAGCCATTGCAGACAACGGATAGTGCTTCACAACCATCACAGCCAACAGATAAGGCTTGCCAGCTATGGCAGCCACTGAACATAACGATTGGCAAGGCTCCCCTTCAACCCGCGCCTCACATACCTCTGCGCAATGCAAGAGGTGAGATTGATGTGAGTCAGTTAGGAGATAAAGACCCCCTGAACTGTGTGATCGAAGATGCTGACGTTAAAGGCGGCCAACCGCTTTATCCGGTCTGGCGTGGCCTGGCCGCTGACGGTACGCCATTCGACTACGTGAGCGGCTTTGTAGAAGTGCCTATCGATTATGAGCAGACTCGACGAATGTGCTTTTCCATCGAGAACCGGTATGTAACACCTTATGCCGGTGGTTGGGCCTTCCTGTCTTATAAAGTGGGAAGTCCAGCAGAAGCTATACCGGACTCAAGACGTATTTTTTGCTACATAGGCCTGCGTGATCACGACACGGAGGCTGAGGCTTTACCTGTGGCGCAGGTGCCCCTATCGCATGCGCGCGTCATCGGGTTTTCAACCATAGGCAGGGATGGCGTGAACGTATGGGCATCACCTTACCGTGCCATGCAAGTGGGTGATACGGTCGAGTTGACCATGCGTAAGTTTGATAAGGCAGGCGGTGAAGTCGATCCGGTTCGCGTCGTGCATGAGGTGACCGAGGCGAACAATCATGAGCCTTTGCAATGGCAGTTCTCCAAGTCGCAATTTATCCGGATACTAGGCGGACGCGTGGAGTTTCAATACCGCATCACATTGGCCGCGGGTGGGACGCAGGTTGAATCGCCAGTACAGACCATGGAGGTCCTGGATGATCCGAGTCCTACGGAGCGATTGCCTGCGCCTTGTGCCGACGACGTTGCGGATAAGCCTGTTGATCCCGGTGACTTTCTGGAGGGCGTCGTTCTCCGTGTACCTGTGTATCCAGACATCCAGGCAGGTGACCATCTGTTAGTGAGTTGGCACCGACCCGATCAGTCAGAACCGCATGTGCAATTTGCACGCATGGACGCCAGTAGTCTGAAAAGCAAGGAGACCGTATTCCGGATCGATGCAAGTATGCTGGTGCTTGGCGAGCATGAGATTGTTTACCAGTACGCACGCACAGGCGTTGAGTTGACCTCCCATCCCTTGCGTATCGAATTCGAAACTCCCCGCGTCCTGCCAGCGCCTACGATCACCAAGGCTCGAGCGGACGCTATTACGGGTACCCAGGTACTACGGGCTGACGACGTGCCTATGGGGGCCTACGTGGAGGTACCCGACGTTTCGCTGCGGGATGGCGAATACTTTGAAGTTCATTGGGATGGCTATATTCACAATGGCAAGCAAATCACGCACACGCCAGTCGAAACAGGGGGGCGAAAATTCAAGATAGACCCTGGCGTCGTGGCTGCAAACATGCACCCGCTCTACGAGAATAACAGCCGGCGTTTCAATGTGTTTTACGTGATCGTCGATAAAGACGGCAAGCGCTCGGCACCTTCTCAAATGGTCGACTTGCGTGTTCACCCCGCTACCCTGAACACCAACATCACATGCCTAGAGGCGAGAAGCAACGGCGAACTGTGGGCTTCCGACCTCCAGCCCCGGCAAGCGGCGAGGCTTCAGGTCAGTGGCGCACGGCTCTGGACATTCGCGGCGCCCGGTCAACTGTTTAGGTTGGCCATTGAAGAAGGTCCGGTATTGCGTGATGGGCAGCCGGTAAGCGGAAACGAAAATAACCAGGGCCTGATAGAGGTACTCCTGCGCAAGGCAGTGTACGACACCCTCCCAGACAATCGGCAATTCACCGTGCTGGGGACGGTCAGTTTTGATGAGGGCGACAGTTGGCACGCGCTTCTGCCGTTGCGCTTGATTCCTAGGAAAAACAAGTGAATGAACGTGTCGCACGCGCCCGCATTGAAAACGGCGCAGGCGAACGACGCCTGACGGTTATGCAAACTACGGAGAACGAGCATGAAGACTAACGAAATAAGTGAGCGCCCATCCGATCAGGGAACCCAGTCGCTGGAGGACTTCCTTATAAAACTGGAGGCGGGGCCGAGCACCTTTGGCTGGGACGCGCTGTTGGTGTTCGATCGAGGTGCGACCAATACACTGTTGTCGCAAGAATATATCGATCGCCTTGTTGTTAAAGACGAGGGGTTCCCTACGTTGCCCGAGGGCGTGGTCGAGGCAGTGAGGGGTATTAAATATGAGCTCAAGAATTTTGTGTTCGACAAGCCTCGCTTGTCATTTGAGAATGCAAGTATTCTAGAGTCGAAAGCCAAGTTAAAAATGTTTCTGGTGGGCGGGTGGCAACTCGAAGTCCACGAACGGTCTGTGGGTGGCGAGCGCATCAGGCAGGTGGCCTCTCTGGCCGTTTACAATGCCGCCAACCGCAGTGTTCTGGACATGAATATCAACCTGAGGGCGGTGAAGGGTTCTGTGAGTGAACCGGGCAAGGTATTGCTCGATTTGAAGGATGCGACGGATCATGCTTTCAGTGGTGGAGGTACGCGCTTTGAACAAGAGCGCCTAGGCCTGTATCTTGAACAGGTGCTGAATAGCTGGAACGACCACCTTACAGAATTCCCCCTGAGCGAGATCGTGGTCGATGGCACATCGCCGATCAATCCAAGGGAATTCGGTTTGCGCACGCACGCAGCGCCTGGTGCCGTTGTACGGTCGAGTCAGAACTATGGTGAGGGCGCCGTGGTTGTGTTTGTCGCCATGAACGACAACGACAAGGGCACCTACCCTGCTGACGATGCGGCGATGATCTACATGCTGCCTGAGGCGTCAGCACCCTACACCAGTAACTTGTTACTGTCGAATAAGTTTATGGTCTCCCAGGTCATCAAACCAGGCCTTGATCAATTTGAATGGCTCAAGGACAAGTTCTATGTTCAGGAGCTGCTAGGCGGTCGTCATGAACTGGTGGCCAGCGAAACTATAACGATGTATTTTCCGTTCACTTATCGTAGCAATGGAAACGGTGGGACGCTTCAACCGTGGAGTTGGAGACTCGCTGTCGATGGAATGGAGCCTCATATCCTCGAAAAAGGCGGCAAGTTCATTATTGAGCATCGAACCCTCAAAGCACACTGGTCCTCGAATTCAGTGGCCGGCTACCTGGTGTATTGGGTTCAACAGGGCCTTGGGGCAGGCCGTACCGTCACCCTAGACATTCGAGCGGACATGTCTATTTCTGCTGACTACAGGTTCGTGATGTCCCATGACAGTGGTAAGCCGATGTTGAAGCTTGAGCTGGCGAACGCTCATGTCGAGGCGACGATTTCTATCGACGATGGATTTGGGTCTGGGGGCGCTGCGTCATCGGCGAGAGCGGATGCGGCCAACCTGGAGCGTAAGCTAGAAGCTGAGGTGAAAGGCGAACTTGAAAAGAAAGCCAGAAGCCTTCTAGACATGACGTTCGAGGTCGACGCATTACGCCTGAACAAGTTGCTGTTCCGTGGTGACAACGTTGTTGAACCCCGTGACGTGAGCTTGCCCACCGACCTGACCCTGTTGGGCAATCTCGCGCCTAAACAAACAGGACTGGTCATCAGCCCATTGGAGACGATCGTTGCCGGTGGTCAGCGCTTCGAGTTCAACACCACCCCCGTCCTGAGTGGTACCACCTGGACAGTGGAAAACCTGAAGGACGAAACGGGCGAGACGGGTGAGTTCAAGGACCCCTCAGTAGGCGTATATACGGCCCCTTCCGATAATGCATTGCGCATGGAAGGTCATCGCCGGTTGATTGTGACGGCCACGTATGGCGAGCAGGTCGCCAAGGCATTGGTCAGCGTCGTGCCTAGCCCCGTTTCGGTGAGTCCTTGGGTGGCACAGGTCAATCTAGGCGATGACTATGCACTGACTGCAGGCACCACGGATGGAACTGTGTTGGAGTGGAGTGAGCCTGAGTTGGGTGATCTGAAGCCTGATTACAGCGACTCGAACCTGGGCGGTAAAAAGTATACCGCACCCGACTCGCTACCCCTACCCCAGGAGCATGAACCGTTGTATTACCATGGTATGCGTCTAGTTCCGATCACTGTAAGGTCGGCTGCTGGCGGTGCCGAAGCAACGATCGATCTGTTGGTACTCGGCGTTAAAAATCTCAACTATTGGTTGGAATCGCGCATCAACGATGATGGAAGCGTGCATCTGTCGTTCTATAAGAAGACCCGTCAAGACAAAGTCGAATTGCACGACTCCGTTGAATGGACGGTGCTGCGTGGCAGCGGCACCATCGATCCCGTTACCCACGTCTACACGCCTGCGCCTGACACCATCGATCGATACTTGATCATCACGGCTTTCTACGACGACGACGTGTCATCGGACACTTTCGATTGTTTGATTCTACCCATGCCCCTTCGTGACCCTGTGCCGGCACATCAACTTCAACCTTCCCAGCCGTGAGGTGCAAACAATGAACAACTCCATGAGCAAGACACCTTCGACGTCAGATACAAGCTTGTCGGCGCGTCGTGATTGGGGGGGCTGCTAGCCCTGGACAGTAGACTGCTTAATTACGTGCTGCGTGAACAGTATCTGAAAACGCTCGCCGATTTTGGAGCGGTGATTCCTCTCGATCTGGAGGCCGCCCTTGAAGAGGGCGGGCGAACCCGTGTTTCGCTGCGGAAGGTGGTCTTTGGCCCGCCCCAGGTCCGCTTCGAGAGTACAGGTGTACAGGATTCAACGTTGAAGGTACGGATGAACATCGTCGCCGGAGACTACATGCAGGTACAGCAGCGTCCTGGTAGCCCCAAGCGCATCATCGAGCGCAGTACCCTCACCGAGGGTGCCGGCTATTACGTGGAGACGGATCTGACAGTGCGTCTGGTCCGATCCGACAGCGGTCGGTATACCTCGCTTGTGCTCGACCTCGAAAGCGCGACTGACTTTTCCACCAACTTGGGACCGACCTGCTATGCAAACAAGATGCTGGGCATGCATCTGCAGGAATCGATCCAATACATGCACGCCTACCAGAAGACCTACCAGCTGGGCCGCTTCGTCATGGACGATTATCATCCGTTGAGTCCGGACCAGTTCGTGGTGCAGACCCAAGTAGCACCTTGGGGGCAGAACGAAAGCAGCCCCCGATTCGGAGAAGGCGCCGTGCTGGTCTTCATGAAATTGGACATCGACTTGTACCCTGGGTCTTTGCCCGATCCAAACGTCGACCTGGCTTATCCCATCCTGGAGCAAGCGACGGGCTTACCGAGTACGTTGGTTCTCGCTGCGGATTTTACCGCACTGGACGCTGGTAAACCTGAAGATGTCTTGAGAACCTTCAAGGTACCTGCCGATCTCGAATTCGTCGTATTAGAAACAGCGCCTGATGTCGTCGATTTTGTGGCACACGGTACATGGCAAGCAACACGACATGCCGTGAAGGTCGAGCCTGCGTTTGCACAAGTCGTGTCGGGTAACAGCATAACGTTCACTGCCGAGGGAGCGGCTGGCGCATTGCAGTGGTCGGCGGTCAACTTGAATCGCCCTGCGGCAACCGGTAGCTTCAGCGGTACGCAGTATACGGCCTGTGAAAGCGACCGCTTCGTCGAGGACCAGCAAATGGTACTGGTGACCGCCACGGCATCAGGAGCAGGCAATGATAGGGCTGCGCATGCGCTGGTGATGGAAAGTGCTCGAGCAGTACAGATTGCTCCACGCGTTGCCACATGGGCAGGGGGCGAGGATTCGATTGAGCTTCGTGCTTCAAACACCAGTACAGGTAAGCTGCGTTGGGAATTGAGGGAGGCCGTCCTGCTGGGGGACGGCGAACAGCGGCTTCAGAGGCTTGAAGGATCGCTTGGCGACCTCGAAGACAAAGGTGACGGGTGTGCCATTTTTACGCCGGATCCTGACCAGGATGACGGGGATCTCTTCAAGGTACAACTGATCCGCTGCACCAATCTGTCGACCGATGAGTATGCCGAAAGCGCAGTGATGATCATCCACTGGCCAGCGAATTTACAAGTTTCGCCTTTCCACGTCCCTCAGGGTCTATCGATTCAACCCACGCGCTTTGACACAATTCCCGCAGGTGGCAGGCCCGTGACCTGGACTGTAAGAGGCGAAGGGTCGTTCGATGAGGGCAACCTGTATATGCCGCCTGAGAATCCGCAACTGCCCGTTGCAGTGGTGGTAGCGGACGATGGCGACGAGCGCAACGGTTACGCCATTGTGGAATTCAACGAAGGGCTGCAGTCGACCGCAGGTCTGTTGTCCTGGGAGACCCTGGATACCTTCGAGCTCAGAGCCCTAAGTGCGCCTCAGTGCTTCGCCAATGGCTGGCAACAAATCGAGATCGAGGTGAAGGTCGCTGCTGCAGATGACTATGATGGGAAACCGGTTGAAATTTCCGATGCCGACTTGGCAACGCTGAAGTTCTTGAACCTGGAAAGCAATAATGATCTGCCCTTCCTCGCCCCCTTGGAAGAAGCCTTGTATGACAAGGAGGCCAATAATGCGGATTGGGCGGTCAACCGGGATGCCAACATGATCGGTCGGCAAGAGGCCATGAACGGGGGCAGTGTGATCACGCCTTTGCGAGCCAGGACACGTCGATTTTACCTTCATTCGCGCAAGGCTGGAATGATCACGGTCATTGCCTCGATACAGAATACATTGACGGGCAAGACGGTTCTGTCTTCAGAGAAAGCAAACGGCGAGCTCGAAGTGCGCGCCCTGGACCGGCCGTCCTACACGCGGGACGTCTACAGCTTCAAGCGTACTCGCGCTGCGGGGGGAGATAGCTCGCCTTCCGATGGCGATGAGTTCGCTTACGTCGATAGAAGCACGGACAACTGGTTGCTCGAGCATGTATCACGCAGCGGGAAAGTCATAAAGTTTGCCCGTGTGTTTATCAGTGCGCGTGATCGAAAATCCTTGTTGAGTTGGTCATGGGTGCCGGGATCCTCCACGACGCCAATTGCCGACGACGATTTCGTCAGCTACACCAGTTTCACGTTCAAGTCGCTCGATGCGCGTATTGATAATCCCCTGGTGTTCGATGGATTGTTGTACCGCATGGCCTTGCACCGTCAGTATAGACTGCCTAAGGAGGTGAGGGGCAACGAACCGGGTGCCGGGGAATTCATGATCAGCCTGTATCGAGACGTGGGGTTCAAGATGGGCCATCGGAGCGAAGATCCTTACATAGCGGCACTTGAAGGTGAATTGATATTTAGCTTGCTGGATGAAGAGGGGCACGAACATAAACTGCGTGTCTGCTTCGAAGCGACGGCGGCGGAGCAAAGCCAGGGCATCACGCGCCGCGATCTGCTGCAACTCTATCTTCGCTGAACATAAGGTGTTGCCTCGGTGCCTCGGTGCCTCGTTGCGCTGAGGCAAGACCGTGTCCTCTCATCAAGGTGATTATGCCATGGCTATTGAAACCGTCATCCATTCCAATGCATTGAATGCGACTGAACTCGTGCAAAACGACGTAGACCCGCGCACGGGGCAATACGCGTTGAGCATCAACTTGCCTCTGCTGGCAGGTAATGAACAGCGCGGGCCAGCGCTGCCCATCCGCTTGGTGTTCAACCCGTTCAGCGATAAGAATGTGGGCTTTGGCCGCGGCTGGTATCTCGAACTCACTCAGTTCGTGCCCAGTACGCGCATGCTCCGGCTTCACACTGGCGAAAGCTTCAAGGTGACCGGCTCAGGTACAGAACCCAGCATCAGGGAGCGCAAGCTCGA
The DNA here is from genome assembly GCA_001534745.1 of Pseudomonas monteilii. Taxonomy (NCBI): domain Bacteria; kingdom Pseudomonadati; phylum Pseudomonadota; class Gammaproteobacteria; order Pseudomonadales; family Pseudomonadaceae; genus Pseudomonas; species Pseudomonas alabamensis. Next base: position 1,330,539 of record CP013997.1, read on the forward strand.
AAGTTTTCGGTTCTTCGATGACAGCAACGGCAATGAGAAGCGCTACCGTGTGGTTCACCGCACCTATCTGGAAGAGATCCTCAGTGAATATGGTACGGGCGATCGCCGGGTGGCCTTGCCGTCCGAAGTGCGTGCTGCCTCTGGCCACCGTCTGTTGTTGAGCTACACCCCTGACACACAACGACTGGAACGTATCGTCGACGGTACCGGCATGGAACTGCTGCGCATCCGCTATGGCAGTTCGGTGATTTTCGATCTGCACCCTAACGCGAGGGGGGCCAATAAGCCCCTCGCGCAATACACACTCCTTCTGTCCAATGAGCAGTTGAATCAGATCAACTTGCCGACTGACGTCGGCGGCAATTGGCGTTTCGAATACACCCCTGTCTTTGGCCTGACGTGTCTGAGCAAGGTGTCTACACCCTATGGGAGTATCGAAGACATCCGCTACGGAGAGCGCGGTGATAAAGGCCATCTGTTACCAGGTGGTGGAACCCGCAGCGCGATACCGCGGGTTACCACTCACGTGGTCAACCCTGGGGCCGGGCAGCCACCCATGAAGACCACCTATACCTATACCGTCCTGCAAGAGGGCGTAGAGGTGTCGCATAACTTCGTGGGTTACGGCAGCGATGTGACGTGGCGTGACGACGGCGAAGACAACCTGTATCGCGCTTCCTCCGCTTACCAGTATGGCAGCACCGCCCACCAGTGGGGCAAAGGTGCAGACGGCAAGGATCAGGTCATCCGCACCGTCCAGCGTGTGTATAACCGCTTTCATCTGCAGGTGCGCGAGGTCGTTGTACAGGGGCATAAGCGACTCGCCACGGACACGACCTATCATGGTAAGGTGACGGATGGATTCGATAACCAGCCGAAGAATTTCCAGCTCCCATTGGAACAGACCCGCAGCTGGTCGGAGCTAAACGACGCTTCTCGCGTTCGCTACGAGCCCGCTACCAGAACCGAGTGCGACCTGCACGGCAATTTGATTGCCCAGACGCTGCCCTCTGGTCAACGCACCGAGATCGAGTATTACGCTGCAGGCGGAGAAGAGGGCTGCCCCCCAGACCCTGACGGTTTCGTACGTAACCAGAAGTGCGTGACGGAACATCCTGCACCGCAGGGAGACAAGCCTGCACCCGTGCTGCGCAAGCGCTACGAGTATGAATCGCTGGCTCGAGTGGGTGATGGCGCGGTCAAGGCATCCGCTTCCAATTGGCTGGTGCTGAAACAAGAAAGCCTGCATGAAGTCGTCGGGGAAAAAGAATCGGCGGCGCTGCAAACCACGTTCCTGTCACCCGTGGATGACCTCAACGATCCATTGCGTCATGGTCGCCTTAAACAGCAGATCGTGTGCATGCAGGATAAACAGACCACGACCGACTTTGAGTACAGTACAGAGGTCGTCAAGGAACATCCTGCGTTGGTCACCCAGCAGAAGGTGACGGGGTTCGATCACGACGAATGCGACCCCGAAACCGGTCAGAAGCGCAATGTGTCCAAGACCATCACGCTCAAGGAGTCGATACTCATTGGCCAACCGTTGCTTAGTCTCGATGACAATGATGTAGAGATCGCGTACGAATACGACGCCTTGCGGCGGGTCGTTCGTGAGACCGTATCGCCCGGTAAGCCGTTCGAGGCCTCTCGCACCTATGCGTATGGACTGGTGAGTGCCGTAGGGGATAAAGCGTCACAAGAACAGGTTGACGTCAAGGGCGTCTGTATTCGCTCTTGGATCGACGGCCTGGGGCGTGTCAGCAGCGAAGAGCGTCACGATGCTGACGCCGACAACAGCCATTTACACCAGGTTTTCCGACCACGCAACGCTTTCACCTACGATGAACTTGGTCAGCTGATCCAAGCGACCGAGTATGACTGGCTCGAGGACAAGGAGCCGTCACGGATGAACCAGTACGAAGAAGGCAAGGAGTTGTCGCTGACGACCCGGTACGACTATGACGACTGGGGACAGCAATGCTGTGAAATCGGGCCAGATGGGGTCAAGCATTTCCAATACGATGATCCAATCGGTTCCAATCCTTTGGGTTCTGGTCCTTCGAACATATTGCCCACCCAGACACGCTGGAGTGAATCGGCCGACGGTACGTTGAAGCTAGGTAAAACCACGACGTGGCTGAACTTGTTCGAGCAACCTGCCGTGGTCCAGCGGTTCGACCTAGCGGATGGGCCATATGCCAAGCAGCAGTTTTTCTACGACGGCCTGGGACGCACCGTACGTACTGTACGTGAGATTGATACCCGACGTGCTGTACCTGAGGTTAATGCTCGCAGTGAGACCGTTCATTACAGCTATGATCACTTCGGCCGCCTGGTTGAGCATACCCTGGCCGATAAGTCGGTGGTGAAGCGCACGTATGCTGAGCACAGCAGCGACGACCTGCCCGTCTTTATCAGTGTCAATGGCAGCGAGTTGGGCAGGCAAACGTTCGACGGTCTGAACCGCATGATCACCTCCGTCACCGGCGGTCGAACAAAGCACTTGTACTACGCACCAGGTCAAATGCAGCCAAACGAAGTAAAAACAGCTTCCGGCCATGTCATCAGCTACGAGTACATTCCACAGTTGGGAGAGGAGCCTAAACTACGACGCATACCAGGGAAACAGGCCGAGTATGAGTTCGACCCTCATAATGCACGGTTGACGCGGTGTAAGGAGGAGGGAGAAGAGCTGTCGCGTGCCTATTTCAGTACTGGCGAAATCAAGCAGGAGTGCCGCACGATTGGCGATCAGACGTGGACGATGGAATATGGCACCAGTCTGTTAGGCCGTCAGTTGTCCTACCAGGATGTACTCGGTCAGGTGCAGACGTACACCTACTATGCCAGTGGTTTGCTGGAGCGGACTGAACTGGGCACCACCAGCAGCCAGTTCTTCTACGACGGTCTGAGCAACATTCAATGCATCCTGACCCTCGACGGTACCCAGGGATTGGCAACGGAAATCGAATATGACCACCAGGGCCGCGAGTGTCTGCGCAGGTTCGTATTCCTCAACGAGGTGGTCGAGACTCCCATCGATGACTTTATCTTCGCCAACGAAACCGTTAAAGCCCTGGTCGAAGCAGCAGGGTTACAGGTACAAGGCGTGCAGACATTGACGCAGGCGTACAGTATGATCGACCAGATCACGTCCAAGTGCTTGAGCGAAAGAAGCCCTGTTGTGCGTAACGGCAAGATTCTGCGTACCAGAGACCGGGTATTGCGCCAAGAAACGTACGTCTACGACGTGCGGGGTCGCCTGGAGGAATACAGCTGCGAAGGATTGCCTTCCTACAGTCCGCAAGACCCGGCTGGAAAAATCATCCGTTATCAGCTTTTCGAATTCGATGCCTTGGATAACATCACGTGGGTATTTACCCAGTTCGAGGAAGCAGACGGAAGTCTTGATGACAACAGGGCTACATACCATTTTGACAATGACGATCCTGCGCAATTGACCCGCGTGGAAAACACCCATGCGGATTACGCCGATTTCACCTTGACGTATGACATGGACGGCAATATGACGCGCGATGATAAAGGCAAGGTGTTGATGTACGACGCGCTCGGTCGCTTGAGCAGCTATGACGGCAATGGTTATGGCTATGATCCGTTGGACAGGCTGGCAAGCCAGGAAGCATGAAACCCGCAAGCTGACAATCGGGCCGTAAGGCCCGATTTCATTGGTGCGCAGAATGTCCGCCTTCGACTTCACATCGCCCACGTTAAAGCCGGCAGTCACACGCATCGATCGCTTTGAGGCGGCAGAGAACAGCAGGGAGTGGATTGGCTGTCAGCCTACGGGTAGCGTTTGGACGCTACCTGTCGTCTGTCGGAGGTCTGTATCCTCGGTAATGACCAAGGCCAGATCTGTCAGGTCGACTGGTGCCAAGGCAGGCAATAGACCACTGGCCCCGATAACGTCCTGGGGCCGATGTGCAGTGACGGTACGTCAAGGGATGCTTGGCAATGCCCTGTGCACTGGGGGGGTGGCCACCCCATAGTCATTGATGGTGGTGAAGGTCAGCTGCGCGCCCTGGGCTGATTGGATACGGGTGAGGTCGTACACCTGCTGCCCGAACGGTGGAGCCATGTCCAGGGTCTGGATCGCTTCCGTAATCCCTGCAGCGCTGACTTCAAGGCGGGCGAAGGTGTAATGGTAGGGTGTCGGATTGTCCACTATCAACTGGAGGCGCCCAGCGCCTTGGCGCAATGACCATTTCAGTGCATCGATACGATCGGCTGGCCGGTCTTTCAACTGGCTGGGTCGGTAAAAAAGCTTGAGGCGGGTACGCAGTGCAATATTGAGCACATTGACCTCTTCAGAGGCTTCCGGGATTTCCTGAACATTAAAGTAAAACAGCGTTTCCCGATCCTGCGGCAGGCGGTTGGGTAAACGACTGATTTGCACCATCTGTTCTTTACCGGGCGCCAACGTGAACAGCCCTGGCGAGGTCGCCAAGGGGACTGCCGTCTGGGTATCGTCCTTGGCGGTATTGATCCAGCTCTGTACTGCGTAAGGGCGGGGGCTGGGATTGGCGATCACCACTGAGGCGCTGCGTTTGTCGCTGTCGAACACAATGCGTGTGGTATTGACGGTCAGCGCTGCCTGAGCGGGTTGCAGGATGGCTGTGAGGCATGCACCCAAGGCGAGGCGGCTCAAGCGGGTCTTCATCTGGCGGTACCTTTTGAATGGGACGAGACACCCTGAGCGATTTCAACCCGCCCAGGGTATTGTCTCATTGAACGTCGACGATAAATGACACGTCGGTATCGGCGGAGCCAGCACTCACGGGTGCACCTATGGATTGATACGCGGCCGAGAAGATGATGGTCGTAGGTTTCGTATCGTCTAATGGGAACGCTCTGGATTGTCCACCATTGGATATCGGCTTGTTGTTACTGTCCTTGATGACCAAGGCCAGATTGGTGGCGCTCCCTGGCTGCAGTGCATACAGCGTGTTCCCTGCACCCGCGCCCCCATAGGCGCCGGTGAAGGTAACTATAGCGCTCTGGCCTGCTGAAATTGAGCAGTTCCCTCCTGGGGTGAGGCGCATGCCAAAGGTACGTTGCGCCGCTTCAACGCCCACGTTGTTGAACTGCGCGGCATTGACGTTGCCCATGTTGATGCGCGCCACCGGGAGGCCGGTCGAGGGGTCGATGATTTCGATCGGGCAACTGCCCGAATTGATCTGGCCGTAGAAGTTGATCGAACCTCTACCGATTTCAGCGGCGAAGGCGGTACTGCTGGCCAGACCAAGCCCGATGGCAAGAGGGATGAGCATGTGTTTCATGGTGAACTCCACTGTGGAACAGTCGTTATAAGGACGTGAGTCCTCTGGGTGTCTGCCGAACAACTGCACGGCAGGGGAGCCGAATGTTAATTGTGGTGCGAGGGGCACGCCTGTAGGAAAAATCGGATATTTATAGAGGGACAACTGAAACAGCGTAGGCTTTAGGGTATTTTAATTTCCCACGTGGGGTAACTGATAAAAATGTCAGTTTTCAATAAGGGGGCTTACGTGCACATTAGAACTTTCTCACGAGGTTCGGCATATGAGCATGTCAACCGCAGAATCCATCAGTGGGTCGTCAAGCGGCCCCTCTGTTGTCGCCTTCATAACAGTGGCCGACCTCAACCGCTTATGGGCTGAGCGCTACGCAAGTCAGGGCCGCAACCTGGGCCTGTCAGTCCCTGTCATCGCCGAGCGTGAAATGGCTGGAAACACCTGGGAGCTCAGTGTGGTAAGGCTGGGGTATCCGAACATGCAGTTCGATACCTCAAGGCACAGTTTGACAGTCAGCAGGCGCCTGCTGACCGACCTGCGGGTGTACTTGACCGAATCCAGTGGCATGTCTATTCGGCAAGCGTTCAGAATCGAACAGTCGGGCGCCGACGGCGACAACGTGCTTCAAGTCACTCTCGAGCTTCAGGACCTGCACATGGAGTACCACACGGCCAAGAGTCAAGGCCTCTACGTGCACTGGTCAAAGCCGGCCGTCTATGTGATCGAGCAGGATCGACTGAGCGCCAGCAAGTTCAGGCAACACTTTGAGCCATTGAAGCAAATGAGGCTGACGACCCTGTCGGCACCCCTGGGACTTGCTCTTCATTATGTCAGGATCTACTACAAAGACTACGATGCGACTCTACTACGGCCTGCAGTGCAAGCTTCCTTCCGTTATAGTCGGGTCGATCAAGAAGCGCGCCCGTCCCAGTCGATCCAGTCAGGAGCTGCACTGCTGTGGTTCAATATCGATACATTCCCAAGGGTTTTGGATGGCATGCCGCCGCTGGATAGGCACTGGATCACCAGCCTGTTCGCGCCCAGTGGTTCGATGAAGTGGAGTGCTGGAGACTATCCAGGAGGGCAATATTATCTAGGTGGTTACACGCATGTGGAGCCCACATCGGCGTTAGCCAAGACTCAGCTTGCTACCCCTGTGTGCGATCTGATGCTTACTCCCCTCGTTACCTTTTCCGATGCCGGGGGCGGACCCATTGAGTTCGAGTCATTGTCCTACGTCGATGAGGTGAGGTGGAGACCAGAAGGGGGAAGGTTTTATGGCATGTTTCGGCCACATGGCAGCAAGTGTCGCTACACTCCGCCCGTAGCCTTAAAGCCGGCCGTGCGATTCAACCAGGCAGGGGACACCTTGATACCTGCTGCCTACCGCAGCAGCCTGTCCACACCAACGATCACTGAAGTCATTAGCGCCAAGGCACAAGATTACGAAGCGTACGTGAGCATCGTGGTCCGCTGGGTGTATCCGACACATTTTATCCGGGTTGCCAAACACACGCTTAGCGAACTCAAGCTTTCGCTGTGTTACCTCAACCGCGATCAGAAAGAAATAGCAGTGCCGGACTCGCAGATATCCTGGCATGTGGTGGCAGGCAATGGCTCGGTGAGTTCAGGTGTGTTCAAAACCGCCGAGTCCGACCCCAGCGCTTATTCTGTCGTGATCGGGATAGACGAATCCAGGCAGGATGAATGGCGTTGGGGGATGACGATCATTGCTCTGCCGATGCTCGACATCGATACATTGGTGGAGGCCTATTCGCGATAAAACAAGACTCGATCAGTGTCGAGTCGTCGGCGATGCCTGGGTCAGCAGTTGCTGCTCCTGATGCCAGTCGAAGGGTTCGTCGTTACGCTCGGCCTCGTAACGGCGTTCCTCGAGCTGCTGATACACGTGCAGCTCTTCGTCAGGCATGAAGTGCAGGCAATCGCCCCCAAAGAACCACAGCAGATCGCGGGGCACCAGATGAGCGATTTGCGGGTAACGTTGAATCACCTGGCACATCAGATCCTGGCCCAGGTACTGGCTTTCCAGCGGATCTTGCGGCAGTTGAGCCAGCAGGTCATCGAAGCGTTCGAGGAACAGGGCGTGGCTTTCATCCGGCACCTGCTCGGCCTCGCCCAGCGCCACCAGGATGGTGCGCAGGTGCTGGAGCAGTTGCAGGTGGTAGACCAGATGTGGATTGGCCATGGGAAGGTCCTCGATTGACTGAAACGGAGGCGGAGTATACGCCTGATCGGGTAGCGCCGGGGCGTCAGTCGATCTCGATCAGGGCCGACGGTTCGATGGTCAGGCGCACGTCGCGCCCAGTGGCATAGAGGTCGGCCGCCGTACGGTTGAGCACATCGACGCGCAGCTCGCTGCCCTCGACCTCGACACGGTAACGAATGACGTTGCCGAGCAGGCTATGGTCGAGAATACGGCCCGCGAGCGCGCCTTCCACACCTAAGCGGATGGCCTCTGGACGAATCGCCAGGCGCCGGGTGACGGGGCGCCGTAGCAGCTGCGTGGCGCTCGGCGCCTCGAGCAGGTTGTAGTGACCGATGAAACCCACCGCGAAGGCGTCCACCGGCGCGGTGTACAGCGTTTCGGCATCGCTGCTCTGGACGATGCGGCCCTCGTTCATCAGCACGATGCGATCGGACAGCGTCAGGGCTTCTTCCTGGTCATGGGTGACGAACAGGGTGGTCAGCCCCAGTTCGCGCTGGATGGCCCGGATCTGCTCACGCAGGTGCCGGCGAATGCGTGCGTCCAGGGCCGAGAGCGGTTCGTCGAGCAGCAGCAGCCGCGGCCGGGTCACCAGCGAGCGCGCCAGGGCGACGCGCTGACACTGCCCGCCCGACAGCTGATGCGGGTAGCGCTTGGCAAAATCTGTCAGCTCGACCAGCGCCAGCATCTCGCGGACGCGTGTCAGGCGTTCCGGGGAGGCGGTCTTCTGCATGCGCAGGCCAAAGGCAACGTTCTGCTCCACGGTCATGTTGGGAAACAGCGCATAGCTCTGGAACACCATGCCTATACCGCGCTGCTGTGGGCTGAGCGGCACCAGGTCCTGGCCCTCGAGCAGGATACGCCCACCGTCGACCGGCGTCAGGCCGGCGATGCAGCGCAGCAGGGTCGACTTGCCGCACCCGGAAGGGCCGAGCAGGGTCACGAATTCACCACGCTGGACTTCGCACGTGATGTCCTGGAAGACTGGATTGTCGCCGTAGTGTTTGTGCAGGTGCTGCACGCTGAGAAAGCTCATCTCAGGACTTGTCCTTGTTCAGGCGGTGGGCGACCCAGGTCAGCACCAGCACGAAGGCGAAATAGGAGATCACCAACGCGCTGTTGAAATGCCCGCTGCTGTTGCGCATGTTGTTGAGGTAGACCTGCAGGGTCTCGTAGCGTGTGCCGACCAGCAGGTTGGCGAAGACGAACTCGCCGAACAGGAACGAGAACGACAACAGCAGTGCCACCAGCAGGCCCTTGCGCAGGTTGGGCAGTACCACCAGCAGTGCCGCCTGCCAGGGGCTGGCGCCCAGCAGTTGGGCGGCGTCCATCAGGTCATGCAGGTTGATCGCCCGCAGGTTGTCGGTGATCGCCCGGTACATGAAGGGCAGGGCGATGGTGAAGTAGCAGCCGATCAGGATCCAGGGCGTGCCGACCATCGCCAGCGGGCCGCTGCCATACAGCTGCAGCAGGCCGACCGACGACACCACCGGGGGCACGGCGAACGGCAGCAGGATCACCACGTTCATCCAGGCATCCAGCCGCGGGAAGTGGTAATGCACCACGAACAGCAGCGGCAGGATCAGCGCCACCGACAACAGCAAGGCGCCGACGCAGATCAGCAGCGATCGACCGAACGCCGCCAGAAAGCGCGGCTCGCTCCACAAGGCGACGTACCACTTGAAGGTCAGCCCGCTGGGCAGCAGGCTGGCCGACCAGCTGGTGGCCAGGGAATAGAGCAGGGTGCCGGCCAGGGGCAGCAGCAGGATCAGAAACAGCAGGTACACCACCGTGCGGTGGTAGGCCCGGTTGGCGCGCGAGTCGGTGAGCGAACGGTCAGCGCGCATGGTAGCTCCGCTTCAGCAGCCCGTGATGAACCACGGCGACGAGCGTCATCAGCCCGACCAGGATCATGGCCAGGGCACTGGCTAGATTGGGATCGAGGGTGATGTCGCCGGCCACCAGCGCGGCGATGCGGATCGGCACCATGTTGAAGTTGCCGGTGGTCAGGGCGTAGACCGTGGCGTAGGCGCCCAGGGCGTTGGCCAGCAGGATCACGAAGGTGCCCATCAGCGCCGGTGCCAGTACCGGCAGGCCGATGTGCCGCCAATAGCGCCACGGGCTGGCCCCCAGCAACGCGGCCGACTCCCGCCAGTCTTCGCGCAGCGCATCGAACGCCGGGTAGAGCAGCAGCACGCCCAGCGGAATCTGGAAGTAGCTGTAGACCAGGATCAGGCCGCTCTTGGAGTACAGGTTGAAATCTCCGATCAGGCCCGCCTGCTTGAGCAGCAGGGTCAGGGCACCATTGAAGCCGAGCAGGATGATGAAGGCGAAGGCCAGCGGCACCCCGCTGAAGTTGCTGGTCATGTTGGCGAAGGCGCTGACCACATCGCGCAGCCGAGAGTCCACACGGGTCAGGGAGTAGCTGCCGAGCAGGGCGATGAGGATCCCGATCAGGCTCGACCAGAAGGCGATCTCCAGGCTGTGGCCGATGGCTTGCCGATGAAATTTCGAGGTGGCGATGCGCACGAAGTTGTCCAGGCCCCAGCCGTCGTCGGTCTGCACGCTGTGCACCATGACCCACGCCAGTGGCGCGATCTGGAAGACCAGCAGGCACAGGGCGAAGGGCGCCCCGCACAGCAGCGCCCAGCCACGCGTGCGCGTGTTCATGACACGGCCTGCCGTGGACTCACCTCGACCATGGTCGGGCCTCGGCTCATTGCATTTCCACGATGACCTGCTCCTGCCACAGCTGCGGCAGTTTCTTGGCCGTCGCCTCCCAGGCCTCGGCGTTCTTGATCGGCTGGGCTGCGCGGTATTGCTCGTTGGGCAGCAGTTTGGCCTGCACCTCGGGTGCCAGCTTCAGGTATTCGGCGCGGATCGGTCGGGCGTGGCCGATGGCCAGGTTGGTCTGGCCCGCATCGCTGAAGATGTACTCACGGGTGAGCTTGGCGGCATTCGGGTGCTTGGCGTATTTGTTGATGATCGTGGTGTAGCCGGACATCACCGAGCCGTCGGCGGGAATGACCACCTCGAAGCGTTTGGGGTCGATCTGTTCCCGGTAGCTCAGGCCGTTGAAGTCCCAGACCACGCCCACTTCGACTTCGCCTTTTTCCAGGGTCTGGATGGTCGGGTTGGCCATGGACAGGCGACCTTGCTGGGCCAGCTTGGTGAACAGTTGCAGGCCTGGCGTGATGTTGCGTTCGTCGCCCTTGTAGGCGATGGCCGCGGCCAGCACGCCATTGGCGGCCTGGGCGGCCGTCCCGACGTCACCGATGGCGACCTTGTAGCTGCCACGCTCCAGGTCGTGCCATTGGGCCGGTCGGTCCTTTTCCTTGACCAGGTCCTTGTTGATGATGAAGGCGATGGTCCCGGTGTAGGCCAGCGCCCAGTGCCCGTCCTGATCCTTGGCCCACTGGGGAATCTGCTCCCAGGTCGTGGGCTTGTAGGGCTGGGTGACGCCCTTGGCGACCGCGATGGGGCCGAACGAGGCACCAACGTCACCGATGTCAGCGCTGGCGTTGTCTTTTTCGGCCTCGAACTTGGCGACCTCCTGGGCGGAACTCATGTCGGTGTCGCTGTGCACCAGGCCATAGCGGCTGGCCAGATCGGCCCAGGTGCCTTTCCAGTTGGCCCAGGCGTCCGGCATGCCGACGCTGTTCACGGCGCCTTCCTTGCGCGCCGCGTCTTCCAGTACCTTGAGGTCGACGTCGGCGGCCTGCACGCTCGTGCAGAAGGCCAAGGTCAGGGCCGAGCCCAGCAGTGATGCCATGAACCGCTGTTTCATCCAGAACTCCTTGCGTGGGAATCTACGATCAAGGTGAGGCCTTCGATCGAACGGCGCTGCAAGGGGCCATGCTGACGAGGGTGCATGACCGTTTGATGTCCGTTGGATGACAGCCCGCTGGAGGTATAGCGTAGTTCAGATCTCGACGATCGGTTGCATCGCCGGCAAGCTGGCTCCCACACCCGTAGCCGTACCGCGGCGTTGCAGGTTATCGCGGGACCCTGCGGGAGCGGGCTTGCCCGCGATGCAGGCGGTGTCGGACCGGGCGCTATCGCGGGCAAGCCCGCTCCCACAAGCTGCCTGCGCAGCCCTGCCTACATCGATGGCTGCAGAGGTCTGGGTGGGAGCTGGCTTGCCAGCGATAGGGCCCTGCCAGGCGCCGCATGCGGCCGGGCATGTGCCGAGTAGAAAAGACAGCTGCTCCCACCTCGTTCAGCGCGGGGCTGAGCCGTGTGGGAGGGCTTGGTGAGAGCAAGAATCAGGTGGTCGCTTCGCTCGCCGGCTTCGGCGTGCCCCCGCCTGCCGTCACTACCTGCACGGAAAGCCGTGGCGTGGCCAGGTCCAGGCCGGCTTCGTCGAGCTTGCGCTTGAGCGCCAGGTTGAAGGCCCGGGACACTTCCCACTGCTTAATCGGTGCGGTCTTGAAGCGGGCACGCAGGATGGCCGACCCCGATTCGAAGCTCTCCACGCCCTGCAGCTCTAAGGGCGACCAGATGTTGCGACGCATCAACGGATCGGCGCGCAGCTTCTGGGCCACGTCGCGGATCAGGCCGATGGCCTGGTCGATGTCCATGGTGTGCGGGATGGCCACGCGGAAGATGGCGTAGCCGAACTCGCGCGAGTAGTTCTTGATGCTCTTGATCTCGCTGAACGGGATGGTGTGCACGATGCCGTCGATGTCGCGCAGGCGCACGGTACGGATGGTCAGCCCTTCGACCGTGCCCAGGTGTCCGCCCAGTTCGACGTAGTCGTCGATGGCCAGCGAGTCCTCGATGATGATGAACAGGCCCGTGATCAGGTCGGCCACCAGCGACTGAGCGCCGAAACCCACCGCCAGGCCGATGACACCGGCACCGGCGAGCAGCGGCGTGACGTTCATGCCCATGTTGGCCAGGGCCACGATCAGCGCGATGATGAAGATGGTGATGAACAGCACGTTGCGCACCAGCGGCATCATGGTCTGCGCGCGGGCGTTGGCCAGGCCGCGGCGCGAACGCACCAGGGCATGGTGCACGGCGCTGTCGGCCAGGATCCACACCAGCCAGGCGATGATCAGCGTGGTGGTCAGGCCCATGACCCGCAGGCTGACCTCATGCCCATCGCCCTCGGCGAAGCGGATCATCGACAAGCCCCAGACCCGCAGGCCGATTTCCAGGAACACCAGCCAGATGAACAGGTGCAGCAGGGCATAGCCGAAGCTCTTCAACCGCTCGACATAGACCTGCTGACGCCGGTGAGTGCGCCGGGGGCTGACGGCATGCCGCCGGACCAGACCGTTGAGCACCATGCACACCACCACCAGCACCGTGCACATCAGCGACTGGCGCAGTGCGGTGCTGGTGTCGCCTGCCGAGATGAAGGTGGCGAACAACGAGATCGCCACCAGCACCAGCGCCGGGACGTACCAGAAGCTGCCCAGGACGCCGATGGTGTCGCTCAGGGTGCGCCGCGTCAGACGACGTGACAGCGGCTGGTTGCGGATCAGGTGGGCGATGGGCCGACGGAAGCGCAGGATGAACAGGCCCGTGCACACCGCCGCCACGATGTTGGTGACGGTGGCCAGGGTGTGCGCCAGATGGATCCCGAGCGCCGCGGTCAAACGCGGATCGCTCATGGCCTCGCCGAAGGCGGCGAAGCTACCGATCAGCCAGAGCGGGTTGAAGGCCCGGTGACGCAGGATGTCCAGCGCACGGTGGCGGTGGGGGCCGTCGAGCAGGGAGAAGGCGATCACGCAGATGGCCGAGAAACAGGTGCCGACCACCAGGGCATAGGCCAGTACCATGGCCAGGGACTTGCCCAGCGAGGAGGGCAGGGCGAAGCTCAGGTAGACCGTGAAGATCAGCGCCACCAGCCAGGGCCCGAGCTTGCGCAGGGCAAAGCGCAGAAGGTCCCACGGGCGCGGATGCTGTGGCAGCTCCTCGGGCAGCCCGAAGCGCACCTGCAGGCGGTGGCCGATCCAGTTGAAGGTCATCGCCAGCAGGCTCCAGACCGCGATGATGGCGGCGAAGCCGAAGAGGATCATCGGCCATTCCTGCATCGGTACGGCCAACGCCGCCAGCTCTTGCCGGGCCTGGTCGAGTTCCAGCGACCAGCGCCGGAACGGGCTGGCCTCGCCGCTGAACTGCTTCTCGACATCGTGCAAGGTGCTGCCGATCAGCCCGAGCACACCTTGTGCCTCGGTCGGCTGGGCCTGGCGCGTGCTGTCACGCAGCTTTTTCAGGTCCGCCAGCAGCTTGCCACGCTGCTGGTCGTTTTCCAGGGTGGTGATGACCTCGTCGAGCGACTTGCCCAGGGGTTCGGAGGCTTGTTCCTGATGGGACGAACCCGACCCCAGCAGGCTGGGCAATCCGGCCGCCTGAGCGGGCACGACGAAGGCGAACAGGCACAACAGATAGAGACAACGCAGGAGAACAGGCACCGGACACACTACCTCGGGACAGACGATGCCCGAGTGTAGAGGATTTCAGGCCAGTTTCTCGAGGATCTTCCAGCACATGATGCCAAAGATGCCCAGCGTCCCCAGCCACATCATCAGCACACCCAGGTCACGCTCGCGCAGGCCGAAGCCCACGGTCAGCAACGACAGGCCCGCGATGACGGGAATCAGCATCGAATGCAAGGCGGACATGGCAGGCTCCTTCTGCGAAGACACAAGATCGACAGGGAAAGTGTAGCCAAGGCGAGGGGGCCGGGCATTGAGGTAGGACAAGGGATGTCCTCCTGTCCATGCCACGGTGGAATGGGGTGTCACGGACCGTGTGGGAGCGGGCTTGCCCGCGATAGCGTCCGGCCCGTCACCGCCGGCATCGCGAGAACGTTTGCTCTTATTGAGTACAAATATCTTGTTGATTTTATAGGAGATAAGTTCAGGCTTGTGTGGCCCCTGCGGGCCCAATCGCGGCCTGTCCGGCGCCCCGGCAGGGGCCGCTCAGATGACCGCGATAGCCTGAAACCCCGCGGTGGGGCTACGGGTGTAGGAGCGGCCCCTGTGCCGCGATGGGCCGCAAAGCGGCCCTTAAATCAGTTAGCAATGAAGCTCCGGATCCTGCCAGCTATCGACATGTTCTCTGCGCGACAGCGCGGCGCCAAGGCGGCGGACGAACTCTCATTGAGCACAGATATCTTGTTGATTTTATAAGGGATAATTTCAGGATTACGTGGCCCCTGCGGGCCCAATCGCGGCCGGTCCGGCGCCCCGGCTGGGGCCGCTCCTACACCCGTAGCTACACCGTGATGAGTCAGTACATTGCGGTACGTGTGGGAGCGGGCTTGCCCGCGATAGCGTCCGGTCCGTCACCGCCCGCATCGCATGCAAGCCTGCTCTCACAAAAGACGTGCATCGTTCTGTCAGGCCAGCCAAGCCGTCCAGGCTGTGCGTCGCCACGTCTGCCTACGGCAGCTCCACACTCCGGTAGAACGCCGTCAGCACTTTCACCAAGTGCGCCAGGTCATGGCTGCCGCACAGCTCGCGGATCGAATGCATGGCAAAGGTCGGCAGGCCGATGTCCACCGTCCGCACGCCCAGGTGGCCGGCGGTGATCGGGCCGATGGTCGAGCCACAGCCCATGTCGCTGCGCACCACGAAGCTCTGCACCGGGACTTCCTCGGCCATGCACAGGTGACGGAAGAACCCGGCCGTCTCGCTGTTGGTGGCGTAGCGCTGGTTGCTGTTGACCTTGATCACCGGCCCGGCGTTGAGCTTCGGGCCGTGGTTGCCATCGTGCTTGTCAGCGTAGTTGGGGTGTACGCCATGGGCGTTGTCGGCCGAGATCAGCAGCGAGCGCTGGATGCAGCGCACGTACTCGTCATGACCCGGCAGCAGACGCTGCAGGGTCTGCTCGAGCATCGGACCGTCCGCGCCACAGGCCGAGCAGGAACCGACTTCTTCATGGTCTGTGCAGACCAGCACGCAGGTCTCGTCGCTGTCGGCATTCAACAGGGCCTGGACGCCGGCAAAGCAGGAGAGCAGGTTGTCCAGGCGCGCGCCGGCGATGAACTCACCATGGAGGCCAATCTGCGCGGCCTCCTGAGTGTCGTAGAAGCTGAGTTCGTAATCGAGCACCACATCGGCATTGAGCTCGTGCTCGCGCGCCAGTTGTTCGGTCAGCAGCGCGCGGAAGTCGACGCGCTCGTCACCGGCCACCTGTGCCAGGATCGGCGGCAGCTCGTGCTGCGCATTGATCGGCCAGCCTTCGTTGGCGGTGCGGTTCAGGTGAATGGCCAGGTTGGGAATGACGGCGATCGGCAACTTGAAATCGACCAGCTGGCTCTCGACCTTGCCATCGCGGCGGAAGGTCACGCGCCCGGCCAACGACAGGTCACGGTCGAACCACGGGGCCAGCAAGGCGCCGCCGTAGACCTCCACCCCCAGCTGCAGGAAGCCATGGCGCTGCAACTCCGGTTGCGGCTTGACCCGCAGGCACGGGCTGTCGGTATGGGCACCGACCAGGCGCATGCCGCCTTCGAGCGGCGACTGCTTGCCCAATTGGATGGCGATGATCGAGGAGTCGTTACGCGTGACGTAGTAGCGGCCGCCGGGCACCGTGGTCCAGCGCTCGCGTTCGTCGAGGCGCTTGTAGCCGGCCGCTTCCAGACGCTGGGCGATCGACGCGGTGGCATGAAACGGCGTCGGCGACGCCTTGAGGAAATCGATCAGGCCTCGGTTGAGGGTGTCGCGCATAAGGTACTCCAGACCAGCGGCAAGCGTTGAGCTGCAAGCTTCGGGTAATGGGGGAGGAGTTGCAAGTCGTAAGCTACAAGCTACAAGCAAGTGTGCAGGGCTTCGGTTCAGCGCTTGGTGACTGAGTCCTTGTCGCTGTGCCATCGCTCTGAAGGTCAGCTTGTCACTTGCAGCTTGTAACTTGCCCCCTCTAAAAGGGCGCGGGACAGGTAAAGC